>NZ_JBIRYI010000002.1:0-421895 GCF_044389675.1 Promicromonospora kroppenstedtii | reverse complement strand
ATCCGGGCGATCAGTCGTCGGGTGCTCATCGTCGCGAGTTCGGTCAGGTGGGTGGGGCCGCAGATCTCCTCGTCGATCAGGGCCCGGTGCTCCAGGGACAGGTGGGACGTCTCCCGCACCAACAGCGTGGCCCGCCACTGGGACAGCACCCCAGACTGCAACGCGGTGAACGTGTGCGGCATCTGGGTGACCCAGACGCGGGACGTGCTGACGAACCCGGCCCCGGCGTGCGGGCTGACCCGTAGCGCCGCACCGACCTGGTTCGGCACACCGCGCCCTTGCCGCTCGGCCCGGATGCTCTGCCGCGCCTCGTCGGCACGGGTGGCCTCGTCCAACGCGAGCGTCAGCCGCGCCTGGGCCGCGGTGACCGCGTTCTTCACGGCCTCCAGCTCACCGAGCAGGTCCACCCACTCGGCCTGCACCACTCCGGGCACGCCGGTGGGAGTGTCAGTGGCACCAGGCAGGATCATCTCTGCCAGGGCCCGCCGCACCGCCCGCACACCTGCGACATCGACGACACCACCGGTCTCGGACGCACCGGTGGCTCCCGGTGACACGGCAGCACTGGTCAGCACCGCCCCGCCAAGTGGCCTCGGCTCGTTCCCGGGCAGCACCGACAGAGCAGGCTCCCCGCCTGCTCGATCTGGCACCTCACCCGTTCGCGTCATGCCACCAACATATCGCACACCTGTACGTACCGCTCGTCGAATTGGCCCGCTCTGCCGATAGCAGAACCCGGCCGCTCGTCCTGTGGACAACGTGCCGGGAGTACGGCGCGTCTGAGCTACGGGGCGTTCAGGCATTGCCGCACAAGCGCCTCGTCCGGCGCGGCAGCCTCACTCCCTCAAACTCTGACGCCTTGCAGTCATCCGTCGTTCAGTCGTCAGCGCGGGACCAGCGGTCCCAGAGCCAGAGCAGGAACACCAGCAGCAGGAACGCGGGGATGCCCGCGACGCCGAGCCGCGTGAACCAGTCCGTCAGTTCCGCGCCGACGCCGGGGTTGATACCGTCCGCGCCGGCGGGACCGTCGGAGTCAGGGTCGCGGTCCGTGCTGCCGTCGGCGTCGCTGCTGTTGTCGCTCCCGCCGTTGCTGCTATTGCCGCTGTCCCCGGTGCTGCCCGTGGCGCCGTCGTCTCCGGTCCCGGCATCGGCGCGGGAGTTGTCCGACGTGCCGCCGCCTGCCTCGGTGTCGGAGCCGTCGCCGGACAAGTCGCCCGGCGTGCCGAGACTGTCGAGCCACGTCGACACGCTGTCGGCGATGTCGCGGGCCGAGTCCTCGACCGCGTTCGAGCCGTCGTCGCCCGAGCTCGCCCCGCGCGTGCCGTCGGTTCCGGCCCGTGCGCCATCGCTGCCGGCGCTGTCACCACTGCCGGCACCGTCACCGCCGTCGGCACCATCACCGCTGCCGGCACCGTCAGCACCACCGCCTGCGGCGCCGGTGTCTGTCGACCCGTTCGCGTCGCCGGACCCGCTCCCGGCGCCACCGCCCGCGCCACCACCGCCCGCGCCGGCACCACCCGCGTCCCCACCCCCGGCGCCAGGATCGACGACCGACTCCGCGGCCGGCGGGTCGGCCGGCTGGTTGGCCACGAGCGCCGCCGCCCCGCCGCCGATCGCGAGCGCGGCCAGCACCCCCGCCACGATCGCCGCCTCCTTCTTGCCGAACGACGGCTTCGGCGCACCGGCGGCACCAGCAGCTCCAGCACCAGCCGCTCCAGCACCAGCCCCGGCGCCCGCCACGGCCGCGCCCAGGGCACCGGTCGCCACGGCGCCCGCCACGAGGTGCTGGCCCAGGTCGCGGAGCATCCAGGAGACCTCGCGCACGTCGACGAACGCGCGGGTGCATTCGCCGCAGCCGTCCATGTGCGCCTCGACGCGGCCGCGGCGGCGGGGGAGGAGCCGGTCCTTGAGGTAGTCGTGCATGGCGGCGCGCGTCGCGCGGCACTCCGGCTCGTTGACCTCCTGGGCGTGGGCGGCGGCGAACGCTCCGGCCAGGCGTTCCTCGGCGCGGCGTAGTCGCATGGTCACGGCGTGGGGGCGCACACCGAGGTGCCCCGCGATGTCCGCGACGGCCATGTCCCGGACGTGCCGGTCCAGCAGGATCTCGCGGTCGTCGTCGGCCAGGTCGGACAGTGCGGCGCGGAGCATGGACACGTCGGCCTGTCGTTCGGCGTCCAGCTCGGCCCCCGCCACCGGAGGCGTCAGGGCGGCGAGCGTGTCGTCCTCGACGGGGCGGCTGCGACCGGTCTCGCGGGTCATGGAGATGGCTTCGTTGACCGCGGCGCGTCGCCAGTAGGGGGCGGGGTCGTCGATGGTGCCGCCGGTGGAGACGATGCGGACCATCTTCTCCAGGGCGCGGCTGGTGGCTTCCTCGGCGTCGATGCCGGGCACGCGTGCCGCGACGGAACGCACGACGTTCGGGCGGTGCACCACCCAGTCGTCGATCTCCAGCGCGCGTGCGGCGGTCATACCGGCTCATCCCCTCCCGTTCGGGGACCATTCCACCGACGCCGGGCACAACCCGCGCGACGAACCGCGGAATGTGCGTCAACGCACGACCGGCTTGACGGGCGGAGTGCGGGCACCTACTTTAAGTGAAACTTCACGTAAATCTGGAGGCTGTCATGTCGGACCCGGGGCTCGAGAAGCTGATGCGCGCCAACCTGCTGGAGGTCTTCGGCGAGCGCGACCCCGGCCGCCGGGCCGAGGCGATCCGCCGTACGTACACGGCGGACGTCGTCTTCGCCGACGCGGAGGGCCAGGTGGAGGGCCACGAGGCGCTCGACGCCAAGGTGCGCGAGATCCTGGACGGCGCACCGGAGTTCGTGTTCCGGCCGGACGGGGACTTCTACCGGGTGCAGGACATGGGCTACCTTGCGTGGGCGCTCGGACCCGACGGCGAGCCGCCGGTGGTCCGTGGCGTGGACATGGGCTTCGTCCGCGAGGGGCTCCTCGCGAAGGTCTACACCGTCCTGTTCCGCTGACCGGCATGGGCCGGTACGAGGTCCCTCCCGAGTCGCCCTTCGCGTTCCTCGACGACGACCAGGTGCGTGCCTGGTACGCATACATGAAGGTGCACCTGCGCCTGCGGTACGAGATGAACCACCAGCTCCAGGCCGGCGCCGGCGTCTCCCTGGCGGACTACGACGTCCTGGTGGCGCTGACCAGCGCGGACGACGGGAGGATGACGGTCTCCGACCTCGCCACGCGCATCGGCGCCGAACGCAGCCGGGTGTCCCACCAGGTGCTCCGGATGGCCCGGCGGGATCTCGTCGAGGTCACCCCGAGCGCACGCGACCGGAGGGCCAAGGACGTCACCCTCACCGCCCAGGGGCGCGCCCTGCTGGCCGAGGCCTCGCCCGGCCACGTCGCGTTCGTGCGCTCGGTGTTCCTCGATGCGCTCTCCGAGGCGCAGACCCGACAGCTGGCGAGCGCGTTCGAGAACGTCTACGACCGTCTGATCGAGCACGGGACGCTGCCACGCCCCGCGGATCATCCCTGAGCCGGGTCAGTCCGAGCGGGGTGCGTCCCGTGTGACACCCCGCGCGGCCCACCAGCCCGCGACGTAGAGCACCAGCGCGACGATCAGGGCCGCCCCGGCCCCGGTGGCGACGTCGGACAGCACGCCCTCGACCACGTCCCGGGCGGTCAGCCCCATCCCGTCGGACGACGTGCCGGCCGACCACCAGCGGAGCGTGCCCAGCACGGCACCGGCCGCCGCGACCCCGCCGATCGCCCACAGTCCCCGGCGGGTGGTCCGCCGGGTGGCGGTGTCGAGCCCGCTCCACCCGGGCAGCCGGTCGCGGCGGCGCCACAGGTAGACCCCGAGGACGACGAGTCCCACGACCGTGCTCACGTGCTGCAGCAGCCGGGCCCACGTGAGGTCGCCGACCGCCGTGGCGCTCAGCAGCGGCACGTGCGTCACCACGAACCCGTCGCCGTGCGTGAAGGAGTCCCACACCAGGTGCGTCGCGATGCCGAGCACCAGCGACACCAGCACCCACCCGGCCCGCACGAGCGTCCCGCCGGCTCCCCGAGCCCTGGGGCCAACAGCGCCACCCGCCCCGACGGCACCAGGCAGCAACCCTGCGACCGGCTGCCGCGCCGCCCGGAGGAACCCGTACAGCGCCAGCGCGTACGGCAGGCTCACGGTCAGCGCCCCGGCCAGGGTGTGCGACGTCGTCGCGTTCATGAACGGCTCGTACCAGGACTGCGCGCTCACGGGCACGGGCGTGCTGCGCGCGAAGTACGGCAGGTCGGGCGCGACGGCCCCGGCCACGAGCGCGGCGGCGCTGAACGGACGCCGGACGAAGGGCAGCACCGCGGCAGGGTGCGAGAGCGTGAACGGCATCCGGGTCCTTCAGGTGCGGGGCGACGGGTTCAGCGCCGACGCAGCACCAGGCCGCGCACGTACGACGCCTGACCCGCGTGCTGCAGGTCGTCGCTGACGATACTGACCAGCCGCACGCCGAGCGTCACCGGCGGGTCCCACCGCGTGTCGACCACGCGGTCCAGGTCGTCGGCGGACAACCGGTCCAGGTAGCGCACCGTCCGGTCGTGCACGGCGTCGTGATACCCCGTGAGCAGGTCGCCGGACGAGACGCGGACGGCGGCCACCTGGTCGGCGTCGTGCCGGTAGCCGGTCTCCTCGGCCGGGAACGGCAGGCCGAACCGGCGGTCCCAGCCGTCGTCGGACCAGATCTGGCTGGTGCCCGCGGCGTCGGCGACGTGGTCGTCCTGGACCCGGGTCAGGTGCCAGACGAGCCAGGCGACCGAGTTGGACCCGTCGTCGGGCCGGTAGGCGAGCTCGTCGGGATCCAGGCCGCGGACCGCGCCGCGCACCGTCTCCCGGATCCGGCCGAACGCGTCGACCAGCAGATCGGTACCCCGCATCGTTCCCCCTCGAACCTCGATGTCGCGTGCGGTGCCACGATGCCACAGCACCGCACGCGACGACCGGTCAGGCCGTGGCGAGGCGGATCAGCACCTTGCTGCTCTCCGGCCCGGCGGCGGCCGCCAGCGCGGAGCCGGCGTCCTCGATGCCGAACCGGTGCGTGACCACGCCGGACACGTCCAGCCCGTCGCGCAGCGCGGCGAGCGCGTCGCTGATCTCCTCGACGAACCGGTAGGCCCCGACCCAGGTGATCTCGCGGGTCACGAGGTCGCCGAGCGCAAACGGTGCGGCTGCCCCGGGCAGGTTGCCCACCTGGACGAGCGTGCCCCCGCGGGCCGTGGCCCGCAGCACGCCGCCGAGCGCGGAGGGTGCCCCGGAGGCCTCGAAGACGAGCTCGCTGTCCTGCGGCAGGGCGTCGCCGCCGGCCACGTTCAGCACGTGGTCCGCGCCGAGCTCCTTGGCCACGGCCAGGGACGTGTCGGAGACGTCGGCCGCCGTGACGGACGCCGCCCCGGCGTGCTTGGCGGCGGCCACCACCAGGCACCCGATGGGCCCGGCCCCGTTGACCAGGATGTCCCGGCCGCGGACGGCGCCCGCCCGCCGCACCGCGTGCATCGCGACGGCCAGCGGCTCGGCCAGCGCGCCCTGCTCGGTGCTCACACCCTCGGGCAGCGCGCGCAGCTGCTCGGCCCGCACGGCCCGCAGCTCGCTGAACCCGCCGTCGGTGTGCGGATGGAAGGCCGCCGAGCCGAAGTAGCGCACCTCCGAGTGGAGGTTGGTGCGGCCGGCCAGCCGCTCGGGCAGCACGGACCCGGCAGTGGCCTGCGCCGGGTGCACCGTGACCGCCGTGCCCGGCGCCCAGCCGGTGACGCCCGGCCCGCTGCCGATCACGCGGCCGGCCACCTCGTGGCCCAGCACCAGCGGGTCGCGCAGCACGGCGGTCCCGGAGGACCCGTTGCGCCAGTAGGCGACGTCGGACCCGCAGACGCCGCCCCACTCCATGGCGACCACCACCTCGCCGGGCCCGGCCACGGGGTCGGGGCGCTCCTCGACCCGCAGGTCACCGGCGCCGTGGACGACGACGGCCCTCATGCGGCGTCCTCGAGCTGGACCAGGTCGCGGCCGCGGGTCTCGGGGGCCATGCGCGCGGCCACCAGGGTGATGGTCGAGTACACGATGAGCATCGCGGCGATGGGCCACCAGCTCCCCGTCGCCGCGGTGAGCGACGCCGCGATGACCGGGCCGATCGCGGTCGCCAGGATGCCGCCGATCTCCTTGGACAGGGCGAGCTGCGTGAACCGGGTGCGGGCGCCGAACAGCTCGGCCATCGTCACGCTCTCCAGGGCGAACAGGCCCAGCACGCCGAGGTTCAGGCCGGCGATCATCCCGAGCAGCAGGGCGGCGGTGCTGCCGCTGGTGATCAGCAGCATCATCGGGAACGCGAACGCGATGGTCGCCAGGGAGAGCACCGTGTACATGGCGCGGCGGCCGAACCGGTCGCCCAGCATGCCCACCAGCGGCACGGTCGCGAAGCCCGCGATGGAGCCCCACATGATGGCCTCGGTGGGCAGCGCCCGGTCCATGGCCAGGCTCGTGGCGATGTAGCCGACCAGGAAGGTCTGCACCAGGCCGGAGTTGCCCGCCTGCCCGAACCGCAGGGCGAGCGCGAGGAAGAACGCCTTGCCCTTGCGCTGGGCCAGGGCGGCCTCCAGCACGGGCGCGGCCTCGGCCTCCTTGACCTCGGCGCGCGTCATGGCCACGCCGTCGACGACGTCGGGGCGGGCCTCGAAGACCGGGCTCTCCTTGACGTTGCGGCGGATCCAGACGGCGAAGATCATCAGCACGAAGCTGAGCAGGAACGGCACCCGCCAGCCCCAGGCCAGGAGCTGCTCCTCGCTGAGCACGACCAGCAGCAGCGCCCACAGGGCGGACGCCGCCAGCGTGCCGGAGTTGGTGCCGAGCGAGACCAGCGAGGCGACCAGGCCGCGGCGCTTGACGGGTGCGTACTCGGCGAGCATCACGGTGGCACCCGCGATCTCGGCGCCGGCGCCGAAGCCCTGGACCAGGCGCAGCACCACCAGCAGGATCGGCGCGGTGATCCCGATCATCTGGTAGGTGGGCAGCACGCCGATCAGCGTCGTGGAGACGCCCATGAGCGCGATGGTCAGGAACAGCACCTTGCGGCGTCCGATCCGGTCGCCCATCCGCCCGAAGTAGACGGCGCCCGCGAGCCGGGCCACGTAGCCGACGCCGTAGGTGGCCATGGCCGCGATCAGCGCGATGGCCGGGCTGACGCCGGGGAAGAAGATCTGGTTGAAGACGATCGCGGCCGCCAGCGAGTAGAGCTGGAAGTCCATGAACTCCATGGCCGTACCGAGCCAGCCGGACACGGCCGCCCGGGTGAGGTCCTTGGTCGACCGGGTCACTGCGTTGCCCGGGGAAGTGTTACCCGGTGAGGTCATAGCGGTGTCCGCCATGGGAGGTGCTCCTTGACTTCTTTGACTGACGTCGTTGTCCGAACGGCGCGCGTGGCCGATGTGTGGCAGGTCTTGTATGTAAGCAGCGTCCACAAGTCGGTGTCAACTGTCGCCGGCATGGAACCGGGCTCCGTCTCGTCTAGACTCCGGGCATGGGGCAAGCCTCGACACGGTCCAACCGCAGCGTCGTCTACGAGACGCTGCGCCGTAAGGTGCTCACCCTCGAGCTGCCTCCCGGCGCCTCGCTGTCGGAGAACGAGCTGGCCGCGGCCCTCGGCGTCAGCCGCACGCCGGTGCGCGAGTCCCTGATCCTCCTGGGTGAGGAGGGCCTGGTCCGTGTGTTCCCCAAGGTGGGCTCGTTCGTCTCCCGGGTCGACGCCGAGCGTGTGGCCGACGCCCAGTTCCTCCGCGAGGCGGTGGAGCTCGCCGCCTTCGACGACATCCCCGAGACTCTCGACCCCGACGTGATCGCCGAGCTCCGTGCCAACCTGGAGCAGCAGCGCGAGCCAGGGCTCGACATCGAGCGGTTCTTCGCGCTCGACGAGGCGTTCCATCACGGCCTGCTGCGGCTCAGCGGGCACGGCAGGGCATGGTCGACGGTCGTCGCGGCCAAGGGCCACCTGGACCGGGCGCGACGGCTCGGCCTGCACGAGACCAACGGCGTGGGCCGTTTCGTGGACGAGCACCATGCCATCCTCGACGCCGTGGTGTCCGGCGACATCTCCAGCGCGCGCGACAGCCTCCGCTCGCACCTGCGCGCCGTCTTCGACGACATCGAGAAGACCCGCCGTCGCTCGCCCGAGCTCTTCGCCGCCGACGACGGCACCGTGCCGGTGCGCCGCAGCATCGCCGTCTGGGAGTAGCCCGGGAGGCGTTCCCGGGGGCGCCACGTACTACCAGCGGGGTACCCAGGAGTCATCCCTGGGCCGATTCGCTCGCGCCCATGCTGGACCAGAGTCGCTCTCGTCAGCTCCGGCACCAACGAGAGAGGCGGCCGACGTGGCGCCCCCATTGATCTCCGTCCACGACCTGCACAAGACCTACGGCTCCGGGCCCGGCGCCTTCGAGGCGCTCAAGGGCCTCGACCTGGACATCGCCCAGGGCGAGTCCCTGGCGATCGTCGGCAGGAGCGGGTCGGGCAAGTCGACCCTGATGCACCTGCTCGCCCTGCTCGACCGGCCCACCTCGGGCACCATCGCCCTGGACGGGACCGACACGTCACGCCTGTCCGCGAAGCAGCTCAACCGCGCCCGCAACGGCGCGTTCGGGTTCGTGTTCCAGCAGTTCTTTCTCAACGCCCAGGCCAGCGTGCTGGACAACGTGACGCTGCCCCTGAAGATCGCCGGGGTGCCACGGCGTGAGCGCACCGCCCGAGGCCTGGCCGCGCTGGCCCAGCTCGAGCTCGACGACAAGGCGGGCAACCGGGCCAACGACCTGTCCGGCGGGCAGAAGCAGCGCGTGGTCATCGCCCGCGCCCTGATCAACCGGCCGCGCGTGATCTTCGCCGACGAGCCGACCGGCAACCTGGACACCGCCACGGGCGCCGTGGTGGAGGACATCCTGTTCGACCTGAACGAGCGCCAGGGCATCAACCTGGTCGTCGTCACGCACGACGAGGAGCTCGCGTCCCGCTGCGACCGCAGCCTGTACATCCGCGACGGCCGCATCGCGCGCGCGGAGGTGGCCGCATGAGGGCCGCCGACGTCGTCACCAGCGCCTTCCGGAACGCGTTCCGCTCGCGGCTGCGCACCAGCCTGACGGTCCTGGCGATCTTCATCGGCGCGTTCACGCTCTCGCTGACCAACGGCTTGGGCACCGGCATCAACCGGTACATCGACGACACCGTGGCCTCCGTCGGCGTCGACGACGTGATGACGGTCACCACGGCGGACGAGGACGCCCCGGCCGACGGCGGACCCGCCGAGTACGACCCCGACCAGATCGCGGTCGAGGGACCGCCCGGGGCCACGGCGACCGCCCTGACCGACGACGACATCGACACGATCGCCGGCATCGACGGCGTGCTGTCCGTCGAGCCGGTCAAGAACGTCACCACCGACTACGTCCAGCACGACGGCGGCGACAAGCTCCAGCTGTCGATCTCCCAGTTCGTGCCGGGGATGAAGGTCGAGCTCGCGTCCGGCACCCAGGTCGACCTCGACGCCGCCGACCCCCAGGTGGTGCTCCCCGAGAGCTACCTCGACCCGCTGGGCCTGGGCAGCGCGGCCGACGCCGTCGGGCAGACCGTCGTGCTGGCCGTCACCGACGGCACGGGCAGCCAGGTGACCACCGAGGCGGACGTCGTCGGCATCGCCGAGCCCGGTGTGATCAGCATGGCGGGGGCGATCCCCAACGACACCCTCGCGGAGACGCTCCACGACCTGCAGACCACGGGGGCGCCGGCGGCGGAGACCACGCGGTACGCCCAGGCGTCCGTCTGGTTCGAGCCCGCGGCGGGTGACGAGGCCACGCAGGCGCTCCAGGACCGGCTGGCCGACGCCGGCTACACTGCCAGCACCCTGGAGGACCAGCTCGGCACCATCACCTCCGTGATCGATGCCATCGTGCTCGTGCTCAACGGCTTCGCGGTGATCGCGTTGGTCGCGGCCGCCATCGGCATCGTCAACACGCTCTTCATGGCGGTCCAGGAGCGCACCCGCGAGGTGGGGCTGATGAAGGCGATGGGCCTGTCCAGCCCGCGCGTCTTCGCCCTGTTCAGCATCGAGGCGGTGGTCATCGGCCTGGTCGGCAGCGCGCTCGGCGTGCTCGCCGCGATCGGCGTCGGGCAGCTCGTGGGCGGCGTCGCGGGGGACCTCCTGGCCAGCCTCCCTGGGCTCACGCTCATCGCGTTCGACCCGGTCACGGTAGCGGCCGTCGTGCTGGGCGTCATGGCCATCGCGTTCCTGGCCGGCACGCTGCCCGCGCTGCGGGCCGCCCGGCAGGACCCGATCTCCTCGCTGCGCTACGAGTGAGCGGCTGAGCGGCCGGGCGGTGCAACTCACCCGTTCTGGGGGAAGTACCGCCCTGCCGCCCTGCCGACCATGAGGGTCAGCAGCAGTGCGCCGCCGAACCAGAGGAGACACCGTGGCCGAGAAGCCGAACATCCTGGTCATCTGGGGTGACGACATCGGGATCACCAACATCAGCGCCTACTCCGACGGCGTGATGGGCTACCGGACCCCGAACATCGACCGGATCGCCGCCGAAGGCGCACGCTTCACCGACTACTACGGCGAGCAGAGCTGCACCGCCGGCCGCGCCGCGTTCATCACCGGCCAGAACCCCTACCGGACCGGGCTGACGAAGGTCGGCATGCCCGGCGCGAAGCTGGGCCTGCAGCCAGAGGACCCCACGATCGCCACCGCGCTCAAGGACCAGGGGTACGCCACCGGCCAGTTCGGCAAGAACCACCTCGGGGACCGCGACGAGCACCTGCCGACGATGCACGGGTTCGACGAGTTCTTCGGCAACCTCTACCACCTCAACGCCGAGGAGGAGCCGGAGCTGGACGACTACCCCACGCCGGAGGAGTTCCCCGACTTCCGCAGCAGGTACGGCCCACGTGGGGTGCTCCACTCCTGGGCGAACGGGGACGGCACCCAGCGGGTGGAGGACACCGGGCCGCTGACCCGTGAGCGCATGCGGACGGTTGACGAGGAGTTCCGGGACGCGGCGGTCGGCTTCATGCGTGACCAGGCGGGCGACGACAAGCCGTTCTTCCTCTGGTTCAACTCGACGCACATGCACTTCCGCACGCACGGCAAGCCCGAGAGCAAAGGCCGGGCGGGCCGGTGGCAGTCCGAGTACCACGACACGATGCTCGATCACGACGACGTCGTCGGCAGCCTGCTGGACGAGCTGGACCAGCTCGGCATCGCCGACAACACGATCGTCATCTACTCCACGGACAACGGCCCCCACATGAACAGCTGGCCCGATGCCGGGATGACCCCGTTCCGGAACGAGAAGAACTCCAACTGGGAAGGCGCCTACCGGGTCCCCGCCATGGTGCGCTGGCCGGGACACATCCCGGAGGGCACCGTGCTCAACGGGATCTTCAGCCACAACGACTGGTTCGTGACGCTGCTGGCGGCGGCAGGTGAGCCCGCCATCTCGGACAAGCTCCGGCAGGGCACCGACCTGGCCGGCACCCGGTACAAGGTGCATCTGGACGGCCACGACCAGCTCGCATACCTCACCGGCGAGTCCGGTGAGTCGCCACGCAAGCACTTCTTCTACGTGTCGGACGACGGTGACCTGACGGGTATGCGCTTCGACAACTGGAAGATCGTGTTCCTGGAGCAACGAGCCGCCGGGACGCTCGACATCTGGCTCGAGCCGTACGTGGAGCTGCGTGCCCCGAAGGTCTTCAACCTGCGGACCGACCCCTTCGAGCGCGCGGACATCACGTCCAACACCTACTACGACTGGGTCCTGGACCACGTCTGGCTGTTCGTCCCCGCACAGGCGTACGTGGGCACCATGCTGGCCACGCTGGCCGAGTTCCCCGCCCGCCAGGAGCCGGCGTCGTTCAACATCGACCAGGTCCTGGCGAAGCTCAAGTCCGGCGTGCCGAGCGCATGACGGCGCACACGGACGACGCGACCCGAACCGCCGGCCTCGTCCGGCTGGACGGCGGGCTGTTCACGATGGGCTCGGACGAGCACTACCCGGAGGAGGCGCCCGCGCACCCCGTGCGGGTCGACGGGTTCCGGATCGACCCCTACGCCGTCACCAACGAGCGGTTCGACGCGTTCGTCGCCGCCACGGGGTACGTGACGGTGGCGGAGCGGCCCCTGGACCCGGCGCTCTACCCGGGCGCCCCGCCCGAGAACCTCGTGCCCGGGTCCATGGTGTTCACGCCGACCACCGGTCCCGTGGACCTGCGCCACCTCAGCCAGTGGTGGGCCTGGGTCCCGGGGGCCTCCTGGCGCCACCCGGAGGGACCCGGCTCCGGGATCGAGGACCGCGGCGAGCACCCCGTGGTCCAGGTGGCCCACGAGGACGCCGCCGCCTACGCCGAGTGGGCCGGAGCGAGCCTGCCCACCGAGGCCCAGTGGGAGTACGCCGCCCGCGGCGGCCTCGACGGCGCCGAGTACACCTGGGGCGACCAGGCCCGGCCCGGCGGCCGCCTGCTCGCGAACACCTGGGACGGCCCCGACTTCCCGTGGCGGTCCACCGGCGAGTCGGGCTGGACCCGCACCGCGCCGGTGGGTTCGTTCCCGCCCAACCGGTACGGCCTGTTCGACATGGCCGGCAACGTCTGGCAGTGGACCGACGACTGGTGGACCGACCGCCACCCCGCGGCGGCCGACGCATGCTGCGCGCCCACCAACCCGCGCGGCGGCGCGGCCGAGGCCAGCCACGACCCCCGACAGCCCCAGTTCGCCGTGCCGCGGAAGGTCATCAAGGGCGGGTCGTTCCTGTGCGCCGACACCTACTGCCGCCGCTACCGGCCCGCCGCCCGCCGGCCCCAGGCCGTCGACACCGGCATGAGCCACGTCGGCTTCCGCTGCGTGCGCGCCGACGCCGCGGCCGGCCCGCCGTCCGGCGCCACCCTCCTGGAGGTGCTGCCATGACCGACCAGCTCCCCTCCTGGCGGCCCGGGCCCACCCGCGACACCCTGCTCGGCTTTCTCGCCGAGGCCCCCGGCATCCCGCCCGAGGACCGTGTGGCCTACTTCGACAACGACGGCACGCTGTGGTGCGAACGCCCCACCTACGTGCAGTACGAGTTCTACGTCGACGCGCTGCGGCGCCGCGTGCGCGACGACCCGGCGCTCGCGGGCGAGGCCGAGTTCCGCGCCGTGCTCGCCGGGGACACCGCCGCGGTGGGGGAGATCGGGCTCGAACGCATCGCGCTCGCGCTGGCCGGCCTCTTCCAAGGGCTCGAACCGCGGGCGTTCACGAGGGAGGTGCGCGAGTTCCTCGGCTCCGGTGCTCACCCCACGCTGGGCCACCCCCTCAGCAAGGTCCGCTACCAGCCGATGCTCGAGCTGCTGGAAGTGCTGCGAGGGCTGGACTTCACGGTCGGCGTGGTGACGGGCGGCGGCACCGAGTTCGTCCGCGCCGTCAGCCAGGAGCTGTACGGCGTCCCGCCCGAGCGGGTGGTCGGCACCATGATCGCCTACGACCTCGGCCAGGACTCCCACGGGCGGCCCGTCCTGCGCCGCACCGGCCGGGTGCTGGGCGACGTCAACGAGGGCGCGGCCAAGGTGACGAACATCCAGACACAGCTCGGCCGGCCCCCGGTGCTCGCGGCCGGCAACTCGGCCGGCGACCACGAGCTCCTGGAGTGGGCGGCCGCGAGCGACGGGCCGCACCTCTCGCTGCTGGTGGACCACGACGACGCCGAGCGGGAGTTCGCCTACGCGAGCCAGGCCCAGACCCTCGCGGCCCCGGAGCCCGTGACGGCGACCGCCGACCGGCTCGGCTGGACGACGGTGAGCATGAAGGACGACTGGTCGGTCGTGTTCGGCTGAGCCGGCCTCACAGCAGCCGGAAGCTCCGCGCGATCTTCAGCGCCTCGCTGCGCCGTGACGCCGCGAGCTTGGTGTACAGGCTGGAGACGTGCGTCTTGACCGTGTTCTCCGAGACGAACAGGGCTGCCGCGATGTCCGCGTAGGTGGCACCGCGGGCCAGCTCGTTGAGCACCTCGCGCTCGCGCGGGCTCAGCGCCGGCGGCACCAGGGTCATGCTCACCTCGCCGAGCTCGCGGGGCGTCGCCGTCATCGACGCGTACAGCACCGTCACGTCGGGCCGGTCGGCCGACGTCGCGGCGAGCTCGTGCACCCAGGTGCCGGCCGGGTGCTCGACGAGCCGGTGCAGCAGCGTCGCGATGGGCGTGCCCTGGCGGGCCCACCCGAAGAAGGGCGCGGCGTTGCGCCGGGCCTCGGTCACGGAGATGGCCTCCACCAGCCGGTCCTGCGACCTGGTGGTCTCGCCCAGCGCGTCCAGGATCTGTGCCTCGCACACGAGCGCCAGCGCCCGGGTGGGCGGCTGGGAGTACGCGGCGTCGGCGGCGGCGGCCTCGAACGCGACCGCCGCGCCCCGGCGGTCGCCCTCGCGGTCGGCGCGCAGACCCTGGACGAGCGCCGCCTCACCGACGGTGCCGAGCGCGTCGAGCGTGCCGTGCAGCGACTTGAGGGTGTCGCGGTCGCTGGCGAGCACGGCCACGAACGCCTGCTCCACCAGCAGCGCGACCCGCAGGTGCTCGGGGAGCTGGTCGTCGGTCAGGCCCGGGCTCTCCCGTGGGGTGGCAAGCATGCGCCGGGCGCCGATCACGTCACCAGCCAGGACGGCCTGGCGGGCGTCCCAGACGCGGAACCAGAACCGGGTGCACAGGTCCGCGCCGTGGCAGCGGGTGTCGATCACCCGCGCCTCGGCCGGCCCGGTCGGCGAGGGGACGTCGAGCAGGCGCGCGAGCAGCCGGGCGAGGCCGGCTCGCGCGGTGACGAACGGGAGCGTGCGGGCTCCCGGCGCGCCGGCGGCCACGAGCACCTCGTCGGCCAGTTCGGCGCACGCGTTCTCCCGGCCGCGCATGTACTGCGTGAAGGCGAGGTGGCTCAGGGCGTGCACGCCGAGCGGCGCGAGCCCCTTGCTGCGCGACAGGCTGACGGCCAGGGTCAGGCTGGTCTCCGCCTCGGTGAGCTCGCCGAGCCAGTTCTGGGTCACGCCCAGCTCGGCCGCCAGCACGGGCAGCACGTCGGCGTTGGCCTCGCGCACGGCCGGCCGGGTCTGCGAAGCGACCACCACGCGCTTGGCGTGCCCGACGGCCGCGTAGGCCGGCTCCAGACC
Organism: Promicromonospora kroppenstedtii; assembly: GCF_044389675.1. Lineage (NCBI taxonomy): Bacteria > Bacillati > Actinomycetota > Actinomycetes > Micrococcales > Promicromonosporaceae > Promicromonospora > Promicromonospora kroppenstedtii. Next base: position 406,728 of record NZ_JBIRYI010000002.1, on the reverse strand, counting down.
GAGTGCCGCCCGCCACAGGCGCACGCAGGCGACCGCCGCGTCCAGCCCGTCCGGCCAGCCGGCCGGCCAGGTGGGGGACCGTTTCCGCCGGTCCGCCAGCAGCCGGTCGCCCCAGTGCCGCGCGCCCTCCAGGTCGTCCCGCACCCAGCGGTCCAGCGCGATGGCGAACCAGGTGTCGGGCCGGTGGTCGACGATCTCGGGCTGCGCCCGCACGAACTCGTCCACGTCGTCGTGCTCGCACTGGTTGAGCACCATCCGCACCCCGTCCCGCGCCAGGACGTCGGCGGCCTCGGTGGGTGCGCCCACGCGCACGAGGCGCGCGAACGCCTCGGAGAGATTGCCGCGCGCCATGTCGAGCCGGACGGCGCGGATCACCGTGGACCGGGCCCTCGCGGCGTCGACCCCGCCCGCGGCGAGCTGCCGCCGGACCACCTCCGCCAGCAGCGGGTGCACGCGGAAGCCCCCGGTCGCCTGCACCTCGTCCGACGGCGCCGGCGGGCACCCGTGCTCCTCGCGCATCACCAGCAGGCCGGTGTCCTCCAGCTCGGCGAGGATCTCGGCCGCGTGCTGGTCGTGGGTCAGGTGGGCCGCCGCCGCCACGCTCACCACGCCGTCGCCCGCGATGGCCAGCAGCAGGTGCCGCTGCCGCGGCGTCAGGGTGCTGAAGACCTCGCCCGCGACGAGCGTGGCGATCGGCGCGACGTCGTGGGACAGCAGGCGGGCCGCGGCCACCGGGTCCTGGGCGCCGCTGAGGTCCCGGGCGGCGAGCACGGCCGCCGCGCACCAGCCCTCCGCCTGTCGTGCCACGGCGTCCACCACCTGCCGGTCCCCGGTCCGGGCGTGCGCCGAGACCAGCGCCGCGTTCTCGGCGTCGCTCAGTCGCAGCAGGTCGCCGCGCAGCAGCGTGAAGTTGCCCAGCAGCTCCGGCACCAGGCGGGTCAGCGGGAGCACCCAGTGGCTCAGCAGCAGCACCCGGATGGCCTCGGGCGTGTTGTTCAGCCGTTCGTCGACCCGGCGCAGGGCGGACGGCGGCAGCAGGTGGGCGTCGTCCACCACGACCAGCGTCGGCGCGCCCCCGGGGCCGGCGGGCGCCTCCGCGCCGTCGAGCACCGCGTCGATCTGCTCGGGCGTCCAGGACTCGTCGGCGGTGATCCAGACGGGATGTTCCGCGTGTGCCGGGGCGGCGTGCCGCAGCCAGCCCGTCACGCCGAGCGTCTTGCCGGCCCCGGCTGGGGCGACCACGAGGGTCACGGCCGCCTCGGTCGCCTCGTCGAGCCGCTGCCACAGCCGCAGCCGCGGGACGTAGATGCGCGGCAGCCGCGGCAGGCGGTCGTCGTCGACCGCCCGCCGCGGCGTCGTGCGCGGGCCGGGCGCCGTCCTCGTCGCGTGGGACACGAGGCTTGTGCCGCGAGGGACGACAGGGCTCGGGTTAGCGCGCATTCCGCATTTTCCTCACTCGACGTGAAGTGCGGCGGCCGCCCCCTGACCACCGGTCGGCGACGTGGGTACGGCACCGGCCTGGAATTCACGCGATCCCGTCGGAGATGCCGGTCAGAAATGCCGCTTCGACGAACGCGGGCACCGAGAGCGGGATGTGCGCTTCTTCGTCATGATGCCGGTCATCGTGCGGAGCTGCCTGCGGGCCGCTGGGAATCACCCATTTCTCCGGCTGGTCACCTGCGATTCGCTATAAGTGTGGACAATGCCCAGATTACGGCGACATCAAAGGCAATGACGACGAGGCTCCAAATCGGGTAATAGGGTATGAACGCAAAGTTGGTGAGACACGAGATCGCGGCGAGGACGATGCCGAGGACATAGGCCCACGTCTGGGTCGCCAGGACGCCGATACCGGTGGCGAGCGCGAGCGCACCCACGACGATGTGGATCCAGCCCCACGTGGACACGTCGAGCTGGAAGACGTACTCGGCGCCCGTGACGTACACCGTGCCCGCGGCGGTCGCCGCGATCCCCTGGAGGATCTGGAACACGGAGACCATGATGAGCATGACGCCGGCGAACGCCGCGGTGGTCAGTGCCGCGGAGCTGGTCTCCCCGTACTCGACGGGGCCGCCCCTGCCGCCGGGGTAGGTGCCCTGGACCGGTTCGGACCCGGATGCGCTGGTCATGATGCCTCCTTGGCGGTCTGCTGCTCCTCGCCGAAGACCTCGCGCAGCGCGGCCTCCTGCTCGGTGCTGAGGTTGGTGAACACGAGCTCGGGCGTCTCCTGCCCCGCGAACGCGTCCCGGATCTTGTCCACGACGGCGTCGGAGGACAGGACGAACAGCGCCGAGGTTCCCGGCGTGACCTTGTCCCGGACGCGGTTGATGAAGCCGTCGTCGATGCCGACGTCCGCGAGCGCGCCGCTCAGGGCGCCGGTGGCGGCGCCGATCGCGGCGCCGAGCAGGGGGACGAAGAACAGCAGGCCGAAGAGCATTCCCCAGAAGGCACCCCCGAGGGCACCGGCGCCGGTCAGCGAGGACAGCTGCTGGGTCCTGGGCTTCTTGGCCCCGACGTCCCACCGGACGGTCGCGGCGTCGTGCACCGTGACGAGCTTCTGCTTGGCGAGCTGCTGGATCGTCGTCGCCGCCGTCTCCGCGCCGTCGGCGGTCTCGAACTTCCAGGCGGTGAGGGTGGACCGGGACATCGACGTCTCCTTCGGGCGCGCGTGCTGCCTGACCCAGCCACTCCACCGCGCCGCGGGGCGCCGCGCCTCACCCGTTACCGGTGAGAGCGGCGGCTACGTGTCGGCCTGGCCGGTGCGCGACCGCAGGCCGCGCCTCTGGACCATCGCGCCGATGACGGCGAGCACCACCCACAGCGCCAGGAACAGCGCCACGCCGCCGCCGGTCTGGGGCTGCCAAAGCTGCCCGGCGTCGGACCAGAGGCGGCCGACGCCGGACAGGACCAGGGTGGCGCCGCCGGCCGCCGTGCCCCAGATCAGGAACCGCCGCCCCAGCCGCCTGGCCAGGAACGCGCACAGCAGGGCCACGGCCGGGATCAGGATCACCGCGAGCAGCACGTCCGCGGTGCCGCCCTGCACCAGCACGAAGATCTTGGCACCGACCACGGCGCCGACGCACAGGCCGCAGACGAAGAACATCAGCCGGGCAGCGATGAGGACGATCAGGAACGCGAGGACCGCGCCGGCTACGCCGATGAGCAGGGCCGTGCCGGTGTCGGCGTCCAGGGCGACCGCGAGCGTCCACGACACCCCGAACCCGGCCAGCAGCACCGCCAGGCGCACCGACAGGGATCCCGCGAGCAGCAGGACCAGCCCTACCGCCAGCACGGCGAGGGCGGACATCAGGGGCCGCCGGGGGACGACGGGCCGGGACGGTTGCGCACGGACCCATCGTCCGCGGTGGGCGGGCACACGCGGTCACCCTCTTCGGGTGACGCCGTAGTCCCGCGGGCCGTTCCTGGGCAGCAGTGCTGCGGGCAGCTCCCGGGCAGCGTCGGCTGGTTCGTGATGCGCAGATCGCAGCGTGCCTACCGGTCCTGAAGTTCTGTTCAGACCACGAGCTCTTGCCTGCAGAAACGCACATGAAACGATGCAACGTCGTGGCGTGAACAGAACCCCGGGCGTCGGCGAGCGCTGACGGCGGGGTCCCGTCCCGGGGCGGTCGTCGGCTTCCGCCACCACGTGACCAGCGCGGCCGCCGGGGCCCGTATGACAGCTGACACGTGCGCGAGGTGGCAGACCGGGTGAATATGTGCCGGTGCCGATTGTGACTGGTCAGCAGGGCGGGGCAAAGGGCCCCGAGGTGGACGTTCGAGTGGTTGGCGTGGACATCGGCGGCACGGGTTCGCGCTTGCGGTTCGCCGGGTCCCGGGCCGGCAGGTCGTACGAGGTCACGGGGCCGCCCGCCACGATCGTCGGAGGCCGGTCGACGGTGCCGGAGGTGGTGCGCGAGCTGTGCCGCGGGTTCGCCGCCCAGTTCGGCGGGCGCCCGCACGTGTCGGCCGCCGCCGTGGGCCTGCGCGGATTCCGCTCCATGACGCACTCCGGGGCGCTGGACGCCAACCGCGTGCACGACATCCTGGCCGAGGAGCTGCGCACCCGCTCCACGGCCGTCTCCAGCGACGCCGTCACCGCGCACCTGGGCGCGCTCGGCACCGGGTCGGGTGCCACGCTCGCCGTCGGCACCGGGGCGGTGGCCGTGGCCTGCGACGACGTAGGGCGCTGGCACCTCGCCGACGGGATGGGCCCGCACGTGGGGGACAACGGGGGCGGCGCCTGGATCGGCCGGCGCGGCCTGGACGCCGCGGCCCGGGCGATGGACGGCCGCCGCATGGGCGCGTCGCCGGGCCTGGTCCGGGCCGCCGAGGCACATTTCGGCCGTCGGGAGCGATGGACGTCGGTCACCGACGTCTCGCAGTTCGCCGGGTTCGCGCCGCAGGTCATCACCGCCGCGGACTACGGCGACACCGCCTGCCGCGAGATCCTCGACGAGGCGGCGCGGTCGCTGGCCGACGGGCTGTGCGCGGTGCTGAGCCACCCCGGCGTCGTGCCGGTCGCCGTCACCACCGGGAAGCTGCTGCTGCACGCGCCCACGTTCCGGTCGCTGGTGCTCCGGCACCTCACGGAGAAGCGCGGCGACGTGCTGGTACGACCCAGCGCCGGGCTGCCGCTGGACGGCTCGCTGGCCCTGGCACGCATGCTGGCCGCGCACCCGAACGTGGTCCAGGAGCACGTGCCGCTCCTGGCGGTCCGCATCGGGTCCGCGCCCCGGCCGGACGACTCCATCACGCTGCCGCGCGTGACCCTGCCCGCCGTGCGGCCACTGCCGGCCGGGAGCGAGCCCACGGCCTGGGCCGTCGAGGTCAGCTCCGACCACGAGTGGTCGGCCGAGCAGTCGCCGGAGGACCGGCTCACCCCGACGTCGTCGTCCGACGCCGTGGTGCCGCTGACCGGCGACCGCGTCGTGGTGGGCCGGGCGTCACGCAGCCGGGGCGTGGTGCCCGACATCGTGTGCGAGGACACCGGCGTCTCGCGCCGGCACTGCGAGATCGCCTGGACCGACGCCGGCTGGAGCGTCGTCGACCTCGGCTCGGCCAACGGCACCTACGTCGCCGCGCGCGGCGACGCCCTGCCCACCGAGCCGCTGCGCCCGGGGGAGCGGCGCTGGCTGGCCGACGGCGACCGCATCTACGTGGGCGGCTGGACCTGCCTCACGGCCCGCGCGGTGACCGCGAGCGTGCGGTGAGCCCCGCGGGCCGGCACGCGTCGAATCACCTGGACCGGCCCGGCCCCGGCTCCTAGGTTGACCGCATGTCCGGAACCGAGCTCGCCCGCGCCTACTGGTCCGACGTCGTCCGGCCCATCCTGGAGCGGGAGCTGCCCGGACTGCCGCACGCGGCCGCCCGGCTCGGCTCCGGCTCGGACGTGCTGGGCCTTGACGACGACACCTCGCGCGACCACGACTGGGGCCTGCGGCTGACCCTGCTGGTCCCCGCCGACCGTGTCACCGGGACCGACCAGGTGCTCGCCGCGACCCTCCCGGCGTCCTACCGCGGCCTGCCGACGGCGTTCCCCGTCACCTGGGACCCGGCCGTCCGCCACCGGGTCGAGGTCGCGGACCCGGTCGGCTTCGTGCGGTCCCGCACCGGGCTCACCCTCGGCGGCCCCGGCGGACGGCTCGGGGCGACCGACTGGCTGTCCCTGACCGGGCAGGCCGTGCTGGAGGTGACGGCCGGGCCGGTGTTCGAGGACGGGCCCGGCGAGATCACCGTCCTGCGCGAGCAGCTCGCCTGGTACCCGCACGACGTCTGGCTGCACGTGCTGGCCGCCGAGTGGACGCGCGTCGGGCAGGAGCTGCCCTTCGTGGGGCGCACCGGCCAGCGCGGCGACGACCTGGGCTCCCGGCTGCTCGCCGCGCGTCTGGCCACCTCGCTGGTTCGCCTCGGCTTCCTCCTGGAGCGGCACTGGCCGCCCTACCCCAAGTGGGCCGGGACGCTGTTCGGGCGGCTGCCCGGGGCGCCGCCCGTCGCCGACGCGCTGGCGGGGGCGCTCGCGGCCGGCTCCTGGCCGGAGCGGGACGCGGCCCTGCGCGAGGCGTGCGAGGCGCTGCACGCGCGGCAGCGCGCCGTGGGGCTGCCGGCGCTCGACGGCCCCGTGTGCGAGGACTTCTACGACCGGCCGTTCACGGGGCTGCGCGACGTCGCGGGCGCGCTCCGCGCCGCCGTCACCGACCCGGAGGTGCGGGCCCTGCCGCACCGTGGCGGCGTCGAGCAGTGGGTGGACGACGTCGGCACGCTCACCGACGCGGGCGTGCGCGGCCGGCTGGCCCGGGCGTCGCTCGCGTGACCGGGCGGTCCCGGCCGGCGCCGCTCACCCACCCGCGTTCTCCAGCAGCGCCGGGCACGTGCCACCGGGCTGGGTGAGCAGCTCGAAGTGCCAGATCTCGTTCGAGTACACCTGGCACAGCCCGTACTCCGGCCCGTGCTGGATCAGCCAGTACGCGCCCTCGGTGGGCCCGATGTCGATGGCCTTGCCGTGCACGTGCTCGGACAGCTCGGGCGTGCTGACCCGCTCGCGAGCGGCGTCCAGGCTGCCGTACGTCCGGACGGCGTCGTCGAGCAGCCGCTGCTGGTAGGCGGGGCTGCGCCAGCCGCTGGTGACCCAGAAGTCGATGCCGTCGGCCGCGGCGTCGTCCGCGGCCGCGCGGACGGCGTCGGTGAGCGCGGCGTCGAGGCCGGTGATCGCCGGGAGGTCGTCGTCGAGCGTCGCCGCGCCGTCGGGGATGTCGCCGCCGGCCACGCCGGTCGCGGCGTCCGACGACCGGGCCGCGTCCAGCGCCCGGTCGACGGCCTGCACCACCGGCTGGTCGGTACGGTCGAGCAGGGGATAGACGCCGAACACGGCGACGAGCACCACCGCGGCGGCCACGAGGAGGAATGCGACCGGGCGGCCGGAGCGGCGTCGTGCGGGGCGGGGGACGTGCCGCGCGGGACCGTTGCCGTACGCCGGGGGATGAGCGAGCTCTTGTCTGGTCATGGGCACCAGCCCACCGGGCGGCACGTTGCCAGGGCGTCTCCGGTTCTCGATACGCCGCCGATATGTGCCCGCCGGTAGCGTGTGCTGACATGCGCGTCTTGGTGGTGGAGGACGAGCCCTATCTCGCGGAGGCGATCCGGGACGGGCTCCGGCTGGAGGCGATCGCCGCGGACATCGCGAACGACGGCGGCACGGCGCTCGACCTCGTCGCCGCGACGCCGTACGACGCCGTGGTGCTCGACCGCGACGTCCCCGTGGTGCACGGGGACGAGGTGGCCCGCCGGGTCGTCGCGGAGCACCCCGGGGTACGGGTCATCATGCTGACCGCCGCGGGGGAGCTCACCGACAAGGTGACCGGCTTCGAGCTCGGTGTCGACGACTACCTGACCAAGCCCTTCGCGATGCGCGAGCTCGTGCTGCGGCTGCGCGCCCTGGCCCGGCGGCCCGAGGCCGCCACCCCGCCCGTGCTGGAGCTCGGCCCAGTGCGTCTGGACCCGTACCGCCGCGAGGTCTACCGCGACGGCCGGTACATCTCGCTGACCCGCAAGCAGTTCGCGGTGGCCCAGGTGCTGATGGCCGCACGCGGCGGTGTGGTCAGCGCCGAGGAGCTGCTCGAACGCGCCTGGGACGAGAACGCCGACCCCTTCACCAACGCCGTCCGCATCACCATCTCGACCCTGCGCAAGCGCCTCGGCGACCCCTGGCTGATCCACACGGTGCCGGGCGTCGGGTACCGGTTCGGGGAGCAGTGACCGCGCCCGGCCTGCGGCGGCGGCGCGCCGGCCTGTCGGTGCGGCTGCGGCTCACGCTGAGCTACGCGGGGTTCCTGGTCCTGGCCGGGAGCGCCCTGTTCGCCGCCCTGCTGCTGGTGCTGCGGTACGTGCCCGACGAGAACCTCACCGTGCAGGACGGCGGCGGCTTCGCGCCCAGCCGGTCCGACCTGCTCGACGTCGCCCTCCCGCTGTCGGGCGCGGCGCTCGGCTTCCTCGCGCTCGTGGGCCTGGTAGGCGGCTGGATCCTGGCGGGGCGGATGCTGCGGCCCCTCGACCGGATCAGCGCGGCGGCGGCCCTCGCCGCGGACGGTTCGCTCGCGCACCGGATCGACCTGGAGGGGCCCGACGACGAGCTGCGCCGGCTGGCCGACACGTTCGACATGATGCTCGCCCGGCTGGAGCACGCGTTCGCGGAGCAGCGCCGGTTCGCCGCCAACGCCTCGCACGAGCTGCGCACCCCGAACACCGTGATCAAGGCGCTCCTGGAGGTGGCGCGGGCCGATCCGGAGGGGCGCGACGTCGACCGCCTGCTGAGCCGGCTGCAGGAGACCAACGACCGCTCGATCGTGATGGTCGAGTCCCTGCTCCAGCTCGCGCGGCTCGACCACGAGGGGCTGCGGTCCGAGCCCGTCGACCTGGCCGGCGTGGTGCGCGAGGCCGTCGCGACGTCGTCCGACCTGGAGGTGACCGGTGCCCCGGAGCTGGTGGTCGCCCTGGAGGAGGCGGAGGTCCAGGGCGACGCGGTGCTGCTCGGGCAGCTCGCGGGCAACCTGCTCGGCAACGCCGCGCGGCACAACCTCGCCTCGGGCGGCCGGGTCTGGGTGCGTACGGGGCTCGACGGGCGCCGTCGTCCGACGCTGGTCGTGGAGAACACCGGGGCGCCGCTCGACCCCGCGGTGGTCGGCACCCTGGCCGAGCCGTTCGTGCGCGCCGACGCGCGGACGCGGCGTCCGGACCGCGCCGCCGGGAGCGGGCTCGGGCTGTCGATCGTCGCGTCGATCGCCCGGGCGCACGACGCGGAGCTGCTGCTGACGCCGCGGCCGGACGGGGGCCTGGTCGCGACGGTCCACTTCCCGTGTCAGACGTCCGGGTCACCCGCGTGACCCGGACGTCTGACACGAGGGCTCAGGCGGTCTGGAGCTGCGGGTAGAGGTCGGTCAGCGGACCCGAGAGGGCGGCCTTGACGCGGCGGCTGGTGTCGTCGGCCAGCACCTCGGGCTCGCCGGCCTCCAGCCCGTCGAGGATCGCGGCGACGATGTCGCGCGGGTCCTCCTTCGGCACGTCGAGCCGCTCGGTCATGGGCGTGTCGGTGTAGCCGAGGTGGGCGCCGAGCAGGTGCGTGCCCTGGCCCAGCAGCTCCACGCGCAGCGCGTTGCTGAACGACCAGAAGGCCGCCTTCGTCGCCGAGTACGTGCCCATGGCGAACCAGCTCAGCGCCGAGTGCATGTTGATGATCGCGCCGCCGCCGTTGCCCGCCAGCACGGGCGCGAATGCCTGCGTGACGCCGAGCTGGGCGAACACGTTGGTCTCGAACACGGCGCGGACGTCGTCGAGCGGCGTGGTCAGCGTGGGCCGCCCGCCGTCGGAGATCCCGGCGTTGTTGACCAGGACGGTCGTGTCGGCGGCCGCCTCGGCCGCGGCGGCGACGGACGCGGGGTCGTTGATGTCGAGAGCCAGCGGCACCACACGGGGGTCGCTCCACTCGCGGGGGGTGCGGGCGCTGGCGTAGACCTTGGCGGCGCCCCGCAGGAGAGCCTCGGCCACGAACGCGCGGCCGAGGCCGCCGTTCGCGCCGGTGACCAGGACCACGGCGTTCTTCAGGGAAGTCATCACGAGCTCGCTTTCATGAGGGTGTGCGACGGGGTTTCGGTTCGGGTGGGCAGCGCCTCGGGGGCTGCTGCCTCGGGGATGACCGCCCGGGTACGGACGGTGAGCACGGCGGCGAGGGCCAGTGCGGCGACGACGGCACTGCCGACGACGAGCGCGACCTGCAGCCCGTACCCGGTGGCCAGGCGGCCCACCGCGAGGGCGACGGCGGCCTGGACGAGGTACGCGACGAGGTAGGCCGACGACGTGGTCGCGGCCCGGTGCTCGGGGCTCGCACTGCGGGTGACCAGCGTGACGCCGCCGGAGAACAGCAGGCTGTAGCCGGCGCCGCCCACGAGCGAGTACGCGACGAGCAGCGGCATCGAGTGGGTGGTGCCCGCGACGAGCATCAGGCCCTGGGCGGCGAGCGCGGCGGCGGCGCCGAGGCGCAGGGCGACGGGCTCCCGCAGCCGGCCGGCGACCAGTGCGGTCGCCCCGATGGCTGCCGCGGACAGGGCCAGCACCACGCCGTTGACGAACGCGTCGTCGGACCGCACGGTGTCGCGGGCGAACTGGGCCCCGATGCCGAGGAAGATCGCGCCGAGCGCGTAGGCCGCCGAGACACCGAGCGCGCCCGCGAGGAACGGCCGGCGGTGTCGCGGCGCCGCGAGGGGGCGCGGCCGCCAGCGACGCACCGCGGTACGCGGGCGGCGACGGAGAAACCAGGCCGCGACCACGGCGACGACGACGCCGGCGAGCAGCACCCCGTAGCCCGCGTGCAGCGGGTTGGTGCTGAACTGCACGGTCGCGCCGCCCACGAGCAGCGCGGTGATGAGGCCCACCGCGGACGCCCCGGCGGTGACGGCGCCGGTGCGGTCCCGGTCGTCGTCCGACCCGGCCGCCGCGATGACGCTGGTGGCCGGGCCCAGGCTGAGCCCCACCCCCACGCCCATCAGCGCGCGGCCCACGAGCAGCAGTGCGAGGTTCGGCGCGAGCAGGAACGTGAGGCCACCGAGCCCCAGGAAGCCGAGGCCGGCGAGGATCGCGGCGCGGTTGCCCACGGTCTCGGCGAGCCCGCCGAGCAGCAGGAGAGTCGCGATCAGGGCGACGGGGTAGGCGGCGAACACCGTGGTGGTGACCGCCGTCGTCAGGTGCCACTGCGCGGCGTAGACCGGGTAGACGAGCGTCGGCGCGGCGGACGCCCACAGGGCGAGGGCCACGGCGGCGGCCGCCGCCCAGCGGCTGCCGCGGGCCGCCCAGGTGAATGTCATCGGAGGATCTCCATCTGAGTTGGGATTCACAACCTAGCACCTGGATTGGAATCTACAACCTAGGTAGGATGTGGGCATGAGCACAACGCCCCGCGAACGCAACGCCCGCTGCTCCGTGGCCCGGAGCCTGGAGATCCTGGGGGAGAAGTGGACGCTCCTGGTGGTCCGCGAGGCCTTCTTCGGCGTCACGCGGTTCGCCGACTTCCGGGCGCGCCTGGGCATCGCCCCCGACGTGCTCACCGCGCGGCTCGAGACGCTGGTCGAGGGCGGCGTGCTGGAGCGCCGGCCGTACCGCGACGCGGGTCAGCGGCAGCGCGACGAGTACGTGCTCACCGAGGCCGGGGGCCAGCTCAAGACCGCGCTGGCGGCGTTCGTCGAGTGGGGCGACGAGTACCGGCCCTCAGGGTTCGGTCCGTCGGTGGTCTACGTCGAGGAGGCCACGGCTGAGCCGGTGCGCCTGGCGTTCTTGACGCAGGACGGCCGCGAGCTGGAGCCCGACGAGGTCGCGCTGGTGCGGGGCCCGGGCTCGCTGGGGGACGCGGCGGCCTGATCGGCAGTTCGCCTCAGCGGTCGGCACTTGGCATCGAGATCGGTCCAGCCCTGAGCCGATCTCGATGCCAACTGCCGAGTCTGTCGGGCAAACTGCCGCCGTCAGCCGGCCTGGGTCTCGTGCAAGGTTGCGTAGCGGCCGCCGTGGGCCACCAGGTGGTCGTGCGTGCCCTGTTCCACGATCCGGCCGTGCTCCAGGACGACGATGCGGTCCGCCTGCCGGATCGTCGAGAGCCGGTGCGCCACGACCAGTGTCGTCCGGCCGCGCATCAGGCGGCCCAGCGCCTCCTTGACCAGGGTCTCCGACTCGGTGTCGAGCGCGCTCGTGGCCTCGTCGAGCAGCAGGATGCGCGGGTCGCGCACCAGGGCGCGGGCGATCGCGATGCGCTGCCGCTGTCCGCCGGACAACCGCGCCCCGCGCTCGCCGACCACGGTGTCCCAGCCCTGCGGCTGCGCCTCCACGAACTCCAGTGCGTTGGCGTCCCGCAGCGCGGCGCGGACCACGTCGTCGGACGCGTCCGGGAGGCCGTAGGTGACGTTGTCCCGGATGGTGCCCTCGAAGAGCACCGACTCCTGCGGCACCACCGAGACGTGCCGGCGCACCGTGCGCAGGTCGAGCTCCTGCGCGTCGACGCCGTCCACCAGCACGCGGCCCGACGTCGGCCGGACGAACCCCAGCACCAGGTTGAGCAGCGTCGACTTGCCCGACCCCGACGAGCCCACGAACGCCACGGTCTGGCCGGCCGGGATCGTGAGGTTCACGTCGTCCAGGGCGTCGTCGTCGGCACCGGCGTAGCGGTGGTGCACGTGGTCCAGCATGAGCTCGCCGCTCACGGCGTCGACCGTGCGGCGGCCCTCGTTCTCCTCCAGGTCGGGCTCCTCCAGCACCTCGGCGACGGACCGGACCGACTCCATGCCGCGCGCCGTGACCGGGATGAGCATCAGGAGCTGCGTGAGCCCCTGGGTGAGCAGCGTGAAGTAGCTGGACAGCAGCACCACCTCGCCGGCCGTGACCGGCAGGAGCCCCGTCAGGGAGAAGACGGCGGCGAGCGCGAGGCACGTGACGCCCAGGATCTGCATGGTCACCCAGGACAGCGACGCGACACGCCCGTTGAGCATGTCCAGGTGCAGGCCGGCGCGGCGGACGCCGTCGGCCCCCGCGGCCAGGCGCGTGACCGCCGTCTGCTCCAGGCCGTGGGCGCGGGTGATCGGGATGAGCGAGGCCATCTCGCCCACGCGCGAGGCGAAGCCCTCGACCTCGCGGCGGAAGGTCTCGTTGCGGTCCCGTGAGCGCCGGGCCGTGACCCAGCGCAGCCCGAGCGCGAGCGGTACGGCCAGCAGGTAGACGGGCAGGAACTCGGGCACCCGCAGGGCGGTCATGGTGATCGCGCCGCCCAGCACCATGAGCGAGGACAGCAGCGGGTGGGTGACCTGCTGGAGCATCACCTCGATGTTCTCGACGTCGCGCACCACCTTGGACTGCACCACCGACGAGCTGGCGCGCGAGTGGTAGCCGATCGACAGGCTCTGCAGGCGGGCGGCCAGCGCGTTGCGCAGGCCGGCGCCGGTGTCACGCACGACGGTCATGAAGTTGCGGGTGTAGACGAGGTGGTTGGGGAAGTTCTGCAGCAGCAGGGCGGCGGCGACGGCGAACCAGATCAGGACGTCGCGCACCTCGCCGCCGGTGGCCACGATGTCGATGACGGCGGCGGTGACGACGGGCAGGAACCACATCGGGATCTCTTTGACGGTGAACGCGGCGATGGCGACCGCCATCCGTCCGGGACGCCGGGCGAGCAGGCGCAGGATCGACCGTGCGGGCTTGGTGCTGTCGATGCGGATCGGGGCGGTAAGCGCTTTCTCGGCAGCCATGGCGCCCATGCTATCCACCGCGTGTCAGACGCACAGATCACCGGAGCGAGCTGTACGTCTGACACGGGAGTCAGCGGGTCATGAGGCGGAACTGGGCCGCCACCTCCCGCGGCGTGACGGCGCGGTCCAGGAGCTGGATCGTGTCCATGCGGCAGTTGCAGGGGTTCCGCTCGGCAGTGTCCTGCGGAAAGCTGCCGCCGATCTTGATGCCCCGCGGCGTCGTGGCCGACGTGCCGGTGCCGTCCACCTGCCACGGGTCGCCGTCCGTCACGTAGAAGCCCGGCACCCGCTCGCCGTTGCGGTACAGGGCCATCTTCCCGGTCGTGTAGTCGAAGGTCGCGGCCAGGTGCACCCACTCGTCCTGGGGCAGCAGGGTGCGCCAGTCCTCGTGCGCGGCGAAGGTCTGCGACGCGCCGCCGTCGATGCGCCGGCCCAGCGCGACGAGCCGCAGCTCGCCGTCCACCTGGATGATCTCCAGCAGGGCCCGCACGCCGTGCCCGTCGGAGTCTCCGCTGAGCAGGCCCGCCAGGCCCACGGCGTTGTAGTAGTCGTCCGGGTTCGCGGTGGTGGTGTCGGGGCTCGGGTTCTGGCCGGTCATCTTGACCCAGCCCATGACCGTCACGCCGTCCACCCCGTTGAACGCGGACAGCGTGGGGACCCCGGCCGCGTTGAACACGCCCGCCTTCCAGTCGTCGTTGCCCGCCGTCAGGGGGTCGATCTGGCCGAGCTGGATCGAGTTGTTGCTGCCCGGATAGGCGCCGTCGGCCACCCGCATGTCCTCCCCGCCGTTGATCAGGTTGAGGTACGTGCGGGACAGGCCGCGGTCGATCTCCACGGCGCCGTTCTGCTGGAACGGGTGCTCGAAGTCGTAGAAGCTCACGGAGTTCCTCTCCAGCGAGCGCGGCACGTCCTGCGGCACCGGTGCGTGCACCGTGTCCACGATCTTCCAGATCTTGCCGTTGGCCTTGGCCACCAGGTACAGGTCGCCCGACGCGTCCCGGCCCATCCGCAGGTCGGCCCGCTCGTCGCCCGTGAAGTCGGGCATGCGCTTGCGGGTGCCGTCGGTGTCGTAGAGCGCGAGCTCGTACATCTGCGCCTCGGGCCGCCCACGCCGCATCTGCGACTCCTTGGCGTAGAACACCCGCCCCTCGACCAGGTCGGTGAACAGGTACTTGCCGTTCAGTGCCGGCAGGTCTCGGCCGCGGTAGACGAACCCGCCGCTGATCGCGTACCCGCTGTCCGCCGTGCACGACCAGCCGGGCGGCGGGTCGTGGTCGTACGCCACCACGGGATACGTGAACCCGTAGGAGCCGTCGTCCTCCGGCAGCGGGTACAGGTTGCACCGGTCGGCCGCGTCGAAGACGTATCGGCCCTCCCGGTCGCCCCAGCCGAAGTTGTCCCCGGCGCGCACGTCGTAGACGGCCTCGATGGCGTGCTCGCCGATGTGCCCCAGGAACATGCGGCCCGTCTTCGTGTCCCAGCTGAACCGGTGCGGGTCCCGCATGCCGATCGCGTAGATCTCGCCGAGCGTGCCCGGGGTGTCAACGAACGGGTTCGAGGCCGGGATGCCGTACGCGCCGCCGGGCCCGTTCGTGCCCGCCGGGTCGATGCGCAGGATCTTGCCGGCGGGCGTGCCCCGCTCCTGCGGCACGCCCGTGCCGACGCCGATCCCGCCGTCGCCCACCGCGAGGTACAGCAGGCCGTAGTCCTCGTCCCCGGGTTCGGCGGTGGGGTTGAAGTCGATCTGCTGGATCGCGTGCACCTGCCCCGCGAAGCCCAGGCGCATCACCTCCCGGCTCGTCCCCGAGAACACGTCGGCCGCCGGGTCGTCAGCCACCCACTCGGTGACCACCGCGTGCAGGAACGTCGGCGTCTGCGCCGGGTAGGTCGTGGGGTCGGACGGCGGCCCGGCGTTGCCGGGGCGCTCGCTGTGCACCGTGTAGAACGTGCCGTTGTGCTCGAAGTCCGGGTGGAACACCGCGAACCCGAACCCGCTGCCCATGCCCCGCCCCGAGAAGAACTCCGGGGCGAACCGCGCCGCCACGTCCAGGTAGACCCGCGGCTCGCCGTCCTCCACGAGGTACAGCGGCCCGTTCAGGTCCGGGACGTACATCCGGCCCGACCTGTCCGGCAGCTCCCCGATGCCGTTGATGCGCGCGTGCCGCATCAGCCGCCGGTCGACGGGCGCCGGGATCGGCTCCGTCTTCGGGAACTGCGCGTACTCCTCGAGGACGAGGCCGATCGTCGACTGCTTCTCCTCCGGGGCCGGGTCGGCGATCGGGTCGCCCACCGGGGCGGCCGCGGCCAGCGTCGCCGTGGTCAGTCCGGCCAGCGCGGTGGCGGTGACCGCCACCGCCGCTACCGCCGACCGCCATCTCTGTCTGGTGCGCATGGTGCCTCCTGAATGTCGTCGTCGTCATTGCGGAGTGCAGTTGCGGGTCGAGCCTGTGGAGACCTACCGGCAGAACGGCCGCTCGCCGGCCGCGCCGAGGATTCCGCCCACCACGTGGGTCTTGAACGAGTCGGCGCCCGGCAGCGTCGAGTCGGCGGTCCACGCGGCCGGGTCGTGGCCGAGCGAGGTGACCCACGCGCGGCCGCCGTCGTAGTACTGGCACCAGGACACCGGGTGCTCGCCCTCGTGCCCGGGGTGCCCGTTGAACCCGGTGCCGGAGCCGATCGTTCCCGTGTCCACCTCGGCGAGGAACCGCACGCCCGTGGGGAAGGGCTCGAGGTTGTACCACTCGTCGCGGAAGTCCCACCGGCGCGGCAGGTCCTTCGTGGAGGCGTCGCGGCGGTCCACGGTGAGCACCTGCCCGTCGCGGTGCGGTCCGTGGTCGTAGAAGTTCGCGCCGCCCAGCAGCCCCTGGAACCACGGCCAGTGGTACATCGCGCCGAGCGTGTTGTGCACCGCCACGAACCCGCCACCCGAGCGGACGTACTGCAACAGCGTGGTCTGCGCGGCGTCGTCGAGCATGGTGCGCGAGTTGCTGAGGAACACCACGGCGTCGTACGGCGCGAGCCTGGCGGGGGCGTCGAGCTGGCGCACGTCCTCGGTCCAGTCCACCTCGAACCCGTACTCCTGCCCCCAGCGCACGACGGCGTTCTGCGCCACGTGCGCCGAGGTGAGCGGCGGGTTCATCCCGGCGGGCAGCAGCGGCCCCAGGTGGGCGTGCCGCGAGACGCCGGTCGCGGTGAACACCAGCACCCGGACGCGCCCGTCGGTGGTGCGCGGCAGGTCCCAGTCGTTGTAGCAGGCCGGGTCCGTGCCGCGGCAGACTCCGTAGTCCGCGATCTTGTCGCGGTACGGGTCCTGCCGGCCCGCGGCCGACGACGCGGCCGTGCCCAGCCCCGCGAGCAGCGCGGCCAGGATCGCCAGGCCGAGCACCGCCTGTCCCGCGTTGCCGAGCGATGTACCCAGGGCGGATCGAAGCGACATGACAGTTCTCCTTTGAACGGCCAGCAGTCAGTTCTGTCTCGTTGAGTGCTGGGTATTTGTGCCCAGACGGGGCGCAGGCCAACAAATATCCAGCACTCAACGAGGGGTGGGTCAGGCGGCCTCCTTCGGGCGACCGCCCAGGTAGAGCTGGGCCAGCCGCGGGTCCGCGAGGAGGTCGGGGGCGGGGCCCGTGATGTGCACGCGGCCCAGGTCCAGTACGCAGCCGACGTCGGCCGACTCCAGCGCCCGCCGCGCGTTCTGCTCCACGAGCAGCACCGCGGTACCGGCGTCGCGCATGCGCTGCACCTGCTCGAACACGACCGCCGTCGCCTTGGGGTCCAGCCCCATCGACGGCTCGTCGAGCAGCACCACCTTGGGCCGTACCATGAGCGAGCGGGCGAACTCGACCTGCTTCTGCTGCCCGCCCGACAGCGCGCCCGCCAGGGCGGACCACCGCTCGCCGACCAGCGGGAACAGCTCCGTCACGAAGTCCGTGCGGGCCTCGATCTCCGTGCGGTCGCGCACCGTGTACGCGCCGAGCAGCACGTTCTCGGCCACCGTCATCTCGGGGAACACGCTGTGTCCCTGCGGCACGTGCGACAGCCCGGCGGTCAGGAGCTGCTGCGGCGTGCGGCCGGTGACGTCCACGCCGTCGACCACGACCTGCCCGGCGCGCGGCTTGAGCATGCCGCTGGCGACCTTGAGCACCGTGGACTTGCCGGCGCCGTTGGGTCCCACCAGGCAGACGACGTTGCCGGGCGCCACGGTCACGGACAGCCCGCGCAGCACGAGGGCGGCGCGGCCGTAGCCGGCCTGGACGTCGGTCAGGCGCAGCAGGGATTCCGGTTCAGACGCCAAGGTATGCCTCCAGGACCTGCGGGTCGTCCTGCACGACGGCGGGGGTGCCCTGGGCGATCGGCCGGCCCCGGTCGAACACCACCACGTGGTCGCTCAGGCCCATGACCAGCTCCATGTTGTGCTCCACGATGATGAAGGTGCGGCCCTCGGCGTTGAGCTCGCGCACCAGGTCGGCGATGCGGTCCACGAGCGCGGGGTTCACGCCGCCGGCCGGCTCGTCGAGCATGATCGTGTGCGGGTCGCCCATGAGCACCCCGGCCAGCTCCAGCAGCTTCTGCTGGCCGTAGGAGATGTCGCGCGCCTCGGCGTGCTCCAGGTGGTCGATGCCCACCCGGGCCAGCAGCTCGCGGGCCCGGGCGACGTCGTCCGGGTTGCGCATGCCGCGCAGCCGCTGGAGCAGGCCGTGCGGCTGGACCGCGACCAGCACGTTCTCCAGCACGGTGAGCCGCGGGAAGACCCGGCAGAGCTGGAAGCTGCGGCCGATCCCCGACCGGGCGATCCGGTGCGGGGCGAGCCCCGTGACGTCCCGGCCGGCGTAGGTGACGGTCCCGGCGTCGGGCCTGATCATGCCGGTCACGCAGTTGAAGAACGTGGTCTTGCCCGAGCCGTTGGGTCCGATCAGGGCGTTGATCTCGCCGTCGTGGAAGGCCACGGAGGCGCCGTCGACGGCGCGGACGCCGCCGAACGACTTGGTCAGCCCTTCCGTGGTCACGGATCCGGTCGTCATCTGGTCGCCTCCTCGCGCTGTTTGTCGTCGCGTTGCCGGGCCAGCTCCTCGGCGCTCACCTCGCGGATCGACGCCGCGCGGCGCCGCCGGTTCAGGAACGAGGTGACCGCAGGGATGACGCCGTCGGGCATGAACAGGACCACCAGGCCGAGCAGGATGCCCGTGGCGACCAGGTGGAACTGCGTGTCGCCGTACTGCGACTTGAACACCTCGACCGCGTAGCCGACGACGACGGCGCCGAGCAGCGGGCCGAACAGGCTGCGCACCCCGCCGAGCAGGGACATCAGCACCATGTAGGTGCCGACCAGGATCGAGAACTGGAAGATCGGGTCGAGGTAGCCGAACCACAGGGCGTACAGCCCGCCGCCCAGCGCCGTGAAGAACGCGCTGGTCACGAGCGCGGTCAGCTTGTAGGCGAAGGTCGGCACGCCGAGGGCCTGCGCCTTGTCCTCGTCCTCGCGGATGGCCTTGAGCCCGGCGCCGAGCCGGGAGCGCTCGATGAGCCACCAGGTCAGCAGCGCCAGTGCCAGGAGCACGGCGTGCAGGTAGAAGAACCGCTCGTGCTGCTCGGGCCGCAGCACGTCCGGGCCGAACGGCCGCGGCACGCGCAGCCCGCCCGAGCCGCCGGTGACCGTGTGCCAGCTCTGGAACGTGAGCTGCAGGATGAGCACCAGTGCGATGGACACGATCACGAACGAGGCGCCGCGCACCCGCAGGGACGCGATGCCGACCGGGATCGCGATCAGCGCCACGATCAGGGCACCGACCAGGAGCGCGAGCCACGGGTTGAGCCCGGACCGCAGGATCAGCAGGGCCGTCGCGTACCCACCGAGGCCCGAGTAGGCGGCGTGCCCCAGCGAGATGTAGCCGGTGAACCCACCCACCAGGTTCCAGGACGTCGCGAGCACGGCGTAGCTGAGGATCACCACGCCGACGGACAGGATGAAGGGGTCGGGGGCCAGGGACGGGAACAGCAGCACCACGGCCGCGAGGGCGAGCAGGCCGCCGATCCGGAGCACGCGGGCCGGCGTCGGCCCGGAGGGTCTGGTGGCGCTAGAAGCGTTGGGCAAGGCGACCTCCGAAGAATCCCTGCGGGCGGATCATGAGGGTCACGAACAGGGCCAGGTAGAACACGGTCTGCGCCCACGTGGTGCCGAGCGGCACCTGCAGCAGGCTCGCCGCCACGCCCAGCAGCAGGGCCGCGATCGCGGCCCCGGGGATGCTGCCCAGCCCGCCCACGACGATGATCGCCATGAGCGGCCCGATCCAGTGCCAGTGCAGGGACGGGTAGATCGTGTAGTCCAGCGCGAGCGCCGTCCCGCCGACGGCGGCCGTGGCCAGCCCCAGCCCGAAGCCGAGGCCGGCCACGCGGTCGGTGTCGATGCCGACCAGCCGCGCCGCCTCCGGGTGCTGGGTGGTGGCGCGCAGCGCCCGGCCGAACGACGTCCGCCGCAGGATCAGGTACAGCGCGCCCAGCGAGAGTGCCGCCAGGCCGAACGCGATGAGCTTCACGACGGCGATGCTGACGCCCGCCACCTCGATGCTCATGCCGGAGTAGCCGAGCTGGACGCGGCGCTGCGTGCCGGTCCACACGAACCCGAGCAGCCCCTCGATCGTGAGCGCGACGGCGAAGGTGAGCAGCACCGACATCGTCGTCAGGCTGATGGGCCGCAGCCGGGACACCAGGAACCGCTGCATCCCGTACCCGACCACGAAGAACAGCGGCACCGTGACGACCAGCGACAACAAGGGGTCGATCCCCGTGCGCTCGTGGAAGTACCAGGCGAGGTACGCGGCCAGGATCAGGAACGCCGAGTGGGCGATCATCACCACGCGCATCACGCCGAAGTACAGGGTCAGCCCGGCGGCGAGGAGGGCGTACAGCCCGCCCAGCAGGATGCCGAGCACCAGGCTCTGCGCGAACAGGGCACCGGTCATCGGGTCACCACGCGGGCTTCGGGTGCACGAGGTCGGCTTCCTTGACGTCGTCGGGCAGCACGATCTTGATCTCGCCGTCCACGTACTGCTGGATCAGGTGCGCGCTCTGCGGCCGCCCCTGCGCGTCCCAGCTCAGCGTGCCGACGACGGTCTCGACCTCGTTCTCCTTGAGCCACCCGACGAGCTGCTCCTGGCACTCCGGGCTCGGGTCGGCGCAGCCCACGGCCTCGACGGCGGCCGCGACGACCTGGCCCGTGGTCCAGGCGTTCGCCTCGTCCTCGGCCGGCGGGGCGTCGTGCTCGGCCGTGTAGGCCTCGACGAACTCCTGGTTGGACGGGTACGGCGCCGTCGGCGTGTACCCGGTGGGGGCCAGGATGCCCTCGGTCTTCTCGCCGATCGCCTCCGGGAACTCCGCATTGGTCGGCGCGCCGGAGATCGCCGCCATCTGCGGCTGGTAGCCCTGCTGCTGGAGCGCGACCACGAGGTTCACGCCGTCCTGGTACTGCGAGCCCACGATCAGCAGGTCCGCCTCCGAGTCCGCGATCTTCGCCGCGATGCCGCTGAAGTCCGTGGTGTTGGGCGGGTACACCTCGTCGACCACCACCTCGATCCCGGCGTCGGCGAGCTTGTCTCGCAGGCCGTAGGCGGTGCCCTGCGCGAACGGGTCGTCCATCGAGGCCACGGCGACCGTCTCCGGCCGCTCGTCCTCCGGCAGCGCCAGGACGTACTCGGCCAGGTGGTCGTAGTGGTCGTCGGCGATGGCCGGCGCCGCGTAGAACAGGTTGTCGAAGCCCTGCTCGAACACCTCGGCGGCGGCGCCCGCAGGCTCCACGAACAGGAACCCGTAGTCCTGGGCCACCTGCGCCGCCGGCACCACGAGCCGCGTCGAGAACGGTCCGAAGACCAGGTCCACGCCGTCCTGGTTGATCAGCCGCTCGTAGTCCGAGGCCACGCGGTCCGCGTTCGACTGGTCGTCGACGATGACCAGCTCCACCTGTCGGCCCAGGAGGCCGCCGGCCTCGTTCACGTGCTTGGCCCAGGCTTCATAACCTCGTTGCACTCCCTTGCCCGGCTCGGCGAAGTCGCCCGTCAGGGGCAGCGAGACGCCGATGACGATCGGGTCGTCCGGGCCGCCCGCCTCACCAACGCCCTGCTCCGGGCTCGCCAGGCAGGCGGACAGGGAAAGTGCTGAGGCCGCGGCGATGGCCGTTACCGTCAGGCGTCGGGTTGCTCTCATGGTCCACTCCCTTGTGGGTCCACATCATCGTGGGCAAGCGCTTCCGTAACCGCTTACGGCACTCTAGGAACTGGGGCGCCGTGTGACAAGGGTTCTGGCACCATTCATTACCTGGCGCTTTACCGTGGCGAGGAGATTCGATGCGCAAGCACACCGCCGGGCTCCGCCTGGTCGACGTCGCAGAGCACGCCGGCGTGTCCATCGCGACCGCCTCCAGAGCCCTGTCCGGCGCCACCGGGGTCTCCGAGGCGCTCGCGGAACGGGTCCGTGCCGTCGCCACCGAGCTCGGGTACGTCGCCAACGTGCACGCGCGCTCGCTCGCGAGCGGGGCGAGCCCCGCGGTCGGGCTCGTGGTGCACGAGATCGGCGACCCGTACTTCGCCGAGATCGCCAGCGGGGTGCTGGAGGTGGCGGGCGCGCACGGGCGCATGGTGCAGATCTGCCACACCGGCCGGGACCCGCACGCCGAGGTGGCGCAGCTGAGGGCGCTGGCGGGGGCCGGCGTCGGGATCATCGTCGTGGCCGGGTCCGGGCACCTCGACCGCGACGTGCAGGCGCAGATGAAAGCCCAGGTGCAGGCCTTCGAGGCGACCGGCGGGCGGGTCGCCGTGATCGGCCGGCACCCGCAGCTCGGCGTCGACGCCGTGGTCCCGGCCAACGTCGCGGGCGGCCGCTCCATCGCCGAGCACCTGCTCTCGCTCGGTCACCGGCGCATCGCCGTCGCGGCCGGGTCGCGGCGGCTGGCCACCATGGCCGACCGGCTGGCCGGCGTCGAGCAGGCTCTCGGCGACCACGGCCTGCGACTCGCGGACCTGCCCGTGGTCGAGGCGGCGTTCACGCTCGACGGCGGCAAGGACGCCGCCCGCCAGATCATGGATGCCCACCCCGACGTCACCGCCGTCCTCGCGCTCAACGACGACATGGCCGTGGGCGTGCTGTCGGTGCTGGGGGAGCGCGGCGTCTCGGTGCCGGGCGACGTGTCGGTCACCGGGTTCGACGACGTCACCGTGGCCGGGCACCTGTCGCCCGCTCTGACCACCGTGCGCCTGCCGATGAAGCAGATGGGGCGGCAGGCGCTGGAGCTCGCCCTGCTGCCGCGGGCCGCGCGCGCCCGCCGTCGGACGGCGGAGCAGCGGCTGATGGTCCGCGCGTCGACGGCGCCGGTGCGGGGCTGAGGCGGCACCGCGCGCACTCCGCCCGCGCCACCCGTTGACACATTCCCATATGGGTATATGTTTGAGGCATGGCACGAGCAGCGACCACCACCGACGCGTTCAACGCGGTGGCCGAGCCGCGCCGCCGCGAGATCCTTGACGCCCTGGCCGGCGGCGAGCTCGCGGTGGGCGACCTGGTCGAGCTGCTCGGGCTCGCCCAGCCGCAGGTGTCCAAGCACCTGCGGGTGCTGCGGGAGGTAGGGCTGGTGGACGTGCGCGACGACGGGCGCCATCGCCTCTACCGGGTCAACGGAGCGCCGTTGCGCGCCGTCCACGACTGGGTCTCGCAGTACGAGCGGCTCTGGAACGAGCGGTTCGACCTCATGGACGACGTGCTCGACGAGCTCGGGACGCGACCACCGACCGATGCAGGAACCGGACAAGGAGACTGACATGACCACCACGACCAAGGGCAGCGCCGTCCTGACGCTCCCGACCGACACCGAGATTCTGGTGACCCGCGAGTTCAACGCGCCGCGTGCGCAGGTGTGGCGGGTGCTCACCGAGCCCGAGCTGATCCGGCGCTGGTGGGCCGGGCAGCGCGGCACGGTCACCGAGGCGACCGTCGACCTGCGGGTCGGCGGATCGTGGCGGTACGTGATGACCGCGAACGACGGCTCGGAGGTGGGGTTCCACGGCGAGTACCGCGAGATCGCGGCGCCCGAGCGCATGACGCACACCGAGGTGTTCGAGGGCATGCCCGACGGCGACTCCGAGCCCACCCTGAACCACTACACGCTCACCGAGCACGACGGGCGCACCACGCTCACCGTCCGCACGGTCGTCCCCAGCAAGGAGGTCCGGGACATGATCGTCGGCTCGGGCATGGAGGGCGGCATGCAGGAGGGCTACGACCTGGTCGAGGAGCTGGCGGTCGAGCTCGCGGCTGCCTGACGCCGTCGTCGGCCCGTCCCGGCGGGCGGATCTCGGTTGGCGCGGGCAACTATGTAAGGTGCAGGTATCCCCCTCGTGCCCGGGCGGTGCTCGTGCTGCGAGCACGCCGAGCGTGCCGAGGCCCGCCCGCTCGTCGAAGGGTTGTCTGCCGCGCATGAGATTCCGCTTTCCCCCTGGTGGCCAGGACCGTTCTCGGCTCACGCGGATGCCCCGCCCGGGCCTGGTGATCGCCGTCCTCGCGTTCGCCGGCATGGGGGCGTCGTTCATGCAGACGATCCTGCTGCCGATCCAGGCGGAGCTGCCGACCCTGCTGGGCGTCTCGCGTGACGTGTCCGCGTGGGTCATCACGGTGACGCTGCTGGTGGCGGCGATCTGCACGCCCATCTCCGGGCGGCTCGGCGACATGTACGGCAAGAAGACCGTCGCGCTCGCGCTGCTCGGCCTGCTGGCCCTGGGCTCCGTGGTCGCGGCGCTGTCGCCGTCGGTGGTGCTCCTGATCGTCGGGCGCGGCCTGCAGGGCATGGGCATGGGCGTGGTCCCGCTCGGCATCTCGATCCTGCGCGACGTGCTGCACCGGGACCGGCTCGGCTCCGGTATCGCGCTGGTCAGCGCGACGCTCGGCGTCGGGGGAGCGCTCGGCCTGCCGATCAGCGCCTTCGTCACCGAGCGCTACGACTGGCACGTCGTGTTCTGGGTGGCGGCCGGGATCGGCCTGCTCGCGCTGGTGCTGGTCGCGTGGATCGTGCCCGTGAGCACGCTCCGCACGGGCGGGCGGCTCGACGTCGTCGGCGTGATCGGTCTCGCCATCGGCCTGACGGGGGTGCTGCTCGCGGTCTCGCGCGGCAACGACTGGGGCTGGGGGTCGCCGCGCACGCTCGGGCTGCTGCTCGGCGGGCTGTTCGTCCTGCTGGCGTGGGGCTGGTACGAGCTGCGCATCCCGGAGCCCCTCGTGGACCTCCGGGTGACGGCGCGCGGCACCGTGCTGTTCACCAACCTGGCCTCCATCGCGATGGGCTTCGCGCTGTTCGCCTCGAACGTCGTGTTCCCGCAGCTCCTGGAGCTGCCGACGGCGGCCGGCGGCCTGGGGCTCAGCCTCATGCACGCGAGCCTGATCCTCATGCCGTCCGGCCTGGTGATGCTCGCCATGTCGCCCGTCGCAGGCCGGCTCGAGCACCGTTTCGGCCCGAAGCCGCTGCTCGCGGCGGGGTCGGCCGTCATCGCGATCTCGTACGTGATCGCCGTCGTGGTCGACCTCGACGTGTGGCACGTGCTCGTCGTCAACCTCGTGGTGGGCGTCGGCATCGGTCTGGGGTTCGCGGCCATGCCCGCCTTGATCATGCGGGTGGTGCCGTCGCACGAGACGGGCGCCGCCAACGGGCTCAACACGCTCATGCGGTCGCTGGGCACGACGTCGGCCGCCGCCGTCGTGGGCGGCGTGCTCGCCGCGGGCGGCGCGGAGCTGAACGGTATGCCGGTGCCGTCGGACGACGCGTTCCGCACGGCGCTGCTGCTCGGTCTCCTCGCGTCGGTCGTCTGCACGGTGCTCGCGCTGCTCATCCCGCACCCGAAGCCGCCCGCCGATGAGCATCCCTCGCTCCCGGACGGGGTGCTGTAGGCAGCGCCCGGGGTTCGGGCGACGGCGCCGGGTTCCGCCCGGGCGACGTCTTCCACAGGCACCGGTCGCCCGGCGAGAACGGTCGCCGGATCCGTGGCAGGCTGTGCGCCATGTTGAGAACGACTCTCGTTCGCGTTCGAACGCACGGAGCGTGCTGACGTGGCGAACCTGCTGATGATCGAGAGCTGGCTCCAGTCGACCGGCCTCATGCTCCCGCCCCTGCTGCGTGACGCCGGCCACCGGTACGTCCTGATCACGCGCGACCCCGGCCTCTACGATCTGCCCGACGGCACGCCCCATCCGGTGCTGGCGCTCGCCGCCGAGGTGGTCGTCGCCGAGACCAACGACGACGACGCCCTCCTCGCGGAGGCGCGCGAGATCGCCGCCCGGGAGCGTGCCGCGGGCCGGCCCGTCGACGGCGTGTTGACGACCTGCGACTACTACCTGCCCGCCGTGGCGCTGGTCGCCGAGGTACTGGGCCTGCCCGGGGCGCCCGCGCACGTGTTGCGCACCGCGACGCGCAAGCACCTGGTCCGGCAGGCGCTGGCCGCCGGGGGAGTGCCCGACGTGCCGTTCGCCGTGGCGTCCACCTGGGCGCAGGCGCGCAAGGAGGCCGCGGGTCTCGGCTACCCGCTGGTGGTCAAGCCCGTCGACATGAACTCCGGCACGGGGGTGCGCAAGGTGGCCGACGAGGCCGGCCTCGCCGTCGCCTTTGCCGAGGCGACCGGCCCCGAGCGCAACACCCGGGACCAGCCGCTGGAGCGGCTCGCACTGCTCGAGCGGGTCCTCGAGGGACCTGAGTACAGCGTCGAGTCCGTGACCCGCGACGGTGTGACGCGGGTGCTGGGCATCACCGCCAAGTCGGTGGCGGAGCCCGGCGTCGAGGGCGGGTCCGGGTTCGTCGAGTCGGGCCACCTGTTCCCGGCGCCGCTCGCGGCGGAGGAGCGAGACGCGATCGAGCGCCACGTCGCCGCGGTGCTGGCCGCCGTCGGGCTCACGCACGGCATCAGCCACACCGAGGTGCGGCTCACGGCGTCGGGACCCCGGCTGATCGAGCTGAACCCGCGCCAGGGTGGCGGATACATCTTCGAGCTGGTCCGCCTCGTGACGGGGTACAACCCGCTGCGGGTGCTGGTCGACCTCGCCCTCGGCCGCGAGCCCGTGCCGGGTCCTGCGGTCGCCACGAGCGCGGCGGTCACGTTCCTGCTGGCCCCGGCGGACGGCGTCGTGCGCGAGGTGCGGGGCGCGGAACGCCTGGCGGACGACGCCCGCGTGGTCGGCCACGAGACGCCGTCGTCCGGCCGCGAGGTGCGGCCGGGGGACAACAACGAGCGGATCGGGCACGTGCTGGTCGCCGACCCGTCGGGGCATGCGGCCAAGGACTGGGCCGACGAGCTCGTGGCCGGCCTCGACGTCCGGATCGACACCCGCGTGCTCACGCGCTGAGCGCGCTTGCACGACGAGAGCCCCGGCGCAGCTGCGCCGGGGCTCTCGTCGATCGACCGGGTCTCAGTCGGGGACGACCAGGCCGCGCCGGACCGCGGGCACGAGCCGCGCGGGGATCCGCACCTGGCGCCCGTCCACGGTCACCGCGACCAGGTCAGGTACCTGGGCCGTCCACTGCGCGCGCCGCGACCGGGTGCGCGACCGGGACATCTTCCGCTTGGGGACCGCCATCGATCAGCGCTCCTCGCGGAAGTCGACGTGCTGCCGCACCACGGGGTCGAACTTGCGCAGCACGAGCCGGTCGGGGTCGTTGCGCCGGTTCTTGCGGGTCACGTAGGTGAACCCGGTGCCCGCCGTCGAGCGGAGCTTGATCACGGGTCGCAGGTCGGTGCGCGAGGCCATCAGTTACCACCCTTGCTGTCGGTGCTCGTGTTGTGCTTGGCGTAGCGCTGCCGGAACTTCTCGACGCGTCCGGCGGTGTCGACCACGCGGGCCGATCCGGTCCAGAACGGGTGGCTCGCGCTGCTGATCTCGACGTCGACCACGGGGTAGGTCTGTCCGTCGGACCACTCGATGGTCGCCGTCGGGCGGCCGGGGCCGGAGTCGGTGCTGCCGGCGAGCGTCGAGCGGGTCAGGAACGTGAATCCCGCGCTCGCGTCCCGGAAGACGACGGGGCCGTAGGTGGGGTGAAGGTTCTGCTTCATGGTTTCTCTCCTCTTCAGCCCTGGCGCGCCTTCCAGCGCGGGTTGAGCTTGTTGATCACGAACGTCTTGCCGTGCCGGCGCACGACCTTGGCGCCGGGCTTGTCCTTCAGGGACCGCAGTGATGCGCGAACCTTCATGTGTCACTCCTTGCGTGCGGGGGTCGGCGGCGAGGCCGCCGTAGGGGACCAGACGTCACCAGCTCGACTTGGTCACCCCGGGCAGCTCGCCGCGGTGGGCCATCTCGCGCAGGCGGATCCGGGAGAGCCCGAACTTCCGCGAGTACGCGCGGGGCCGTCCGTCGACGGCGTCGCGGTTGCGCACCCGGGTCGGGCTGGCGTCGCGCGGCTGCCGGGACAGCTCCGCGACGGCGGCCTGGCGCTCGTCGGCCGGCAGGTCGAGCCTGCGCAGGGTGCGGCGCAGTTCCGTGCGCCGCTCGGCGTACCGCGCAACCAGCTCGCGGCGCCGGGTGTCGGCGGCGATCTTCGACTTCTTGGCCATCAGATCTTCTCCCCTCTTGCCAGGATCTGGGCGACGACCACGTCGATCCCCTTGCGATCGATGGTCTTGATGCCCTTGGCGCTCACCCGCAGCGTGACGTTGCGGCCGAGCGACGGAACCCAGTAGCGCTTCTTCTGGATGTTGGGGTCGAACCGCCGCTTGGTTCGCACATGGGAGTGCGAAATCGAGTGGCCGAACCCCGGCACGGTGCCCAGCACCTGGCATCTGGCTGACACATGACCTCCTGTCGCGGCGAGCTGGCCGCCGCTGGTGAGAACCGTTCTCATATCGCGCTACAGTGAACCAGAACTGAGAACGGTTATCAATTATTCCGGGGCTCACCCCCGGGCGAGGAGGCAGCATGTACCGAACCGGAGACCGCCGCGGAATCATCCCGGTGAGCGTCCTGGCCACCATCGACCCCGTGCTGCGCGACTCCGCGCTCTTCGGCCTGCTGACCGACGCCCCCGGCGTCGTCGCGACGCGGCACGACATCTACGAGGACCACCTCCGGCGGGTCGTCCTCGACGCCACCGGCGTCATCGAGGACGTGCTCGTCCCGCTCGAGCACGCCTGCCTGTCCTGCGCCGTCCGCGAGGACGCCGTGCCCACCATCGCCCGCCTCGCCCGCGACGGCCGCTGGGACCACGTGCTGCTCGCCCTGCCCACCAGCGCCGAACCCCTGCCCGCGGCCCGCGCCCTCGCCGCCGAGACCGTACGCGGCGGCGACCTCGACCACACCCGCATCGCCACCTCCTTCACCGTGGTCGACATCGACACCCTCCAGCACGACCTGCTCGGCGACGACACGCTCCTCGAGCGCGGCCTCGGCCTCACCACCGGCGACGAACGCTCCGTGGGCGAGGCGCTCGCGGCCCAGATCGAGCAGGCGGACCTCGTGGTGACCCATACCTCGCACGCCGAGCCCACCGAGGCGCCGTCGGCCACACCGTCCGGCCTGCTGGACCGCCTGCGCGGCGCCGGGACGCGCCGGGTCGACGGGCTGCACTCCCTGACGGCCGCGGCGCTCGCCGCCGCCCGGCACTCGCCGGCGCGGGCCGAGCACCGGGCGCACCCGCTCG
Organism: Promicromonospora kroppenstedtii; assembly: GCF_044389675.1. Lineage (NCBI taxonomy): Bacteria > Bacillati > Actinomycetota > Actinomycetes > Micrococcales > Promicromonosporaceae > Promicromonospora > Promicromonospora kroppenstedtii. Next base: position 377,808 of record NZ_JBIRYI010000002.1, on the reverse strand, counting down.
GGGCCGTGGCGATCAGCGGGCGGGGGAGCGACCCTGAGGACCGGAGCTGGACCCTGGAGCTGCGCTCACCGCTGCCGTTCCACCCGGAGCGGCTGCTGGAGCGCATCGAGTCGCTCGGCGCCGGCGGGCTGCGGGCGCGCGGGGTGTTCCACGTGGCAGACCGGCCGGGGCTCGCGTGCCTGTGGGACGGCGCGGGCGGTCAGCTCGCCGTCGGGGACCTGGGGCCGTGGTCGGAGGTCTGTGCGGGGACGCCGCCGCACACCCGGATCGTGGTGGTCGGTGTCGCCGACGCGGTGGACGCCGACGCCGTCGGGCCTGACGCGGCGGTCCTGCTCGACGAGCGGCAGCGGCTGCGCGAGGCGTTCCACGCGGCACTCTGCACTCCCGAGGAGGCAGCCGCCGGCGTCGAGTGGCTGTGGCGCGAGGACCACCTGGCCCCCTGGCTGGGCGCCCGCACCGTGTAGCAGGTCAGCGAGGGCAGAGGTAGCTCGCCACGGGAGGGTGGGCGCCGTCCGGCCCGGTCCAGCCTGCTGGACCCTCGGCCACGCGCGTCCACCCCAGCCGCTCGTACAGGCGGACGGCGGGGCCGCCGTCGTCCACGACATCGAGCACGAGCCGGCGTCCGCGCCGGACCGGCGAGTCCTCGATGCGCTCCAGCAGCGCGGTGGCTACTCGGATGCCCCGCGCCTTCGGCGTGACGAACAGGCGGCTCACGCCGGCGAGCCCGGCCACGGACGCACGGGCGGCGGCGGCCAGCTGGTCGACGTGCTCCACACCGTCCGCGGCGACGAGCATGACATGGCCGACGACGACGCCGTCGGCCAGGGCGACCCACGCCCCGATCGTGCCTGCCGGGCAGAGCCAGGCGACCGGGTCGTCGGGCCAGACCATCGGGTAGCGGTCGGCCTCGTGCACCTGGCGCAGGGCCTCGGCGACCCGGTCGAGGTGAGCCGTGTGGCGCTGGGCGATCACGAGGTCGGGCACGGGCTCAAGGTATCCGACGACGGTGTGGATCGGCGTCCGGGCGCGACGGCGTGCATCCCGGCCTCAGGGAAACAGCCCTCGCTCCACGGCCAGCCGGATCGCCGTCCGGTAGCCGTCCGGCAGGTTCAGGGCTTCGGCCTCGTCCGGTGTGACGAGGGCGAGCTCCTTGTGCTCGTCGCTGTAGACGGGTGCGGTGTCGCCGTCGTAGGTCGCGAGAAAGGTCAGCACGAACACGTGGCGGTCCGGGAAGACCCGGTACACCCAGCTGTGCACGGGGTCGCCGACCGCGGCGTCCCAGGCGAGCTCCTCCCGGATCTCGCGGGCGAGGCACGAGGCCGGGTCCTCGCCGAGGTCGAGCTTGCCGCCGGGCAGCTCCCACTCATCGCGCTCGTTGCGCAGGAGGGGGAGCCGGCCGCGCCAGCCGAGGACCGCCTTGACCGAGACGGGGAGCTGGTACTCGAAGTAGCCGGGATCGCGCTCGACCAGGTAAGGCTCCTCGGGGGAGCGGGTGTTCAGCATGGGACCGTCCTACAGCACCGGCCGGGCGCGCACCATCTCCGTTGGCTGAGGAAACGCCGCGGAGCTGATTCACGTTCGGTTGTTCGATCTTTCTGGACGATTGTTCAAGAAAGCGGCGAGGCCCTTTCCCGGAGCTCCGGGAAAGGGCCTCGCGTGTGTATCTAGCTGCTTCTCACGGTGTTCACGCCGATGTCATGCTCACCCGGCTGGCAGGGGCACGGGCAGGGGGACCGGCAGCCCGCCGCCGAGGGCGCCCAGCAGGGTGCTGAGCAGGCCGCCGACCGCGTCCAGCAGCGAGCTCAGAAGGCCGTCGGTCGGCAGCGGGACCGGGAGTTCCGGGACCGGCAGGTCGTCGACCGGCAGGTCCGGCACGGGGAGGTCGTCGACCGGAGCGTCGACAGGAAGGCTCGGGACCGGTGCGTCGACCGGGAGGTCGGGTACCGGTGCGTCGACCGGGAGGTCGGGCACGGGGGCGTCGACCGGGAGGTCGGGCACGGGGGCGTCGACGGGCAGGTCAGGAACCGGTGCGTCGACGGGGACGTCGGGTACCGGTGCGTCGACCGGCACGTCCGGAACGGGGGCGTCCACCGGCACGTCCGGAACCGGTGCGTCGACCGGGGCATCCGGGGCGGGCGCGTCGGCGGGAGCGTCGGGTGCGTCCACCGGTGCGTCCGCTGCCGGGGCATCGACGGGAGCGTCGGCTGCTGGGGCGTCGACCGGGTCGGTCGCGCCGATCAGGTGCGCCGCGGACAGGGCCCCTGGCATCACCATCGCGCTCGCACCTGTTGCCGCCGTGCAGACCAGGCCGGCCGAGATGGCCAGGACTGTTCCTGCACGACTTATCACACGGAATCCTCGGATCATTGTGTTTCCCCTCGAATCGCTCCGCCGAAAAGATGGTGATCCACGCACGCGCAGTTCACCGCGAAGAGCGTCCGGCCGAGATTTCACCCTGTCAATCGGAAAGTGATCCGAGGTGCGCCGATTGAAACAAGACATTCCAGGACCGAACCATCCGGCAGGCCGCCATTAATAACCGTAACTCCGACATCACAACCGTGATATCCGGTCGTTGCCTGGACGCTCTCTGAGTGGATCCGGAACGGAAAAATGCCGTGGTCCGCGGCCGGCCGGATGCGTACGGTCGTCGCTGATGAGCACTCCGCAGCGCCAGGCGCGCGCCGTCCACGCATGGCGGCCCTGAGCCACTTCGACCGTTCGCTGTACGACGACGCCGCGGATCGGGGCGGACGGCTCGGGCCTTCCAGGTGGACGGTAAAAACCTCGGCGCGCGGGCGTGGAACGTGCCACGATCCCGCCCATGACGACGGCGACCGACCCGGCCCTGACCGCAACCGAGCAGCGCCTGATCGACGCCGCCCAGGCGGTGGTCGCTCGCCTCCCGGAGGACGGGTCCTACCTGAACACCGTGGCATCGGCGGTGATGGACGTTCACGGAGACATCTACACCGGCGCCAACGTCGGTCACTTCACGGGCGGGCCGTGCGCCGAGCTCGTGGCGCTCGGCACGGCGGCCGCCGGCGGGGCCGGGCCCATCGCGCTGATCGTCGCGGTCGGCGACGAGGGCCGCGGCGTCATCGGTCCGTGCGGGCGCTGTCGCCAGGTGCTGCTCGACCAGCAGCCCGACTGCCGCGTGATCGTGTCCGACGGCGACGAGCCGTTCTCGGTCCCGGCCCGCGACCTGCTCCCGCACGCATACCAGCACCCGGACGCCGACCCGCCGCGCCTGCTGTGGTTCAGCCCGCAGCACTGGACGAGCGTGGTCGACGGCGGCAAGACCGCGACGACCCGGTTCAACGATCCCGTCGTACCGGGGCCGGCGACGCTGCTGTTCGAGTTCGAGGACCGGTTCGAGTCGCTGCCAGGGGTGGTCGACTCGGTCGAGCGGGTCCGGTTCGCCGGCATCACGGACGCCCAGGCGGCGCTCGAGGGCTGCACGGCCGACGAACTGCGCACGGCGCTCCGGACGTACTACTACCCCGAGGTCACGGACGACGACCTGGTCGACTTCGTGCGCTTCCGTGCGGTCGGCCCGCAGGCCTAGGCACGACGACCTGAGCCAGACGACCTAGACCTGCGGCCGCAGGGTCGCGAAGCTGCGTTGGAGCAGCTCGCTCGCGGTCGTCCCGTCGTCGGCGTTCGCCCAGGTGGTGAGCGCGACGTCCAAGCAGGCGAGGGCCGACTGGACGATGATCTCGGCGTGCAGGGCGGCGTCGTCGCCGGGGAGGCGCTCCGCGACGAGCGGTGTGAGCATGCGTGCCCACAGGAGGTGCTTCTCCAGGCTGCGGGCCCGGAGCGAGGCGGCGCTGACGAGGACGCGCATGCCGCGCTTGCCGCGCTCGTCGTCCCGAGGCGCCCGGGTGACGAGTGCCTCGAAGGACAGGCGCAGCGAGTCCCAGACGGGCTCGTCGGCGGGCCGGCCGGCGAAGACGGCGCGCACGAACTCGCCGCCGTGTGCCGGGTCGCCGATGACGACGTCCTCCTTGGCGGGGAAGTAGCGGTGGAAGGTGCGGGCGGACATGCCTGCCGCCGCCGCGATCTGCTCGACGGTCACCTGGTCGAACCCGCGCTCCGCGAACAGGTCGAGCGCGATCTCGTTGATGCGCGCGCGCACGGCGTCGCGGCTGATCTCGCGCAGGCTCTGGCCGCTGCTCGTCGTGCTCGACATGCCCTCAGGGTAGCGCTGGTGTCACTTGTGTCAGACTCTGACAAGTTGCTGACACGCGGGTTCGGGTCGAGCGGGGAGATCGCGCCCGGCGGCGGGGTGGGTAGCCGAGACCGGTGACCCCGGGAGATCGTCAGTGCAGCGTCGGCACGTAGACCAGCTCCTGGATGCTGCCGTCGAGGGTCCGGTGCTCGACGAGCTCCAGGTCGAGGTCCGCGGCGCACCGGAAGATCGGATCCAGCCCGGTCTGCCCGGTCACGACGGGGAAGAGCGTCACCTGGACGAGGTCGACGAGGCCCGCGGCGAGCAGCGCCCGGTTCATCGAGAGGCTGCCGTGGGACCGGAGCGGCACCGCGGACTCCTGCTTGAGCCGGGCGACGACGTCGACGGCGTCGCCCCTCTCGACCGTCGCGTCCGGCCAGTCGAGGGGGCCCTCCAGCGTGGCGGACACCACCGTCGTCGGCAGGTTCCTCATCTTCGTGACCCACGGGTCGCGCACCTCGGAGTCCTCGGTGCTCGAGGCCAGCATCTCCGCGAACGCGCGGTAGGTGTTGGCCCCGAGCACCAGGCGCTGGTCGGCGCCGTACTCCGTGAGGCGGCGGTCGAGGAGCTCGGGACCCTGCTTGCCCCAGTAACCGCGCCAGTCACCGCCCGCGGCGCCGAAGCCGTCCAGGCTGGAGAAGACGTCGAACGTGTAGGTGGCGGACATGGTGTTCTCCTCGCGGCGCGTCAGGGACGGTACGAGGAGGCAGACGGGTGACGGCCACAGAATTCATCGGGTCACATCCGGTCGGGCGCCACGATGCCCAGCAGGTCGAGCCCGGTCGCCAGCGTGCGGCCCGTGAGCTCGCACAGCGCCAGGCGGTTGGCGCGGACGCCGTCGTCGTCAGCCCGCAGGACGGGGCACTGCTCGTAGAACTCGGTGTACGCGCGGGCCAGGCCGAACAGGTAGCCGCACAGGCGGTGCGGTTCGAGCGTGCCGGCGACGTCGTCGAGCGTCGCCGCCAGCTCGTCCAGGGTCAGGGCCAGCGCTCGTTCCGCGGGGTGCAGGGGCAGGTCCGGGTCGACGGGGCGGTCCGCCGGGATGCCGACGTCCGCGGCCTTGCGCAGGATCGAGCGCACGCGGGCGTGCGCGTACTGGAGGTAGACGCCGGTGTTGCCGTTCAAGGCGACCATGCGGTCGACGTCGAACACGTAGTCCTTGGTGCGGGTGTTCGACAGGTCGGCGTACTTGACCGCGCCGATGCCCGCGGCCTGCGCGATGTGCTCGAACTCCTCGGGTGACAGGTCGTGGTCCTTCTTGGCCAGCTCGGCCCGGGCGCGGGCCACGGCCTGGTCCAGGAGGTCGGTCAGGCGCACCGTGCCACCGTCGCGGGTCTTGAACGGCTTACCGTCCGCGCCCAGGACGGTGCCGAAGGGCACGTGGGTCGCGTCCACGTTGTCGGGCAGCCAGCCGGCGCGGCGGGCGACGTCGAACACCATCCGGAAGTGCAGCGCCTGGCGGGCGTCGACGACGTAGAGGATGCGCGTGGCGCGGTACTCGTCGACACGCAGGCGCAGCGTGGCGAGGTCGGTGGCGGCATAGCCGAAACCGCCGTCCTTCTTGCGGACGATGAGCGGCACCGGGTCGCCGTCAGGCCCGACGACGCCGTCCGTGAAGGCGCACAGCGCCCCGCCGGAGTCGACGGCGATCCCGCGGGCGACCAGCTCGTCGACGACGCCCGGCAGGTCCGCGTTGTAGCGGGACTCGCCGTCGGCGTCGTCAAGGGTGAGCAGGATGCCGAGGCGGTCGTAGACGGCCTGGAAGGCCGCCTCGGACTCGGCGACGAGCTCGCGCCAGGTGGCCAGGGTGGCGGCGTCGCCCGACTGGAGCGCGACCACGCGGGCGCGGGAGCGGTCGGCGAAGTCCGGGTCCTTGTCGAACTCGGCCCGCGCCGCCCGGTAGAGGGCGTCCAGGGCGGACATCGAGGCCTCGCCCTGCCAGGTCTGCTCGGGGTGCTCGTCGATGAACTGGATGAGCATGCCGAACTGGGTGCCCCAGTCGCCGACGTGGTTCTGCCGGACGACGGTCGCGCCGAGATGCGTCAGGACGCGGGCGAGCGTGTCGCCGATGATCGTCGAGCGCAGGTGGCCGACGTGCATCTCCTTGGCCACGTTCGGTGCGGAGTAGTCGATGACGGTGCGCTCGCCGTGGCGGGTCGGGGTGATGCCGAGGTCTTTCGCGGCCAGGCGGGCGGCGACCTGGCGCCAGACCGTGGGGGCCGGGACGGTGATGTTGAGGAAGCCGGGGCCGGATCCGAGGGTCGGGAGGCCCGACTCGATCAGCTCTTTGGCGACGTCGATGGCAACTGACGCGGCCGGTAGCCCCAGATTCTTGGCGGCCGGCAGCACGCCGTTCGACTGGTAGTCGGCGCGGTCGGATCGTCGGACCACCGGGTCGGTGCCGGCCAGCTCGGCCGGGAGCACCTGGGACAGGGCGGCCTGGACGGCCGCCTCCACCTGGTCCTGGATCGCGACTACATGGGACACGCGGGGCCTCTCGGGTCGGGTCGTGGCGCTGTTGAGGGCGCGGAATCGGGTCAGTCTAGAAGCCGGTGGCGGGGGAGGGCGGGGCTTTTTCCGTGGGCGCCAGCGCGCAGGCCGCAGATCATTCGCCCGACTGAGACGCGACGGGTGTCCGCACGGTCTCATGTGGCTTTCCGCAGTCTTCTTCTGCCCCTGGCTTTCTAGGTTGAACGGCATGTCCACGACACCCAGGCATCGCCGCGGCCGACGCGGGATCGCGGTCCTTCTGATCGTTGCTACCACCACGACCGTTGCGGCAACCCTCGCCCTGACTCTCGCGCGCGGGCAGGTGCTCGCCGCGGTGACGGCGAGCACTGCGGCGTCCGCTTCGGCGTCCCTCCTCGCCGTCACCGGACCCGGGCCGGCGGGGACATGGACCGCCGGCTCCCCAGAGCGGCCGGGCGGCATCGCGGAGCCGTCGGGCCACGAACACTTCCGGATCGGGAGCATCACCAAGACCTTCGTCGCCACGGCGATCCTCCAGCTCGTCGACGAGGACAGGATCGACCTCGATGCCCCCGTCGACACCTACCTACCGGCCACCGTGCCCGACGGCGCCACCATCACCGTCCGTCAGATCCTCAACCACACCAGCGGCCTGTACGACTACATGAAGGGTGACGGCTGGTCCACCAACCGCTGGCGCGGCGACGAACGCCTCACCACGTACTCGCCCGACCAGCTGCTGGCCGAGGCGTTCCGACACGAGCCGTACTTCGCGCCGGGCACGGACTTCCGCTACTCGAACACCAACTACATCGTGGCGGGCAAGGTTGTCGAGGCCGTCACGGGCCGGCCGTACGGCGTCGTGATCGAGCACCGGATCCTGCGTCCGCTGAACCTGACCGGGACATCCTTCCCCGGCTCGGATCCACAGCTCCCGGAGCCCGCCGTCCACGCCGTCGCAACCCTCGACGACGGCTCGGTCGTCGACGTCACCGAGCAGAACGTCTCCCTCGACTGGGCCGCCGGCGAGATGATCTCCACGACCCGCGACCTCGAGGCGTTCTTCGACGCCCTGCTCGGCGGCGGGCTCATCAGCGACGACGCCCTGGCCCAGATGCGCACCACCGTCCCGATGGGTATGGGCTTCCACTACGGCCTCGGCCTGGAGCGCTTCGACCTGCCCTGCGGCGGCCAGCTCTGGGGACACGGCGGGCAGCTCCTCGGCTACGTCACCTACGCCTACCGCCGCGACGACGGCAGGAGCCTCACCATGCTGCTCGCGTCCGGCAGGAGCGACGGCTTCGTCTCCTTTGCCGCCGCCACCGGCGCGACGTACTGCCTGGCGTGACTCGTAACGAGGTCGGTCCTCCGGATCGGTCAGGACTCCAGGTACCGCACGATCGCCTGCACCCGCCGGTTGTATCCGTCCTCGGCCAGCAGCCCCAGCTTGTCGAAGATCGCGTTCGCGTGCTTCTCCACCGCCGAGACGGACACGAACAACGCGGAAGCGATCCCCGCGTTGGTCCGCCCCTCGGCCATCAGCCCCAGCACTTCCCGCTCTCGCTCGGTCAGCATCCGGAGCGGGTGCGACGTGTCCCGGAACAGCTGCCGCACCACGTCCGGGTCCAGCACCAGCCCGCCCGTGTGGACCCGGTCCAGCGCGTCGAGAAAGTCGTCCACGCCCATCACCCGGTCCTTGAGCAGGTAGCCGACGGCGCGCGCGTCGTCGCCCAGCAGCGCCTGCGTGAACTCGCGCTCCACGTACTGCGACAGCACGAGGATCCCCACCTGGGGCCAGCGCGCCCGGATCTCCACGGCGGCCCGCACCCCTTCGTCGGTGTGGGTGGGCGGCATCCGCACGTCCAGGACGACGACGTCGGGGCGCTCGGCCGCCAGCCGGGCCAGCAGGGGCTCGGCCCGGCCGTAGGCGGCGACGACGTCGTGCCCCTCGTCTGTCAGGAGGCTGCGGATGCCCTCGCGGAGCAGGGCGGAGTCCTCGGCCAGCATCACTCGCACGGGAGCGTCACCTCGACCCTGGTCGGGCCGCCCGAGGGGCTGTCGACGGTGAGGGTGCCGCCGGCGGCAGCCACCCGGCCGGTCAGCCCGGCGAGACCGTGGCCGGGGCGAGGGAGGGCGCCGCCCCTGCCGTTGTCGGTGATCTCCACGCGGATCTCGGGCCCGGCCCCGGAGTCCCGGCGAGCGCGACCGGCGCGGACGCGCACCTCCGCCTTCGCCGCCCCCGCGTGCTTGGCCACGTTGGTCAGGGACTCCGCCACCACGTAGTACAGCGTCGTCTCGACCGCGGGCGGCAGCCGAACCGGGTCCGGCCAGTCCAGCGCCGTCGGCGGCGTCGTGCGCGACACCAGCTCCGCGAGCACGGGCGCCAGCCCGTGCGTGTCCAGGGCCGTCGGCCGTACCCGCCACGCGACGTCCCGCAGGTCCGTCACCAGCAGCTCGGCCTCCCGCGCGGCCTGCTCCAGCAGCAGCACCGCAGAGGACGAGGCACCGACAGCCCGACGTGCCCGGTTCACCAGCAGCCCGACGGCCACGGCCCGCTGCTGCACGCCGTCGTGCAGGTCGCGCTCGATCCGGCCGCGCTCCGCGTCCAGGGCGGAGAGCAGCTCCGTCCGGCTCACGGTCAGCGACTCGATCTGGGCCGCCAGCCGCTCGCTGCGGCTCGGCGCGAGCCAGCGCGCGGCGGCCGACCGGTCCAGCAGCGCCACCCCGACCAGTCCCATCAGGTCCAGGTACAGCAGGATCGCGCCGATCGGGATCATCGCGAGCAGGCCAGACGTCGTCAGCCCGTCGCCCTGAAAGGCCTCGTCGACGGTGAGCCGCACGTCGAACAGCCACGATGCCAGGCCCGCGACCACCGCGAACAGCCCGTACGCCAGCAACCCGAGCACCAGCGTGCCCACCACACCCACAACGGTCCGCGCCGCGAGGTACCGGGCGGCGCGCGCAGGGGTGAGCGCGGCGCCGCCGTCGGACCAGCCGAGAAGACGCACGGTACGACGGCGGTGCCAGGCGACCAACGAACCCACCGGCCCGAACGGCGTCCGGCGCCGTACCAGCGAGACCACGGCGAAGACCAGGTCGAGCGGCCAGGTCACCGCCCCGAGGGCCGCGCCCCACAGCATGCGGGCAGGGGTGCTGCGCCAGACGGCGGGGGCGGGATCCACCTCGCCAGGATAGGGACGACGCGGGCCGCGCGGACTGCGGTAAACCACACCCCGTTCTGCGGCCCGCCCGTGTGACCAGCGGGAGGACCGCAGTCCGCCGGCCCTCTCGCCGTCAAATAGCGTAGGGGCCATGACGACACAAAGCTTCGCCACGACCGTCGCCGACTGGGCCGTCGGGCTCATGGAGACCCTCGGCGCCCCGGGCGCAGGCGTAGCGATCGCCCTCGAGAACCTGTTCCCGCCCCTTCCGAGCGAGGTGATCCTGCCGCTGGCAGGCTTCACAGCGGCGCAGGGCACCCTCGTGCTGTGGCACGTGCTGATCTGGACGACCGCCGGCTCCGTGGTCGGCGCCGTCCTCCTGTACGGACTCGGGGCGTGGCTCGGCAGGGAGCGGCTGCGCAACATCGTGGACCGCATGCCGCTGGTCAAGCTGGAGGACGTCGACAAGGCCGAGGACTGGTTCAACCGGCACGGCGACTGGGCCGTGCTCATCGGTCGCGTCATCCCGATCGTGCGCAGCCTCATCTCCATCCCGGCCGGGGTGGAGCGCATGCCCCTGACGCGCTTCCTGCTGTTCACGACGCTGGGATCCGGCGTCTGGAACACGCTGCTGGTCGGCGCCGGCTACCTGCTGGGCGACCAGTGGCACATCGTCGAGCAGAGCGTCGGCGTCTTCCAGAAGATCGTCATCGTCGTGGTCGTCCTGCTCATCGTGTGGTGGCTGGTCAAGACCCTGCGCAACCCCGACCGGCCCCGCCACGCCCGCCAGCGGTGACCGCGCCGAAATTGCCGCTCTGCCCGAAGCACCCATCAGGCATGATGCCCCCGAGACCGCCACGCCGAGAGGACCCCTGTTGACCGAGGACCGCACCGCACAGACCCTCCGCTCGATCGCCCCCTACCTCGCTGACTGGGCCTCCTTCCAGGCCGCGTACCACGGCGTCCCCGGCCTGCAGCTCGCCGTCGGCCGCCGCGGCGAGGTGTTCGTCGACCTGGCCTGGGGCAAGGCCGACGTCGAGACGGGGGAGGACCTCACCAGCGACCACCTGTTCCGCATCGCGTCGCACTCCAAGACGTTCACCGGCGTGATGGTGATGCAGCTCGTCGAGCGCGGCGAGCTGCGGCTGGACGACCGCGCGGGCGATCTCGTGCCGGAGCTCGACGGCTCGCGCGCCGCCGGCGTCACCGTCCGGGAGCTCCTGGGCCATCAGGCCGGGATCATCCGCGATTCCTCCGACGGCGACTTCTGGCAGCACCACCGGCCCTTCCTCGACCGCGCCGAGGTGCTGGAGTGCGTGCGCGCCGAAGGCGTCGTATTCGAGCCGAACGAGCACTTCAAGTACACCAACATCGGCTACAGCCTGCTCGGGATCATCATCGAGCAGGTCACCGGCAAGACGTACGACGAGGCGGCCCGCGTCGCCGTCGTCGAGCCCCTCGGGCTGACCCGCACCGGGACCGAGCTGGACCCCGCCCGCGCCGCCGAGTACGCGGCCGGCCACACCGGCCGGATCGCCCACGGCGACGCCCGCCGGGTCATCCCGCACGTCGACACCCGGGCCATGGCGGCCGCCACCGGCTGGTACTCGACCGCCCTGGAGATGGTGCGCTACGGCGCCGCCCACACGTTCGGCGACACCACCCTGATCAGCGACGCCAGCAAGCGGCTCATGCAGCGCGACGAGTCGCGCGTGGCGGTGCGCGGCAAGGAGCTCGGCCGGTACGGCGTCGGCATCGAGGTCGGCAAGGTCGGGGACCGTGAGGTCGTCGGGCACTCCGGCGGCTACCCCGGCCACATCACCCGGACCTGGATCGACCCCGTGGAGGGGATCGTGGTCTCCGCGCTGACCAACGCCGTCGACGGCCCCGCCGGGCAGATCGCCAACGGCGTCATCCAGCTGATCAACCTCGCGCTCGCGGCCGCCGACGAGGTCGCCGCGTCCGCCGTCACCGGCAAGGGTGGCGACCCGGTTCCGGGCGTCCCGGCGGACGCACCGATCGGACGCTTCGCCAACCTGTGGGGTGTGGCCGATGTCGTGGACCTGGGCGGGATCCTGCACACGATCAACGTGCGGGCCGCGGAACCGGCGGAGGTCGCGCAGCGGCTGGTCGTCTCCGACGGCCGGCTCGTGCAGGAGCCCGTGGCCGGTTTCGGCACCGTGGGGGAGCCGGTCCAGACGGAGCGGGACGCCGACGGCGCGATCGTCTCGGTCCGGATCGGGGCGATGACGTCGTGGCCGGTGGAGGAGTACCGGAGCCGCACGGCTCGGTAGGGCGCGCCACGAGGGCGCTTACGCGGGCTGGGTGTGTTGCTGACGGTAGACATCGTCTACACCGCGCAACACACCTGGCCCGTGTGCAGTTCGGGGCCGTCGCTCGGACATCAGAGGGCCGAGCGAAGCACTCCATGGCACTTCGGCTCACTCCTCGAGCTTGTCCCGCACCAGCAGCTCCAGGACCTGCATGAAGCGCTGTGCGCGGGCCTGCCCCAGGACGAACGGGTTCTGGTCGCCGGCGGTCCCCTCGCGCAGTGCCCGCATGCGGTCGAGGCCGGCGTCGGTCTGGCCGTGGTTGCTCAGCTCGACGTCCACGCGCAACCGCCGCATCACGGCGGCGTACTCGATCACCGACCGCAGGTAGTCCCGCTTGCCCGACGTCGGCTCCGGGAGACCGGTGCCGCCCCACAGCATCGCCGTGTGCCGCCGTCCCTTCCACCACACGGGGAAGATCGGCGACACCGTGCCGGGGGTGTGACCCGGCGTGTAGGGCAGCCGCATGGTCGTGCCGCCCAGGGACAGGCGCTGCCCGTCGGAGATCTCCAGGTCGCGCTCGGGAACGTCGGGCGAGGAGTCCTTGGCCGCGACGTCCCAGTCGGTAGGGCTCATCAGCACGCGGGCGCCGTACCGGTCGGCCAGGTACTGGGCACCGCCGAAGTGGTCGGCGTGCCCGTGCGCCACCACCACGTACTTGATCCGCGCGGGGTCGACACCCAGGGAGCGCAGCTCGGGGACCAGGATGCCGGCGGCCTGCTCCCGGGACTCGAGCGCGTCGACCAGGATCACGCCGTCCGAGGTCTCGACCGCCGTGGCCGACACGAAGTCGGTGCCGACCACCGTGACGTTGTCGAAGATCCGGGTGGGCTCCGGGTCCGGGGCCTCCGGCGGCAGCCAGCCCGGCGTGAAGGCCGCGACCAGCGCGAGCAGCACCGGGTCGTCGCCCGCGAGCTCGGCGGCCTGCTCGCCGTAGTCCTTCGGCCCCGTCTCCTCCGGCGTGCCGGACGGCGACGCGGCACCGGACGCCGACGTGCTCGACGTCGCGTCGCTCCCCGCCGGCGCCGCCGGTTCCCGAGCGCACCCCACGAGCGGGACGAACGCCGCGGCGAGCACGGCACGACGGGACAGCTCGGCATGTCGCAGCAGGTCCATGCGCCGATCGTACGGACAGCCCGGCCGGCTCGCCGGGCCTTCGTACGGCACCCCCGGCCCCGGGTGCCCTCCGGGTACCGACCCTCGGCTCGCGGTAGCGTTGTCAGGTGACTTTCAGCGAGGGCGGGCAGTTCGAGGGCGGCCGGGTCCGCAAGGGTGGCGGACGCCGGGGCGCCGTCGGCGCGGGCGTCGGCGGCGGTGCGGCGCTCGTCATCGCGCTGCTGTACATGGTGCTGACCGGCAACAGCCCGGCCGACATCCTCGGGACCACCACCGACTCCGGCGGCGGTGGCGAGCAGGGCTACATCGGCAGCTGCACCGCGGAGCAGGCCAACAACGACCCCGAGTGCCGGCTCAGCGCCGCCGTCGACTCGCTCGATGTCTACTGGGCCGAGACCCTTCCGCAGCAGGGCGGCGTGGAGTACGTGATGCCCGAGGTCGTCAGCTTCACCGACGCGGTCGACACCGGCTGCGGTTCGGCGACGTCGGCCACGGGGCCGTTCTACTGCCCGGCCGACACCACGGTGTACGAGGACCTCTCGTTCTACGACCAGCTCTCCAGCCAGTTCGGCGCCGAGGGCGGGCCGCTGGCGGAGATGTACGTGACGGCGCACGAGTTCGGGCACCACATCGAGAACCAGCTCGGGCTGTTCGAGCGGGCCGACCGGTCGGGTACCGGCCCGGAGTCCGACTCGGTGCGCATCGAGCTCATGGCCGACTGCCTCGCCGGGATGTGGGCGGGCAACGCGGCGACCACCGAGGACCCGGACACCGGCGTGCCGTTCCTCGAACCCATCTCGCGGGCCCAGCTCGAGCAGGCGCTGTCCGCCGCCGCGGCCGTCGGCGACGACAACATCCAGCGCCGCTCCGGCGGCGACGTGAACCCCGAGGCGTTCTCGCACGGCTCCAGCGAGCAGCGCGTGCGGTGGTTCTCGACCGGCTACCAGGGCGGCACCATCCAGGACTGCAACGCCCTGGACGCCCGCACCCTCTGACGTTACGGTGGGCGACATGCACCTCAGCGCACGCACGACGACGCCGGACCCCTCCGGCGCGCGCTGACCTGCACCCAGCAACCAGGCCCCGGAGCTCGCTCCGGGGCCTTTGTCGTGCGCGACGGCGGCACCGGGACAGCTCCTCCACCGAACCCGTCGAAGGAGCACCACCATGAACGTCCCCGCAGGCAACGAGGCACCCGCGGCGTCCGCCGTCGTCGACCACCGCGAGCTCGGCCGCGACATGCGGATCTTCGACACCAGCCCGCTGGTCGGTCCCGGCCTGCCCCTGTGGCTGCCGGCCGGCGCCGCCATCCGGTACGAGCTGGAGCAGTACGCGCGCGAGGTCGCGCTGCGCACCGGCTGCGAGCCCGTCTACTCGCCGGTGCTCGGCAAGCGCTCGCTGTACGAGCTCTCGGGCCACTGGGCCAAGTTCGCCGACGACATGTTCCCGCCCATGTACCTCGGCGGCCCCCAGGGCGGTTCGGACGGCACCTCCGCGCCCGATGGCGACACCGATCCCCTCGTGCTGCGTCCCGCGAACTGCCCGCACCACGCGCAGATCTACGCGTCCGAGCCCCGTTCCTACCGCGACCTGCCCGTGCGGTACTCGGAGCTCGCCTCGATGTTCCGCGCGGAGCGGTCCGGGGTGCTGTCCGGGCTGAGCCGCGTGCGGCAGATCAACCTCGACGACGCGCACGTGTTCTGCCGTCCCGACCAGGTCGGGGTGGAGGTGCGCACCGCCGTCGTCGCCGTGCTGGAGGTGCTGGAGACCCTGGACATCGAGGTGTCCTACTTTCGCCTGTCCGGCCGGGACGACTCCGGCCGCTGGCTCGGCGAGCCCGCGCAGTGGACCGAGGCGGAGGAGGCGCTGCGCGCGGTGCTCGACGACGTCGCGGCGCCGGCCGGGCTGCCCTGGCACGCGGAAGCCGGCGAGGCCGCGTTCTACGGACCCAAGATCGACGTCCAGGTGCTCGACGCCCGGGGCCACGAGGAGACCCTCGCGACCGTGCAGCTCGACTTCAACCAGCCCGAGCGATTCGACCTCACCTATGTCGCCGCCTCGGGGGAGCGGGAGCGGGTCGTGATGATCCATCGCGGCACCGTCGGGGCGATGGAGCGGATGGTCGCGTTCCTCCTGGAGCGGCACGGCGGCAGGCTCCCGTTCTGGCTCGCGCCCGTGCAGGTCTGCCTGCTCCCGCTGCCCGACGGCGGAGACGCGCTCGCCGACGACGTGGCCGCCGACCTGCGGGCCCGTGGCCTGCGCGTCCGCGTGGAACGGGACGGGTCGCTGGGCAACCGGATCCGGCTCGCCCGCGAGCGGCGGGACGCGCTGCTGGGCGTGCTCGGCGCGCGTGAGGCGGCGTCGGGCGTGCTGGCGGTGACCGACCCGGCGTCGGGCGCGAAAGCCTCCGTGCCGCTCGCTGAGCTGGGCGACCGCCTCGCGGACGCGGCGCGTCGGCGGGTGCCGCGCGTGGACCTCTGACCTCAGCGGGCCCAGGTGCGCCGGTCGCGGGCCGCGAGGTGGACGATCTCCAGCTCGCGGTCCGTCAGCACCGGACGCCGGCCCTCCAGCCACGGCACGAGCTCCCGCGTCGTGAGCACCTCGACGCCCTCGTGCGAGCCCGCCACGCGGGGCTCCTTGGTGCGGACGAAGACGATCACGGGTGTCACCGTGACCGGCACCCGCGTGGCCCGGCCGAGGATCTCCTGGGTGCGGCGCGCCTCGTTCCAGGCGGCCTCGGCCGTCACCTCGTGCGACGGGCGGAAGATGGTGTGCATCGTGAAGACGCCGCCGGGCCCGATCACGAGCTGGTCGAGCTCCAGGGCACCGCCGTCGGCCTGGACCGACTGGAGCACCCGCCAGGCGGGACGCCGGGCGACGAGCTCCCAGAGCTCGGCCGCGGCGGCGCACGCCCCGGTGATCCGGTGCCGCATCTCGCGGTGGTACTCGTCGGGCCGTCCGGTCAACCGCCCCCGCAGGACCGCCGTGGTGTGCTGCTTGAAGTACGTGCGGCGCCGGGCGATCAGGTGCTTCGCCGGCCGGTTGCCCGTGAGGTCGTCACCGCCTGTCAGGCGGCCGGCGCGGAGCAGCGGCAGTGCGTCGGTGACAGTGACTGGAACGCTGGTCGTCTCAGTGCCCATGGGGCGGACGTTACGTCCGCGTTGCCATGTGCGCGCGTTCTGACGGTGAAGTGATCACCCACCTGCGGCGTCGTCCGCGGGGCCCGGAGCGGCGTCGGCGGCCGCGGCCGGGCCGCCCGGGAACGCCCGCCGTGCCACCAGCACCACGACCAGCGCGGCCACCACGAGCACCGCGCCGGTGTACGGCAGCACGTCGATGCCCGCGCCGTCGAGCACGAGCGCCCCGAGGGCCGCGCCGCCGCCGATACCGATGTTCGCCGTCGCGTTGACCAGCGCCCCGACGACGTCGGGCGAGGCCCCGCGCGTCCGGATCGCCGCCGTCTGGAAGACGGCGGCCACGGCGCCGAAGCCGACGCTCCACACGGCTGCCGCGGCGAGCGTGCCCACCGTGCCGGGGAACGCGAGGCCGAGGGCGAGCACCCCGGCCGCGACCACGGAGAGGGTGATCACGGTGGTCTGCCGGAGGTGCACGTCGAGCCGCGCGGCCGCGAACGCGGCCCCGACGAGCCCCAGCGCGCCGATCAGCAGCAGGGCCGGGCCGAGCGCGGCGGTGGCCAGCCCGGCGGCCAGGAGCAGCACCGAGACGTAGGTGTAGACCGTGAAGTGACCCAGGTATGCCAGGGCGTTCGCCACGCTGACCTGGGCGAGCGCGGTCCGCCGGGCGCCCCGGGCGGCGTCGTCCGGGGGAGCGCCGCCGCCCGGGACGGACGGCAGCAGCCACGCCGTGAGCACGCCCGCGACGACGCACACGCCCGTCAGGACGAGGAACGCGTTGCGCCAGCCGACGGCCGCCCCCAGCGACGTCGACAGCGGGACGCCGAGGATGAACCCGGCCGACGCGCCCAGTGTGACGAGCGCCAGCGCCCGCCCGGCCAGGTGCGGGCGCACCAGCCGCGAGGCGTACCCGATGCTCACGGAGAAGAAGACGGCGTGGGCGGCCCCGCCCAGGGCCCGCGCCGCGGCGACGACGGCGAACGTGGGGGCCAGCGCGACGATCACGTTGCTCGCCGTGTAGACGGCCAGGGTGCCGAGCAGCAGCGTCTTGCGCGGCAGCCTCCGCGTCGCGGACGTGAGCGGCAGGGCGAGCGCTGCCACCATGAACGCGTACGCCGTGACCAGGAGGCCCGCGACGGACTCCGAGACGGCGAGGTCGTCGCTGATCAGCGGGAGCAGGCCCACCGGGACCAGCTCGGTCGTGACGGCGACGAAGGTGGCGAGGGCCAGGGCGAACAGCCCGCCGGCCGCCTCGCGGACGTCGCCGGGCTGCCAGCCGGCGGCGTCGGCGCGTGAAGATGGCATGGGCCCCATGGTGACATTCGTCGCGACCCGCCCGTTGCCGCACCCGCACCCCCTAGACTGGACCGGCCCCCGCCGCCGTGGGCCGATCTCTGTCGTACGACCACCCCTGACCGTGAGGAACACCTGCGTGATCACTGCCCATGGCGTCGAGCTGCGCGTCGGCGCGCGCGTGCTGCTGAGCGAGGCCACCTTCCGGGTCGCCTCGGGCGACCGGATCGGCCTGGTGGGCCGCAACGGCGCCGGCAAGACCACGCTGACCAAGACGCTGGCGGGGGAGACCCAGCCCACGGGCGGTCAGATCGTGCGCGGCACGGACATCGGCTACCTGCCGCAGGACCCGCGCACGGGCGACCTCGAGGTCGTCGCGATGGACCGCGTGCTCTCCGCGCGCAACCTCGACCGCGTGATCGCGCAGATGCGCGCGACCGAGGGCGAGATGGCCTCGGCCGACCCGGACACGCAGGCCGCGGCGCTGGAGCGCTACCCCAAGCTGGAGGCGCGGTTCCTCGCCGCCGGCGGGTACGCCGCCGAGTCCGAGGCGCAGATCATCACGGCGAACCTCGGCCTGGACGAGCGCGTGCTGGGCCAGCCGCTGAGCACCCTCTCGGGCGGTCAGCGCCGCCGGATCGAGCTCGCGCGCATCCTGTTCAGCGGCGTCGAGACGCTGCTGCTGGACGAGCCCACCAACCACCTCGACGCCGACTCGATCATCTGGCTGCGCGACTACCTCAAGGCGTACAACGGCGGGTTCATCGTGATCAGCCACGACGTCGACCTGCTGCGCGCCACGGTGAACAAGGTGTTCCACCTGGACGCGAACCGGGGCGAGCTCGACCAGTACAACATGGGCTGGGACACGTACCTGGAGCAGCGCGAGACGGACGAGCGACGTCGTCGGCGCGAGCGGGCGAACGCGGAGAAGAAGGCCGGCACCCTGCTCGCCCAGGCCGAGAAGATGCGCGCCAAGGCGACCAAGGCGACCGCCGCGCAGAACATGATCAAGCGCGCCGAGAAGATGCTCGGCGGCCTGGAGAACGAGCGCGCCGCCGACCGCGTGGCCAAGCTCCGCTTCCCGACGCCGGCGCCCTGCGGGCGCACGCCGCTGACCGCGAGCGGGCTGTCCAAGGCGTACGGGTCGCAGGAGGTCTTCGCCGGGGTCGACCTGGCGATCGACCGCGGGTCGCGCGTGGTGATCCTCGGCTTCAACGGTGCGGGCAAGACGACGCTGCTGCGCATCCTCGCGGGCGTCGAGGCCCCGGACACCGGCGAGGTCGAGCCCGGCCACGGCCTCAAGCTCGGCTACTACGCCCAGGAGCACGACACGCTCGACATGGACGCGACCGTCGTGGAGAACCTGCGGCACGCCGCGCCCGACCTCACCGACACCCAGGTGCGCTCGGTGCTCGGCTCGTTCCTCTTCAGCGGGGACGACGCCGAGAAGCCGGCGCACGTGCTGTCCGGCGGTGAGAAGACGCGGCTCGCGCTGGCGACGATCGTCGTCTCCGGCGCCAACGTGCTGCTGCTGGACGAGCCCACCAACAACCTCGACCCGGCATCCCGCGCCGAGATCCTCGGGGCGCTCAAGACGTACGAGGGCGCCGTCGTCATGGTGACCCACGACGACGGCGCCGTCGAGGCGCTGGAGCCGGAGCGCGTGCTCCTGCTGCCCGACGGCGACGAGGACCTCTGGAACGACAGCTACCAGGAGCTCGTCTCCCTGGCCTGAGCCCGACCAGCGGTTGGCCGGAGCGGCTCAGCGCAGCTGGGACTCGATCAGCGCGTCTTCCTCGTCCTCGGCGCTGCGCCGGCGCTCCTTGGGCGCCTTGCGGGCGCGGACCCCTTCGCCGTCGGACACCTCGCCGGAAGCCAGCAGCAGGTCGCCCGCCGACACGTTCTCCCCGCGCAACGCTCCCCGCTCACGGCGCCACAGCACGATGTACCCGCCCACGGCGCCGAGCGCGAAGATGGCCCACTGGAACGCGTAGGAGAGGTGCGAGCCCGGGTCGGTGTCGGGCTTGGGCAGGGTCGCCAGCGCGACGTCGGGAGCGGGCTGCTCCGACCGCAGCGCGCCGTACGCGCCGACGGTGCGCCCCTCGGCCCATCCTGCGCCGTCAGGCCCGGCGGCGAGCACCTGGGCCGTCGAGATCGCCTGCACCTGGCCGGGCTGCGCGCCGCGGTCGGACGGCGGCTCGTCGGCGCGCAGCGACACCACGACGGTCACGTCGCCCGAGGGCGCGTCCGGGACGGCGTCCGGGCCCCGCGCGTCGCGCCCGAGCGGCACCGTGCCACGGTTGACGACCAGCACGATCTCCTGGCCGTCCGGCAGGCGCGTCTCGAACGGCACCAGCACGTGGTACCCGTTGCGGCCCGCGACCGGCCGGTTGCGCAGCAGCACGGTCGCGTCCGTGACGTAGTGGCCCTCCAGCTCGACCGGGCGCCAGATATCGGAGTCCGGCACCACCGCACCGGGACCCGGCAGGATCTCGTCCACGGGCACCGCCGGCGCCGACCAGTTGTTCTCGATGAGGTCGATCTCGGCCTCGCGGGACTCGTACCGGTTCCACTGCCAGCGTCCGGCGACCAGGCACAGCGCGGCCAGCACCACGGCGGCCACCGCGAGGATCACCCATTGGCGGGTGGTGCGCGGGCCGCGCGCGTCGTCGGGCGCCGGGGGCCGCGCCGCCACGTGCGTCTGGTTCACGAGACCCTTTCCAGCTCCGCCACCGGGACGGTCTGCTTCCAGAAGGACCGCGCGCCCAGGAACTGCTCGAGGTGCTCGCGGTGCTCGTCGCAGGCGAGCCACACCTTGCGCCGCTGCGGGGTGTGCAGCTTCGGGTTGTTCCAGAGCAGGCCCCATGCGGCCTGCTCGCGGCAGCCCTTGGCGCTGCAGATCAGCTCGCCGTCGGGAACGGCGTCGGGCGTCCCGCCCGTCAGTCCCAGCACGTCCATCAGTCGTCCACGTGGTTGATCACGCGGCCGGGCCCAGGGCTCAGCCGTCCGGTCCCGTCGTGGGCGCCCGGGTCGTCCGGACGATGGTCCTGCGACCCGGCCTGCCTGCCCTCGTGCGCGACCGGGGGCGCCTCCTCGGGCAGCTCCTCGAGCATCGGGGCCGCCTGCGGCGTGACGGGGGAGGTGTCGTGCGTGGTGTGGTCGCGGCCGGCGTTGGCGACGAGCACTGCCGAGTACGGCAGCACCACGGCGGCCGCCACCAAGGCCCAGCGGACCCAGCCGTCGACCAGCACGGCGCCGATGATGCAGACCACGCGGATGGACATCTGGATGAGGTAGCTGCGCGTGCGGCGCGCCTGGTCCACCGCCAGCGGCTCGGGGGCCGAGGTGATGGAGGGAACCGGCTCGCTCATGCTGTCAGTCTACGTGCGCCCGACATCACCGGACACGACGTCGGCATACCTCACACGACGTGGTGCATGCTGGGCGTACAAGAGGTTGTTGTAGGAAACCGACAAGGTCCGGTGGATCCCTGTGGCCCGCCGCGCGCGGCGCGCGTCCGACGCGCGGGGTAGCGTCGCAGCGGACCCGGATCGACCCAGGTACCGGCCGCGGCCCCCAGCCTCGCGCGGCCCCTTGCGAAAGCCCAGCATCGAGGAGCCTCAGGTGACCACCATGCCCGCCACTCAGAGCATTGCCGCAGGTCCCACCGGCCGTGTGGTCGTCGTGACGGGTGCCGCTCGCGGCATCGGCCGCGCCATCGCCGAGCGTTTCGTCGCCGACGGCGACCGCGTCGCCACGATCTACCGCGGCGGGGACCTGCCCAAGGGCGTCGAGCCCTACGTGGCGGACGTCACGGACACCGAGGCCGTCGACGCCGCCTTCGCCGCGATCGAGGCCGACCTGGGCCCGGTCGAGGTGCTCGTGGCCAACGCGGGCGTGACCAAGGACCAGCTCCTCATGCGCATGAGCGACGAGGAGTTCGAGACCGTCATCGACGTGAACCTGAAGGGCACGTTCCGCTGCGTCCGCCGGGCCTCCAAGGGCATGATCCGGGCCCGCAAGGGCCGCATCGTGCTGCTCGGCTCGATCGTCGGCACGTCCGGCGGCCCCGGCCAGGTCAACTACGCCTCCTCGAAGGCGGCCCTGGTGGGCATGGCCCGCTCGATCACCCGCGAGCTGGGCTCGCGCGGCATCACCGCGAACGTCGTCGCGCCCGGCTACGTCGAGACCGACATGACGGCCGCGCTGTCCGACGACGTGCGCAACGGCTACCTGAAGTCGATCCCCGCGGGCCGCTTCGCCACGCCGGACGAGGTCGCCGCCGTCGTCTCGTTCGTCGCCTCCGACGCCGCCGGCTACGTCTCGGGTGCCCTCATCCCCGTCGACGGCGGTCTCGGGATGGGTCACTGACCCGTAGTCTGACGCCGCCACCAGCGGTTTCGTCGGTACATATCCAACATTCCCCGCGCGTGACACGGCGCGGAGTTTCGTTCCACGCTGCAATCCGCATTACGCTCGCACCCAGCACAGGGGTTGCTCCGGCACGCCTGCGCCTGATCGGAAGGACAACATGGGTCTCCTCGAAGGTAAGAAGCTGCTCGTCACGGGCGTGCTGACGGACTCGTCGATCGCATTCCACGCCGCCCGTCTCGCCCAGGAGGAGGGCGCGGAGGTCGTGCTCTCGTCCTTCGGACGGCAGATGAAGCTGACCCAGGCCTTCTCCAAGCGTCTCCCCGTCGAGGCGCCGGTCGTGGAGCTCGACGCCACCAGCCAGGAGAACCTCGACGCGCTCGCGGACGCCGTGCGTGCGGAGGGCTTCGAGCGGCTCGACGGCGTCGTGCACTCGATCGGGTTCGCGCCGCAGTCCGTCATGGGCGGCAACTTCCTCTCGGGTACCTGGGAGGACGTCGCCACCGCGCTGCACGTCTCGACGTTCTCGTACAAGTCGATCGCGGTGGCCGCCAAGCCGCTGATGACCCACGGCGGTGCCGTCGTCGGCCTCACGTTCGACGCGCAGTTCGCCTGGCCCGTCTACGACTGGATGGGCGTGGCCAAGGCCGGTCTCGAGTCCGCGAACCGCTACCTGGCGCGCGACCTCGGGCCCGAGGGCATCCGTTGCAACCTCGTCTCGGCAGGGCCGATCCGTACCACCGCCGCCAAGTCCATCCCGGGCTTCGCGACGATGGAGGACGCCTGGCCGACGCGAGCCCCGCTCGGCTGGGACCAGACCACCGCAGAGCCGGCCGCGCGCGCCGTCGCCGCCCTGCTGTCCGACTGGTTCCCGGCGACGACAGGCGAGATCGTGCACGTCGACGGCGGCGTGCACGCCATGGGCCAGTAGATGGGCAGGAGGCACTGATGGGCAGAGCGTCGGGCACGGAGCCCACCACGACGCCGTCACGGCGTCTGGTGTTGCTCCGGCACGCGAAGGCGGAGCCGGCGTCGGAACTTCCCGACGAGTCGCGGCCCCTCGCCTTGCGTGGCCGGGACCAGGCAGGGAAGGTCGGGGCGGCACTGGTCGCGTCCGGCCTCGTGCCCGACGCCGTCCTCGTCTCCGGGGCGTTGCGGACGCGGCAGACCTGGGACCTCGTGCGCAAGCACCTGGGGGAGCCGGCGGTGTCCTACACCGACGACCTGCTGGGTGCCATGCCGCGCGGCGTCCTGGCGCTGGTGCGTGAGCTGGAGCCCGCAGCCCGCACCGTCCTGGTGATCGGCCACGAGCCCGCGATGGCGGGCACGGCCGAGCTCCTGGCCGGGCCGGGCTCGGAGGACGGCGCCCTCGCGCAGGTGCGCGTCGGCGTCCCGACGGCGACCTACTCGGTGCTGGAGGCCGATCTCGCCTGGGCGGACTGGGACCGCAAGACGGCCCGCCTGACCGAGGTCACGCGCCCCGCCTGACGCCCCTCGGTGTCAGACACGAACGGACGTGTCAGACGCGCGGATCACCTTGGTGACCCGAGCGCCTGACACGTCCGTCCGTGTCTGACAGGACTCGGCTCAGAGGAGGGCCAGCAGGTTGTCCAGGCGGTCCTCGATCACGTGGGGGGCCTGCTCGCGCACGAGCGGCTTGGCGTTGAACGCCACGCCCACCCCGGCGGCGGCGATCATGTCGAGGTCGTTCGCGCCGTCGCCCACCGCGACCGTCTGCTCCAGCGGCACACCGGTCTGCGCGGCCCACTCGCGGAGCGTCGCGGCCTTCGCGGCCCGGTCGATGACGGGGCCGACGGTGCGGCCGGTCAGCACGCCGTCGGCGACCTCCAGCCGGTTGGCCCGCACGAGCTCGATTCCCAGCTCGCGCGCGATCGGCGCGGCGATCTCCTCGAACCCGCCCGACACCAGCCCGAACGCCCAGCCGCGGGCCTGGCACTCGGCCACGAGCTCCCGGGCGCCCGGCATGAGCTCCACCGCCGCGCGGACCTTGTCCAGCGCCTCGACGGGCACGCCGGCCAGCGTCGCCACGCGCTCGCGCAGCGACCCGGCGAAGTCGAGCTCGCCCCGCATCGCGCGCTCGGTCACGGCCGCTACCTGCTCGCGGGTGCCGGCGTGCTCGGCGATCAGCTCGATGACCTCCTGGCGGAAGAACGTGGAGTCGGCGTCGGACACGATGAGTCGCTTCACGGGACCCAGTGTGCCGGAGCAGCGCGCCGCCGCGCGGCCCTGTCCACGCCGCGCGCCCGGGCGCCGCGGCCGCGTCAGTCGACGATCGTGCCCTTCGGGACCACCACGAGCCCCGACTCCGTGACCGTGAAACCGCGCGCGCGGTCCTCGTCGTGGTCCACGCCGATGCGCGCCCGCTCGTTGATGATCACGTTCTTGTCCACGATCGCGCGGTGCACATGCGCGTAGCGGTGCACCTGGACGTCGTCCATCAGCACCGAGTTGGACACGTTCGACCAGGAGTGCAGGTGCACGCCGGGGGAGAGCACCGAACCGGCCGCCTGCGCACCCGAGATGAGCACGCCCGGCGACACGATCGACTCCGCCGCGTGCCCCATGCGGCCCGGACCCGCGTGCACGAACTTGGCCGGCGGCAGCCCCGTGTAGCCCGTGTACAGGGGCCACTCCATGTTGTAGAGGTTGAAGATCGGGTGCACCGCGATCAGGTCGGTGTGCGCGTCGTAGAACGAGTCGATCGTCCCGACGTCGCGCCAGTAGCCGCGGTCCCGGTCGGTGGAGCCGGGCACGTCGTTGCGGATGAAGTCGTAGACGCCCGCCTCGCCCTCGGCCACGAACGCCGGGATGATGTCGCCGCCCATGTCGTGCCGCGAGTCGGGGTTGGCCGCGTCCTTGGTGACCGCCTCGACCAGCGCGTCGGCGTCGAACACGTAGTTGCCCATCGAGGCGAGGATCTCGCCGGGGGAGTCCGGCAGGCCCGTGGGCTCGGTCGGCTTCTCCAGGAACTCGCGGATCTTCGACGGGTCGGCCGGGTCCACGTCGATGACGCCGAACTGGTCCGCCATCTCGATCGGCTGCCGGATCGCGGCGACCGTGGCACGCGCGCCGGACTCGATGTGCGCGTCCACCATCTGCGAGAAGTCCATGCGGTAGACGTGGTCGGCACCGACCACGACCACGATGTCGGGCCGCTCGTCGTCGATGATGTTCAGGCACTGGTAGATCGCGTCGGCGCTGCCGAGATACCAGTGCTTGCCCACGCGCTGCTGAGCCGGGACGGGTGCCACGAAGTTGCCCAGCAGCGGCGACATGCGCCACGTCTTGGAGATGTGGCGGTCCAGGGAGTGGGACTTGTACTGCGTCAGCACGACGACGTGCAGGTACCGCGAGTTGACGATGTTCGACAGCGCGAAGTCGACCAGGCGGTAGATCCCGCCGAAGGGCACTGCTGGCTTGGCGCGGGCGGCGGTCAGCGGCATCAGCCGCTTTCCCTCACCGCCGGCGAGGACGATCGCAAGGACGCGGGGAGCGGAGGCCATACGGTGACATTAAGGCCTTTCCGCCGGTTGCGTCAGGTGGCACGCTGAGACGTGGCGCACGCTAGGTTGGCACTGTGCCCGACCTTCCCGCCGCCACCACCCCCGCCACCGCCGGCCCCGCCCCCGAGCTGCGGCCCACCGGTACGCTCCGCGTGGACCTGCTCACCCGCGAGTTCCCGCCGAACGTGTACGGCGGCGCGGGCGTGCACGTCGCCGAGCTGGCCGCCGTCCTGCGACAGCACGCCGACGTCCGCGTGCGCTGCTTCGACGGCCCGCGCGACGCCGCGACCGAAGCCGCCGGCGTCACCGGCTACAGCACGCCGACGGCGCTCACGGGCGCCAACGCCGCCCTGGCCACCCTGGGCACCGACCTGGTGATGGCCGACGACGTCGCGGGCGCCGACCTGCTGCACTCCCACACCTGGTACGCCAACATGGCGGGCCACCTGGGCGGCCTGCTGCACGGTGTGCCGCACGTCGTGACGGCGCACTCGCTGGAGCCCCTGCGCCCCTGGAAGGCCGAGCAGCTCGGCGGCGGCTACGCGCTCTCCTCGTGGGCCGAGCGGACCGCCTACCTGGGCGCCGCCGGCGTCATCGCGGTCTCGGCGGGCATGCGGGCCGACATCCTGCGCGTCTATCCGGAGCTCGACCCCGAGCGCGTGCACGTGGTGCACAACGGCATCGACCTGTCGGGCTGGCGCCGTCCCGCCGCCGACGACGCCGAGGCCAACGCCGCCGCGGAGGCGACCGTGCGCCGCCACGGTATCGACCCGGACCGCCCCGCCGTCGTGTTCGTCGGCCGGATCACGCGGCAGAAGGGCCTGCCGTACCTGCTGCGCGCCGCCGCCGAGCTGCCGCCCGAGGTGCAGCTCGTGCTGTGCGCCGGCGCCCCCGACACGCCCGAGATCATGGCCGAGGTGGTGGGCCTCGTCGAACGCCTGCGCGAGACCCGCACCGGCGTCGTCTGGATCGAGGAGATGCTTCCGCGGCCCGACCTGATCGCCGTCCTGGGCGCGTGCACCGTCTTCGTCTGCCCGAGCGTCTACGAGCCGCTCGGCATCGTGAACCTGGAGGCCATGGCCGTGGGCCTGCCCGTGGTGGGCACGGCCACGGGCGGCATCCCCGAGGTGGTCGACGACGGCGTCACCGGCCTGCTCGTCCCGATCGAGCAGTCCGACGACGGCACGGGCACGCCGCTCGACCCCGACCGGTTCGTGGCCGACCTGGCCGCGGCGCTCACCCGCGTGGCCACGGACCCGGAGGGCGCGGCCGTGCTGGGAGCCGCGGGACGCCGACGCGCGGAGGACCACTTCGCCTGGTCCGCGATCGGGGACCGCACCATGGAGGTCTACCGGCGGGTGCTGGCGAGCGCCTAGCGGTCAGGCCACCCGCCCGTACGTCGCGGCGCTCATCGCGTGCCGGGCCGTGCGGTCCACCTCGCGCAGCGCCGTGGAGCGCTGGTCCACCTGGAAGACGTTGACCGCGCCGCCGTCGTCCACCGTGCCCAGGGCGACGATGGCGCGCAGCCGGTTGGCGAGGTCCAGCACGCGGGCGCGCCGCCCGTCCAGGTGCGGCACCGGCCACGACGACGTGCTGGCGGACCGGATCCGCTCGATCGCGTCGGCGGCGTCGTCGCGCCACCGGGCCACGTCGAGCTGGTCCAGGGCCTCCGTGGCCCTCATGAGGCTCGTGCGCAGCTCGCGCTCGGCGTCGGACACCGAGCCGATGGTGCCCTGCACCAGCATGGTCCACTCCGGGATCGCCACCACGTGCCACGTGACCAGGTGCCCGGGCTCGATGTGGCTGCCGAACGCCTGGACCCTGGGTACGGCGGCCCAGCTCCCGGCGGGCGTCGTGATCGCCACGCACTCACCGGCCTCGGTGGCTTCGTGGTTCGCGGCCGCGGGGACGCCCGAGGCGTCACCGGGCGCCGGGAGCAGCGCGCACACCTCACGTGGCCCCTCGGTCCAAGCCGTGAAGAGGGTGTCGAGATCCGTTCCGTCGGCGAAGCCGGGCAGCCCTTCCACGGTGTGCGGCTCGTCGTCGCCCACCACGGACTTCACGGCGTCCGAGGTGTCGCCTATGCCCTGCAGCCAGAGGGCGAGCAGCACGCTCCGGGGGAGGTCCTGTTCGATGTCCACCGCAGCACTGTAGATGACACCTTCTCAGGTAGGGTCGGTGCCCATGAGCTCGGTTCTCCACCTTGCGGGCGTCACCGTCCGTCGCGGCACCTCGACCATCCTCGATTCCGTGGACTGGCAGGTGAACGAGGGAGAGCGCTGGATCGTTCTCGGGCCCAACGGCGCGGGCAAGACGACCCTGCTCCAGATCGTCGCGGCGCGCCTGCACCCGACGTCGGGCACCGCGAACATCCTGGACGCGACCCTCGGCCGCGTCGACGTGTTCGAGCTGCGCCCGCGCATCGGCATCGCCAGCGCGGCCCTCGCCGAGCGGCTGCCGACGGCGGAGACCGTGCGCGACGTCGTGCTGACCGCTGCCTACGGCGTGACCGGCCGCTGGCGCGAGAGCTACGACGAGCTCGACGAGCAGCGGGCCAAGGACCTGCTGGCCTCGTTCGACGTCGACCACCTCGCGGACCGCACCTACGGGACCCTGTCCGAGGGCGAGCGCAAGCGCGTGCAGATCGCCCGGGCGCTCATGACCGACCCCGAGCTGCTGCTGCTCGACGAGCCCGGCGCGGGCCTCGACCTGGGCGGCCGCGAGGAGCTGGTGGCCACGCTGTCCGCGCTCGCGGACGACCCGGCCTCCCCGGTGCTGATCCACGTGACGCACCACGTCGAGGAGATCCCGCCGGGCTTCACGCACCTGCTGCTCATGAAGAAGGCGGGCATCCAGGCGGCCGGACCGATCGAGGAGGTCCTCACCGCGGACAACCTCTCGGCGGCCTTCGGACTGCCGCTGGTCGTGGCCCACGGCGGCGGTCGCTGGCTCGCTCGCGCCGCCCGCTGACGGCGTCCCTCCGTCACCTTCGACCTGGAATCTCGAGAGGCTCCGGGAAAACCTTCTGAAACGGCGATTTCACTATCGCTGTGTCAGTGGTCCTTGGTAAAGTCCGGGCAAAGGTCCGAGGTAGCGGTAATTTCACCGCGAGGGCCCGCCATCGGAGAGGTTCCGACGGCGACCGGTCGCCAACCGGAGTGGACGCTCGGAGGGAGCAACCCATGGCGTGGTTGTGGTGGGTAGGAGCGGCGCTGATCTTCGCGCTGATCGAGCTCTTGTCGTTGGACTTCGTCTTCATCATGTTCGCGGGCGGCGCGCTGGCCGCGGCCGTCGCGAACGGCGCGGGTGCCCCGCTCTGGATGCAGGCCATCGTGTTCGTCGTGGCGTCGGTGGTGCTGCTCGTGACGCTTCGGCCCACGCTGATCCGGCACCTGCGCAACAACACGCCGAAGGCGCCCACCAACGCCGAGGCGAACGTGGGTCGCACGGCGTCGGTGGTCCAGGAGGTCAGCACCGCGTCGGGGCTGATCAAGCTCAGCGGAGAGGTCTGGAGCGCGCGCTCCGTGCCCGGGTCGCCCCTGCTGCCCGCCGGCGCTAGCGTTCGTGTGGTCCAGATCGACGGCGCCACCGCCGTCGTCGAGCCGGCGTAGCCGCCTGGCGCCTGGGCGCCCCTTTTTGTGTTGTCCCAGACAGTTCAGTCAGAAGCGTTTCGTGCGCAGCAGAAGCGTCAAAACCGCCTGCGGGCCAAGGTGCCCGCGTAAGGAGAACTCGTGGAGTCATTCGGGCAAGTCCTGCTCTATCTGATCATTGCCCTGGTCGTGATCGTCGGTATCGTCGCGGTGATCCGCGCCGTGCGGATCGTTCCTCAGTCGGTGGCGCTCGTGGTCGAGCGCCTGGGTCGGTACTCCAAGACGCTCGACCCGGGCCTGCACGTGCTGGTGCCGTTCGTGGACCGCGTCCGCGCCGGTGTGGACCTGCGCGAGCAGGTCGTCTCGTTCCCGCCCCAGCCCGTGATCACCAGCGACAACCTGGTGGTCGAGATCGACACCGTCATCTACTTCCAGGTGACGGACGCCAAGTCCGCGGTCTACGAGATCGCGAACTACATCACCGCCATCGAGCAGCTCACCGTCACCACGCTGCGTAACGTGATCGGCTCGATGGACCTCGAGCAGACGCTGACCAGCCGTGACCAGATCAACGGCCAGCTGCGTGGCGTGCTCGACGAGGCGACCGGTCGCTGGGGTATCCGAGTCAACCGCGTCGAGCTCAAGTCGATCGACCCGCCGCCGTCGGTGCAGGGCTCCATGGAGCAGCAGATGCGCGCCGAGCGTGACCGGCGTGCCGCGATCCTCACCGCGGAGGGTGTCAAGCAGTCCGCCATCCTCACGGCCGAGGGTCAGAAGCAGTCCGAGATCCTGAAGGCCGAGGGTGACGCCCAGGCGCAGATCCTGCGCGCCGAGGGTGAGTCCCGCGCCATCCTCCAGGTCTTCGAGGCCATCCACCGCGGTGACGCCGACCCGAAGCTGCTGGCCTACCAGTACCTGCAGACGCTGCCGCAGATCGCGAACGGCACCTCGAACACCACCTGGGTCATCCCCACGGAGTTCACCGCCGCGCTGGGCAACATCGCCTCCGGATTCGGCGGCGGCGCCGGCCCGGCCGTCCCCCCGCCCCCGCCGGGCGAGGGCCCGACCGGCCCGCGTGGCCCGATCGACTCCGTGCTCGACGAGCCCCTGCTGCCCGACCCCGCCGAGGCCCTCGCCGAGGCGCAGCGGCAGGCCGAGGCAGCCACGGCCGACGCGACGAGCGCCGGCACGCGGTCGGGCGACCCGTTCGACACCGAGTCCGAGCGCGGCCAGCGCCCGGGCGGTGCGACGCCGCCCCCGCCGGTGCCGCCGGCACCGCCGGCCGGCTGAGGTAGAACCGAGGACCAGGGGGCGCCAGCACCCTGGCACGAGTGGGGCCGAGACACCGCATGGTGTCTCGGCCCCACTGCTGTCTGCTGCCGGCATAAGAAGTTGCGGAGTGAGTGCTCACTCATTTACTGTTCCCGGCATGGACAACGTACGGCCGCGCGCCTCCCGCATGACCCCGGAGGACCGCAAGGCGGCGATCGTCGACGCGGTGCTCCCGCTGGTCGCGGAGCGCGGCCACGACGTCACCTCCCGCGAGCTGGCGCAGACCGCCGGCGTCGCGGAGGGCACGCTCTTCCGGGCGTTCGGCGACAAGACGGCGCTCGTGGGCGCTGTCGCCGTCGAGGGCCTGGCGCGAGCGGGCCGGCCCGAGGAGACCCTCGCGGAGCTCACCGCCATCGACTCCGCGCTGCCGCTCGAGCGGCGCCTGGAGCTCGTGATCGAGCTGGGCCGCCACCGGGTGGCCGAGGTCATGCGCTGGATGACGGTCCTGCGCCGCATGGCGCCCCCGCCCGGCGCGCCGGGGCTGCCCATCGTCCCGCCCGCGCCGCCGGGCCCGCCAGGTCCCCGCGCCGTACCGCCGGAGCCGCCGGGCCGGCCCGGCGTCGTGCCCGGTACGCCCGCCGACCACCACGAGCGCATGCTCGCCTACCGCAAGACGCTGCTGGACCAGCGTGCCCAGCAGCATGCGGCTACGGTCGAGGGGATCACCGCCGTCCTCGCGCCGGACGCGCACCGGCTGCGGGTCCCCGTCGAGGTGGCGATCTCACTGGTCGAGTCGGCGATCGCCGGCGCGCACGTGCGGATCGACCACCTGCAGCCCGCGGTGTCGGCCGACGTCCTGGCCGACGCCCTCGTCAACGGTCTCGCCGGTCCCGCGAAAAAGCCTGGCTCCGACGCCGCCGAAGGTGCAGCCTCCACCGCGGGACCCGGCGCGCCAGGTTCTCCAACCCCCAGCCCTGAAGGGAACTCCTGATGCTTGTCGCTCTTGCCCGGAAATATCTGGGCCCGTACCGCTGGGCGGTGGTCGCGGTGCTGGTCCTCCAGCTGGTGCAGACGCTCGCGGCCCTGTATCTGCCCAGCCTGAACGCCGACATCATCGACAACGGCGTGGTGCCCGGTGACATCGGGTACATCTGGAGCACCGGCGGGTGGATGCTCGTCGTCTCGCTGGGCCAGGTCGTCGCGTCGGTCATCGCCGTCTACTTCGGCGCGCAGGTCGCCACGGCCTTCGGCCGTGACCTGCGGCGGGACGTCTTCCACTCGGTCCAGACCTACTCCGCGCGCGAGATGGCGCGGTTCGGGGCGCCGACGCTGATCACGCGCAGCACGAACGACGTCCAGCAGGTGCAGATGACCGTGCTGATGACGTTCACCATCATGGTGATGGCACCGATCATGCTGATCGGCGGCGTCATCCTGGCGCTGTCGGAGGACGTGTCGATGTCGGGCCTGCTGCTCGTCATCGTGCCGGTGCTGGCCGCCACCGCGGGCGTCATCGTGTGGCGCATGGTGCCGCACTTCCGCCGCATGCAGAAGCGCATCGACGCCATCAACTCCGTGCTGCGCGAGCAGATCACGGGCCTGCGCGTGGTCCGGGCGTTCGTGCGCGAGCGTCGCGAGACCGAGCGCTTCGGCGTGGTCAACGAGGAGCTGTTCGACACCTCGCTGCGCGCCGGCCGCCTGATGGCGCTCACGTTCCCGGTGGTCATGCTGATCATGAACCTGTCGTCCGTGGCCGTGCTGTGGTTCGGCGCCCACGAGATCGAGGCCGGCGAGATGGAGATCGGCTCCCTGACCGCGTTCCTGAGCTACATCATGTACATCCTCATGGCCGTGATGATGTCCACGATGATCTTCATGATGATCCCGCGCGCCGCCGTCGCGGCGGAGCGCATCGGGGAGGTCCTGGACACCGAGTCGTCCGTCGTCGACCCCGAGTCGCCGGTCGCCCTGCCGGGCTCGCTCGCCGACCAGGACGGCTCGCCCGACGGCGCCCTGGCGGGCCCGAGCGGTCGCGTCACGTTCGAGGACGTCGAGTTCCGCTACCCCGGCGCCGAGGAGCCGGTGCTGCACGAGCTGTCGTTCGAGGCCGTGCCGGGCCAGATCACCGCGATCATCGGCTCGACCGGTTCGGGCAAGTCGACGCTGCTGAACCTGGTGCCGCGCCTGTTCGACGCCACCGGCGGCACCGTCCGGGTGGACGGTGTCGACGTCCGGGACCTGCTGCAGCGCGACCTCGGCTCCCTCATGGGGCTGGTGCCGCAGAAGGCGTTCCTGTTCTCCGGGACCGTCGCGGACAACCTGCGGTACGGCAAGTCCGACGCCACCGAGGAGGACATGTGGGCGGCGCTGGAGGTGGCGCAGGCGCGCGACTTCATCGAGGCGCTGCCGGACGGCCTGGAGTCGGAGGTGGCGCAGGGCGGCTCGACGTTCTCGGGCGGCCAGCGTCAGCGGCTCGCCATCGCGCGCGCCGTGATCCGCAAGCCCCGCATCTACCTGTTCGACGACAGCTTCTCCGCCCTGGACTACGCGACCGACGCGCGCCTGCGGGCGGCCCTGCGGCCGCAGACCCGCGACGCGACGGTGATCGTCGTCGCGCAGCGCGTGGCGACCATCCGTGACGCCGAGCAGATCCTGGTGCTCGACCACGGCCGCATCGTCGGCCGCGGCACGCACGCGCAGCTGCTGGCGGACAACCCGACGTACCAGGAGATCGTGACGTCCCAGATGAGCTTGGAGGAGGCGGCGTGAGCAACGAGGAGAAGCCTCAGGGCGAGAGCACGACGACGGCAGCGCCGCAGCGCGGTCCCGGGCGCGGTCCCGGCGGCGGCGGACCGATGGGCATGGGCATGGGCATGCCCGTGCAGAAGCCGATGGACTTCAAGGGTTCGCTGCGCCGGTTCGCCGGCATGCTGCGCCCCGAGCGCCTGAACGTCGTGGTGCTCATGGTGCTGGGCATCGCCTCGGTGGCGCTCACCGTGCTCGGGCCCAAGCTGCTCGGCAACGCGACGAACGTGATCTTCGCGGGCGTCGTAGGGGCGCAGCTGCCCTCGGGCGTGACCACGGAGCAGGCGGAGGCCGGGCTGCGTGCGGCGGGCCAGGACCAGATGGCGGACCTGCTGTCCGGCGTCGTGGGCGTCGTGCCGGGCCAGGGCATCGACTTCACGATGCTCATGCAGACCCTCGGCTGGGTGGTCGCGGCGTACGTCGGGGCTTTCCTGTTCGGGTGGCTGCAGGCGCGGATCACCGCCGGCGTCGTGCAGCGCACCATGCGGGACCTGCGCGACCAGGTGGAGGCGAAGCTGCACCGCATCCCGCTCTCCTACGTGGACGCCAAGCAGCGCGGCGAGATCCTGTCGCGCGTCACCAACGACATCGACAACGTGGCCCAGACCACCACGCAGACCCTCGCGCAGCTCGTGACCGCCGTCCTGACGGTGATCGGCGTGCTCGGCATGATGTTCTGGATCTCGCCGGTCCTCGCCCTGGTCGCGCTGGTGACCGTGCCGCTGTCAGTGATCCTGACGGCGCAGATCGCCAAGCGCAGCCAGCCGCAGTTCGTGGAGCAGTGGGCGGCCACGGGGCGCCTGAACGCGCACATCGAGGAGTCGTTCACCGGGCATGCGCTGGTGAAGGTGTACGGGCACCAGGAGTCCACGGCC
The DNA here is from genome assembly GCF_044389675.1 of Promicromonospora kroppenstedtii. Lineage (NCBI taxonomy): Bacteria > Bacillati > Actinomycetota > Actinomycetes > Micrococcales > Promicromonosporaceae > Promicromonospora > Promicromonospora kroppenstedtii. Next base: position 343,634 of record NZ_JBIRYI010000002.1, on the reverse strand, counting down.
AAGGCGTTCGCCGACGAGAACGGCGCGCTGTACTCGTCCAGCTTCAAGGCGCAGTTCATCTCCGGCACGATCCAGCCGGCGATGGGCTTCCTCGCGAACCTGAACTACGTGATCGTCGCCGTGATCGGCGGCCTGCGCGTCGCCTCGGGCACCCTGTCGCTGGGTGACGTGCAGGCGTTCATCCAGTACTCGCGCCAGTTCACGCAGCCGCTGACGCAGGTGGCCTCGATGATGAACCTGCTGCAGTCCGGCGTGGCCTCCGCGGAGCGGGTGTTCGACCTGCTGGACGCCCCGGAGCAGTCGCCGGACCCGGAGCGGTCGCAGAAGGTGGAGCCGGTGCGCGGCCGGGTCGCGTTCGAGGACGTCACGTTCTCCTACACGCCCGAGCGTCCGCTCATCACCGGGCTGAACCTGGTCGCGGAGCCGGGCCAGACCATCGCCATCGTGGGTCCCACGGGCGCCGGCAAGACCACGCTCGTCAACCTCCTCATGCGGTTCTACGAGGTGGACGGCGGCCGCATCACCCTGGACGGCGTGGACACCCGCGACATGTCGCGCGACGACCTGCGGTCCTCGGTCGGCATGGTGCTCCAGGACACCTGGCTGTTCAAGGGCACCATCGAGGAGAACCTCCGCTACGGCGTGCCCGACGGCGCCACCGTGAGCGAGGACGAGTTCCTCGCCGCGACGCGGGCCACCCACGTGGACCCGTTCGTGCGGACCCTGCCCGACGGCTACGACACCGTCGTGGACGAGGAGGGCTCGTCGGTCTCGGCGGGGGAGAAGCAGCTCCTCACGCTCGCCCGGGCGTTCCTGGCCGATCCGGCGATCCTCGTGCTCGACGAAGCGACGTCGTCCGTGGACACCCGCACCGAGGTGCTGGTCCAGGAGGCCATGAACCGGCTGCGCAAGGACCGGACGTCGTTCGTCATCGCGCACCGGCTGTCCACGATCCGCGACGCCGACGTGATCCTCGTGATGGAGCACGGCGACATCGTGGAGCAGGGCTCCCACGACGACCTGCTCGCCGCGAACGGTGCCTACGCCCGGCTGTACGCGAGCCAGTTCGCGGCCCCGGTGGTGGAGGAGCCGGCGGCGACGTGACCGGACGCCCGGCGTTTGCGTGGCGCGCCGGGGCGAACGTCAGTCGGCGGGGTGTGTTGCTCTGTGTGGACATGATCTACACAGAGCAACACACCCCGCCGTCGTAGGTTCTCCCTGCCGCGGGAGCGAGGCCCGGGCAGCCGGCACGCCGTTAGGGTCGGCGCGTGACCTCTCTCTTCGGGGCGCCCGGCGAAGGACGCACTCCCGACCCGAGCCTGGCGCACCGCCGCGCCGACGTCACGGCGACCCTCCGCGGACCGGACGGCGCGCCGCTCGCCGGCCACGACGTCGTCGTGCGGCAGACGCGGCACGCGTTCCTGTTCGGCTGCATCGGCTTCGACCTCATCGACCTCGCCAACGGCACGTCGCAGGACCCGGAGTACGACGGCCGCCTCGCCGACGCGTGGTTCGACGTCTTCAACCAGACCACGCTCCCGTTCTACTGGGGCACGTTCGAGCCCGAGCGCGGGGTGCCGCGGACGGAGCCGCTGCTCGGCGCGGCGCGCTGGTTCCGCGAACGGGGCGCCGTGGTCAAGGGGCACCCGCTCGTGTGGCACACGGTGCAGCCGGGCTGGCTCCTCGGGCTGCCCGAGGACGAGGTGGAGCGCCTGCAGCGGGAGCGCATCCGGCGCGACGTCGCGGCGTTCCGCGGCGTGATCGACACCTGGGACGCGATCAACGAGGTGGTGATCATGCCCGTGTTCACCGCGCAGGAGAACGCCATCACGCCCTTGGCACGGGTCAAGGGCCGCGTCGAGATGATCCGGATGGCGTTCGAGGAGGCCCGGGCCGAGAACCCGGGCGCGACGCTGCTGCTCAACGACTTCGACATGTCCACGGCGTACGAGTGCCTCATCGAGGCGGTGCTGGAGGCCGGGATCCGGGTCGACCGGCTCGGCCTGCAGAGCCACATGCACCAGGGCTACTGGGGCGAGGAGAAGACCCTCGCGATCCTGGACCGGTTCTCCCGGTACAACATCCCGATCCACTTCACGGAGACCACGCTGCTGTCGGGCGACGTGATGCCGAGCGACATCGAGGACCTCAACGAGTGGCAGGTCGAGTCGTGGCCGTCGACGCCGGAGGGCGAGGCGCGCCAGGCCGACGAGGTGGAGCGCCACTACCGGACGCTGCTGTCGCACCCGGGCGTCGAGGCGATGACGTACTGGGGGCTGTCCGACCGGGGCATGTGGCTGAATGCCCCGGGCGGACTGCTCCGGGCGGACGGTTCGCGCAAGCCCGCCTTCGACCGGCTGCGGGAGCTCGTCAAGGGCGAGTGGTGGCTGTCGCCCACGGCCCTGCGCACCGACGCCGAGGGCCGGGTGCGGTTCGGCGGCCTCCTCGGCGACTACCGCATCGAGGCGGCCGACGGCGGCGCCGCCGAGGTGACCCTGGACGTGCCGGGGACCGTGGACATGAGCGTGGTGCTCTCGGGGCGGTAGACCGCGGTGGTCGAGGCGTGCTCAGCTCGCGGGGGCCGCCGCGATCGGTTCCGCCGCGTTCAGGGCGTCGACCACCTGGTCGTAGTCGCCCCGGACCTCGCCGTAGCGCAGGAACTTGACCCGCTCGACCTGGATCTCGTGCGCGTCGGGCTGGGCCTGGAGGAGGCTCATGGTCTCGTCGGCGTACTCGTCCAGCGGCATGGCGTGCGGGTCCTCGTCGTGGCCCGGCATGAGCGCGGTCTGCACGGACGGCGGGACAAGCTCCGTCACGGACACGCTGGTGCCCGCGAACTGCAGCCGGATCGACTCCGAGAGCATGTGGATCGCGGCCTTGCTCGCGTTGTAGGTCGGAGTGACCCGCAGCGGGGCGTGGGCCAGGCCGGAGGACACGGTGAGGATCGTCGCGTCCGGCCGGGACTGCAGGTGCTCGGTGAACGCGGCGATCAGCCGGATCGGGCCGAGCACGTTGGTGGTCACGACCGCCTCGGCGTCCGCCAGGAAGCCCGGGGCGCGCCAGTTCTCAGCCCGCATGATCCCGGCCATCGGCACCAGCACGTTCACGTCGGGGAACCGCTCGATCACCTCGGCGGAGGCGGACCGGATCGAGCCGGCATCGTCCGTGTCGATGCGGACGGTGGCGAAGCCGTGCTCCGCGGCGATCTTCTTGAGGGCGTCGGTGCTGCGCCCGCCGACGATCACGGTGTTGCCCCTGGCCTGGAGCCGCAGCGCGAGAGCGAGGCCGATGCCACGGGTCCCACCGGGAATGAAGATGGTGTTGCCTGCTGTGTTCATGCCTCCACCGTGCGCCGCCCGGGCCGGCGGCGGGAGAGACCTGGTGAACCAGGGACCGCCGGTCCCTGGCTCACCCGGCGCGCGCGGCGCACGATGGGGGCATGAACCGCGCAGCCCTGGCCGACTTCCTCCGCCGACGCCGCGAGGCGCTGCGCCCGTCCGACGTCGGCCTCGTGCCCGGCCCTCGCCGTCGCGCGCCGGGGCTGCGCCGGGAGGAGGTCGCCGCCCTGACCGGGATGTCCGTGGACTACTACGCGCGCCTCGAGCAGCAGCGCGGGCCGCAGCCCTCGGAGCAGATGCTCGCCGCCCTGGCGCGGTCGCTGCGCCTGACCGTCGAGGAGCGCGACTACCTGTTCCGCCTCGCCGGACACGGCGTGCCGCGGCGCGCGCCCGTCGACTCCCACGTCGCGCCCGCGCTGCTGCGCGTGCTGGACCGGCTCGAGGACACCCCGGCGCTGATCCTCTCGGGCCTGGGCGAGACACTCGTGCAGAACCGCCTCGCGGAGGCGATCTTCGGCCCGGCACCCACCACGGGGCTGGCCCGCAGCTCCGCCTACCGGTGGTTCACCGACCCGGCCTCTCGGGCCGTGTACCCGCCCGAGGACCACGAGCGGCAGGCCCGCAGCCAGGTCGCGTCGCTGCGCGCGGCCCATGCGGCGGCATGCCCGGGATCGCCCGCCGACGAGGTGCTGCGCGCCCTGCTGCGGCAGAGCCCCGAGTTCGTACGGCTCTGGGAGCTGCACGAGGTGTCCCGCCGGTTCGAGGACCACAAGACGTTGGTGCACCCCGAGCTGGGCCGCATCGACGTGGACTGCCAGGCGCTGTTCACCGAGGACCAGTCCCAGGCCCTCCTCGTGCTGACCCCGGCCCCGAACAGCGAGGCCGAGGAGAAGATTCGCCTGCTCGCCGTGCTGGGGCACGAGACGTTCGCGTAGGTGCGAAGATCGCCTGGTGCACGACGACGACCGCTGCCCCTGCCTCTCCGGCGACACCTACGGCGCCTGCTGCGGGCGCTACCACTCCGGCGCCGCGACGGCCCCGACGGCCGAGGCCCTGATGCGCTCGCGCTACTCGGCGTTCGCCGTGGGCGACGACGCCTACCTGCTCGCGACCTGGGCTCCGCAGACCCGCCCGGACAGCGCCGGGGTCGGCGACGAGCAGTGGCGCCGCCTCGACATCCACCGCACGGAGCGCGGAGGGCCGTTCGACACCAGCGGCATCGTGGAGTTCACCGCCTTCTACCGGTACCCGGACACGGGGGTGCGGGGCAGCCTGCACGAGACCAGCCGCTTCGTTCGAACCGGAGGTCGCTGGTTCTACGTCGACGGCGACCGCGAGGCGAGCGACAGCTAGAGAGGGTTTCAAGGAGTCGTAGTGCGTGATCAGGCATCCAGGCGAGGTCGGGTCGGCGGGTTCGGCCGGATCCCCCGGTTGGCTGGGCGGCGCTGTGGTTGCTGGGCCGGGCGTGGTTGGCGGGGTGGTGGGCTCGGTCGGTAGGGGATCGCGCTGTGGGCGGGTGTGGTGTGGCAGCCGATGGAGTAGCGGCTGCGTGGGGTGCGGCCGGGTGCGGGGCCGGTTAGGCCGACCGCGGGGGTCCAGGTTGGGGTCGCGGCCCGGTCGCGGGTTGGCGTGGCGTTCGGAACGTGGTCGGGCCCGCCCGTCGCTGGCGCGAGAGCTGCCGTTGCGGGGTTCTCGGCCTGGTCGGGGTCGAGGGCCGGTCCCGATACTGGGGTTGCGGGCGCGTCACCGGGCGTCTCGGCATCTGCGACGGGTGCCGGACGGTCTGCCGACGCGTTGCCGAGCCCGTCAGTGCCCGTGATCGGTGCTACCTCACGCGCTGAGGCAGTGGCACGCACCGAGGGCGCGCCAGGAGCGGAGGACGCGTCACGCGCGGGTGCCGTGTCCCGGGTCCTGGCCGGTGTAGGTGGTGCGGGCACGACCGAGACATAGGTATGCCCTGTGGGGGTGATGGTCTCGACGGCGTGGAGTCCGTTGTGCTGGGTGACCTTCTGGCGCCAGCCCGGTGCTTGCTTCGCGTGGTTGCACCTCGCGCACAGGCCTTGCCCGTTGTCGAGGCTGGTTGGGCCGCCTTCCGCGTGCGGGGTGATGTGGTCGGTGTGCCGGATCGGCGCGTCACACCAGGTGGTGGCGCAGATGCCCTGTTCCCTGGCCCGCAACAGGCTCGCGAGACCGTGCGGGTGGAACCGGGACGTGGAGGTCGTGGCCAGGAGTCGTCCGTGGGGGTTGACGTAGATCGAGCGCAACCAGGCGGTGTCGGTGTCGATCGCGTGGGCTGCGAGATTGCGGGCGACCGGTGCCGGGACCACGCCCACACCCGCCGGGGTGCCCTCGACCACCACGGCGGGCTGATTGCTACCGGCCAGGAGGGTGTCGTCGGAGACCAGCAGGTTGATCGTGACCGGCACATCGTTCGCGTGACCCGGTTCGCGTCCGGTGGCGCGTTCGATGAGGGTGTCGGCCATGATCTGACCCACCCCACGCCCGTCACCCGTGGCCTTCGCCGTCTCGGCGTGGGTCTTGAGCTGGGCGTAGGCGTGCACTCCCTGGGCCATCGGCACCAGGGCTGTGAGGTAGACCATCAGATCCGGTGCCGGACGGATCGACACCCGCCGCTCTGAGACGGCCTTGGCGTTGCGGTTCACGCACGCGTGTACGTCGAGCTGGGCGGCGAGTTCCTTGATCCGGGCGACCAGCCGTCGGGTGCTCATCCGGGACAGCTCGGCTACGTGGGTGGGGCCGCAGATCTCCTCGTCGATCAGAGCCCGGTGCTCCAGGGACAGGTGGGAGGTCTCCCGCACCAGAAGGGTGGCCCGCCACTGGGACAGCACCCCGGTCTGCAACGCGGTGAACGTGTGGGGCATCTGGGTGACCCACACCCGAGACGTGCTGACGAACCCGGCCCCGGCGTGCGGGCTGACCCGCAGTGCCGCACCGATCTGGTTCGGCACGCCACGGCCACGCTGCTCGGCCCGGATGCTCTGCCGGGCCTCGTCGGCGCGGGTTGCCTCGTCCAGGGCGACTGTCAGCCGCGCCTGGGTCGCTGTGACCGCGTTCTTCACCGCCTCGAGTTCACCGAGCAGGTCCACCCACTGGGCCTGCACCACTCCGGGCACGCCGGCGGGAGTGTCAGTGGCACCCGGCAAGATCATCTCCGCCAGGACCCGCCGCACGGCCCGCACCGCTGCGACATCGACGGCCCCGCCAGTCGCGGCCGCACCGGACGTCGCGGCACGACTGGGCAGCACCGACCCATCAGGCAGTCCCGGCTCGTTCCCGGGCAGCACCGATCGAGCAGGCTCCCTGCCGGCTCGATCTGGTACCTCACCCGTTCGCGTCATACCATCAAGATATCGCACACCTGTACGCACCGCTCGCCGAATCGACCCGCTCTGCCCATAGCAAAATCCGCCTGCTCACCGTGTGGAAAACCTGGGAATCCGACGGTCAGCGACCAGAATCTGCTCGCCCATCTCGTCGATCACGCCAAACGCCCCTCCCGGGGACGGAAGCCTCAGGAACACCCGGAGAAGACCAGGCGACACGGCAGCGCGGGACGGGGCACCCGCAAGGTCGACCAGCGCAGAGCGGCGCATGACCGATCCGGACAGCCCGGTCCGCTCCGCCGCGCCACCCCCACCGTCCCGAGACTCCGAGCGATCGGGATCCCCGGACGACCGGTATGTCGGGAGGCCGAACCACAAGAGCCGCAGGACGTTCAACATGCGTCAGCTCCGGCCTTAGATCCAGCCCTCCTCCCACGCGCGGTGGGCGGCCGCGTGCCGGGTCGCGACACCGAGCTTCGCCATCGCGGAGGACAGGTAGTTGCGCACGGTGCCGGGCGCGAGATGCACCGCGGCCGCGATGTCGGAGACCTGCGCGCCGGACCGGGCCGCCCGCAGCACCTCCAGCTCGCGGTCGGTGAGCGGGCACTCGTTCTCCGTGAGCGCGGACGCCGCGATCTCGGGGTCCACGTACCGGTGCCCGACGGCGACGTCGCGCACGATCTGCGCGAGCCGCGCCGCGGGTGTCGACTTGGGCACGAACCCGCTCACCCCGGCCGCCAGCGCCCGGCGCAGGACGGCGGGGCGCGCGTGCCGCGTGACGATGATGACGCGCGGCGGCGTGCCGTCGGCGCCGGCCAGGATCTGCCCGGCCGCGTGCAGCCCGTCGGTGGGCGGCATCTCCAGGTCGAGCACGGCGACGTCGGGCCGGTGCCGCTCCGCGAGCCGCACTGCGTCGGTGGTGGTGGCGGCCTGCGCCACGACCGTCAGGTCGTCCTCGAGGTCGAGCAGGGCGGACAGCGCCCCGCGCAGCAGCTCCTCGTCGTCGGCCAGCAGCAGGCGGATCATCCGGTCACCGTAGCGGTCACGACGAACCGGTCGTCGTCGCTCACCCAGGACAACCGCCCGCCGACGGCGTCGAGCCGCTCGGCGAGCGACACCAGGCCCGTGCCGTCGGACGACGTCCTGCTCCCGTCCCCGTTCGTGGACCCCGACCTCGACCCGCCTGGCCGCGCACCGTCGTTGTCGATCACGAGGCGCGCCCCGCCGTCGTCGGGCAGCAGGACGATCGCCGCGCGCGTGGCCCGGCTGTGCCGCAGCACGTTGGTCGTGGCCTCGCGCACCACGAGGCCCAGCAGGCTCCGCGGCGCCTGCGGCAGGGACGCCGCGAGGTCGGCGTCGACGTCGGCCCGGACCGCCACGCCCGCCGCCGCCAGGACCCGGGACGCGTTGGCGATCTCCGCGTCGAGCGTGGTGCGCCGGTAGCCCTGCACCAGCGCCCGGGTCTCACGCAGGGCGTCCCCGGCGAGCTGCTGCACCTCGCGCATCTGCTCCGCGGCCCGGGCCGGCTCGACCTCCGCGAGCCGCGCGGCGAGCTCGCTCTTCAGGGCGATCACCTGGAGGTGGTGGCCCTGGATGTCGTGCAGGTCGGCGGCGAACCGCAGGCGCTCGTCCGCCACGGCGAGCTGCCCGGCCAGCCGCCGCGCGTCGTCCAGCCGGGCCGTCACCTGCCAGGCGCGGACCATGCCCAGCATGGCCGGGCCGAACGCGACGACCATCAGGGCCGGCATCCACACCGCGTGGGCCACGTTGGGCTCGCCCGTCGCCAGGGCCGTCACGAGGCCGACCAGGGGCAGCGCGACCAGGGCGGCGCCGAGGGACTGCCACGCCCGCCGGACGGGCAGGAACATGACCAGCACCGACACGGTCGCGGCCGGCGCGATGGACCAGATGCCGAAGTTCCCGGCCGCCAGCGGCACCACGCCCGCGACCACGGCCGCGCCGCCCGCCGTCACGAGCCAGCCGGCGGACGGCGCCTGGTCCCGCATGCGCCGCCCGAGCAGCGCGCCGCACGCCACGATCGTGGCGGCGGTGGCCACGCCGGTCAGGGCGCGCAGCCCGGCGGGTACGTCGGGGTCGAGCACCCAGTCGCCGACGGCGAAACCGAGCACGCACGCCACCGTGCCCGCCAGTCCCCACCAGACGTTGCGGCGGAAGCTCGCGAGTCCGCTGCCGCCGTCGTCCGCGACGGCCGGGCCGGTGCTCATGTCGCCATCCTGCCAGCGGCGCCGTCGGTCCGGGGCGTACCGCAGGAGCCCGATGACATCTGTCACACGACCTTGTGACAGGTGCCCGCGCAGGGGTGCGGTCTCGCACTACAGGCCGTCGTCGCCGTCGGACAGCGTGGAGAACAGCGCGGCGAGGAGCGCCGCACGGAAGGAGACGGAGCGATGACGCAGACGACGGCGCACACGGGCACGACGGCGGCGGGGCACGGTCACGGCCACGGGGACGGCACGGGGGACACCGCAGTGCGGACGGCGACCCACCACCATGCCACCCCGGTGACCAGGGCGCGGACGGTCGGCAGGTTCCTGGCGCACCTGGCCGAGATGGTGGTGGTGATGGTGCTCGGGATGCTGCTGCTGGGCCCGGCCTGGGACTGGGCGGGTGCCGCGCTCGGGGTCGAGGCGGCGCTGGGCCGGCCCGACGTCGGCGCCGTGGTGATGCTCCTGGACATGGTCGCCGCGATGACGGTGTGGATGCGCCTGCGGCGGCACTCGTGGCGGGCGATCTGGGAGATGAACGCGGCGATGGCCGTGCCCTTCGTGGTGCTGCTGACGCTGTTCCGGGCCGGGGCCGCCACCGCGGGTGACGTGATGCTCTGGGGCCACGTGCTGATGGTCCCGGCCATGGCGGCGGCGATGCTGCTGCGGCCGGCCGAGTACACGCAGCACGTCCACGGGTTCGACCTGGCGTGGCTGCGCCGCCGCTGGCCCGTGCTGCTCGGGCTGACGCTGCTGGCGGGCACGATCGCGGGCGGCGTGGGCGCCCTGCCGCCGTGGCTGATCCTGGCGGTCGCGCTGGTCTACCCGGTGGTGGGTCTCGTGCGCCGCAGCATCCGCGGCCGGCAGATGGTGCTGCTGCAGGCCGCGGGGCTCGCGGTCTTCGCGGGGGTCGCCGTGCTCGCCACGGCGCTGGCGGGGCAGGACACCGGGGCGTACGTGGTCGCGGTGGGCCTGGTGGGCCACGCCGTCTGGGACGCGTTCCACCACCGGGCCGGCGCCGTGGTGTGGCGCTGGTACGCCGAGACCTGCGTGGTCTTCGACGTGCTGCTGGCCGCGGCGGTGGTGGCGGTGGCGCTCGCCGCCTGAAGCCCGACGCCGCCCCGGCCCGGCCGGATCCCGCGCGACTTCCGCGGGATCCGGCCGCTCTCGCGCGTGGCGGCATGCGCGCCGCCGCAGGTCCGCCCTAGTTTTGGCGGTATGGACAGCGAGCCCGCAAGCCCGCCCCGTACGCCGCGGCCTGCAGCGGAGCAGGAGCCGGGACCCAGCATCCTCGAGCTCCGGATCCACGGCATCGCGAACACCCCTCCGCACGGCACGCTCGGCCTGCGCCGCGACGAGGTGACCCAGTCAGGCGGCGACGGCCTGGGCAGCTTCTGGGTGCCGACGCCGGCCGCCGAGGCACGCGGCCGGTCGCTCCCGCCGGGCGACGTGCACGCGATCCGCGCCGGCGTGCGCCGCGAGGCCTACTCCTGGGGCGCGATGGCGCGGCTCGGCGGCCTCCCGTTCGGCGGCGTGCTGGGCTTCGTGGGCACGGTCGCGGTGCGCCTGCTGTGGGCGGCCATGGTCCCGTTCGGCCTGGTGAACGCCGCGTACTGGGCCCGCCGCATCCCAGCCCCCGACCCGGCCGCGCACCGCCGGACGCCGCCCGCCGGCCAGACGGGCCCCGGCCCCGGCCTGCGCCCGGAGGCGACCGCCGCCCTGACCCGGGTGTTCTCCCTGGGCCTGACGCTGCTGTTCGTCTCGGCCGTGGCGACGGTCGCGCTGTCGGTGATCGGCACGCGCTGCATCGGGCTGGCCACCCCGGGCCCCGACTCGGTGGTCCCGGTCTGCGCCCGCATCCCGAGTGCGCTGTACGGCCTGGCGCGGCTCGACGTCGGCGACCGCCTGGCGCTGCTGTCCCTGGCCCCGGTGCTGCTGGTCGCGATCCTGGTGGCGGTGGCGCACAGCGGCCAGGTGCGGTTCGAGTCCAAGTTCTCCGTGATGCGGGCGGGCCGCACCGTGCCGCCGTCGGGCCCGGTTCTGCACCGCGCGGGCTTCTGGTCGCAGCGCTCCGGCTCGGGTTTGCTGTGGGCACATCTGGGCGCGGCGCTCGCCCTGACGGGCCAGTACCTCACCTGGACCCGCTACGCCGACGCCGGCCTGCCGGCCCCCGCGCTCCCGGTCGCCGCCCTCGTCGTCCTGCTGTGCGCCGGCCTGTTCGTCGCCCTGCGCACCGACGACGACGGCGTCCAGGCCGTCACCCCGCGCTGGAAGGCCCGGGCCGGTCTGGCCGTGTTCGCAGCGGGGCTGCTGGTCTGGCTGCTGGCGTGCGCCGCCTGTCTCGCCGGGCCGCAGCCGGAGACGATGCCCGCCCTGATCGGCCTCGACCTGGTGCCCGCGCTGCTCGGCGTCGGCCTGGGCGGTATCGCCGCGACGGGGCTCGCGTGGCGCACCACGCGCGGCACCTGGGGCGTGGCCGCGTGGTCGGCGGTGCCGGTGGTCGCCACGGCGTGCGTGGGCGTGGTCCTGGTCACCGAGCCGGGTCCCGGCCTGCGCCACCTGCTCGTCGCGGTGGCGCTGCTCGCCGTGCTGAGCCCGGTCGTGGTGGTGCTGGCGGCGATGGTGCTGCGCCGTCGGGCCACCGAGGGCTGGAACGGGGCCGGACCGGGCGTGTTCCTGCTGGTCTCCGTCGCGGCGGCGACCGTCTACTCCAGCCTGCTCGTGCTGGGCGTGCAGTGGGTGCTGCGCTACGGCGAGCGCGCCACGACGCCGCAGCCGCTCGGGGACGGCCTGGTCGGCGTCGACCGCACCGTGCCGGACCCCGACCTCGTGCGGGTGCCGCCCGTCTACACCGAGTTCGGCACCACGTCGGTGGTCATCGCGCTGGTGTTCCTGGTGCTCCTGGTCGTGGCGGCCGCCGGGCCGTACGTCATCGACACCCTCCGGTCCCGCACGCTGTGGATCCCGGGCGCGCCCCGCACGCTCGGGCCGCCGTACGGCCCGGCCGCGCCGGCCTGGCGCGCCGTCGCCGAGGCCCCGGACCCCGACGGCGGCGCCAACCCGGTGCTGGAACGCGTGCTGCGCGGCCGGCAGGTCGCGGCCATGTCGCACCGGGTCGAGCTCGCCGCCGGCGCCCTGGCCGCCGCGTGCTACGTCGCGGCCCTGTTCTCCCACATCCCCCTGCTCGCCCAGCACGACGGCACCGGCGTCGTCCGGGTGCCGTCCTGGCTGTCGTCGCTCGCGGTGCCGGCCCTCGGCGTGCTCGCGGCGACGCTGGTGGTCGGCGCCCTGGCGGGCGCCTCGGGCGGGGTGCCCGGACGCCCGTGGGGCCTGCTGTGGGACCTGATGTGCTTCCTGCCGCGCAGCGCCCACCCGTTCGGCCCGCCCAGCTACGCCGAGCGCGTGGTGCCCGAGGTGCGCTCACGGGTCGACGCCTGGCTGACCGCCGCCGACATCGCCGACGACGCCGAGCGGGCCCGCGTGGCGCCCACGCGCCGGGTGGTGCTGTCCGCGCACTCGATGGGTGGCGTGCTGGCGGCCGCGGTGATCCTGATCCGGGCGGGCAACCCCGTGACCGACACCGCACCAGACGCCGCGGACGGCTGCCTCGGCCTCCTGACCTACGGCGTGCAGCTGCGCCCGTTCTTCGGCCGGTTCTTCCCGGACCTCCTGGGCCCGACGGCGACCGGCGGGCCGCCCTGCACCGGACCGGCCTGGTCGGCCGACCCGTGGGGCGGGCAGGTCAGGGCCGCTGCCGCGGAGGGTTCCGGACCCGGGGCGGCTCCGGCGGCGCCGTTGACGCCGGAGGGCCCCGAGCCCGGTTCGGGGGAACAGGTCACGCTGATGTCACTGCTGACCTGCGGTGCGAAGCCCGCGTGGGTGAACCTGTGGCGGCGCACCGACTTCCTGGGCTTCCCGGTACTTGGCTACGGGGTGAACGAGGTCGATCGCGGGGCGGAGGAGATGGACCGGTCGGCCTATCTCTTCGCCGTGGCGACGCACTCGGGCTATCCGGCCTCCTGGGCGTACCACGAGGCGCTCGAGGAGGTCCTTGCGCGGCTGACGCCGGCCGGGCAGTCGGGTGCCCAGCCGGCGGTCACGCAGCGAGGGGAGCCGGGCTGACGACGTCGCGCAGCCGGGCCAGCGCGGACTCGAGGATCTGCGCCACGCGCTCCTTGGTCACACCGAGGCGGCGGCTGATCTCGTCGATGGTCCGCGTGGTGCCGTCCACGAGGCCGAAGTGCATCTCCAGGACGCGCGCCTCGACGGCGTCCAGGCGGGCCACGGCCTGCCGGACCCGGCGGCGCAGCATGCTCTGCTCGGGGGTGGGCCGGCTCGTGCTCGGGCTCTCGGCCTGCTCCGCGGCGGCTACCGCGCGGACGATCGAGCGGCGGACCCAGCGGTGGGCGTACGCGGCGAACGTGCCGTGCGCGGGGTCGTACGAGTCGGCGGCGCGGACCAGGCCGACGTTCCCCTCCTGCACGAGATCCATGAACGGCAGACGGCCCGCGTAGGAGCCGGCGATGGCCGGGACGAGGCGGAGGTGGGCGAGGACGAGACGCTCCTTTGCGTATTGCCCGTCCTTGACCCTGGCCTCGAGCTGTGCGCGCAGGCTGGGGGAGACCGCGGTGGCGTCGAGGGTGCGCGCGGCGTCCGCTCCGGCGATGGCTCGCTCGAGGAGGGACTCCAGCTGCGCGTCGTCCAGCGACGGCGTGCGCTCGATCATTGCCGCGTAGGACTGCGGCAACGCCGGGTGCGGGGCCGGTTCCTTGCCGCGGCGCGAGCGGGGGGACCGGGAGTTCCTGGTAGTTCTCATCGCAGCTCTCCTCTTGAGTGAGACGAACTTTCCTTGCCCCGGAGCATATGGAGTCTTGGGGCCCTGAGGGAAGCGGGGAGAGTTTCGCTGTGAGAGATAACGGGACGGTAACGGTGTGCCAGCCGGGCGGTGCGCGGCAACGAGCGTTCCAAGCGCAGGACAGCCCGGGCCTGCTCCGCGAGACTCGTGCCATGGGCCCGCGCGCCTTCCGCTGGGTGTTGCACGTCGACCTCGACCAGTTCCTGGTCGCGGTCGAGGTCCTGCGGCGCCCTGAGCTCGCCGGGCGACAGGTCGTCGTGGGCGGTCGCGGCGACCCGACGGAACGGGCGGTGGTCTCGACCGCGTCGTACGAGGCGCGGGAGCTCGGCGTCTCCTCGGGCATGCCGCTGCGCGTCGCCGCCCGCAAGGCGCCGGACGCGATCATCCTGCCCGTCGACCACGAGACCTACCTCGAGGCCTCCGGGCGCGTGATGGACACCCTCCGCGGGCTCGGCGCGGTGGTCGAGGTGCTCGGCTGGGACGAGGCGTTCCTCGGCTGCGACGCGGACGACCCGGAGGCGGTGGCCCGCCGGGTGCAGCAGGCGGTCCTCGACGCCACCGGCCTGCACTGCTCGGTCGGCATCGGTGACAACAAGATCCGCGCGAAGATCGCCACCGGGTTCGGCAAGCCCGCGGGCGTCTTCCGCCTCACCGGGCAGACCTGGTCCGCGGTGATGGGTGGGCGGCCCACCATCGACCTGTGGGGAGTCGGCCCCAAGGTGTCCAGGCGCCTCGCGGCCCACGGCATCCGTACGGTCGCGGACCTGGCCGCGGCCGACGCCGGGCTGCTGGCCGCCGAGTTCGGGCCACGCATGGGCGCCTGGTACGGCGAGCTGGGCCGGGGACACGGCTCCGCCGTCGTCGACGACACGCCCTGGGTCGCCCGCGGGCACAGCCGCGAGACCACCTACCAGCGCAACCTCACCACGCCCGAGCAGGTGGAGGCCGCGCTGCGGGACCTGGTCGCGCAGGTGCACGCCGACACCGAGGCGGAGGGCCGACCGGTCTTCCGGGTCGGCCTCAAGGTGCGCTACGCGCCCTTCCTCACCAGGGACCGCTCGAAGAAGCTCCCGGCCCCGACACGGTCGCTGGCGGAGCTGACCGCCGCCGTCCTCGCCCTCGCCGAGGGCATGGAACCCGGCCGCGAGGTGCGCCTGCTCGGCGTCCGCGCCGAGATGGTGATGCCCGACGGCGACGCGAAGGAGCACACCCCCGTCCGCGGGCGGATCTGACCGGGGTATCAGCGAGAATGGTTCGGTGACCACCCTCGACGTCGTCCGCATCGACGACCCCGCCGACGAGCGCCTGGCCGACTACAACAGCCTCACGGACGTGGTCCTGCGCTCCAAGCACGAGCCGGCCAAGGGCCTGTACATCGCCGAGAGCTCCACGGTGATCCGGCGGGCGCTCGCGGCAGGGCACCGGCCGCGCTCGTTCCTCATGGCGCCCAAGTGGCTCGACACGATGAGCGACCTGATCACGGCCAGCGGCGCCCCGGTCTACGTCGCCGAGGAGCCGCTGCTCAAGGAGATCACCGGCTTCCACCTGCACCGGGGCGCGCTGGCCGCGATGCACCGGCCGCCGCTGCCGAGCGTGCACGAGCTGCTCGCGAACGCCCGCGGCGGGGCCGGCGCCCGCCGCGTGGCGGTGCTGGAGGACGTCGTCGACCACACCAACGTGGGTGCCGCCTTCCGGAGCGCCGCGGCCCTCGGCGTGGATGCGGTGCTCGTCTCCCCGCGTTGCTCCGACCCGCTCTACCGGCGGTCGGTGCGCGTGTCGATGGGCACCGTGTTCCAGGTGCCGTGGACCCGGGTCGAGGAGTGGCCCGCGGGGCTGCACGGGCTGCAGGAGGACGGGTTCACGGTCGCGGCGCTCGCGCTGACCGACGACTCGATCACGCTCGACGAGCTCGTGGCGAACCCGCCGGAGAAGCTCGCCCTGGTGCTCGGCACCGAGGGGGACGGCCTCACGAAGGGCGCGGTCGAGGCCGCCGACCTGGTGGTGCGCATCCCGATGGCGGGCGACGTCGACTCGCTCAACGTCGCCGCGGCGTCGGCCGTCGCGTTCTGGGCCACGCGGGTCTGACGCCGGGCGCGCCGCGCCGGCGTCAGACGCCGCGTCACAGCAGCTGGGACCGCCGGGCCGCCGCGTTCTCGCGCTGGAGCTCGTCCTGCCGGCCCTGCCAGCCCTTGAACTTCTCCTGGGCCTCCATCTCCTGGGGGCTGGGTGCGAGCCCCACCACCAGGAGCATCATGATCGTGCTGATCGTGACGCCGATGATGAGCGGGCCGAGCAGCGCGCCCACCCCGATGCCCGAGGTGACCTGGACGATCGCCTCCGTCTCCTCCGCGCGCATCGCCGCCATGCCGGTGTAGTGCATGCCGGAGACCGCGATGCCCATGACGACCGTGGCGATGGCGCCCGCGGCGACGGTGTGCACCTTGGCGGAGAGCCACAGCGCCGCGGTCGCCGCGACGACGGCGATGATCACGGAGAGCACGACGGTGAGCGTGTCGTAGGTGATCTCGACGCCCACGTGCAGGGCGCGCATGCCGAGGTAGTGCATGGCGGCGATGCCGAGCCCGGTGACCAGGCCACCGGCCAGCAGCGCGATCGGCCCGACGCCGGCGGCGCGCACGATGAACAGGCCGAGGCCCACGACGACGATGGCGAGCAGGCCGCTGGCGAACGTCAGGGGCACGTCGAACCGGGTCTCGGTGCCGCGCACGTAGAACCCGAGCATGGCCACGAAGTGCATGGTCCAGATGCCGGTGCCGCCGATGGAGATCGCGCCGAGCCCGAGCCACATCTTGCTGGCGAAGCCGTGGGCGACGCGCGCGCGGGCGGTGCAGGTCAGGCCGACGGCGCAGCCGGCGCACGAGAGCAGGAACGAGAGGATGGGTGTGACCCAGCCGAGCGCGAAATGGTCGATCATGATGTCGTTCTCCAGCGAATGCAGGGGTGTCTGGGGTGATGATCCATTCGCTGACCGGGGGGACGTCGAAGCGGTTCGGATCGTCGCCAAGTTAGCCCGTCTATGCGTTGACATGCACCGTTTGTGCAGGGCGAATTTTCTGGGGGAGGGGGTGATCTTCTCGCGCCCGGACACGCCGCCTTCCGTCCTGTCCTCCTGGCTGCCCAGCCCCGTGCCGGCGGTGTGACGCACGCCCCGTCCCGCGTTCCGGAAGGGGTGGCACAGGCCGGGCAAAGTTAGGTTAGGCTCACCGTCGTGACCACCAAGACCGAGGGGCTCGACGTCAAGCCCTCGCGAATGTTCGATGTCCAGGTCGCGCGCGTGACGCGCCTGTGCCCGTCCTTCGTTCGCTTCACCTTCACGGGGCCGGACCTGGACAAGTTCGCGGACAACGGCCGCGACCAGCGCATCAAGCTGCTGCTCCCGTCGCCCCAGGGCGGCTGGGACGCGCTGCGCCGCGACGACCCCGACTGGTACGCCGCCTGGCGCATGCTCCCCGACGAGCACCGCAACCCGATGCGCACCTACACGGTCCGCACGGTGCGCCAGAACCTACGCGAGGTCGACGTCGACGTCGTCATGCACGGTGACACCGGGCCGGCGTCGCGCTGGGCGCTCAACGCGGCCGCCGGCGACCCGCTGGTCATCATGGGCCCCAACGCCGAGTACGACGGCATCCATGGGGGCGTGGAGTTCGCGCCGCCGACGTCGAGCCACGCGCTGCTGCTGGCCGGCGACGAGACCGCGGTGCCCGCCATCGCCGCGATCTGCGAGTCCCTGCCCGCGGACGCCGTGGGCGAGGTCTTCCTGGAGGTGCCGCACCCCGAGGACGGCTGGCAGCTCGGCGCGCCCGAGGGCGTGCGCGTGCACTGGCTGGCCCGCGACGGCCGCGAGCACGGCGACGTGCTGGTCCCGGCCGTCCAGGCCGCCGCCGACCGGCTGCTCGCCATGGGCGTGCGCCCGTCGTCGGACACCGCGCCGGCGCTGACCGCCGCCGGGGTCGACCTGTCGGGCGAGGTGGACGACGTCGACATCGACACCGGCATCCTGTGGGAGGTGCCGATCGACGAGTCGGGCCGCCCCCTGGCGCAGGACACCGTGCTGTACGCCTGGCTCGCCGGCGAGGCCGGCGTCATCAAGACGCTGCGCCGCTACCTGGTGAACGAGTGCCAGGTGGACCGCAAGTCCGTCGCGTTCATGGGTTACTGGCGCAAGGGCCGCGCGGAGAACTGACCGCGGTGCCCACCGCCTCGCGAAGCGCGTCGACCCCGCCGGGGCCGACGCGCTTCGTCGTTCAGCGGCTGACGCCCAGCTCCTCGATCACCTCGGCGCCCGGTAGGGCGCAGAGCAGCGGGCCCGGCATGAGCAGCTTGGAGCGCCGCACGCCCGACCCCATCAGCGCCATGGTGCCGTCCTGCGTGAACCGGGAGTCCACCAGCACGCGGTAGTCCTCGGGCAGGCCGACCGGTGTGATGCCGCCGTACTCCATGCCGGAGTCGGCCACCGCGCGCTCGGTCGGCAGGAACGACGCCTTGCGGACGTCGAGCAGCTTGCGCACGCGCTTGTTGACGTCGGCGAACGTGCTGGCGGGCACCACGCACGCCGCGATGCGCTCCTCCTCGGCCCGCTTGCCGGCCACCAGCACGCAGTTGGCCGAGGCCTCCGGCGGCAGGCCGTGCAGCTCGTTGAGCGTGGCGGTGTCGGCGTGCTCGGGGTCGATCTCGGTGACGGCGACCTGCCCGACGACCCGCGGGTCCGCCCCGGCCCAGGCGGTCAGCGCCGCGAGCACGGGCTCGGCGAGCAGCTCCGGGTGCTCCAGCGCGGGGACCCAGGCCAGGTCGCCCAGGGTCGGCAGGGTGGTGTTGCCGCTCATCGGCTGTACGTCGCCGTGAGCGTGGCGCGGCCGAGCAGGTGGAAGTAGATGTTGAACGCCACCTGCGCGTTGGTGTTGTCCGGGCCCAGGCCGAGCTCGCCCGGGGCCACGTCGAGCGCGTGCACGGCGAAGATGTAGCGGTGCGGGTGGTCGCCGGGCGGCGGGCCGGCGCCCTCGAACCCCGGGGTGTGGCCGTCGCTGTGGGTCTGGAACGCCCCGGCGGGCAGGCCCGAGCCGTCGGGGGCGCCCGCTCCGGTCTCCAGCGACGTGACGTCGGCCGGCAGGTCGGCGACGGTCCAGTGGTGGTAGCCCATCGGCGTCGGCGCGTCGGGGTCGTAGCAGGTCACGACGAACGACCGGGTTCCCGCGGGAAAGCCGCTCCACTCCAGCGCGGGCGAGATGTTCCGGTCGTGCGCGGCGTGGGCGTCCGGCATGCGCTCGCCGTCGGTCAGGTCGCTGCTCTTGACCGAGAACACCGCGGGCGCGGGCAGGAGCGAGTAGGGGTCGGGCGGGTAGGGACGTGTGAAATCCATGGGGTTCACTCTGTCAGGTCACCCTGAGCAGATGGCGGAACGCCGTGCGGGCGCGCGCCGGGCTGGGCTCGTCGCCGGTGATGAGGTCGGCGTACGTGAGCGACTCCGAGACCCGCACCAGCAGGTACGCGAGCTCCTCGGGGGTGATGGTGCCGTCGAAGGGCTCGGTGCCCAGGTCGCGGACCACCAGCCACTCGACGGTGGCGACGAACCGGCGCTGGATGGGGCTGTCCGCGGTGGTGAGCAGACGCAGCGAGCGGGCCGGCTCGCGGCTCAGGAAAGCGCGGAAGTAGTCGGCCACGATCAGGTCGCGGGCGAACGTCGTCAGCAGCCCGGCGAGCCGCTCGGCGCCGGTCAGGTGCTCGTTGGCGTGCTCGGCCTGCACCAGCGTGGGCACGGCGAGCGACCACAGCACCTCGGACAGCAGGGCGTCGCGGTTGCCGACCCAGCGGAACACCGACGTCCGGTCGACGCCGAGCTGCGTGGCCAGGGGGCCCATGTCGATGCGGTAGCCCTCGATGAAGGTGTCCCGCGCCAGGTCGAGCACGCGCTGCGCCTCGGGGTGCGTGGCCAGCCGGGCGGACAGGCGGCTCGGCGCCGCGTCGAGCCCCACCGTCGCGATGCTCGACGTCGTGGTCGTCATCAGGTCATCCAACCGCTACCCGGGGCCGCTGTGCAACACAATGCAGAATGATGCATACGGGACATCCGTCTCCGCTCAGCACTCTATCGCCGGGCCGTGCGGGCGTGCTACGGTCCCCATGCAAACCGACCAGACGGTATGTCGAGGTGTGGAGGTACGCGTGGCAGACGACGACGTCGCCCCCGGGCGCAGGTTCGACGGCCGGGTCGCGCTCGTGACGGGCGCGAGCCGGGGGATCGGCCTCGCGATCGCCCGCCGTGTCGTGGCGGAGGGCGGCCGGGTGGTCATCACCGGCCGCGACCCCGGGACCCTGGACGAGGCCGTGGCCGGGCTCGGCCCGGACCGTGCGCTGGGCGTCGCGGGCAAGGCGGACGACGCCGCGCACCGTGCCGCCGCGATCGCCCGCGCCGTGGAGCGGTTCGGGCGGCTGGACCACCTGGTGAACAACGCCGGGATCAACCCCGCCTACGGGCCGCTGGCGCACGTGGAGACGGGCGTGGCCCGCAAGATCCTCGAGGTGAACGTGATCGCCGCGCTGGAGTGGACCCGCGAGGCGGTCGCTGCCGCGGGCTCCACGCCCGCCGGGCTGCGCTCGGTCGTGAACATGGCGTCGCTGGCGGGCACGACGTCGGCGTCGAACATCGGGTTCTACGGCGTCTCCAAGGCCGCCCTGATCAACCTGACGGTCCAGCTCGCCGACGAGCTCGCCCCGGCCACGCGCGTCAACGCGCTCGCGCCCGCCGTCGTGCGCACGAGGCTGGCGCGCGCCCTGTACGAGGGCCGCGAGGAGGAGGCCGCCCGCGCGTACCCGCTGCGGCGGCTCGGGGAGCCGGACGACGTGGCGGGCCCCGCCGCCTTCCTCCTGTCCGACGACGCCGCCTGGGTCACCGGGCAGACCCTCCTGGTCGACGGCGGGGCGAGCGTGCGGGCGGCCTGGTGAGCCGCGCGGCCGTGGCGGCGGCGACGGTGAAGGATGTGGCCATGCGCACCACGAACGTCCACGACCAGGTCCTGCGGGCCGCCCTCGACCTGTTCGCCACCCAGGGCTACGCCACCACGAGCGTCCAGGAGATCGTCGCGGCTGCGGGCGTCACCAAGGGGGCGATGTACCACTACTTCGCGTCCAAGGACGACCTGCTGTTCGCCATCTACGAGCGGATGCTGTCGCTCCAGAAGGCCCGTCTCGACCGGCTCGTGGCGGAGGGCGCCGCGCGGGGCGACGGCGTCGAGGACGTGCTGCGCGCCGTCTGCGAGGACGTGGTGACCACCTCGATCGAGCTGCTGGCCGAGGGCACCGTGTACACGCGCAGCCAGCACATGCTCGCGCCGGAGCGGCAGGCGGAGGTCAAGCGCCGCCGCCGGGCCTATCACGACGACTTCCAGGCCCTGCTGGAGCGCGGCATCACGGAGGGGGTGTTCCGCGACGACGTGCCCCCGGCGGTGCTCATCGCGCACTTCTTCTCGGACGTGCACTACCTGCCCCAGTGGTACTCGCCCGCCGGGCCCGAGACCACCGCCGAGCTGGCCGAGCAGCTCACCGAGCTGTTCCTGCGCGGCATCCGCGCGGAGCGACCAGCGACGAACCCATCTGGAGGACGAGCGAAGTGAACCTACCCACGGCGACGAAGGCGTGGCACGTGGTCTCCCACGGGGAGCCCGAGCGGGTGCTGGAGCTGCACGACGTCCCGGTGCCGGAGCCCGGCCCGGGCGAGGTGCTGGTGCGGGTCCGCGCCGTCGCGGTGAACTTCCCCGACGTGCTGCTGGCCCGCGGCGAGTACCAGGAACGGCCCGAGCTGCCGTTCGTCCCCGGCATCGAGCTGTGCGGTGACGTCGTCGCGCTCGGCCCCGGCGTGACCGAGGGGGAGCGCGTGCGGGTGGGCGACCGCGTCGTCGGCTCGAAGATCGGGGTGCTGGCGCGGTACGCGACGGTGCCGGTGCAGGCGGTGCACCCGGCGCCGTCGGCCCTGGACGACGCCCAGGCCGCCGCGCTGACGATCGCGTACCAGACGGCGTGGTTCGGGCTGCACCGGCGGGCCGGGCTGCGCGCGGGCGAGACGCTGCTGGTCCACGCCGCCGCGGGCGGCGTGGGCACGGCCGCGTGCCAGCTCGGCAAGGCCGCCGGAGCCCGCGTGGTCGGGGTCGTGGGCAGCGCCGCGAAGGTGGCGGCGGCCCGCGCCGCGGGCGCGGAGGAGGTGTTCCTGCGCGGCGACGACTGGGTCGGCGCCCTGCGCCGCCCGGGCGTGGACGTGGTGTTCGACCCGGTGGGCGGCGACTCGTTCGAGCGCTCCACGCGCTGCCTGGCGTTCGAGGGCCGGCTCGTGGTGGTCGGGTTCGCCGGCGGGCGGACGCCGACGGTGCGGGCCGACCTCGCGCTCGTGAAGAACTACTCGGTGCTCGGCCTGCACTGGGCCCTCTACCAGCAGCGCCGTCCCGACCTGGTGGACGCCGCGCACGTCGAGCTGGAGCGGCTCGCCGCGGACGGCGTGCTGCGGCCGGTGCTGGACGACGTGGTCGGGTTCGACCAGGCGCCCGCCGCGGTGGCGCGGCTGGCCGCCGGGGCGACGACGGGCCGCCTCGTGGTCCGGGTGGCCGACGACGCCGTGGTCGGCGCGGGCAGCGGCCCGGACCGGGAGGCGGGTGCATGACCGGCGAGGAGGCGGCGCGCCTGCACGACCTGACCGGCCGCGTGGCCCTGGTGACCGGAGCGGCCCGTGGCATCGGCGCGGCGTACGTGCGGATCCTGCACGACGCCGGGGCGCACGTCGTGATCACCGACGTGCTGGAGGCCGAGGGCCGGGCGCTGGCCGGCGAGCTGGGGGAGCGGGCCCGGTTCGCGCACCTGGACGTGACCGACGAGGACGCCTGGGAACGCGTCGTGGGTGGGGTGACGGGCGAGCTCGGGGGCGTGGACGTGCTGGTCAACAACGCGGGTATCGCGAACGCCGCCCCGATCGAGCACTTCACGCTCGCCAAGTGGAACGCCGTCATGGCGGTCAACGCCACGGGCGTGTTCCTGGGCTGCCGCGCGGTGGTGCCCGTGATGAAGGCCGCCGGGCGGGGCTCGATCATCAACGTCTCCTCGGTCGAGGGGCTGCGCGGCAGCCGCAGCCTGCACGGGTACACCGCCTCCAAGTTCGCGGTGCGGGGCCTGACCAAGTCGCTCGCCGTCGAGCTCGGCCCCGCCGGGATCCGGGTCAACTCGGTGCACCCCGGCCTGGTGCTGACCGAGATGAGCACGCGCATCGACCCGGAGGCGCTGATCATCCCGCTCGGCCGCCCGGGCGTGCCCGCCGACCTGGCCGGGACCGTTCTCTTCCTCGCGAGCGAGGCGTCGGCCTGGATCACCGGCCAGGAGATCGTGGTCGACGGCGGCATGACGAGCGGGATCCCGCACCGGTAGACCCGCGGCCGGCCGGTCGCGGGCGCACCCCGTCCCCAACAAACCGGCCGGTCGGTTTCTCTTGCCCACCCACCCATCCGACACGACGAGGTGCCGATGACGACGACGAGCAGCACAGCAGACCCGCCCCGGCTGGAGGTGTCGGGGCTCACGGTGACGTTCGGGGGCCTGACCGCCCTGAGCGACGTGTCCTTCTCCGTGGCCGACGGCGAGACCGTCGCGCTGATCGGCCCCAACGGCGCGGGCAAGACCACGGTCTTCAACGCCGTGTGCGGCCTGGTGCGCGCCCGGCGCGGCCGGGTCCGGGTGGACGGGCGGCCCGCGCCGTCGTCCGCCACCGCGCTGGTGGGAGCCGGGATCTCCCGGACCCTGCAGGGGCTGGGGCTCTTCGACCGCCTCACCGTGCTGGAGAACGTGCTCGTGCCGCTGACGGGTGTGCGGCCGTCTCCCGGGCCCGACGCGGCCCACGCGACGCTCGACGCGCTCGGCCTGGGGGCGCTGGCCGGTGTCCCCGCCGGGACCCTGCCCTACCCCGAGCGCAAGCGCGTGGCGCTGGCCCGGGCGCTGGTCACCCGGCCCCGGCTGCTGCTCCTGGACGAACCCGCAGGCGGGCTCGGGGCCGCCGACATCGACCGCCTCGCGGGGACCGTGCGCGACGTGGCCGGGACGGGGTGCTCCGTGCTGCTCGTCGAGCACCACGTCGACTTCGTGGCGGACGTCGCCGACCGCGTGGTGGTGCTCGACTTCGGGCACGTGATCGCGTGCGGCACCCCCGAGCAGGTGCGCCGGGACCCGGCCGTCGAGGAGGCCTACCTCGGGGTGCCGGCGGGGGAGAGCGCATGAGCACCCTGACGATCGAGCGGCTCACCGTCGGCTACGGCGACGGCGCCCCCGTGCTCGACGGACTCGACCTGACCGTGCCCGACGGCGACGTCGTCGCGCTGCTCGGCGCCAACGGCGCGGGCAAGACCACGCTGCTCCGGGCCCTGCTGGGCCTGACCTCCGCCCGTGGCGGGCGGGTGCTGCTCGACGGCGCCGACCTGACCGGCCTGCCCACCGAGGACCGCGTGCGCCGCGGGCTCGCGCTCGTGCCCGAGGGGCGTGGCGTCGTGGCGGAGCTGACCGTCGCGGAGAACCTGCGCCTCGGGGCGCTGTGGAGATACGCGGGACGGAAGCACGCCCGCGTCGAGCGCGACGCCGCCGTCGGGCAGATGTACGAGCTGTTCGAGCCCCTGGCGCGACGCCGCGACGCCCCTGGCCACACCCTGTCCGGCGGCGAGCGGCAGATGCTCGCGCTCGCCCGGGCCCTGGTCGCCCGGCCCGGCGTCCTGCTGCTCGACGAACCCTCCCTCGGGCTCGCCCCGCTCGTGGTCGCCCAGCTGCTCGGCGTGCTCCGCGACCAGGCCCGCTCCACCGGGCTCACCGTGCTCCTGGCCGAGCAGAACGTCACCGGCGCGCTGTCGGTGGCCGACCGCGGCGTCGTCCTGTCCCTCGGCGAGGTCGTCGCCGACCGCCCGGCCGCCGACCTGGCCGCCGACCCCGCGCTGCGCCACGCCTACCTGGGTTTCTGAGAGGAGTTCCGCATGGAGAGACTTGTGTTCCTCCTGTCGACCGGGCTGGCGCGCGGCGCCGTGCTCGCGCTGTTCGCGCTGTCGCTCGTGATCGTCTACCGCGCCGCGCGCGTGGTGAACTTCGCGCAGGCCGCCCTGGCGATCGTGCCCGTGTACGTCGCCGTCGCGGTCACGTCCGCCACCGGCTCGTACTGGCTCGGGCTCGCGTGCGCCCTGACCACCGGCGCGCTGCTCGGCGCCGTCGTCGAGCGCGGGCTCATGCGCCGCGTGCCCCAGGACAACCCGCTGGCCGGCATCATCGTGGCGATCGGCCTGGTCATGGTGCTGCAAGCCGGGCTCGCGATCGCCTTCGGCCCCGACCACCGCCCCGTGCACGCACCGTTCTCGCAACGGCCGCTCGGCGTGGGCGGCGTCCCCCTGATGAGCCCCTACGACCTGTTCGTGCTCCTGGTCGCCGCCGTCGTCATGGGCGCGCTCGCGTGGCTGTTCGGCCGCACGTCGCTCGGCCTGCGGATGCGCGCCGCCGCCTTCGCGCCCGAGACCTCCCGGCTGCTCGGCGTGCGCGTTCCCCGCATGGTCACCCTCGGCTGGACCCTGTCCGTCGCGACGGCGGCGCTCGCCGCCCTGCTGCTCGTGCCCACCGGGCTCGGCCTGGACCCGCACGCCGCCGACGTGCTGTTCGTCAACGCCTTCGCCGCCGCCGTCATCGGCGGGCTGGACTCGCCCGTCGGGGCGCTCGCGGCCGGGCTGTCGGTCGGTGTCCTGGCGAGCCTGGTGACCGGGTACGCCTCGGCGGCCGCGGCGCCGCCCGCGGTGCTCGCCCTGCTCACGGTCGTGCTGCTCGTGCGCCCGCACGGGCTGTTCGCCGCCCGGGAGGCCCGGACCGCATGAGACTCCTGACCCGCGCCGCCCTGCTCACGCTGCTCGCCCTGGGCGCGACCTTCCTGCTCGACCCCTATCGCAACTACCAGCTCGCCACCGCGACCGGCACGTTCGTGGCCGTCGCCGGGCTCACCCTGCTGGTCGGGCTCACCGGCCAGCTCTCCCTGGGGCACGCCGTGCTCATGGCCGCCGGCGGCTACGGGTACGCACTGACCGCGACCTGGGTCGCCACCGCCGTCGAGGGCACCACCCTGGCCGACGGCGCGGGCGGCTGGCTGTTGCCGCTGCTCGCCGGGGTGGCCGGCGCCGTCGTCGTGGCCGGGCTGCTCGGCCTGCTGCTCGGGCTGGCCGCGGCGCGGCTGCGCGGCCCGTACCTGGCTGGCCTGACGCTCGCCCTGGTGATCGCGCTGCCCGCCGCTGCGAGCACCGTTCCCGGCCTGAACGGCGAGCAGGGCGTGCGCGCCCCGTTCGTCCCCGTGCCCGACCCGCTGGCCCTGCTCATCGCGACCGAGCAGTGGCACGCCTGGCTCGCGATCCTTGTCGCGGCCTGCGCCGTCACGCCCCTGGTCGCCCTGCGCTCGGGCCGGTCCGGCCTGCGCATGCGGGCGGTGCACGACGACGAGACGGCCGCCCGCCTGGCCGGCGTCGACCCCGGGCGGGTCAAGGCCGGGGCGTTCGTGCTCAGCTCGCTGGCCGCGGGCCTGGGCGGCGTGGCGCTCGCGATCGTCACCCAGCAGGTCAGCCCCGGCGCGTACGGGCTCGGGTTCTCGCTGCTGCTCGTGGTCGCCGCCGTCGTGGGCGGGCTCGGCTCGCTGGGCGGCGCCGCGATCGGCGCGGTCCTCGTGACCCTGCTGCCGTGGGTGGTCGACCAGGCGACGGCCGGGCTGCCCGCCGACCTCGGCCACCGGCTGCAGGGCAACCTCGAGATCGCGCTGTTCGGCGTCGTCGTCATCGTCGTGACCGTGCTCTGGCCGGGCGGGCTCGCCCGGCTGCTCCCTGATCGCAAGCCCCGTCCCAGCACGTCCTTTCCAACACAGTGAGGTGAACGGAAATGCGCACTGCTTCCCTGCTCAGCCCCCGCTCCGTGGGCACGGCCGCCGTCCTCGGGCTGACCGCCGCGGCGGCGCTGTCCGGCTGCTCGACGCCCGCGGCCGCCGAGGTACCCGGCGTCACCGAGGACACGGTGGTCATCGGCACCCACCAGCCCCTGACGGGCCCGGCCGCGGCCGGGTTCGCGTCGATCTCGGCGGCCACCGCGGCCTACTTCGAGTACGTCAACGCGAACGGCGGCATCCACGGCCGCCAGATCGAGTACGTCGTCAAGGACGACGGCTACAACCCGGCCAACACGCAGACCGTGGTGCGCGAGCTGGTCCAGGAGGACCGGGTCTTCGCCGTCGTGGGTGGCCTGGGCACGCCCACGCACTCCAGCGTGCTCGACTACCTGGACCAGAACGGGGTGCCCGACCTGTTCGTCGCCTCCGGATCCTTGACGTGGGACCAGCCTCAGGAGTACCCGTACACCTTCGGGTTCAACGCGGACTACGTGACCGAGGGCGCGGCGCTGGCGCAGTACGCGCTGGACACCGAGCCGGACGCCGTCGTCTGCGTGCTGGGGCAGGACGACGACTTCGGCGAGGGCATCCTCGCGGGTGTCGAGCTGGCCGTGGGGGAGGGCGAGGTGGCCACCCACCAGGTCTACTCGACGGCCGACCAGGACGTGACCGCGCAGATCGGGGCCATGAAGGAGGCGGGCTGCACGCACAACGTCCTGGGCACCATCAACGGCTTCACCGCCCTGGCGGTGGGCACCGCCGCGCAGATGGACTGGTTCCCGAGGTGGCACGTGTCCTCCTCGGGCGCCGACCACCCCACGCTCGTGGAGTACCTCGGCGACGACGTCGCCCCGGTGCTGGAGGGCCTCGTCTCGGTGAACTACCTGCCCAACAGCCCGTCGTCCGAGTGGTACGAGCTGTTCTCGCGGATCAACGACGAGTACAACGACGGCGCGCCCTACACCGGCAACACCACCTACGGCATGAGCGTGGGCTACCAGTTCGCCGAGGTGCTGGCCGCCGCCGGGCCCGAGCCGACACGGGAGTCGCTCGTGGCGGCCGTCGAGTCCGGCGACCTGGTGGGCAACGGCATCGCGCCGCTCACCTACTCCGCCGACGACCACTTCGCGCACCGCACCGTCCGCATCGCGGTGGTGACCGACGGCGTGCAGGACTTCACCGACGACGCCTACGAGGTGACCGAGACCGGCGCGGTGCCGGCCGAGCCCACGCAGGTGCCGCTGGAGAACGAGGGCATCCCGCTCACCGAGTGACCGGGAGCCGTCAGAACCACCGCACGAGAGGGGAACCATGACGCACGAACTTCCCGGCCTGGACGTGGCCGGCCTGGCCGCCTGGCTGGCCCGGGAGCACCCTGAGCTCGCCGGGCCGGGCTCCGGCCTGACCGCGACCCTGATCACCGGCGGGCGCAGCAACCTCACCTACCGGGTGGACGGCGCCGCCCGGCCGCTGGTGCTGCGCCGCCCGCCGCTGGGGCACGTGCTGTCCACCGCGCACGACATGCGGCGCGAGCACCGGGTCATCACCGCGCTGGCGGGGACGATCCCGGTGCCGCCCACCGTGACGGTGGTGGACGACACCGGGCCGGGAGAGGTCACGGGCACCGTGTTCTTCGTCATGGAGCACGTCGACGGCGCCGTCCTGGCCCGGCCCGAGCACAACGCCGCCTGGACCCCCGCGGGCCTGGGCGCGCTGTCCGTCGAGCTGGCCGAGGTGCTGGCCGACCTGCACGCCACCGACCCCGCGGCCGTCGGCCTGGCCGACTTCGGCCGGCCCGCCGGGTACCTGGCCCGCCAGCTCACGACCTGGCGGCGGCAGTACGACGCGTCGCGCTCGCGCCCCCAGCCGCTCCTGGACGGCCTCCAGGAGCGGCTGGGCGCCACGGTGCCCGACGACGGGGCGCGCACCGGCATCGTGCACGGCGACTACCGGCTCGACAACGTGCTGGTGGCCGGACCGCCCGCGGCGCCGCACGTCGCGGCGGTGCTGGACTGGGAGATGGCCACGCTCGGCGACCCGCTCGTGGACCTCGGGATGCTCGGCATGTACTGGGACATCCACGACCTGACGCAGGAGGCCGGCGTCGTCGGTGTCGCCGGGGCGATCGTGCCCGGCGCCGGCTACCCGGACTTCGCCGAGGTGATCGACTCCTACGCCGCCCGTGCCGGCACCGCCGTGCCGGACCTCGCCTGGTACCGGGCGTTCGCCTGCTACAAGCTCGCGGTCATCCTCGAGGGCATCCACTACCGGTACACCGGCGGCCAGACCGTCGGTGCCGGGTTCGACACGATCGGCGCCCTCGTGGAGCCGCTGGCCCGCGAGGGGCTGGCCCGGCTCGGCGCCTCACCCGGCGCCGGCGCGAGCGCGACAGGAGGAGCCTGATGGACTTCGCACCCGACGCGACCACGCGCGACATCACCGCCCGGGTCCGGGACTTCCTCGTGGACGAGGTGCTGCCCGCCGAGCCCGTGCTCGCCGCGCAGGTCGCGGCCACGCCCGAGGACTGGTCGTTCCGGCCCGTCGTCCGGCACCTGCAGGCCACCGCGAAGGAGCGGGGGCTGTGGAACCTGTTCCTGCCGCCGGGCGGCGCCGGCTCAGGCGGCCCGGCAACCGGACGCGGCGGCGGCCTGACCAACCTGCAGTACGCCCCCGTGGCCGAGCTGACGGGGTACAGCCCGAGGCTCGCGCCCGTCGCCCTGAACTGCGCCGCGCCGGACACCGGCAACATGGAGCTGCTCGCGCACTTCGCCACGCCCGAGCAGCGCGAACGCTGGCTCGACCCGCTGCTGGAGGGAACGCAGCGGTCGGCGTTCTGCATGACCGAGCCCGCCGTCGCGTCGTCGGACGCCATGAACATCGCCACGCGCATCGTGCGCGACGGCGACGAGTACGTGGTCACGGGCCGCAAGTGGTTCGCCACCGGCGCCATGAACCCGGACTGCGGGCTGCTGGTCGTGATGGGCAAGACCGACCCGGGCGCGCCCCGGCACCGGCAGCAGTCCATGGTGCTCGTGCCCCGCGACACCCCCGGCGTCACCCTGCTGCGCGGCCTGACCGTGCTGGGCTACGACGACCGCGACCACGGCGGCCACGCCGAGATCGTGTTCGACGACGTCCGCGTGCCCGCGTCCGCCCTGCTGGGCGGGGAGGGCGAGGGGTTCGCCATGGCCCAGGCGCGGCTCGGACCCGGCCGCATCCACCACTGCATGCGCGCGCTCGGCACGGCCGAGCGCGCCCTGGACCTGGTGCGCGAGCGCGCCGCCGAGCGGGTCGCGTTCGGCGGGCCGCTGGCCGACCAGGGCGTGGTCCGCGAGTGGGTCGCCACATCGCGCATCGAGATCGAGGCGCTGCGCCTGCTCGTGCTCAAGACCGCCTGGCTCATGGACACCGTCGGCAACAAGGCCGCCATGACCGAGATCCAGGCCATCAAGATCGCGGTACCCCGCGCCGTCGGGCAGATCCTGGACCGAGCCGTCCAGGTGTTCGGCGCCGCCGGTGTGTCCGGCGACCACCCCCTGGCCGAGCTGCTCGCCGGTGTGCGCACCCTGCGCCTGGCGGACGGGCCCGACGAGGTGCACCTCGCCTCGCTCGGCCGGGCCGAGCTCCGCCGACGCGCGCCCTACCTGGCGCGCGTCGTCCACCAACCGTCGACCGTCGAAGGAGACCCGACATGACCCACGCGCCCGCCGCCCCCGACCCGGCCGCGCCCGACCCCGCCGTCGACGGGCCCGGGTACGGCACCCTGTCCATCGCGAGCATGCTCGCCGAGACCGCCCGCCGGTACCCGGAGCGACCCGCGCTGTACTTCATGGGCCAGGCCACCACCTACGGCGACCTCTGGGCACAGACCCGCGCGTATGCGGGGGCGCTCGCGGCCCGGGGCATCGGGCCGGGCTCGCGCGTGGCGATGATCGTGCCGAACGTGCCCGACTTCGCGCGCGTCTACTACGCCACGCTCGCGCTCGGCTCCGTCGTGGTGCCGGTGCACCTGCTGTTCCGCACCGACGAGATCGAGTTCGTGCTGCGCGACGCCGGGGCCGACGTCGTCGTGGTCGCCGCCCCCATGCTGGCGGAGGCCGCGCCCGCGGCCGCGCGGGCCGAGGTGCCGCTGCTGACCGTGCTGCTGCCGGCGGACGCCGCCGCCGGCCTCGCCGAGCGGGGCACTCCGGTGGCGCGGCTCGAGGACGAGGCCGCCGTCGCGACGCCGATCGAGCGGCACACGGGCGTCAACCCCCTGGCCGCTGCCACGATCCTGTACACGAGCGGCACCACGGGCACCCCCAAGGGCGCCGTCGGGTCGCACCTGGCGATGGTCGAGCAGGTGCACTGCTCCCTGATCGACTCGTTCGACCTGCGGCCCGACGACGTCGTGTACGGCGGCCTGCCGTTCTTCCACTCGTTCGGGCAGATGGCGGTGCTGAACATGGCGTTCCGGCGCGGGGCGTCGATCGTGCTGCTGCCCCGGTTCGACCCGGACGAGGCCCTGGAGCTGCTGGTGGCGCACGGCGCGACCGTGTTCACGGCGGTGCCGACCAACTTCGCGGGCATGGTCGAGGCGGCCCGGCGCACCGCGGCGCGGCCCCCGCTGCGGTTCGCGGTCTCGGGCGGGGCGGCCCTGCCGGTCGCCCTGCTGGAGGCGTTCGAGGAGGCGTTCGGCGCGCAGGTGCACGAGGGCTACGGGCTGACCGAGACGTCGCCGTCGTGCACCTTCAACGTGACGTCCGAGCCCATCCGGCCCGGCACCGTCGGGCGGCCCATGTGGGGCGTCGACGTGGCCGTGGCCGTGGCCGAGGTGGAGGACCGGGTCGAGCTGCTGCCCGCCCCGGCACCGGGCTCGGCGGCCGGGGAGCAGAGCGACCTGGGCGAGATCGTGGTGCGCGGGCACAACCTGATGAAGGGGTACCTGGGGCGGCCCGACGCGTCGGCGGCGGCCGTCGTGGACGGCTGGTTCCGCACGGGCGACCTCGGCACCGTGGACGCCGACGGCATCGTGACGATCGTGGACCGCAAGAAGGACATGATCATCCGCAGCGGCTACAACGTGTATCCCACGGAGGTCGAGGCGGTGCTGGCCCGCTACCCGGGCGTCGCGCTGGCCGCGGTGTTCGGGGTGCCCGACGCCGCGCGCGGGCAGGAGGTGCACGCCGCCGTCGTGCCGTCGGACGGGGCGGAGGTGGACCCGGAGGCCGTGGTCGCGTACATGAAGGAGCACGTGGCGGCGTACAAGTACCCGCGGGTGGTGCACGTGTCGGCCGACCTGCCGCTGGGGCCGAGCGGCAAGGTGCTCAAGCGCGAGCTCACGGCCCGGCACTCGGCCCCGGCGGGGTGAAGCCCAGGTGCTCCTCGACTGCTGTGCGCACCCGATCCGGCACCGGGACGGGCCGGCGGGCAGCCTGGTCCACGAACACGTGCGTGAAGCTGCCCGTCGCGTACGCCTCGGCCCGGTCGGGCGCGCCCGCGCGCAGGATCGCCAGGTCCCAGGTCAGCGAGGTGTGCCCCAGCCGGCCGACGGCGACGTCGACCTCCAGCTCCTCGGGGAACGAGGCCGGGGCGAGGAACTCGCACGAGGAGGCACGGGCTAGCCCGATCACGGCGCCCGCGGGGTCCAGGTCGGTGTGCCTGATGAGCCAGGTGTTCACCGCCGTGTCCATGGCCTCGTAGTAGACGGTGTTGTTCATGTGGCCGTACTGGTCGTTGTCGTTCCAGCGCAGCGGGAAGGGGTGGCGATAGCCCATCGAGCCAGCGTAGACCGACCCCAGGGGGTCGGTGCAACAAATCCACGAATGATGCATACTGGACATGCATCAGATCGACGACGATCGGAGGACCGATGACGCTCGTACCCGAGCCACCCGCCGCTGACCCGAGCACGGACCTGCTGGAGGCGGACTTCTACGCGTTCCAGGACCTGCTCACCCCGGCCGAGCAGAAGAAGGCCCTGGCCGTCCGGGAGTTCATGGAGCGCGAGGTGCGTCCCATCGCGGACGACTACTGGGAGCGCGCCGAGTGCCCCGTGCACCTGTTCAAGCCCTACGCGCAGCTCGGCACCATCGGTTCGGGCTGGGCCGAGACGCAGGGGGAGGAGACCTCGGCCGTGTTCCGCGGCTGGGTCGGCATGGAGACGGCGCGCGTCGACTCGTCGTTCTGCACCTTCATCGGTGTCTCCGGCGGCCTGGCGATGACGTCGATCGGCGTCGGCGGCAGTGCCGAGCAGCGCGCGAAGTGGCTCCCGCCCATGGCGGCCGGCGACCTGATCGGCGCGTTCGGGCTCACCGAGCCCCTGGCCGGCTCCGACACCGCCAAGGGCCTGCGCACCACGGCCACCCGCACGGGCGACACCTGGGTGATCAACGGCGCCAAGCGCTGGATCGGCAACGCCACGTTCGCCGACGTCGTCGTCATCTGGGCCAAGGACACCGCCGACGACCAGGTCAAGGGCTTCCTGGTGCGCAAGGGCACACCCGGCTTCACCGCCACCAAGATCGAGCGCAAGCAGTCCCTGCGCATCGTGCAGAACGCCGACATCGTGCTCGACGACGTGCGGGTCGACGAGGCCGACCGGTTGCAGGGTATCGACAGCTTCCGCGACGTCGCCAAGGTGCTCCGTATCACGCGCGACGGCGTGTCCTGGCAGGCGCTCGGCACCATGATCGGCGCCTACGAGGCCGCCGTGGCCTACACCAGGCACCGCGAGCAGTTCGGCAACCCGATCGCCAGCTACCAGCTGATCCAGGACAAGCTCGCGACGGCGTACGCGAACGTCACCGCGAGCTTCGCCATGTGCGTGCGCGTGGCCCAGCTCCAGGACCTCGGCACCCAGAAGGACGCCCACGCCGCGATGGCCAAGGCGTTCGTCACCACCCGGATGCGCGAGACCGTCGCGCTGTGCCGGGAGGCGTGCGGCGGCAACGGGATCACACTGGACCACGGCGTGGCCCGGTTCTTCGCCGACGCCGAGGCCGTCTACACGTTCGAGGGCACCAAGGACATGAACCAGCTCATCGTGGGCCGGGCGATCACCGGACACGCGGCGTTCGTCTGAGGGCAGCCCACCGACCTGGCTCACCGGCTCAAGGAGGAGTTATGACCGAGGCGTACATCGTCGCCACCGCGCGCTCGCCCATCGGGCGCGCCCACAAGGGGTCGCTCAAGGACGTCCGTCCCGATGACCTCGCGGCGCAGATGGTGCGGGCCGCCGTCGACCAGGTGCCCGGCCTGGACCCGGCGCGCATCGACGACCTGCTGCTGGGCTGCGGCCTGCCCGGTGGCAAGCAGGGCATGAACCTGGCCCGCATCGTCGCCGTGCTGTGCGGCTGGGACATGGTGCCCGGCGCGACCGTCACGCGGTACTGCAGCTCCAGCCTGCAGACCACCCGCATGGCCTTCCATGCCATCAAGGCGGGGGAGGGCGACGTGTTCGTCTCGGCGGGCGTCGAGTCGGTCAGCTCGTTCGCCACCGGGTCGAGCGACCACATCCCCGGCGTGGACCTGCACAACCCGGTCTTCGCCGACGCCCTGGCCCGCACCGAGAAGCGCGCCGGGGCCGGCACCGGGCTGTGGACCGACCCGCGGCTGGAGGGCGCGCTGCCCGACGCGTACATCGCCATGGGCCAGACGGCGGAGAACGTCGCGGCCCTGCGCGACGTGACCCGCGCCGAGCAGGACGAGTTCGCCGCCCGCAGCCAGCAGCGCGCCCAGGCCGCCATCGCGTCCGGCTTCTGGGCCCGGGACATCACGCCGGTCACCCTGCCCGACGGCACGGTCCTCGCCGCCGACGACGGCCCGCGCCCCGGCACCACCGTGGAGACCCTGGCGGCGCTGGAGCCGGTGTTCCGCCCCGACGGCACCGTCACCGCGGGCAACGCCTGCCCCCTGAACGACGGTGCGGCCGCGGTCGTGATCGTCTCCGGCCGCGTGGTCGAGGAGCTGGGGCTGACCCCGCTGGCCCGCATCGTGTCGACCGGCGTGAGCGGGCTGTCCCCGGAGATCATGGGCCTCGGCCCCGTCGAGGCCAGCCGGCAGGCCCTGCGCCGGGCCGGGCTCACGGTCGACGACATGGACCGCGTGGAGATCAACGAGGCGTTCGCCGCGCAGGTCATCCCGTCGGCGCGGGAGCTCGGCGTCGAGCCGGAGCGGCTGAACGTCAACGGCGGCGCCATCGCCGTGGGGCACCCGTTCGGCATGACCGGCGCGCGCATCACCTCCACCCTGATCAACGCGCTCGCGGACGCCGGGGGCCAGTACGGCCTGGAGACGATGTGCGTGGGCGGCGGCCAGGGCATGGCGATGGTGCTGGAGAAGCTCTGATGCGGATCACCGGCGCGGTGCTGGAGCGCTGCGGAGCGCCCGCGCCCTACGCGGAGTCCCGGCCGGTCACGGTCGGCCCGCTGGAGCTCGACCCGCCCGGCGAGGGCGAGGTGCTGGTGCGGATCGAGGCCGCGGGGCTGTGCCACTCCGACCTGTCGGTCGTGGACGGCAACCGGGCCCGGCCCGTGCCGATGCTGCTCGGCCACGAAGCCGCCGGGATCGTGGAGGCGACCGGCCCGGGTGCGCGCCTCGCCGCCGGGCAGCGGGTGGTCATGACGTTCCTGCCGCGGTGCGGCCAGTGCGCGCCGTGCGGTACCGACGGGCGGCTGCCGTGCGTCGTGGGGTCGGCGGCCAACGCGGCCGGGACGCTCGTGGGTGGTGGGCGGCGGCTGACTCGCGCTGGCCAGGAGGTGCACCACCACCTCGGGGTGAGCGCGTTCGCGACCCACGCCGTGGTCTCCGAGACCTCCGTGGTGCCGGTGGACCACGACGTCCCGCCCGACGTCGCCGCACTGCTGGGGTGTGCGGTGCTGACCGGCGGCGGTGCCGTCGTGAACGCCGGGCGGCCCGCGCTTGGCGACCGGGTCGCCGTCGTCGGGCTGGGCGGCGTCGGCATGGCGGCGCTCCTGGTGGCGGTCGCGCTGGGGCACGAGGTCGTGGGCGTCGACGCCGTGCCCACCAAGCTCGACCTGGCGCGGGAGCTCGGCGCGGCCCTCGCGGTCGGGCCGCAGGAGGCCGCCGACCAGGGGCTGCGCGCCCCCGTGGTGATCGAGGCCGCCGGCTCGGCCCGTGCCTTCGAGACCGCCTACGCCCTGACGGCCCCGGGCGGCACCACCGTCACGGTCGGCCTGCCGCACCCCGACGCCCGGGCGAGCCTCTCGCCGCTCAGCCTGACCGCCGAGGCCCGCACCGTGGTGGGCTCGTACCTCGGCTCGGCCGTGCCGGGCCGCGACATCCCGCGGTACGTGGAGCTGTGGCGGGCCGGCCGGCTGCCGCTGGACCGCCTGGTCTCCGACCGCATCACCCTTCCCGACCTGCCCGTCGCGCTCGACCGCCTCGCCTCCGGCGCGGCGCTGCGGCAGCTCGTGATGTTCTGAGATGTTCTGACCCTGGGCGTCCCACGACGACGTCCACACCGAAGTTCACGCAACGAGAGGAAACCCCTGATGACTCGTACAGCCATCGTCACCGGAGCGGCCCGCGGCATCGGTGCCGCCACGGCCCGCCGGCTCGCGCAGGACGGCTTCGCCGTCGCCGTCCTGGACCTCCTTCAGGACCAGGCCAAGGACACCGCGGAGGCCATCGTGGCCGACGGCGGGCGTGCGCTCGCCGTGGGCGTCGACGTCGCCGACGAGGAGTCCGTCGCTGCCGCCGTGGCCAGCGTCACCGCCGAGCTGGGCGCGCCCACCGTGCTGGTGAACAACGCCGGCATCCTGCGCGACAACCTGCTGTTCAAGATGTCCGTGGGTGACTGGGACGCCGTGCTGGGCGTGCACCTGCGGGGCGCGTTCCTGATGACCCGGGCCGTGCAGGCGCACATGGTGGAGGCGAAGTACGGCCGCATCGTGAACCTGTCCTCGACCTCCGCCCTCGGCAACCGCGGCCAGGCCAACTACTCGGCCGCCAAGGCGGGCATGCAGGGCTTCACCAAGACCCTGGCGATCGAGCTCGGCAAGTTCGGCGTCACCGCCAACGCCGTGGCGCCCGGCGTGATCGAGACCGACATGATCCGCGAGACCGCCGAGCGCATCGGGGTGTCGCTGTCCGACTACCTGAGCGTGGCCGCCAAGGACGTGCCCGTGGGGCGCGTGGGCCAGCCCGAGGACATCGCGAACGCCGTGTCGTTCTTCTGCGCGGAGCAGTCCGGTTTCGTCTCGGGCCAGGTGCTGTACGTGGCGGGTGGTCCCAAGGCATGAGCGCGGACCTGGACGGCGTCATCGCCGTCGCCTCGCCGGCGGACCTCGCCGGTGCCGTGGGCCGGACCGCCACGGGCGAATGGTTCGAGGTCACGCAGGAGCGCATCGCCGCGTTCGCCGACGCGACCGAGGACCACCAGTGGATCCACCTCGACGCCGAGCGGGCGGCCGCCGGGCCGTTCGGCTCCACGATCGCGCACGGGTACCTCACGCTGTCGCTGCTGCCGCACCTGGCGTCCTCGCTCGTGCAGGTGGGTGGCGTCGCCATGGTGATGAACTACGGCATGGACCGGCTGCGGTTCCTCAGCCCGGTGCCCTCGGGGGCCCGGGTGCGGGCGGTCACCGAGATCCTCTCGGCCGAGCCGACGGCGGCCGGTGTGCGGCTCGCCTCCAAGGTCACCGTCGAGATCGAGGGGGCCGAGAAGCCCGCCCTCGTGGCGCACACGCTGTCGCTCTACGTGCTGGAGAGCTGAGGGCGCGCCCGCCTCGGACAAGAGCCTCGCGCGCGGGGTGTGTTGCTGTCGGTAGACATTGTCGACGCAGAGCAACACACCCCGCGCGCGAGGCTTTCCCCGCGGGGCGCACCGTCGCAGTGTTGCGAACGGATGGTTTGACAGCGCGCGCCAGGGGCGGTGTACTGGTGTTCTATCGAACGTGTGTTCGTAAAGTGCTCCACCACCGGTCTCCGCCGGCAGGCACCATCGCTGGAGGGACATGACCGCCGTAACCATCTCCTCGAAGGCCGACACCGCCGCCGACGCCGGTACCGCCGACGCGGGCAGCAAGCACGCGCAGGCGCTCGCGGCACTGCGGTCGGCCGAGACGCGCACCGGGGTACGCAAGCAGGCCACGCCGTCCCGGGTGCAGGTCCGGGCGCTGCGGGGCGGGCTGCTGACCGAGCCGGTGCACCCGGGCGAGGACACGCGCGTGCTGCCCGTGCACCCGCACCTCGCGGCGCTCCTGCCCGACGGCGGCCTGCGGGCCGGCACCACCGTGGTGGTCCGGGGCTCGACGTCGCTGCTGCTCACCCTGCTCGCCGAGGCGTCCCGCGACGGGGCCTGGACCGTCCTGGTCGGGTACCCGGCCGCGGGGCTGGCCGCCGCGGCCGACGCCGGGTGCGACCTGGCGCGCACCCTCGTGGTGCCGCTGCCGGCCGGGTCGGGGGTGGACGCCCCCGCGGTGCTCGCCGCGCTGATCGACGGCATGGACGTGGTCGTGGTCGGGCCGGAGGTGGCGCTCCTGGACCAGGACCGTCGTCGGCTGACAGCGCGCGCCCGCGACCGGGGCACCGTGCTGCTCCCGGCCGCCTCGTCGGGCGCAGCGGGCGGCTGGGCCGGGGCGCACGTGGTGCTGGAGGCCACCGCGGGGGGCTGGGCCGGCGTCGACCACGGGGTGGGCTGGCTGCGCCGCCGGACCCTGCGCGTGCGACGCACCGGGCGGGGGAGCGCGGCGCGCCCCCTGCACCTGGACGTCGAGCTCCCGGTGTGCCGGGCGGCCGGGCCCTGGGCGCGCACCGCCGGCGCCGCGGCGCCGGACGAGGTCGCCGAGGGCGGCCGGACACCGCTGGAGCTGGTGGGATGACGTCCGCGACCCGTACCGCCTGCCTCTGGGTGCCGGACTGGCCGGTCGTCGCGGCGCTGGTCGTCGCGGGCCTGGGTCCCGAGGTGCCCGCCGCCGTCACGGGCGGCCCCGGCGGCCGCGTCGTGGCCGTGTCCGCCCCCGCGCGCAGCGCCGGGGTGCGCCGGGGTATGCGCCGCCGCGAGGCCCAGGGCCGCTGCCCCGACCTGCAGCTCTGGACCGCCGACGACGCCCGCGACGCCCGCGAGTTCGAGCCCGTCGCCGTGGCCGCCGAGACCGTGGTCTCCGGGCTGGAGATCGCCCGCCCCGGCCTGCTCCTGCTGCCGTCCGGCGGCGCGGCCCGCTACCACGGCTCGGAGCACGACCTGGCGCGCGAGCTGACCGAACAGGTCGCCGTGCGCACCGGTCACGAGTGCCAGGTCGGGGTCGCCGACGGCTTCCTGGCCGCCGTCCTGGCCGCCCGGGACGACGCCGTCGTGCCGCCGGGGGACTCGCGGGACTACCTCGCGCCCCGGCCCGCCGCGACGCTCGTGCACGCCAGGCCCGCCGACCGTGCCCTGACCGAGCTCGTCGACCTGTGGCGCCGGCTCGGCGTGCGCACGCTCGCCGACCTCGCGGCACTGCCGGACGCCGCCGTCGCGGCCCGGTTCGGCGACCTCGGCGTCTGGGCGCAGCGCCTCGCCCGCGGGCAGGACGTGCGGCCCCCGGCCCGGCGCCGGCTCGTCGAGGACCTCACGGTCGCCGAGGAGCTGGACCCGCCGGCGCACCGGGTCGACGTCGCCACGTTCGCCGCCCGCCGCCTGGCCGAACGCCTGCACGACGACCTGCACCGCCGGGGCCTGGCGTGCGGCCGGCTGCGGATCACGGCGCGCGCCGTCGACCCGGTCACGGGCGAGGCTCGCACCCTGGAGCGGCTGTGGCGCACCGACGACACGCTCGGCGGCCTGTCTGCCGCCCGGATCACCGACCGGGTGCGCTGGCAGCTCGAGGGCTGGCTCACGGCGTCGTCCCTGGGGCGGGGCGAGCAGCCCGCCCCGATCGCGGGCCTGACCCTGGCCGCCGAGGAGGTGGCGCCCGCCGGCGCCCTGCAGCCACGCCTGTGGGGGCCCGGCGCGGGCGAGGACCTGCGCGCCCGCCGCGCCGTCGAGCGCGTGCAGGCCCTGCTCGGCGGCGACGCCGTGCTCACCGTGCGGCTCCAGGGCGGGCGCGACCCCCGCGACCGCGTCCAGCTCGTGCCCTACGGCGAGCAGGTCCCGCCCGAGCGCGAGCCCGACCGGCCCTGGCCCGGCGCGCTGCCGCCGCCCGCGCCGTCGGTCGTGCTGCCCGAACCCGTCCCCGCGCGGGTGCTCGACGCGCAGGGGCGCCCCGTCGTCGTCGACGTGCGGCTGGCGGTCAGCGGCGACCCGGCCCGCGTGATGGTGCCCGAGGCGGACGGCGCTCCCGGCGGGGGAGGCGCAGTGTCCGGCGGCGGGTCCTGGGCCGGGCTGGATGCCGACGTCGTCGACTGGGCCGGGCCGTGGCCGGTCGCGGAACGCTGGTGGACGCCGCGCGGCAGGCGCCGCGTGTTCCTCCAGGTCGTGGTCGACGGCGAGCCCGCGCTCGGCCTGCTGCTCTCGGCGGCAGCGGGTACCTGGTCCCTGGAGGCCCTCTATGACTAGGCAGTCGGCAGTTTGTGCCACAAACTCGGTCTCTTGCATCGAGATCGGTCCAGCGCTGGACCGATCTCGATGCAGACTGCCGACCCCCGAGGAGGGTGCCGATCTCGCACGCCGTAGGGGCACGTCGTGACCAAGGGGGCGCCGAGCGGCCGGCGCGACCCGGACGTTCCCTACGCCGAGCTGCACGCGCACTCCGCGTTCAGCTTTCTCGACGGCGCGTCCCACCCCGAGGAACTCGCCGCCGAGGGCGCACGGCTGGGGCTCAAGGCGCTCGCGGTCACCGACCACGACGGGCTGTACGGCGTGGTGCGGTTCTCGGAGGCGGCCAAGGCCGTGGGGCTGCCCGCCGCGTTCGGGGCGGAGCTGCACCTGCCGATGGTCTCGACGGGCTCGACCGGTACCCGGGGCGTGCCCGTGCTCGACCCGCCCACCGGGGTCCCCGACCCGCGCGCGACGCACCTGCTCGTGCTCGCGCGCGGGCCGCAGGGGTACCGCAACCTGTCGAGCGCGATCGGCACCGCGCACCTGAAGGCCGGGGTCAAGGGCGCCGCGCACTACACGCTGGAAGGCCTGGGCGAGGCGGCGTCCGGCGAGTGGCTGGCCCTGACGGGCTGCCGCAAGGGCGCCGTCCGCCAGGCCCTGCTTCCCGCGTCGGGCGCCGGGAACCGCACCGACCGGCTCGCCCGCGCCCGGCGGGAGCTGGACCTGCTGACCGACGCCTTCGGACGGGACAACGTCGCCGTCGAGATCACCGCCACCGGCGACCCGCGCGACGCCGACCTGCACGACGCGCTCGCCCTCCTGGCCGACGACGCGCGCCTGCCGCTCGTCGCGACCACCGCCGCGCACTACGCCCGCCCCCGGGACGCCGACCTGGCCGGGGCGCTGGCCGCCGTCCGCGCCCGGTCGAGCCTGGACGACCTGGACGGCTGGCTGCCCGGCGCTCCCACCGCCCACCTGCGCAGCGGCGCCGAGATGGCGCGCCTGCACCGGCTGCACCCGCAGGCCGTGGCGACGGCGGCCGCGCTCGGGGCGGAGTGCGCGTTCGACCTGGAGCTCATCAAGCCGGAGCTGCCGCCCTACGACGTACCACCCGGGCACGACGAGGCGTCCTGGCTGCGCGAGCTCGCCTACCGGGGCGCGGAGCGGCGGTACGGCCCCCGGACGGGCAACACGAAGGCCTGGGAACAGATCGAGTACGAGCTGGAGATCATCATCCGCCTCGGCTTTCCCGGGTACTTCCTGGTGGTCTACGACATCGTGGAGTTCTGCCGCACCCACGGGATCCTCGCGCAGGGCCGGGGGAGCGCCGCGAACTCGGCGGTCTGCTACGCCCTGGGGATCACCGCGGTGGACGCGGTGAAGTACGGCCTGTTGTTCGAGCGGTTCCTCGCCGAGGCCCGCAACGGGCCGCCGGACATCGACGTCGACATCGAGTCGGTGCGGCGTGAGGAGGTGATCCAGCACGTCTACGACAAGTTCGGGCGCAGGCATGCGGCGCAGGTCGCGAACGTCATCTCCTACCGCCCGCGCTCGGCGGTGCGCGACGCCGCCCGTGCGCTCGGCTACGACATCGGGCAGCAGGACGCGTGGTCCAAGTCGATCGAGCGCTGGGGGACGCTGAAGCCGCGGGCGATCCCGGCGCAGCCTGCCCCGCAGAACCGGACAGCGGCCAAGGACGCCCGGATGACGGCGCTGTGGGGGCCGGGCGACGCGGCGACCTTCGTGGACGTGCTGGCGCAGGAGGCGCGCGCCGCGGGCGAGCCCCGGGAGCGCGCCGACGACACCCACGACGTCGTCCCGTTCCGCACGCCGCCGACGGCGGCCGAGGAGGGCGAGATCCCCGACGACGTGCTCGACCTGGCCGACCGGATGCTGCGCCTGCCCCGGCACCTGGGCATCCACTCGGGCGGCATGGTCATGTGCGACCGCCCGGTGATCGAGGTGGTCCCCGTGGAGTGGGCGCGCATGGAGGGCCGCACGGTGCTCCAGTGGGACAAGGAGGACTGTGCGGACGCGGGGCTCGTGAAGTTCGACCTGCTCGGCCTGGGCATGCTGACCGCGATCCGGTACGCGTTCGAGTTCGTCGAGGAGCACACAGGTGAAGCGCTCACGCTGCACGAGCTGCCGCAGGACGACGAGCTCGTCTACGACCTGCTGTGCGCCGCCGACACCGTGGGCGTCTTCCAGGTGGAGTCCCGCGCCCAGATGGCGACGCTGCCGCGCCTGAGACCGCGGAAGTTCTACGACATCGTCGTGGAGGTCGCGCTCATCCGGCCCGGGCCCATCCAGGGCGGGTCGGTGCACCCGTACATCGAACGGGCCCGGAAGCGGGAGAAGGTGACCTATCCGCACCCGCTGCTCGAGCCCGTGCTGAAGCGCACCCTCGGCGTGCCGCTGTTCCAGGAGCAGCTCATGCAGATGGCCATCAAGATCGCCGGGTTCACGCCCACGGAGTCCGATCAGCTCCGGCGAGCCATGGGATCCAAGCGGTCGCAAGAGCGCATGGAGGAGCTCCGCGACCGGTTCTACGCCGGGATGGCGGCCAACGACGTCGAGCCCGACGAGCAGGACGAGATCTTCGAGAAGCTCAAGGCCTTCGCCGACTTCGGCTTCCCCGAGTCGCACGCCTACTCCTTCGCGCACCTCGTGTACGTGAGCTCGTGGCTCAAGGTGCACCACCCGGCCGCGTTCTACGCGGGACTGCTCGCGGCCCAGCCCATGGGGTTCTACTCGCCGCAGTCCCTGGTCGCCGACGCACGCCGGCACGGGGTGCGCGTGCTGCGGCCCTCGGTGACGGCGTCCCGGGTGCTGGCGAGCGTGGAGCAGGTGCCGGGCACCGCCCCGCCCGGCGGCGACGGCGGACCGGAGGCCGGGCTCGTCCCCTCCGTCGCGCGGCTCGTCCAGGCCGACCCGGCGCTCGCGGTCCGCATGGGCCTGGAGTCCGTACGCGGCATCGGCAAGGACAAGGCGGAGGAGATCGTCGCGGCGCGGGACGCCGCCGTCGGCGCGCCGGGTGGTGCGGACGGCGACCCGGACGGCGCGGGCTTCGCGTCGCTGCGGGACCTCGTGCGCCGGGTCGAGCTGTCCACGGCACAGCTCGAGGCGCTCGCCACGGCCGGGGCGCTGGAGCCGCTCGACGTCGACCGCCGGGAGGGGCTGTGGGCTGCGGGCGCGCTGGGCCAGGAAGGGCCGACGACGCTGCCCGGCGTCAGTGTCGGCGTCGACGCCCCGACACTGCCCGGGATGAGCGAGGCCGAGCTGGCGCAGGCCGACGCGTGGGCCACCGGTGTCACGCCCGACTCCTACCCGACGCAGCACGTGCGCCCGGGGCTGGAGGCGGCGGGCGTGCTCACCGTGGCACAGGCGCTGGCGACCGAGGCGGGGCGCCGGGTCGCCGTCGGCGGGGTGGTGACGCACCGGCAGCGGCCGGGCACGGCCGG
Organism: Promicromonospora kroppenstedtii; assembly: GCF_044389675.1. Classification (NCBI taxonomy): domain Bacteria; kingdom Bacillati; phylum Actinomycetota; class Actinomycetes; order Micrococcales; family Promicromonosporaceae; genus Promicromonospora; species Promicromonospora kroppenstedtii. Next base: position 300,018 of record NZ_JBIRYI010000002.1, on the reverse strand, counting down.
GGGAGTGACCTTCCTGTCCCTGGAGGACGAGACGGGGCTGCTCAACGTGATCTGCACCGTCGGGCTGTGGCAGCGGTTCCGGAAGGTGGCGCGGTCGGCGCAGGCCATGGTGATCAGGGGCCGGATCGAGGCCCAGGACACCGACGACGACGCGTCGGGCGGAGTCCGCGCCGTCAACCTCCTGGCGGAGCACCTCGCGCCGCTGACGCTGACGGTTCCGGCGCGGTCACGGGACTTCCGGTAGGTGCGGAGCCGGCCTGATCGCCCGTTCCGCCAGCTCCACCCATCCCGCCGCGATGCGTTCGATGGACATCCCGCGCCGGGTGCTGAGGTGGTTCAGCAGGGGCATGTCGAGGTAGGCGAGCAGGCTCTCGGTGAGCACCTCGAGGTCGCCCGTGGCGCCCGCCGCGGCGAGGAGCGTCGCGATGTGCCGCCCGAGCAGGTCGCGTGGCGGGTCGTTCGCGTAGCGCTGGGCGGCCGGCTCCTCGGCGGCGAGGTACATGTCGCGGTACCGGAGGCGGTGCTCGATGGTCGCGGCACCGAAGGCGCGCAGACGGTCGGCCGGGGAGGCGCCGGGCCCCAGGGGCGCGGGGCCGGTGAGGAATGCCTGCTGGAACACCCTCTCGGCGTGGTCGAGCAGGGCGCGCATGAGACCCGTGCGGTCCCCGAAGCGACGGAAGACCGTGCCCTTGCCCACACCGGCCGCTGTCGCGATCTGGTCCATCGTGACGTTCTGTGCGCCGTGCTCGGCCACCAGCCGCGCGGCGACGTCGAGCAGGCGGGTGCGGTTGCGCGCGGCGTCGGATCGCTCCTTGTGCGGCTGGCCCACCAGCGTGATCTCCGGTGGTCTCGGTGCGCTCATCCCACGAGAGTAGCCACCGCTCGTCGCCCGGGAACATATCCGGACCACGGTCCGTTACATTCCACGGCAAGATTCGGACCGTGGTCCGTTTCTCGGACGAGTGGCGGAGGAGCAAGGACATGGAGCTGGGAGTAGCGGTGTTCGGGGACGCGAGCGCGCACCCCGGGACCGGCGAGCGGGTCTCGGAGGCGCAGGCGATCCGCGACATCGAGGAAGCGGCGGTTCTGACGGAGCAGGTGGGGCTCGACTGGTTCGGCATCGGCGAGCACCACACGCCGGAGTTCCCGGCGTCGGCGGCGGCGCCCATCCTCGCGGCCGTCGCCGCGCAGACGTCGCGGATCAAGCTCTCCAGCGCGGTCACGGTGCTCGGCACGGACGACCCGGTACGGGTCTACGAGCAGTTCGCGACCGTCGACGCGCTGTCGAACGGCAGGGCGGAGATCATCGCCGGACGAGGGTCCTCGATCGAGTCGTTCCCCCTGTTCGGCTACGCGCTGGAGGACTACGACACGCTGTTCGCCGAGAAGCTCGAGCTGCTGCTGGCGGTCAACCGTTCGGCCCGGGTGACGTGGCGCGGCACGACCCGGGCCGCCCTGAACGGCGAGTACGTGCCACCGCGCGCGGAGCACGGGCAGCTCCCGGTCTGGCTCGGGGTGGGTGGCACACCGTCGTCCGCGGTCCGCGCCGCCGAGCTCGGCCTCCCGCTGGCGACCGGCCTGCTGGCCGGCAACGCGTTCCGCTCGGCCGCGCTCGCCGACCTCTACCGCGCCGCGGCGGGTCAGCTCGGCAACACCCCCGAGCAGACGCGCGTGATGATCGGTACGCCCGGCTTCGTCGCGGACGACGGCGACGCGGCGCGGGAGCTGTGGTGGCCGCACTACCACCAGTTCATGCGGGTCGTGGGTGAGCAGCGCGGGTTCCGCGCACCGGGCCGCGAGGCGTACGACGCCGGGACCGCGCCCGACGGCGCGCTGCTGGTGGGTTCCCCGGAGGAGATCGCCGAGCGGATCGTCCGGCTGCACGAGCGGTGGGGCCACGTGCGCCAGTTCGTCCACATGGACTGGGGCGGCTTGTCGCAGTCGGAGCACCTGCACGCGATCGAGCTGCTCGGTACCAAGGTCAAGCCGCTCGTCGACGCGGAGATCGGCGAGCCGGACCCGAGCGGGACCGCGACGAGGGAGGCCGCCGTCGAGGCGGCCGGGACACCGGACGACGAATGAGAAGGAAGCGAAGCACGATGGAACTCGCGCTGGGAATCATGCCGGAGCTCTCGGCAGACGCTGAGACCTTGACGGCCGACCTCGCACGCCAGGCCGAGGCCGGGGGCCTCGACCTCGTCGTCGTGCGGGGTGCGGACGCCGACGCCGACACGGCCGGGATCGACCCGTGGACCGCCGCCGTCTGGGTGGCCGGTGCCACCGAGAGCATCGGGATCGGGGTGGTCCCTGCCGGGGCGAGCGAGCCGTTCGCGGGGACCGACCCGGAGGCGCCGGTGCCCGCCGTGGTCGACAAGGCGTGGGAGAGCGCCGCCCTGCTCGCGGGACCGCGGCTCGTCGCCGGCTCCCGCTGGGTGGTCGCACCCGCCGGCGCCGGCCGTGCGGAGCTCGCGGCGCTCGCCGAGAGCGGTCTGCCGGTGGTGGTCCCGGTGCGCGACGGCGCCGACGTCGCCCGCCTGGTGGACATCGTCGCCGCGGACGGCCCCGTCGGCGGGCGGCGCAGGACCGGGGTCGCCCGGGCACTGCGGCGCGCCGGCATCGACTACGACGCCGTTCCCGCCTCCCTGGCGGCGACGGCGGTGGAACCGGGCGACCGTGAGTACCTGGCCGTGAGCTCGAACTACCTGCGCGGCGGGGCGCCAGGCCTGGTGCTGCGGCCGGAGACCCCCGAGCAGGTCGCGGACGCGCTGGCGTTCGCGCGTGCGCACACCCACGTGCCGTTGGGTGTGCGCAGCGGCGGGCACGGTGTGAGCGGCCGCTCGACGAACGACGGCGGCGTGGTCGTCGACGTCGGCCGGATGAACCGCGTGGAGGTGCTCGACGAGGCCCGGCGGCTGGTGCGGATCGGCCCGGGGGCTACCTGGAAGCAGGTCGCGGCCGCGTTGGACCCGTACGGGTGGGCGCTCGGCTCGGGCGACTACGGCGGCGTGGGCGTGGGTGGGCTGGCCACGGCCGGCGGCATCGGGCTGCTGGGCCGCGCGCACGGGCTGACGATCGACCACCTGCGGGCGGTCGAGCTGGTCCTGGCCGACGGCACCGCGGTGCGGGCCACCCGCGACGACCACCCCGACCTCTTCTGGGCCGTGCGCGGGGCCGGGGCGAACTTCGGCGTCGCCACCGCGTTCGAGTTCGAGGTCGACGACGTGGGGGAGGTGGGCTGGGCCAAGCTCTCGCTGGTCACCACCGACATCGAGAAGTCGCTGCTCCGGTTCGGCGAGGTCGCCACCGCCGCGCCGCGCGACACGACCGTCTTCCTGGTGACCGGGCGGCCGCGGCAGGGGCAGTCGATGATCCAGCTGTACGCGATCGTCGACTCGCCCGACCCGCAGGTCGTCGTCGAGCGGCTCACACCGTTCCTGGACCTCGGCGCCCTGGTGCAGCAGGAGGCCTACCTGACGCGGTACAAGGACATCATGGGACAGGCGGCGGACGTAGGGCCCGACGGGCACCACGGGCAGGGCGAGCCCGTCTCGCGCTCGGCGTTCCTGCCCGCGATCACGCCCGAGGCCGCGCACGACACCGCGGAGCTGCTGCGCAGCGGGCGCGTCTTCTTCTACGAGCTGCGCCCCATGGGCGGCGCGATCGCGGACGTCCCCGCCCACGAGACGGCGTTCGCCCATCGCACGCCGGCGTTCCAGGTCACCGCCATGGGCGCCGACCAGGACGACCTGGACGCGCGGTGGGACCGGCTCGCCCGACACTTCGACGGCCTGTACCTGAGCTTCGACACCGACCTGCGGCCCGAGCGCCTGCACGACGCCTTCCCGCCGCCCGTCCTCACCCGGCTGCGCGACCTGAAGCGCCGCTACGACCCCGAGAACCTGTTCCGCGACAACTTCAACATCGACCCGCGCGACGGCTCCGACGCCGTCCGCGCGAGCGAGGAGGCATGACACAGATGACCGACTACGGCCACGACCTGCTGTTCGGCACGTTCGTGACACCCAGCGCCCAGGGGGCCGGGCACGTGCTCGACCTCGCCGTGACGGCTGACCGGTCCGGGCTGGACCTGGTGACCTTCCAGGACCACCCCTACCAGCCGACGTTCCTGGACACGTGGACCCTGCTCAGCTACGTCGCGGCCCGCACCGAGCGGGTGCACCTGAGCGGCAACGTGCTGAGCCTGCCGCTGCGCCCGCCGGCCGTGCTGGCCCGCGCCGCGGCGTCGCTGGACCGGCTCAGCGGAGGCCGGGTGGAGCTCGGCCTCGGCGCGGGCGCCTTCTGGGACGGCATCGCCGCGATGGGCGGACGCCGGCTGACGCCCGGCCAGGGTGTCGACGCGCTCCGCGAGGCCGTCACGATCATCCGCGAGATCTGGGACACCGAGACCCGTGGCGGGGTGCGGCTCGACGGGACCTACTACCAGGCCGCCGGGGCCAAGCGCGGTCCCGCCCCCGCGCACGACATCCCGGTCTGGATCGGCGCGTACAAGAAGCGGATGCTGGCCCTGACCGGCGAGATCGGCGACGGCTGGCTGCCCACCATCGAGTACCTGCCCGACGGCGTGGACTCGCTGCCCGGGATCAACGCGCGCATCGACGAGGCGGCGGTCTCGGCCGGGCGCTCACCGGGCGACGTCCGGAGGCTCATGAACTTCATGAACGTGCGCTTCTCCCCGGCCGGCCGCGGGCTCCTGGACGGACCGGTGGACCAGTGGGTCGAGCAGCTCGCCGGGCTCGCGCTGGAGCACGGCGTCACCGCCTACCTGATCGGCGGCGACGACGTGGCGACCACCGAGCGGTTCGCGGCCGAGGTGGCGCCGGCCGTGCGCGACGTCGTCGCCCGGGAACGTGGCGAGGCCTGATGGCTGTCACCACCCTCGGCATCCTCGGGGCGGGCAAGGTCGGCACCGCCCTGGCCCGCCTCGCCCTGGACGCCGGCTTCCGCGTGCTGATCGCGGGCTCCGGCGATCCGTCGCGCATCGCGCTGACGGTGCGGACCGTCGTACCCGGCGCGTCGGCGGTACGGGCTCCTGACGCGGCGCGGGAGGCCGACGTCGTCGTCCTCGCCCTTCCCCTGGGCAGGTACCGGACCCTTCCCGCGGCCGACCTGCGCGGCAAGCTCGTCGTCGACGCCATGAACTACTGGCGGGAGACCGACGGTGACGGGGCGGAGCTGTCCGACCCTCGCGCGTCGACCAGCGAGCTCGTCCAGGCTTCGCTGCCCGGCGCGCGTGTCGTCAAGGCGTTCAACCACATGGGCTACCACGACCTCGAGGACGGGTCCCGCCCTGCGGGCGATCCCGCACGAAAGGGCATCGCCGTCGCGGGGGACGACGCGGACGACGTCGCCGCCGTGGCCCGGCTGGTCGACCGGCTCGGCTTCGACCCGGTACGAGCGGGCACCCTGTCCGACGGCGTCCGCCTCCAGCCGGGCACGGAGGCGTTCGGCGCGAGCGTGTCGGCGGACGCGCTGCGTGCGATGCTCGACCGTCACGGCGCGGGCGTCACGGCGTTCCGGAGCGCCAGGCATTGACCAGCGGCAGAAAGACGTCGTCGACGATCTGCAGGATCACCGATTCGGGTACCGGGTCGTAGGTGAGGATGAACTCCAGCCTGAACAGGTCCACCGGCACGCGCAGCACGCGGTCCGGGATCGTGCCGGGTTCGAGCTCGCCCCGTGCGGCCGCGCGTTCGGCGATGGTCCGCATGACGGGGTTCGTGCCACCGGTGGCCGAGTCGATGAGGTCGCCCAGCGAGACGCCGGTCGCACGGTAGTAGTTGCCCAGGCGGGTCAGCAGCTGCACGCCGAGGACGACCTTGGTGCTGTTGGCCTGCCGGAGGGCGGCGATCACGTCGCCGCGCAGGCTGCCCGTGTCCGGCAGGTCGCTGGGCCGGTCGAGCACGTGCAGCACCGCGGCATGCACGAGCTCGGCCTTGGCAGGCCAGCGCCGGTACAGCACGGCTCGCCCGGTGTGGGCGCGTTGTGCGACGGCCTCGTAGGTCAGGTCGTCGTAGCCGCGCTCGCCCAGCTCGGCCCAGGCCGCGTCCAGCAGAGCGGTCTCCAGCTCGGCGCCGCGCCGCCGCCGTTCCCCATTAAGAGTCACTATGTCTCCTCCCTGTGCTACGGTACCAGGACGATTAAGAGACAAAGTGTCTCTTGGGAGGAGGTCACCATGCGGATCCTGATCACCGGTGCCGGACTGGCGGGCCTGTCCGCGGGCATCACGCTCGGCGGTTCGGGGCACGAGGTCACGATCGTCGAGCGGGCGGACCGGCTGCGTACCGGCGGGTCGCCGATCGACCTGCGCGGCGACGCCCTTGGTGCCGCGGAGCAGATGGGTGTCCTGGACGCGGTGCGGGGCGCCCGGCTGCGGATGACCGAGACCGTTCACTTCGTCGGACCCGACGGCGCCGTGCTCGCCACGGCGCCACAGGACCTGGTCGGTGACTCGCCCGACGACATCGAGATCGCGCGGGAGGACCTGACCCGGATCCTCCATGACGCCCTGCCCGACGCCGCGCGTCTGGTCTTCCACGAGCACGTCACCGCCCTGGACGACGACGGCGCCGGCGTGGACGTCACCTTCGCCTCCGGTGCGACCGACCGCTTCGACCTGGTCGTCGGTGCCGACGGCATCCACTCCGCGACCCGGCGCCTGGTGTTCGGCCCCGAGAGCGAGTACCTGCGCCCGCTCGGGTGCTACGTCGCGTTCGGGCTGATGCCCGGCCGGGGCGACGCGGCGAGCCGGGAGAACTCCTTCTACAACTATCCCGGCCGCATGATCGGCGTGGCCCGCTACCACGACAAGGTGCTCGCAGTGGCGACCTTCCGCTCGGAGCCGCTCGACCACGACTACCGCGACCCGGACTCCGGCCGGCGCCTCCTCGCCGGCGCGTTCGCCGGGCACACCGAATGGCGTGTTCCCGAGATCGTGGACGCCCTGACGGCGGATCCCGACCTCTACTTCGACACCGTGGCCCAGATCCACATGGACGCCTGGCACCGGGGCCGGGTGGTCCTGCTCGGCGACGCCGCCTCCTGCTCTTCCGGCCTGTCCGGGCGCGGCACCTCGATCGCGCTGACGGGAGCCTCTATCCTCGCCGAGGCTCTTGCCGCGCACCCGCACGACCTCGACGCCGCGTTCGCCGAGCACGAGAAGCGGCAGCGCCCGTACGTGACACACGCGCAGGCCACGGCCGCGCCGGGCGGTGAGCTCGTCGTCCCGCCCACGGCCGAGGCGATCCAGGAGCGCAACCAGCGGCTCAACGCGTACGCGGCGACGGCCTCCTCCCGCTGAGCGCGAGCGCGCGGGACCGGGTCCCGGACGACGGCCCGCGCGCACGGGACCCCCAGGCCGGATGCCGGTGACGGAGCCTCTCAGCACAATGGGACGCATGCCCCAGCCAGCCCGTCGAAGCCTGTACGCGTCGGTGCGCCGGGCCCTGCACACCGATCCCTCCGAGGCCCCGGACACCGAGGTCCATCCCGCCGTCGACGACACGATGGTGATCCGGGCGCTCGACCTGGCGATGCGGATCGGCGAGTCGATGTTCGCCGTCGGGGCGTCCGCGCACGAGGTGACCCTTGCGATCACGCGCGTTGCCGGCGCGTACGGGCTCAAGGGCGTGCACGTGGACGTCACCTACACGTCGATCGCCCTCTCGTACCAGCCCAGCGGCGACCGCTGGCCGCACACGCTGCTCCGGGTCGTGCGCGTGGCGGCGCCCGACCACACCAAGCTGCAGCGCATGCAGGCGCTGCTGGTCGCCGTCGACGACGGGATGGACCTGGACGAGGCGCGGACGGCGTTCCGGGCCATCCGGCGGGTACCGTTCCGCTACCGGCAGCCGGTCGTCGTGGTCGCCCGGGCGCTGCTCGCCGTGGGTGCGAGCATCCTGTCCGGCGGATCAGCGGTGCTGGTGGGGCTCACGTTCGTCGCGGCGCTCGGGGCCGCGGCGACCCAGTCAGGGCTCGCCCGGCTGCGCGTGCCGTCCTTCTTCAGCCAGATCGCGGGAGCCTTCGTCACCACGGTGGTCGCGGTGATCGTGTCCGCGCTCGCCGCGGCCGACGTCGAACCCTTCGCCGGGGTGCAGCCCGCCATCATCGTGGCGTCCGGCATCGTGCTGATGCTGTCCGGGCTCACCGTGGTGGGTGCGGCCCAGGACGCGATCGACGGGTTCGCGCTCACCGCGGCGGGCCGCATCCTCGATCTCACGCTGCAGACGCTCGGTCTGGTGGTGGGCATCCTGGCCGGGCTGGAGCTCGGCAGCATGCTCGGGTTCCGGATGACCCTGCCGGACGGTCCGTCGCCGCTGGGCCCGCTGCCGAACCAGGTCGGCGGGGCGGTCATCATCGCGGTCGCGGTGGCGCTGTTCAACGGCGCCGGTTCGCGCATCGTGGCCGTGAGCGCCGTGCTGGGCACGGTCACGGCGCTCAGCCACGCGATGGTGCTGACGTCCGACCTGCACGAGGCGGCCGCGAGCGGCCTCGCGGCGCTGCTCGCCAGCTTCGTCGGCGTTCTGATCGCCCACAACCTGCACGTCCCGTCCGTCGCGGTGACGACGGCGGCCATCGTGCCGCTGGTCCCCGGCGGTGCGGTCTTCTACGGGCTGCTCGGCATGGTGCACGCCGACCCGGCTTCGCCGGCCGGCGGCGGGGCTGCGTCCCTCGTGCTCGCAGCCTCCGTCGGCGTAGGGCTGGCAGCGGGCGCGTCCCTGGGCATCTACCTCGGGACACCCGTGCGCGCCACGCTGGCCGGTGTCGCGCGGTCCCGCGCGCGCGTCCGGCGCTGACCGGGGCCGGGAGCGCGTCAGAACATTCGCAGCAGCCCGGTGTTCGTGGCCCACATGAGCGCCGAGCCCGCGGCGATGAGCACCGAGCACAGCACGTAGACCCAGATCCACATCCGGTGTCCGGCGACGCGCAGCAGCACGGCCAGCCCGAACGCGGCGGTCCCGAGGGCCGGCGCGGCGAGGAACGGGTCGCCGCCCTGCGCGTCCTCGGTGATCAGCACGTATCCGGCGGCCAGGAGCAGCAGCCGGGGCACCCAGCGCAGCAGGGCGCCCAGCACGCGCAGCACCCGCGGCCGCTTGCGCGGCGCTGGAGCGTTCACCGGGGGGCGTGCCTGCGTGCCCGGCTGGGCCGACGGCGGCCGGCCCGGTTGCACGCTCTGCGGCCGCGCAGCGGCGGACCGCTGCCCGGCGGGCCGGGGCTGCGCCTGAGGCTGTGCGCCGGCCCGGCGCTGCACCTGCGTGCCTTGCTTGCGGGCCTGGGTGCCGGACTTGCGCGCCGGCTGCGTGCCGGGCTGTCGCCCCTGCTGCGCGGCGGGCTGGTTGCCGGGCTGCCGGGACGGCTGTGCGGCGGGCGGTCGCGCGGGCTGCGCGGCGGGCAGTGCCGGCAGCGGCCGGGTGGTGCGCACCGACGCCGCGGGACCGGCCTGCTTCGGGGTGGGTCCGAGGTGCTTGACCGAGCTCTTGCGCGGTTGGTACGACTGCGGCGGCGGAACCTGGCTGCGCACCACCTGGGTCGTCGCCGCCGACGCGGGTGCTGCGCCGGACCCCGCCGCGGGCGACCCGACCGGGGCCACGGACCGCGGCCGGCTGGTGACGGGTGCCCGCTTGCTCGCCGGAGCCGGCTCGGGGCTGCGGAACGTGCGCCAGCCGCGGAGCGTGTCGGCGTGCCCGTCGGGCGGCGTGGTGACCCGCCAGCGCATCGCCTGCCAGATCCAGTCCTTGATCTCGGCCGGGGTCCGGCCGCCGGCCACCTCCGCGCCGATCTCCGCGATGTGGTCGGCCACGACCTGCTCCGCGGCGCCGTCGAACCCGTCCGCGTGCACCTCGGTCAGCACGCTCATCAGCGCCCGGTCGTACACCAGGGCGTGCCAGGGCTCCGGGACGCGGGTGGGCGTGATCTCGTCCGACCGGTCGACGTCCCGCTGGAACAGCTTGGTGTGACCCCGGCCGGGCAGGATGTCCGTCGCGGGGAGCGCCGCGACCTCGGCCGCAGTCACGCCGTCGCTGATGAGCTGCGAGGTGAGCAGCAGCGTCGGGTCCGGCGTCGCGCTCGCGATCCGGGCGCGCACCACGCTCGCGATGTTCTCCAGCGGCGGCCGGTGGTTCGGCTGGTACCGGGTCATGGCCAGCACCAGCGACTGCAGGTGCCGGTCGATGACCGGGCGCTCGGGCAGGGGATCGTCGTGCGGGACGACGCCGGCCGGCTCCTCCTCCACGAGGTCGGCGGGCGTCAGGTCCCGGCCCAGGAAGTTCAGGTCCAGCGGCAGCGCGCCCGTGCTCGCGTACACGAGCAGCAGGCCCAGGCTGTACACGTCGGACCGCGGGTGCACCCGGCGCCCGAACAGCTCGGGCGCCATGTAGGCCATGGTCCCGGCCGGCTGCGTGGACGTCGCGGCGTCGAACACCTTGGCGATGCCCAGGTCGATGAGCACCGCGCGATCGCCGTCCACCATGATGTTCGCCGGCTTGAGGTCGCGGTGCAGGCAGCGCTCCTCCTGCAGCACGAGCAGCGCGTCGACGATCTGCCGGGCGAGGCGCAGCGCCTCGGGGCCGGACAGCGGCCCCTCCTCGCGCACCCGGTCGCGCAGCGTGGTGCCGGGCACGAGCTCCATCGCGAACCACGGCTGCGTCGCGTCCAGGCCGGCCTCGACGAACCGCGGGAAGCCTCGGCCGTCCAGGCGTTCCAGCAGGTGCGCCTCCTGCGCGAAGCGCTCCCGGGCGTCGTCGTGCAGCCCGGTGAGGACCTTCAGGGCGACCTCGGTGCCGTCGTCGGCCCGCGCCTGGTAGACGTGCGCGAACCCGCCGTGGCCCAGTGCCTCGGCCAGCGTGAACCGGCCCAGGCGCTCGCCGCTGGCGGGGATCCGCCGCACGGGCCGCATCGGCAGGGCCGCCGCGCGAGGGGCGGGGGCGGGCTCCGGTGCGGGCTCGGGCTCGGGCTCGGGCTCGACTGCCTCGACAACCTCCGCGACCTCGTCGACCGGCGGCGCCGGGACGGGTTCGACGGCGGGCGGCGCCGGGACGGGCTCGACGACCGCTCCGGCCTCCGCGACCGGCTCGGCCTCGGTCTCGGCCGCGCCCGGCTCGTCGTCGGCCGGCTCGGGCTCGACCGCGTCGGTCGGCTCGGCCTCGGCCGTCGGCGGCGCGGGAACCGGCGGGAGCACTGCGGTCGGTTCCGGGGCCGGCGGCGCGGGGACCGGCGGGAGCTCCGGGGTCGGCGTGGGGGCTGCTGCGGGCCCGGGATCGGTTGACGGGACCGGACCGGGGCCGACGGCCGCTGGCGCGACCTCGCCGACGCCGGGTGCTGGTGACGTCATGCCGGAAAACCTACCAGCGGACCCCGCCGGATCAGAGAAAAGTCCACCCCCGACTTACCCGGCTCCAAGACCCGTTGACCACAGCGGTTGCTGCCACCGCAGCGCCTGAACTGGCAGCAACTGCTGTGGTCGGCTCACACGCCCTGATCCCGGTACCAGCGGATCTTCTCCCGGAGGCGCTCCTGCTGGCCGCGGAGGGTGTCGATCGACTCCTGCACCCGCCGGTCGTGCTCCTCCAGCAGCGCGACGCGCGCGGCCAGCGTCGCCTCGTCGAGCGACAGCTCGGCGTACCGCCTGAGGTCCGCGATCGGCATGCCGGTGTCGCGCAGGCAGTGCACCAGGTCGAGCCACCCCAGGTCGTCCTCGGTGTACGTGCGGTGCCCGCCCGACGTCCGCGCGATGGGACGCAGGATGCCCTCGCGCTCGTAGTACCGCAGCGTGTCGATGCTGAAGCCGGAGACCTCGGCGGCCTGTGCGGGCGAATACGTGATCATCCTCAGATCCTCCCCTTGACCTGGAGTGCGCTCCAGGGATTTCGCTGGTCCCATGACCACCACACAGCACACCCCCGCCGAGCGCCTCGTGCTCGGCGCCATGATGTTCGGCACCACCGTCGACGAGACCACGGCGTTCGACCTCCTGGACCGGTTCGTCGACGCCGGCGGCCGCTGGATCGACACCGCCGACTGCTACGCGTTCTGGGCGAGCGAGTCCGGCTACGGTGGCCAGAGCGAGGAGGTGCTCGGCCGCTGGTTCGCGGCCCGCCCCGGTGTGCGCGACCGGGTGCTGCTCTCCACCAAGTTCGGTGCCGAGCCCCGCGACGCCGCGCACTGGCCCGCCTCCCGCACGGGCCTCGCGCCCGCCGCGATCCGCGAGCAGATCACGGGCAGCCTGCGCCGCCTCGGCACCGACCACGTCGACCTGGCCTGGGCCCACATGGAGGACCGCTCCGTCCCCGTCGAGGAGACTGCCGACGCCTGCGCCGACCTCGTGTCCGACGGCGTCGCGGCGCGGATCGGCACCTCGAACCACCCGGCGTGGCGCGTCGAGCGCGCGCGCCGGCACGCCGTCGGGCAGGGCAGGGAGCCGTTCAGCGTGGTCCAGCACGCCTACAGCTACCTCCAGCCGCGCCCCGGCACGCTCACGGGCAACCACCGGTTCGGCTGGCTCGACGACGAGCTCGTCGACCTGGCCGCCGTCGAGCACCTGGACGTCTGGGCGTACACGCCGCTGCTGTCGGGCGCGTACGACAACCCGGCCAAGCCGATCCCCGAGGTCTTCGACCACCCGGGCACCACGCGGCGGCTCGGCGTGCTCGACGACGTCGCGGCCGAGCTGGGCGCGACCCGCGGCCAGGTGGTGCTCGCCTGGCTGGCGTCCCGTGGCATCCACCCGATGCTGGGCGGCAGCAAGCCCGCCCAGCTGGACGCGGCGATCGCCGCCCTGTCCCTGCCCCTGACGGAGGCCCAGGCGACCCGGCTCACGTCCGTCGACGTCACCCCGCCCGCCGCCTGACGAGCCGGGGCGGGTGAGGTCAGGAGAGGTCGATCGAGACCGGCTCGAAGGGGGTCGCCTCGGGGTAGCTGCCGCCCCAGAGCTTCGCGCCGTCCTCCGTGAGCTCGACCTGCTGCCAGGTCAGGCGGGCGCCGTCGGCCGACCGCTCCGGAGAGCCGGCCAGGCGGAAGGCGACCGTGCGCACGTCCGACTCCCGGTCCCGGATCGACATGGTCCAGTCGGCGCCGCCGTCGGCGGGCGCGACGACCTCGATGTCGGCGACCTCGCCCACGAACGAGCCGAAGTGCCCGATGAAGATCACGGAGCCCGTGAACGCGAACGACGAGGAGTCCGCCGACACCTCGGGCGTGCGGTCCGGGTCGAGCGGGAAGTGGAACGAGGCGCCCGTGCCGCCCACGGCGTCGTCCTGCACGATGCGGCCGCCCGGCGCCCCCATCACGTACATCAGCAGGCTTGCCTTGATCTCCCAGTCCAGATGAGCCACGCGAGAACGGTACTCCCACCTGGGGATTTCTACCGCTTTGCGCCGGGCGGATGGGTGCGGCAGAAGCCACGGACGGCGTCGTTCACGGGCTCGGGACGCTCCAGGTTGCTCATGTGGCCGGTGCCCTCGACCACGACGAGCGTCGCGTCCGGGATCGCCGCCTCGAACCTGCGCGCGACCCCGAGAGGGGAGCGCGCGTCCAGGCGTCCCCAGATCAGCAGTGTGGGGACGTCGATCCGCGGCAGCAGGTCGGCAAGATCGGCCTCGGCCATGATCTCCAGCTGCTGGGCGAGGGTGGCCGGGCGCACGTCGGCGGCGATGTCCGCGAGCAGCGGCACGAGCTCCGCCGGCGGGTCGCCGGCGAACAGCCCCGGAAAGGCGAGGCCGAGCTCCACGGGAGGCGCGGCGAGCATCCTGCGTGCTCCGGCGACCCGCGCTCGCACCTCGGCGGCGGGCAGCGATCCCTTCCATCCGGCGTAGGTGTCGACCAGGACGAGGGTCGCGACCAGCTCGGGCCGACGGCGGTAGAGCTCGAGCGCCACGGTGCCGCCCCAGGACCGGCCGGCTACGTGCGCGGGTCCGAGCCCCAGCGCCTCGATCAGCGCGGCGAGCCCGTCCGCGAAGCCGGCCAGCCCGAAGCCCACGGGCAGGTCGGACGATCGCCCGGCACCCGGCTCGTCCCACGCCACGACCGTCAGCTCCTCGGCCAGGCCGGCGAGCTGGGGCCGCCAGACGCGGCAGTCCTCGGCGGCGCCGTGCACGAGGACCAGGGGCGGCCCCTGGCCGGCCCGCTCGTAAGCGATCCGAAGCCCGCCCACCCGGATGAACCCCACCCCTGGACCGTACGTGCGTCAGGGCGGGCGCGCAGCGTCGCCGGGCGTTCATGCCGTCGTCGCCCTTCTGACGGCGTGTCGCCACGACCCGGCCACGGGGCGTGTCCAGGCTCAGCCGCATGAGGACCACCCCACACGGCGTCGTCGCCGCCCGCACCGCCGCAGCCCTCGCCGTGACCCTCGCGGGCGCGCTGGCCCTGGGCGCCGCACCGTCGTCCGCGCTGAGCACCACGGACGACGGCGCCAGGACTGCCGCGGCTGCCGCCGCCCGCCCGGCCGGCCACCACCGCACCTTCGACCTCCAGGCCCACCGCGGCGGCATCGCGCTCACCGTGGAGAACACGCTCCCGGCCTTTGACAACGCGCTCGCGCTGGGCGTCAGCACGCTCGAGCTCGACGTGCAGATCACGCGCGACGGGTACGCCGTCGTCACGCACGACCGCGACCCGAGCCCGGCCAAGTGCATCGACACCGAGCCCGCGTTCCCGGGCGACCCGCAGTTCCCGTACGTGCCCAACAAGACGTACATCAAGGACCTCACCCTCGCGCAGGTGCGCACCATCGACTGCGGGTCGCTGCGCCAGCCGCAGTTCCCCGGGCAGGAACTGCACCCGGGCGAGCGCATGCCGCTGCTGTCAGAGGTGCTGGCCCTGGTCAACCGCCACCGCGCGCACCAGGTCATGCTCAACATCGAGACCAAGGTCGAGGCCGGCGCCCCCGAGCAGACGGCGCCGCGCGAGCAGTTCGTGCAGGTCGTCGCCCGCGAGGTGCGCAAGGCCCGGCTGGTCGACCAGGTGACGATCCAGAGCTTCGACTGGGGCTCGCTCATGCGGATGAGCGAGGTCGAGCCGCGCTTCGGCCTCGTGGCGCTGACCAACGGCCAGCAGTTCCTCCAGGTCGGCGTCGACGGCGCGTCTCCGTGGCTCGGCGGCCTCGACATCGACGACTTCCCGGGCACCACCCAGCAGAAGTTCGTCGCCGCGGCAGCCTCGTTCGGCGCCGACGCCGTCTCGCCCGTGCACGGCGACCCGCAGGGCGGCGGCGTGCACGACCCCGGCTACGTCCCGTTCACCACGCCCGAACTCGTCCGCGCCGCGCACCGCGCCGGCATGGACGTCGTCCCGTGGACCGTCGACGATCGCGCCACCATGGAGGCGCTGCTGGACATCGGCGTCGACGGCCTCATCACCGACCGCCCGGACCTGCTCCGCACGATCATGGCCGAGCGGCACCTGAAGCTCCCGAAGCGCTACTGAGGCGCGCCGGCGGCGCGGTGCGCGGCGCGCCGCCGGATGGTCGGCAGAAGGTCAGGTGGTCGGCAACCCGGGTTGCCGACCACCTGACCTTCTACCGACCACCCGACTCGGGCTCAGCCCGCCGCCGCATCGGACGCCGCCTCCCGCCCAGGCGCTGCCCGACGGCGCTCGCGGCGGCCGCGGGCCAGCTCCGTCGCCAGGGCGTCGAGCGGCTGGGCGAACGTGTCCTCGAACCGGGCGAGCCAGGCCTGCGCGGCGGCCGTCCCGGTGTCGTCGACGGTGTACAGGCGGCGGGTGCCCTCGGCCCGCACCCGCACCAGGCCGGCCTCGCGCAGCACCTTCAGGTGCTGCGAGACGGCCGGCTGCGTGATGCGCACGCGCGCCTGCAGGGCGGCGACCAGGGCGCCCGCGGGCTGCTCGCCGGCGGCGAGCAGCTCCAGCAGCCGACGGCGGACGGGGTCGCCGAGCGCCTCGAACACCCCGGCCCGCGCCGTGTCCAGGGCCGCGTCCCGCGCCCGCTCGCCGGGGGAGTCGCCGTCGGCAGCCGTGTCGCCGCCGAGCGCACCGCCGCCGTCGGCGGGCCCGTCCCCGAAGCCGGCGCCGCCGCGCCGCGGGGCGGCGGCGGGCACTCAGGCCTCCGGCTGCGTGGTGTAGAAGGCCAGGGTGCGCTCGGCGGCGGCGCGGGCCTGGTCGGCGTCCTCCCCGGAGGCGATGGCGGCGTCGGCCCAGTCCGTGCTCGCCAGCCTGACGAACTCGACGCCGACGGGGGAGAGGGTCCACGACTCGAACTCGGTGGCGTCGTTGGCGGAGCCCGTGGCGAGGTGCAGGCCGAGCCCGACCAGGCCGAGGTCCCAGCCCACGCCGACGGCACCAGGCCCGTACCGGGTCCAGAAGTCGGGGTCGACGACGGCCTCGTGCACGAGCTCCAGCGTGGTGCCGTCGTCGGCCGGGCTGAGGGAGACCCGCACCCAGGAGACCTGGCCGCCGAACTCCCAGGTGACGGCGAAGCTCTCCGGGGCGTCACAGCGTTCGACGAGGCCGCCCGCCTGGCCCTCGAACTGGTAGCGGCCGCCCACGGTGAGGTCGCCGCTGACGGGCAGGAACCAGCGGGGGAGGCGCTCGGCGGAGGTCAGCGCGTTCCACAGGTCGTCCTGGTCGGCGGCGTACGTGCGGCGCGCGACCGCGATCTTGGTCGGCATGCCGTCCCGGCTGCCGTCGCGGACCTCGCGGGTCATGAGGCCGGCGGTCGCGACCGGGTCGATGGTGCTCGTGCTGGTCATGATCTGTCTCCTTGTATAAGCAGTCACTTATTTATGACACACGAGCGCCGCCAGCGCAAGGGAGGCCGCGCACGGGCATGGTCGGCAGGCCGCGGAAAAAGTGTGCCAAGCGCGTCGCGCCACGAGTGTCGGTGACGTGGAGTAGGTTCCGGACATGGCCCAGAGACCGGAGGCTCAGGTCGTGGTGGTGCCGGCCACCGCCGACCGGTTCGACGACATCGCGCGCGTCCTCAACCCGTCCGGACGCGAGCAGGCGTGCTGGTGCATGCACTGGCGCGCGCCGGCCAAGGAGGACGTCACGACGCGCGGGGACCGCCTGCGCGCGCTGACGCGGGAGGACCCGACGCCGGGGATGCTCGCGTATCTCGACGACGGTGAGGTCGCCGGCTGGCTCGGCTTCTCCCGCCGCTCGGCCGCTCGCTCGCTGCAGCGCTCCCGCGTGCTGCCGGTGGGGGAGCCCGACGCCTGGTCCACCACCTGGGTGTTCATGTGCGTGACGGTGCGCGCGGGCTTCCGCCGGCGGGGCGTCGCCCAGGCCCTGCTCGATGCCGGCGTCGACTACGCGGAGGCCCACGGCGCGACGGCGCTCGACGCCTTCCCCGTGGAGCCGGAACCCGGCCGCCGCGTCCCGGTGAGCGCCGCGTTCGTCGGCACGGTCGGCATGTTCGAGCGCGCCGGCTTCGACCGGCTGGGACCGACGGACGCGACGAGCGGCCGGCTGACCCGCTGGCACATGCGGCGGGAGGTCGCCCCGACCCGATGACGGGCCGGGGCGCCTACTCCTCGACCGGCACGACCACGCACAGCTCGAACGTGTCCCGGCCGCGGCGCAGCAGGTAGCGCATCCGGTCCGCCGTCGCCTCCGAGGCGTTCTCGTCCTTGAAGCTCCACCGCACGTCGACCCACAGCAGCGCGTCGCCCACCTGCTCGACGGCCTTGATCTCCGGCACGGCGGCGACCAGCCCCCGCTCCCGGTAGCCCGCGAGCATGCCGCCGAGCTCCGCCCGCGCGGCCTCGGCGTCGGGCAGCATGACGGAGCGCTCCGCCGCCACGACCACCGACGGGTAGGCGAGCCCGTCCGCGAGGGCGTCCAGGTCGCCCGACCCGAGCGCGACGCCGTAGCCGACGAGGAACGCGAGGAGGTCTTCGTAGTCGTACGGGGTGCTCGTCATGCCCTCACGGTAGGCGGACGCCGACCGCTCCACCACCTCGTGGAGCGGCTCCGGGGCGGGGGCTCAGCGGGCGGCGTGGGCCAGGGCCTGGTCCAGGTCGCCCCAGAGGTCCTCGACGTCCTCCAGGCCCACCGACAGGCGCACCAGGTCGGGTGAGATGCCCGCCTCCTTGCGGGACACCTCGTCCATGATCCGGTGGGTCAGCGAGGCGGGGTGCTGGATCAGGCTGTCCACGCTGCCCAGGCTCACCGCCGGGGTGATCAGCCGCACGGCGGACACCAGGGTCACCGGGTCGGCCGACGTCTCGAACGACACCATGGCCCCGCCGATGCTCGGGTAGTGCACCCGCGTGACCCCCGGGTGGTCGGCGAGCCGGCGCGCCAGCTCCGCCGCCGTGGCCGAGGCCCCGTGCACCCGCACCGCGAGTGTCGACAGGCCGCGCAGCAGCTCGTACCCCGCCATGGGGTGCAGCATCGCGCCCGTGACGAACCGGATCTGCCGTAGCGACCGGGCCATGTCCTCGCCACAGGCGACCACGCCGCCCATCACGTCGCCGTGCCCGCCCAGGTACTTCGTGGCGCTGTGCAGCACCATCGCGGCCCCCTGCTCCAGCGGGTGCTGCAGCACCGGCGTGGCGAACGTGCTGTCCACCAGCACCGGAACGGGGGCGCACGCGTCGGTCAGCGCGCGCAGGTCGACCTCGTCCAGCGTGGGGTTGGCCGGGGTCTCGACCACCACGAGCCCGGTCCTGCCCGTGATGGCCGACGCCGCGTCCTCGGGTGAGGCCCACGTCACCGACGTGCCGAGCAGCCCCGAGTCGAGCAGGTGGTCCGTGGTGCCGTACAGCGGCCGGACGCCGACGACGTGCGAGCGGCCCGCCGCGACCTGGGCCAGCAGACAAGCGGACAGCGCGGCCATGCCGGTCGAGAACGCGACGGCTGCCTCGGCCCCTTCGAGCTCGGCCAGGGCGTTCTCGAACCGGCGCACCGTCGGGTTGGCGACGCGCCCGTACACCGGCGGGCCGCCGTCGTCGTGCCCCTCGGCGAACTCGTCCAGGCGCGTGGCCTCGCCGACGACGTCGTGCGACGGGTAGGTGGTGGACAGGTCGATCGGCGGGGCGTGGAGCCCGAGGGCGGCGAGGTCGTCCTTGCCGGCGTGGACGGCGCGCGTGGTCCAGGAATGCAAGCTCATGGGTGACTATCGGCATTCGTCCTGTCGGACGGCGGCGCGACGTGCTAGATATTCGGCCCATGACCCAGAACGTGCTCCTGGATTCGGTGGACCGGGCGTTGCTGCTCGAACTCCAGAACGACGGACGCCTCCCCAACAAGACGCTCGCGCAGCGGGTCGGAGTCGCGCCGTCGACCTGCCTGGCGCGCGTCCAGCGGCTGCAGAACGCCGGCGTGATCCGCGGGTACCACGCGGCGATCGACCCGGCCGCCGTCGGGCGAGGGCTGCAGGCCATGCTGATGGTGCGGCTGACCACCCACTCGCGTCCCCTGCTGGGGCCGTTCGTCGAGTGGGTGCGCAGGCTGCCGCAGACCCGGGCGGTGCACCACGTGTCGGGGCCGGACGACTTCCTGATCAACGTGGCCTGCGCCGACACCGACGAGCTGCAGCGGCTCGTGCTCGACCTCACCGCCCGCGGCGAGGTGGGGCGGGTGCAGACCGACCTGGTGTTCTCGTCCTGGACCTGCGGCCCGGTCACCCCGGCCTGACCCCCCGTGTCAGACGTCCAGGACGCCTGGACGCCTGACACAGGCGTGGGGTTCAGAAGGCCTGCGCGAGCAGGTCGGCGAACAGGGCGTCCGCGTCGACGTCGAGCCCGCGGGCGGTGAACCAGTCGCACACGGTGCGGCAGTCGCGCAGCAGCACGTCGCTGGAGAACGGGTTGGCGGCCAGGTCCACGACCTGCGGCAGGTCGATGATGACCAGCCGCTCGCCGTCGGCCAGGATGTTGTACGGCGACAGGTCGCCGTGCGCGAAGCCCAGCCGGGCCAGCACCGACATGCCGTACGTCAGCTGCTCCCAGTAGGACTCCAGCAGGTCGTCCGACGGCCGCACCCTGGTCAGGCGCGGCGCGGCGATCGGCTGGGTGCGGCCCAGGTCGTCGGTCTCCTCGGTGCCCACGAACTCCATGAGCACCTCGGTACCGTCGATCTGGACGGGGTAGGGCACGGGCGCGCCCGCCTCCCAAGCCGTGCGCAGGGCGATGAACTCGGCGTCCGCCCACTGGGTGGCCGACACCGCGCGACCCCAGGCGGACTTGCGGTCCTCCATGGCGCGCTGGTCGCGGGTGCGCCGCACGGTGCGGCCCTCGGTGTACTCCGAGCCGCGGTGGAACTGGCCGTGCTCCAGGCTGCGGTACCGCTTGGCCACGAGCAGGCAGCGCGTGGCCGCCTGGTCGAGGGTCAGGTCGGGCGTGGAGTCCGTGCCGGCCGGGACGGCGCGCTCGATGAGGAACGCGTCGGCCTCCTTCCCGGTCTTGAGGATGCCGAGCTCGGTGTCGATCGCGGCATCCCGGGTCACCACCCAGTCCGGCAGCGGCTCGGGTCCGCGCTGTCCCTTGGCGACTGAGCGCCAGGTGGACCAGCGCTGCCCGGGGCCGGGCTGGGTGGGGTCGGGCTGGGTGGGGTCGGTCAGGTCGTGCTGGACGACGTCGGCGCCGTCGGGCCGGCCGGCGTCGTCAGAAGTGGGGTAGTAGCCCTCCAGGTCCTCGCGGCTGACGCGCACGCGCTGGGCGGACCGGCGTTCTGCGGCGGCCGACCGGTCGCCTGACGACATGCTGCCCTTGCCTGCTGCGTGGATGAGGACGGCGGAAGGTGATTCGGGAAAACGGGGCAAGTGGGTGCTCCTTGATGCTGGAGCATCGCCGGATCAGTCCCGGGTGCTCCTGGTGACAGTGGCGTCTGCTGCCGCGGAGGCAGCTGCGCGAACGACGTCGTCCATCACTGCCTCCTTCCTGTCCGCACCGTGCTCGAACGCACGTGCCGGAGCTGATCTGTCCTGCTGGCTTGGCCGGTCAGCGAGCGCCTCGAGGGGTGGCCCGATGACCGTGCGAGGAGCATTGCACGCGGCCGGTGCGGGTCGCACGTGTTTTTTCGAGACCGGTTGTCGCGGGGGCGGACGGGGCCGGTTGTCGCCAGGGACAGGGCTGGTTGCCGCCGGGCCGGACTGGGCTGGTTGCCGCCGGACTCGGCACTCCGCCCGAGTCTTCGGCAGTTGGCATCGAGATCGGCTCAGGCCTGGACCGATCTCGATGCAAACTGCCGAGCCCGCGGGGCAAACTGCCGAGTCTGCGGGGCAAACTGCCGTGGTCAGGACGGCGGTAGCAGGGGGTTGACGCGTGACTGCCCCACCACGTCGGGTGGTAGGTGTGCGGTGAGGCGGGCGAGCATCGCCGGGACGTCGCCGCGGTCGGACGCCGCGACGCGCTCCACGGTGATCCCCGCCCTGCGGATCGCCTCGGCTCGGCTCTTCTCGTTCATGAACTCGCGCGCGGGGTCGTGACCGGTGCCGACGCCGTCCGGCCGGTACTTGATCAGGCCGTCGTACTCGACACCCAGGTTCCACTGCGGGTAGCCGAGGTCGGTGTGGAACACGCCGCGGTCGGTCGACACGGGCATCTGGGTGACCGGCCTGGGCAGGCCGGTCCGCAGCATCTCGTAGCGCACCCAGGTTTCCCAGGGTGAGTCCGAGCCGCCGTCCGCCAGCTCGACGACCAGCCGGGCGCGCCGGACGCCGCGCCGCTCGGCCCAGCCGTCGAGTTCCGCCAGGAGCTCGGCGCGGTGGACGTCCCGGCCCAGTGCGAAGTCGGCGATGACGAGGGCCTCCAGCGGGTGCAGCGTCAGGGCGCAGTCGACGACGGTACGCGCGAGCGCCGTCACCGGAAGGCCCTGCGCGGTGACGACGGCGTCTGCCGGAACGGTGCCCACGTGTCGGACGATGTCCTTCGCCGCGCGGCTCGACGGGCGGTAGCGCTGGTAGACGTGTGTGCGGTCGGGCACGGTCCAGACGGGACAGCCCAGTAGGAGTGCCGCCGTCGTGTGGCTGAACACCGCCTTCGAGCGCAGCTGCCGGTGCAGCGCCCGGGCGCGGGCGAGCTCCCGGCTCCGCTTCTCGCGCGAGGCCGAGGCGGGGCCGTCCGCCCGGAGGGCATCGGGGTCGCAGTAGGCACCCCGGCGGATCCGGGTCAACGAGCCCTGGCGGCTCGCGAGCGCCAGCTGGTTCTTGTCCTGCTCACGTGCCAGGAGTACTTCGGGGACGGCGACGCCGTCCTGGGTTGAGGTCACCTTCATGGACACGAGCGTGCCGGGCGTGCAGCGCTCAGGGGCTCGCGTACCGGGTCCTCTGTGCACAAGGCGGCGCCGACGTTGCCTGTGGTCGTGCTCGAACCGTTCTGGCGCCGTGTCGAGGGGCTCCAGCGCGGTGGATCGCATTCATGACTAGGTTCGCGTGACAGGTGGCGCATGGGACGTGACGTGTGGGGCGCGACGTGCGGGACCTGACGTGTGGGACCTGACGGGCGCGAAGCGACGCGTGGGACCTGACGGGCGCGAAGCGACGCGTGGGACCTGGCGCGCGCGAAGTGACGTGTGGGACCTGACACATGGAGGTGGCGCGACGCGTGAGGTGCTGGCATGTGGAGGCACGTGGCGCATGAGCCAGTCAGGATCGGCACCTTGCTGCGCGACCGGCGCCCACACCTTCGGCACTTTCATGAGCGCTCGGCACTTGGCATCGAGATCGGTCCAGGCCTGAGCCGATCTCGATGCCAACTGCCGAGTCTGCGGGGCAAACTGCCGAGTCTGCCGGGCAAACTGCCGAGTCTGCCGGGCAAACTGCCGAGTTTGCGGGGCAAACTGCCGAGTCCGCGGGGCAGGACACGCCCCCCCCGCGTCAGTTCTCTTGCGAGTTCCAGGGGAGGGCGTCCTCGAACGACTGCCAGAGCGAGTCCCGGACGTCCTCGGTGGTGTCCTGGACGCCCTGCTCCAGGTCGTCCTGGATCTGCTCGCGCTGCTGCTCGAACGAGTCGCGCGCGTCCTGGGTGACCTGCTGGGCGTAGCCGACCACGCCCTGCACCGCGATGACGATGACCCACACCACGACGACCACCCAGAGCGGCCAGGTGCGCCCGCCGCGGCGGGAGCGCACCGCGCGCACCAGGTTGACCAGCGCGGATGCCACGATGCCGAGCAGCGGGATGGAGAGCTCCGCCATGCGCGGCGCCCACTCCGGGTCCAGGCCCATGGTGGCCACCGCGATGTCGCCCAGCGCGGCGAACAGCGGTAGCTCGGCGGCGCTGGGCATCGCGTCGAAGCCCGGGATCAGGCGCACCAGCTGGTACAGCGCGATGGCGAGCAGCACGCGCGGGATCCAGCCGACGACGGTCGCCAGCGCCCGCGCGCCGCCGCCGCCGTCCGAGTCCCGCTTCCGGGAGTCCCGCGCGTCCCGCGGATCGGCGTCGTCCCGCCGCGGCGGCGCGGCGGCCGGCACCGGCGGCTGAGTCGGCCCGGCCGGCTGAGGCCCCGTCGGCTGAAGCGCCGTCGGCTGGAAGGGCGGCCGCTGGTTCGGCTGCGTACCGGTCGTCCCCGGCTGGTGCGCGGGCGCCGGCGCGGTCCGGGCGGAGGCCGCGGCGGCGGCCGCCCCCGGCCGGAACGACGGCGCGACCTGCGTGGGCTGCTGCTGCGCGGCGGATGGCGCCACCCGCTGCGCGGACGTCGCTCGCTGCGTGGACGTCACCCGCTGGGCGGTGCCGGTCGTCTGGCGGCGGGGTACCGACGTCGTCGGGCTGCCGGGCAGCGGCAGGCCGTGACGCTGCCGGTAGGCGGCCCAGCCGTCGAACGTGTCGGAGTACCCCTCGGGCGTGAACGCCGGGGCCCACCGCATCGCGGCCCACAGGTAGTCCTTGATCGCGGCGGGCGCGCGCCCGCCGGCCCGCTGCGGCCCGACGGCGGCCAGGTACGTCGAGATGACCTCCTCGGCCGCGCCGTCGAACCCGTCGCCGTGCACCTGGTGCAGGCGGCCCATGAGCTGCTGGTCGTAGACCAGGTTGGTCATGGGCTCGCCCGGCTGCACGGGGTTGCTCGCGAGCACGCTGGTGGGCGCCACGGTGGCCGACGCCGCACTGCCCGTGAGCACCTCGGTGACCAGGCCGCGCTCGATCGTGGTGGCGCCCGCCGCGGCGAGCAGCGCGGGGTCGAGCCGGGCGCTGTCCGTGGCGAGCTGGGCAACGGTGCGCGACAGGTTGTGCAGCGGCGGACGGTCCTCGGGCCGGTGCCGGGTCATGGCCAGGATCAGGGGCAGCAGCCGCTGGTCCACGGGTCCGACGTCGGCGGCCGTGAGGTCGCGGCCGGCGAAGTTGAGGTCGTTCGGCAGCTCGCCCGTGGCGAGGAAGATCAGCAGCAGGCCCAGGCTGTACACGTCGGAGCGGGCGTGCGGCTTGCGCACGAACAGCTCGGGCGCCATGTACGAGATGGTGCCCGCCGCGTGCGTCGACGTCGTCGTGCCGTGGCCCTTGGCGATACCCAGGTCGATGAGCACGTACCGGTCGGGCGCGGCGATGATGTTGGCCGGCTTCACGTCCCGGTGCAGGAAGTGCTCCTCCTGAAGCACCGCGAGCGCGTCGAGCACGTCGTCGGCCACGCGGAGCACCTCGTGCACCGGCAGCGGGCCGTTGGCGGCCAGGCGCTGGGACAGTGTGGGGCCCGGCACCAGCTCCATCGCGAACCACGGGGTCGGGTCGCTCAGTCCGGCCGCCACGAGCTGCGGGAAGCCCCGCCCGGCAAGGCGCTCCAGCAGTGCGGCCTCACCGATGAACCGGTCCAGCGAGCCGGCCTCGGTGTTGGTGAGGACCTTCAGCGCGACCTCGCCGCCCTGGCCCGTGGCGCGGTACACGTGGGCGAACCCGCCGTGGCCCAGCGAGTCGCCGAGCTGGAACGGGCCGAGCATCTCGCCGGTCGCGGGGATCCGCGGCGCCGTGGGCGCGGCGGGCACCCCCTGGTGTCCACCACCCGGGTACCCGTTCCCGGTCGCGGCGCCCGCCCCGGGCCCGACGGCGCCCCCGTGCCCCGCGACGTGCGCGGGTGTCACCACGTTCGTCGCCTCCGACGGCCCGGCGGGCACGACCACCCTCGTGGGCGCGGTGGGCGGCGGCACGGCCCCCGTCGGCGGCAGCGGCCGCGTGGACGGCGTCGGTACGACGGCGGTCCGGTCGCCACCCCCGACCGGCTGTCCGGCAGGGCGTGCGGCCGTCATGGGGGTGGTCTCGTCGGACAAGCAGGGTCTCCTCAGCAGTGCACCGGGACTACCGGTTGGACGTGAGAAACGCTATCAGCGTCCCGCGCCGCACCGGGGGCCCAGTGCCCAGGTCGTGACCTTGCGCGGCGCGCTCTTCACCGTCCATGACCTACCCGTGCCCTGCCCGAGTCCTGGTCGCGCCCTACCCGTTCCCGCCGGGCAGCGCGTCCTCGAGCTGCCCGGTGATGCTCTCGGTCGCGTTCTGCTTGGCGTCCTCGACGCCCTTGTCGATCTCCTCCTGTACGGCGTCCTTGGCGTCCTGCTCGGCGTCCTCGATGCTCTGGTCCACCTGGTTCTGAACGTCCTGCTTCACGTTCTCGGTCGCGTCCTGGGCATACCCCACGATGCCGCCGACGGCGAAGACCACGACCCACGCGACGATCACGAGGGCGTGCGGCCAGACCGCCAGCGACGTGTTCAGCGAGCGGATCATGTTGAAGAGGGCGGCCAGGGCGATGCCGAGCACCGGGATCGTCAGGTTGGCGGCCTGGTCCGACCACTCGGGGTTGAGGTTGAGCATGCCCAGCACGCCGTCGCCGATCCCACGGAACAGCGGGAACTGCGCGACGTCGGGCATGACGTCGAAACCGGGGATCAGCCGCACGAGCTGGTAGACGCCCAGCGCGAGCAGGATCCGCGGGATCCATGCCAGGACGGCGCCGGCCATCGAGCCGCCCCCGCCTGAGTCGTCCTCGCGGGTACGCCGCGGCGGCGTCGGCTGGCCCGACTGCGGGCCGAAACCCTGCTCGAACGGGTTGGGCGGGGTCTGCTGGCCCTGCTGCGGGTATCCGGCCTGCTGGCCGTAGCCCTGCTGCCCGTAGCCCTGCTGACCGGGCTGGCCCTGCTGACCCGGGTAACCGGCCTGCTGGCCCTGGCCGTAACCCGGCTGGCCCGGATAACCGGGCTGCTGCCCGTAACCCTGCTGCCCGTAACCCTGCTGCCCATACCCGGCCTCCCCGGGGAAGGCCGCCGGCGACTGCACCTGCGTCGGCTGCTCGGTCTCGTAAGGACGGTACGGCCGTGCGGGCGGCGGCGTCGCGGACCGGTAGTCGCGTTGCTGCGCCCCCGCCGGCGGAAGGAGCTGCGTCGACTCGTCGACGGCGGAGGAGCCGCGTGGCGGCGGCATGACCTGCGTGGACTCGTCGATCGGCGAACCGCCGCGGGTCGGAGGGAGGAACTGGGTGGACTCGTCGACCGTCGAGCCACCGCGCGTCGGCAGCATCACCTGGGTCGACTCGTCCACCACGGAGCCCTGCCGCGGGGGCGGCATGATCTGCGTGTGCTCGTCGACGGGGGAGCCGCCCTGTGCTCCCGCGCGCTGTCCGGCAGCATCACCCGGTGCGAAGGAGCTCATCCGCTGCGTCGCGTCATACGATGACGGGGCGCCGGGCTGCCCCGGGCGCGCGGGCGGTCGCTGGATCTGCGTCGGGTCGGCCGCCGCGGGAATACGGCGGGTCTGGTCGTCGGACACGCAAGGGCTCCTCGGTCGTTGTCCTGGTTGCGACAGGTTGCGCGAGAACCTACCAGGTGGGGTGAATGCCCCGTTGGGGTGGCCAGCCGGCCGATCATGTCCGACCCTTGCTTCGGGGGCGAACCCGCCGCGCTGTCCGCCTGCCCAGGAACTTCGGAGGAAACGCATGAGCTCTGACACCGTGCCCCGCTGGCCCCGGATCGACGCGATCGTCCGCGAGGACGGCTCCGGTGAGGTGACGATCGACGGGACGTTCCACCCGATCGCGACCGGCAGCCTGGAGGAGGCGCGGGTGGAGGTCTTGCGGCGCGTGACGGAGAACGCCGCCCAGATCGGCCGGCCGGTGCGGGCTTCCGCGACCGGCCCCGAAGGGCTCTGGAACCTGATCGTGCACCCGGACGGCACCGTGGTTCCGGAGGAGGACGAGCTCGCGCCGCCGTCGTCGCCGACGCCGCAGGCGCCATCAGTGGCGGCGCCTCCCACGGCGGCACCGCCGGTGGCCGCGCCGCAGGAGCCCCCCACGGGGCCGGGGACCATCCCTGCCCCCGCGTTCGAAGGCGTCCCGGTTGCGGACCTGTCCCCGGGCGGCGACGCCGAGCCCGCCGACCCGATCGACACGGACACGGTGCGTCGCGCCCCGCGGGCCCCTGAGCTGCCCGACGCCGCGCAGGCGCCGTCGGACCTCGCCCTGGGCGGCCCCGCGCAGGGCGACCCGGCCACCATTCCCGTCCCGTCCGGTGCGGACGCGGACGGCGACGCGGGCGTGGCCGACTGGGTCCGCGAGAACGCGGCGCAGGACGGCCCGGGCAACGGGTCGAACGGGGCCCACGGCGGTATCGCGGCCGCGACCCCCGGCAGCGTGGCGAGCCCCGTCTCGGCTCCCGTGAACGCCGTACCGACCGCGGGTTACGGCGAGCCGGAAATGGGCCTGTCCGACCTGGAGTCGGCCCCCGTGCCGGCGGGCGAGCCGAGCGCACCGCGCTCCCGCCGCGAGGCGCGCCAGTCGTTCCTCACGCACCAGCAGGACGAGGACCCGGCCACGCAGGGCTTCCGCGGGATGCTGACCCGCATGGGCATCCGCGTGGGGCCGAGCGAGTCGGAACGGCTCGAGCGCGCCGACGAGCGCGCGGTGAGCCAGCACTGGCCCGGCCCGCGCACCATCTCGATGGTGAACGGCAAGGGCGGCGCGGGCAAGACGCCGTCGACGGTGCTGCTCGCGGCGGTCTTCGCGCAGTTCGGCGGCGCGGGCGTGGTCACGTGGGACAACAACCAGACCCGTGGGACGCTGGGCTGGCGCACCGAGCAGGGCCCGCACGAGTCCACGCTGCTGGACCTGCTGCCGCAGACGGACCGCCTGCTGGGGCCGTCGGCGCAGGCGGCCGACCTGGCGCGGTACGTGCACCACCAGACGCGCGACCGGTTCGACGTGCTCCGGTCCAAGCCGATCGCCATGGCCAACGAGCAGCGCATCGAGCCGCAGGACGTGGACGCGATCCACTCCGTGCTCTCCAAGTACTACCGGATGATCCTCATCGACTCCGGCAACGACGAGTCCGACCCGATGTGGCAGCGGATGATCGACCTGACCGACCAGCTCGTGGTGGCCACCACCACGCGCGACGACCACGCCGAGGCCGGTGCCCTGCTGCTCGAGGCGCTCGGCACCCGCGACGGCCGGTCGGCCTACCTGGCCCAGCAGGCCGTCGTCGTCGTCAGCCAGGCCGACCAGAAGGAGTCCTCGGGCGAGCTGGAGAAGGTGGCCGACGGCTACCGGTCCCTGGCCCGCGAGGTCGTGACCATCCCGTTCGACCCCGCCATGGTCGACGGTCACCTGCGGTACGGCGCGCTGCGCCCCGAGACGCGGCGCGCCTGGCTCGCCGCCGGCGCCGCCGTGGCCGGAGGCCTCTGAACGAGGGCCGAGCGACGTCCGGCCCCCGCCCGGCAGCGGGCGAGGGCCGGACGGCGTCGTCGTGCCGGGCGGCTCAGGCCGGGAAGAGCGCGAGCACCTGGTTCCACACGGCCATGGTGTCGTAGCCCATCTCGTTGAGCAGGGCCCACACGATGCCGACGATCGCGTAGAGCGACACGGGGATGAGGAAGATCCACTCCCGGACCGACCCCGCGTCGCCCAGGATCGGCACCGAGAGGTTGCCGCCGGAACGCCAGATCATGTCGAGCTCCAGGCCGCGGCCGTCACGCATCCAGCGGGGACTGCGGAACTTCAGCGGCCACAGCAGCGGCACACCGTTGGTGGTGATCATGTCGCCGAGGATGTGCACGGTGCAGCCCAGCGCCACGCTGAACGGCATCCAGAACCACTCCTCGGGCGCGAAGATCGCGATCAGCACCGCCAGCGTGACCGACGTGGTCCACGGCAGCAGCTTCGTGTCCCGCGTGATCTTGAGCGCCTTCAGGGCGAACGCGACGAGCAGCACGCACATGATGCCCGGGCCGATCAGGATCGAGCCGATCTGCTCGTTGCCCGTGTCGATGCTCAGGAAGCTGAGCCCCCAGGCGATGGCCGTGAACACGGCGACACCGAGAATGGAGTGGGTGCCCTTGCGGTGCCCGCCCGAGACGGCCTCGATGACCTTGACCACGCCGTTCGACACCGGCTTGAGCGAGTTCGCGATGGTGCCCGAGTGATGGTCGGCGTCCGGCAGGAGCGCGGCTCCGGCACAGACGAGCGCTCCCGCGATCACGCCGGTGTCGGTCACCGGATACCAGCCGAAGGCGATCGGCGTCGACGCGGTGACCGCTACCCAGGCCGCGGCTCCCGTCGCGGCGTGGTTGCCTCCCATCATGGTGGTGTGCGCTCCAGTTCCCGGGGTCTCCCCGAATCGGCAGTTAGGCCTTCTGACCAGGTCTGTTCCTGGCCGGGGCACACCCTAGCGCGGGCTACCGACACCAAGCCGGAGGAGCGCGCCGCGCGTCCTGCGCCTCGTGCGGGTCAGGCGCCCGTCACGTACGCGTAGTGGTGGAAGTTCTGGTCGCGCACGAAGCCCTCGGACTCGTACAGGCCCTGAGCGGCGAGGTTGTCCCACGCGGTGGCCAGCGAGACCCGGATGGCCCCGGCCTCCTTGGCCAGGCGGCAGGTCTCCTGCACCAGGGCGCGCGCCCCGCCCGTCCCGCGCGCGGCGGGCGAGACGAACAGGTCGTTCAGCACCCACGACCGGCTCAGGCTCACCGACGACCACGTGGGGTAGCTCTGCGCGAACCCGACGATCCTGGCGTCCTCCGCCGGGTCGGAGCCCTCCACGGCCACCTCCGCGACGAGCAGCACGCTGTCACCCGCGTCGCGGCGGGCGGTCAGGTAGGCCCGCGCCTCGGCGTCGGGCACCTCCTGCCCGTAGAACCACAGGTATTGCCGGAACAGGTCGACCACGGCGTCGACGTCCTCGTCGGTCGCGGGGCGCACATCAACAGACACCACGTGATCATGTCAGGCCGAACCGGGTGGACGCCATGATGTTCCGAGATACCGAAAACGGTACAGAACTGGTAAAGGACGACTCGGGCCGGAACACGCCGCACCCCGCGACGGTTGACGCAGGCGATGAACACCACGCCGCGCCTCTCCGTCCTCGACCTCGTGCCCGTCCGCTCGGGCCAGACCAGCGCCCAGGCCCTGTCGGCCTCGCTCGACCTGGCGGCGCTCGCCGACCGCCTCGGCTACGAGCGCTACTGGTTCGCGGAGCACCACAACATGGCGGCGGTGGCGGCCTCGTCGCCCCCGGTCATGATCGCCGCGGCCGCCGCGCGGACCTCGCGCATCCGCGTGGGCTCGGGCGGCGTGATGCTGCCCAACCACGCCCCGCTCGTGGTCGCCGAGCAGTTCGCGGCGCTCGAGGCCGTGGCCCCCGGCCGCATCGACCTCGGCATCGGCCGCGCTCCGGGCAGCGACCCCGTAGTCACTTCGCTGCTGCGCGCCACGGGGCCGACGGCGGACGTGGACCGGTTCCCGCAGCACGTCACCGACATCCTGAGCCTCATGGGCCCCGACGGCGCCCGCCTGCGCCTGGTCTCCGGCGACATCTACGACGTGCGGGCGACGCCGGCCGCCGCGAGCGTGCCCACGGTGTGGCTGCTGGGCTCCAGCGACTACTCGGCGCGGCTCGCGGCCGAGCTCGGGCTGCCGTACGTGTTCGCCAACCACTTCTCCGGGCAGGGCATGGACCAGATCCTCGCGCTGTACCGGGAGGGCTACCGGCCGTCGGAGGAACACCCGGAGCCGCGCACGTTCGTGACGGTCAACGCGGTGGCCGCGCCGACGTCGGACGAGGCGCACGACCGCGCCCTGCCGCAGCTGCGCCAGATGGCCCGCCTGCGGTCCGGGCAGAAGCTCGGCGCGCTGGAGACGGTCGAGGAGGCGCTGCGCGCCCAGGCGGACGAGCCGGCCGACGGCATGCTCGCCCAGTCCATCGAGGCGATGCGGGCCCGCTGGCTGATCGGCGACGCCGAGCACGTGGCGGCCGAGGTGCGCGGCCTGGCGGAGCGGCACGGCGTCGAGGAGGTCATGCTCGTCCCGGTCGCCGGGTCGCGCGACGACGAGCCGCTGGACGCCACGTTCGGCCGGGCACAGACGCTGGAGCTGGTGGCGGGCGCACTGAGCGCCTGACGATGCGCCGGTCGCGGCCTGCGCCGCGACCGACCAGGGGGTGCCGGATCGTCGGATCCGGCACCCCTTGTCGTTCCCAGGGCTTGTCTCGCCGGGGGAGCAGGTGCATAGTGGGACCCGTCAACCAACTGGTTGGTTGGCCCAGTCGGAACCGCCCCGAGGAGCCCCATGTACACCGTGCCCGACCAGACCGGCCGCACCGTCGTCGTCACCGGCGCCAACAGTGGCACCGGCCGTGAGGCCGCCAAGCGCCTGGCTGCCGCCGGCGCCCGCGTGATCCTCGCTGTCCGCAACCCCGGCAAGGGGGCCGACGCGCTCGCCGAGGTGCTCGCCGCCCGCCCCGACGCGCAGGCGGAGGTGCGGATCCTGGACCTCGCCGACCTGGCGTCCGTCCGGGCGTTCGCGGACGGGCTCGGGCGCGACCTCGGTCGGCTCGACACCCTGGTGAACAACGCCGGCGTGATGGCGACGCCGCAGCGCTACCAGACCGCCGACGGCCACGAGCTGCAGTGGGGCACCAACTTCCTGGGCCCGTTCGCGTTGACCAACCTGCTCCTGCCGCTGCTCCTCGCCGCTCCCGCCCCGCGCGTGGCCACCATGAGCTCCGGCGTGGCCAACGCGGGCCGCATCGACTTCACGGACCTCGACCGGGAGCGCCGTCCCTACCGCACCTGGGCCGTCTACGGGCAGTCCAAGCTCGCCGACCTGTATCTCGCCCGGCACCTCGCGCACCTCGCCGGACGCCGGGGCTGGACGCTGGTGAGCACGGCCGCGCACCCCGGCTTCACGCGGACCAACCTCCAGGTCACGGGCCCGAGCATGGGCAAGGAGCAGC
Organism: Promicromonospora kroppenstedtii; assembly: GCF_044389675.1. Taxonomy (NCBI): domain Bacteria; kingdom Bacillati; phylum Actinomycetota; class Actinomycetes; order Micrococcales; family Promicromonosporaceae; genus Promicromonospora; species Promicromonospora kroppenstedtii. The sequence goes on along the minus strand of NZ_JBIRYI010000002.1, from coordinate 267,908 downwards.
CGGTGCGCTGGTCGCCGGGGAGCATCCTGCCGTCGATGGAGGCGCCCGAGGGCGCCGGCTCCATCCTGCTGGCGGCCGCCGACCCGGCCGCCACCTCCGGTGCCTACTACGGCCCCCGGTTCGGGCTGACCGGGGATCCCCGCCCGGCGCGCCTCAACCGGCGCATGCGGGACGACGCGACGGCAGCCCGGCTGTGGGCCGTCGCCGAGGAGATCACCTCGACCGCCGTCCCGGTCGGATGAGCGGCCCGACGAACGGCTCGACCGGCGCCGCGCGGACGGCGGACCTGCCTGCCCGCCCGCACGTGCCGGACCAGACAGGGCGCACTGTCGTGGTCACGGGGGCCAACAGTGGTACCGGCCGCGAGGCCGCCAAGCGGCTGGCCGCCGCCGGTGCCCGCGTGGTCCTTGCCGTCCGCAACCCTGACAAGGGGGCCGACGCGCTCGCCGAGGTGCTCGGCACCCGCTCCGACGCGGAGGCTGAGGTGCGGATCCTGGACCTCGCCGACCTCGCGTCGGTCCGTGCGTTCGCCGACGGGCTGTTCCGCGACCTCGACCGCCTCGACACGCTCGTCAACAACGCCGGCGTCTCGGTCCCGCCCCGGCGGTACCTGACGGCGGACGGTCACGAGCTGCAGTGGGGCACGAACTTCCTTGGCCCCTTCGCGCTGACCAACCTGCTGCTGCCGCTGCTCCTGGCGGCCCCGTCCCCGCGCGTGGCCACGATGTGCTCGTACGCCGCCAACCAGGGCCGCATCGTCTTCGACGACCTGGACTGGGAGCGCCGCGAGTACCGGGCGCTGCCCGCCTACGCGCAGTCGAAGCTTGCCGACCTGCATCTCGCGCGGCACCTGGCCCACACCGCCGCAGGCCGCGGCTGGGCCCTGGTCAGCACGGCGGCCCACCCCGGCCTGACCCGCACGAATCTCCAGGTCACCGGGCCGAGCATGGGGCGAGATCGCCCGGTGCGCTGGGGGAGCGGACTGCTGCCGATGGCGGTCCCCGAGCACGGCGTCGGCTCGCTGCTCGTGGCGGCCACCCGGCGCGACGCCGCCCAGGGGGCGTACTACGGGCCGATGTCCGGCCTGGCCGGACCGCCACGGCGTGCCCTGCTCAACCGGCGCATGCGCGACGGCGCGACGGCCGCCCGCCTGTGGGCCGTCGCCGAGGAGGTCACGTCCACCGCTCTGCCGGCGGACCGGAGCTAGGCTGAGCGACATGCCCACCCCCGCTGCCGACGTCGGACGCGCCGCGACGCCGACCCGCATCCTGGAGGCCGCCGCCGACGAGTTCGCGCGGTACGGGCTGGCCGGTGCCCGCGTGGACCGGATCGCCGAGCACGCGGCGGCGAACAAGCAGCGCATTTACGCGTACTTCGGCGGCAAGGAGGCGCTGTTCGACCAGGTGGTCAGTGCCCGGATCCTCGACCTGCTCGATGCCGTGCCGTTCGACGCCGACGACCTGCCCGGCTACGCCGTGCGCCTGTTCGACTTCACCGTGGGCCACCCCGAGCTGATCCGGCTGCTGCTCTGGCACACCCTGGAGCGGCCGGGGATGCTCGGCACGCTCGAGCGGTCGGCGACCTCCAGCGCGGCCAAGGTCGAGGCGCTGCGCGAGGCCCAGGCCCGGCACCCCGAGCGCATCGACGCCACGGTGCCCGCCGAGCGGCTGCTGGGGCAGGTGCTCGCCGCGGTGCACGGTTCCGTGCTGACCGCCGGCGGCATGCTCGCCGTCCCGGAGGACACGGCGGCCGCCGCCGACGGCCGGGCCGACGTGCACCGCGTGGTCACGCGGATCGTCGCCCCGGCCGCCTAGCGGCGTCGTCGGCTCCTCGGTCTCCCGGGTCAGAACCCGCGCGAGACCGCCGCGCCCGCGGCCAGCCAGGCCCGGCGGGTCTGGGGGCGCAGGGCCCGGTAGTCGAGCTGGCCGTCCACCATCGCCGGGTCGAACGGGACGGTGACGACCTCGCGCGCCAGCGCACGGTAGCCCTGGGCGACCCGGCGCATATCCGCGGGCGTCGCCTTCGGGTCGGACTGGCTCACCACGACGACGGCCTTCCGGGCCAGCTCCGCCATGTGCTCCCCGCGGTTGGCCAGCGCCTCCAGGAGCAGCGCGCCGGCCTCGGCGTGGTCGTCGCGGGTGCTGGTGGCCACCACGAGCTGGTCGGTGTGGTCGATCATACGCAGCCACATCGGGTCGGACTCGTCGTTGCCGGAGTCGATGAAGATCAGCCGGTAGAACTTGGCGAGCACCGCGTGGATGGCGTCGACGTCCTCGGACGAGATGCGCTGCTCGTGCGCCAGCGCCATCGGCTTGGACCGCAGCACGTCGAACCTCATCCGCGACTGGTGGTGCACGAACCCGGCCAGGTCGCCGAGCTGCGCCGTCGGGCCCAGGAAGTGCTCGGTGCGGGGGATCAGGTCGAGCAGGGTCGCCTCGTGCTGGTCCTGCTCGGTGCGCCAGCCCAGCGTCCCGCGGGTCTGGTTGTTGTCCCACGTGACGACGCCGGAGCCGCCGAACTGCGCGAAGACCGCCGCGAGCAGCACCGTCGACGGCGTCTTGCCGGCGCCGCCCTTGCCGTTCACGATCGAGATGGTGCGGGGTCCCTGCCAGTGCTGGCTCACCGCCTGCTCGTCGGCGCGCTCCGCGCGCTCCGACTCGCTGGGCGGCACGCGAAGACCCACCCGGGCCAGCACGCCGCGCACGCCCTGCGTGGCCGGCTCGTCGAGGCGGTCCTGGACCAGGAACGACGACCGGCGGCTGTCCCGTCGTCCGACGTCGGAGCCGCCGGGTGCGCCCGGTCCGCCGGGGCCGAGGGGCGGCTCGCCGGAGGGCGCGCTCGGTGCGGGGACGGACGGTGCGGACGGCGGGGTGATCGTGCCGCCGGGCGCCCTGCCCTCGGGGTCCAGGTCGCCCTGCGGGCCGAGCAGCGTGATGGGCGGCGCCTGGGTGTCCTGTGCCGGAGCGGTCGGGGCAGGGGCAGACTGGGCGTCCGTCTGCACGTCCGGCTCGGCGGGAGCCGGCGCGGCAGGGGCCGGTGCGGGTGCGGCCGCCGCCTGCACGGATGCCGCCGCCTGCACGGGAGCGGCCGGTTCGGGAGCCGGCGGGGTGGGCACGGCCGGGGTGGGCGCGGGCTGCGCGAGCGCGGCCTGCGCGGCGATCTGGGCCGCCTGCGCCGCCTGCGCCTGCGCCTGCGCCGCCTGAGCCGCCTGGATGGCGCCCACGCCGTCGTCGTGCACCACCCGGCCGTCGGGGTGGACGGTCAGCGCGCTGGGTCCCTCGGGCCCGAGCGCCTGGACCTCGACGGCCAGGCCGATGCTCGCCGAGTACTCCATGACCAGGCGCATGACCTCGCTGCGGGTCTCGCCCAGGCTGCTGCGGTAGACGGGCACGGTCTGGCCGTTGATGGCCACCTGCCCCGTTCCGTCGTCGCGCACGACCACTACGGCGCGCGGCCACCCAGCGGTTTCGACGCTCACTCGGGCGTCCCCCTTCTCCGGTCGCCGGACTGTGTCGTGGCGAGGGTCATGAACGCGGACAGGGTACCGGGGCTCTTCACCCGGTGTGTTTCGGCCTCACCAGGCGGTTCCCCGGGCGACCTGCTAAGGCGGCGTCCGGACGGCTCACACAGGCCCGGAGCCGGCGCCGAACCACCGGTGCAGCGGGCCGAGCAGGTCGGCCTGGTCCGCGCCCACCCAGACCACGTGCCCGTCCGGCCGCAGCAGCACCGAGGGCGGCGCGGACGCACCGTCGCCGTCGGGCGGGACGACGTCGACGACGCGGTCCACCCGGTCCGCCCATCCGTCGGTCGAGAGCCGGCCGGTGCGGTCCAGGAGCAGCCCACGGCCGTCATGCATCCGTTCGTAGAGGCGGCCGTCCCGCAGCGCGACGTCGGGCATCCGCCGCCCGAGCAGGTCGTGCCCGGCGGTGACGCCGTCGGCTGTGCCGGGGCCTCCGACGTCGGGACCGTCCCCGACGTCGTACCGGATCCCCGTCGCCGTGACCTTCTCGACCAGGAGCCGGCGCGCGTCGTCGAGGTCCATCAGCTCCGCCAGCAGGCGGCGCACCGCCTGCGGCCCCGGCTCGGGGGAGAGCAGCACGGTCTGCGCGCGCGTGTTGTCCAGCACGTCGGCGGCGACCGGGCGGCGCTCGGTGGCGTAGCTGTCCAGCAGTCCCGCGGGTGCCCAGCCGTGCACCTCGGCGGCCAGCTTCCAGCCGAGGTTGAAGGCGTCCTGCACCCCGAGGTTGAGCCCCTGGCCGCCGTACGGCGGGTGGACGTGCGCGGCGTCGCCGGCCAGCAGCACCCGGCCGTCCCGGTACCGCTCGGCCAGCCGGGTGGCGTCGCCGAACCGGGACAGCCAGCGCGGCGAGTGCATGCCGAGGTCGGTCCCGGCCACCGCGCGCACCTGCTCACGCAGCTCGTCCAGGGTCGGTGGGACCGTGCGGTCCTCGGCCACGCCGTCGGCCGGGGCGCCGACCCGGTACAGGTCGTCCCCGAGCGGGATGGCACCGAAGTTCTTGTGGGTCTTGCGCACCTCGGCCACGACGGCCTCGATCGTCGCGGGCGGCGCCGTCAGCTTCACCTCGCCCAGGAGCGTCTCCTGCCGGCTGGGCTCGCCGGGGAACCCGATGCCGAGCAGGCGGCGCACGGTGCTGCGACCGCCGTCGCACCCCACGAGGTAGCGGGCGGCGAGGCGCGAGCCGTCGGCCAGCTCGACGCGGACGCCGTCGTCGTCCTGGCTCAGCCCGGCCACCTCGTGGCCGTACCGCACCTCGACGCCGAGCTCGGCGGCCCGCTCGCGCAGCAGATGCTCGGTGACCGGCTGCGGCACGCCCAGGACGTACGGGTGCGTGGTGTCCAGCCCGGCGGGCGCCGGCTTGGTGATACCCGCGAAGGAGCCGAGGGGGTAGCGCTTGCCCAGCGGCAGGAACCGGTCCAGCAGGCCGCGCTGGTCCAGGATCTCCAGAGTGCGCGCGTGGAGGCCGAGCCCCCGCACCACCCGGGTGGGTTCGGCGTCCTGCTCCAGCACGACCACGGACACACCCTGCAGCCGCAGCTCGCAGGCCAGCAGCACGCCGGTCGGCCCGCCCCCGGCCACGATCACGTCACTCATGTCGGACCCCCTGTTCCGTCAGGCGCGAAAAGCCGTGACGGTCGACGATTCTGCGACAGCACCAGGGTCTTGCCGCAAGGCCCCCTGGTCGCTATATGTTGAAAGTGGCAGGAGGTGCGCCCCCGCACCGAGCTCACCGCGGCACTCATGGAGCCGGTGCGGGAGGTCACCAGCAAGTGATCGGCAAAAGGTCAGGTGATCGGCAACTCGAGTTGCCGATCACCTGACCTTTTACCGATCACTCGCGCGCCCCGGCCTAAGCCGCGCGCGCCGCTCTGTGCCGGATGGCGCGGGCGTAGTCCGCGCGGGGGACGTGCGGCGTCACGTGGAGCACCATGCCGGCCTCGGCCGGGGTGCGGTCCGCCTTGTGCGAGTTGCACTCGTAGCAGGCGGCCACGAGGTTCATCCACGTCGAGGGCCCGCCACGGGACCGCGGCAGGATGTGGTCCACGGTCTCGGCGGGGCCGCCGCAGTAGGCGCACAGGCCGTCGCGACGCTTCACGCCGAGCTTGGTGCACGCGGGCGCCCCGCCCGACTTGTAGAGCCACCGCATCGTCACGTACCGGACCAGCCGCAGCACGCGCGGTAAGGGGAACGGACCGAAGGAGCGGCCGTCGACCGCCTCCTCCACGACCGCGACCTCGCGCACGAGCATGTGGATGGCGTGCCGGACCGATACCCGGTGCAGCGGCTCGTAGCCGGCATTGAGGACTAGGACGTCGGCCACGGGCCTGCTCCTTCCGGTGAGCTTGTCGTCTCGGTTCTTCTTGTCCTTCGGATGGTTCTCGGGGTGCCGCACTCCTGGGCCCGGGACGACAAGAGCCGCCCGGGAACAGGGGTCCCGAGGCGGCTCACGTTCACTGGTCCGGCAGAACCGGATCAGGAGCGTATGGCGCCCCGGATGGCCTCGCGGCCGTCCCAGAGGTGCTGCGCTGTGGTCGGGAGGGACGAGGCGGTGGCGGCACTGGCCTTGCTCAGGCCTGCGGCCCGGTGCGTGATGCTCGTGCGAACCATCGTGGATCTCGTCCTTTCCCGTTTCTTGAAGTGGCTGGTGAAGTTGCTGTTCGAGGTGTTGCCGGCGGTACCCGAGACGCGGGGCAGGCGGTCGCTGACACACAACCTGCCGCCACGGCGCGGAGTCCGTGTGTGAAGAAAGGTACAACGAGGACTTGACAGCGTCTATGGCTTTTCCGGAACTGCAACCCAAGGATGCATCAAGGAACCGGCGTGGCGCGTCTCCACGGCGTGTCGCGCCGCCGGCGCCTGGTGCGGGCGTGCCGCAGCCCCTGTCTGGTCAGGGCGCGGGCACCGTCTCGGGTTCCGGCTCCGGGCTCGCGGCGCGGGACGCGGCGAGCTCGGCCTGCACGGCGGCGAGCTGGGCCCGGATCGCGCGCAGCTCGGTCATCACCTCGGCGTCGTTCTTCTCCTCGTGCTCGGCGAGGTCGTCGATGCTCTCCATGCCGCTGACGACCACGGCGATGAACAGGTTCAGCACCGCGAACGAGACCACCAGGATGAACACGACGAAGAAGATCCACGCCATGGGCTCGTGCACCATGACGTCGTCAGCGATGTCCGGCCACGCCTCGCCGGTCATGACCTGGAACAGCGTGAACGCCGTGGTGCCCAGGTCGCCGAAGTGCTCGGGTGCGATCGCGCCGTAGAGGTTGGTCGCGATCACCACGGACACGTACATGACGAGGACCAGCAGCGCGCCCACCGAGCCCATGCCCGGCACGGCCGCGACGAGGCCGTTGACCACGCGCTTCATGGAGGGCACGGAGTCGGCCAGGCGCAGCACGCGCAGGATCCGCAGGGCGCGCAGCAGCGACAGCGGGCCGGTCGCCGGGATCAGGGCGATGCCGACCACGAGCAGGTCGAAGACGCTCCACGGGTCGCGGAAGAAGCGCGGGCCGTGGGCCACCAGGCGCAGCGAGATCTCGGCGACGAAGAAGCACAGCATCACGTCGTCGACCACCTGGAGCACCTCGTCCGCCGGGCCGTCGAGGATCGACGTCTCCAGGCCGAGGATCGCGGCGTTGGCGATGATGACGCCGAGCACCGTCCGCTGGAACCACTGGTGCTCGACCAGCCTGCGCAGGCGCTCGCGAACTGGCGCACCACCGACCGACATCCGGACTCCTTTCAAGGGTTTTGTCCGGAATGCAGAGTAACTGTCGGTCGGTGGTGGGTGTGGCGCGGTCCGGCGCCTACCAGCTCACGGGCTCCCGGATGATCGGGCAGGTCATGCAGTGCCCGCCGCCCCGCCCGCGGCCGAGCTCGCCGCCCGCGATCTCGATCACCTCGATACCGGCCTTGCGCAGCAGGTCGTTCGTGGTCGTGTTGCGGTCGTAGGTGAACACCACGCCAGGCTCGACGGCCACGGAGTTGTTGCCGCTGTCCCACTGCTGGCGCTCGGACTCGTAGACGTCGCCGCCGGTCTCGATGACCCGCAGCCGGCCCAGCCCCGAGACCTCGCCGACGACGTCGAGGAACGACGAGGCGCCGGCGTCCGTCACCGACACGCCGATCGGGCCGGAGTCCGGGCGCAGCACGAACGGGTGCACACGGTCGACGATGCGCGGGTACACGGTGACGGTGTCGACGTCGACGAATGTCATGATCGTGTCCAGGTGCATGGCCGCGCGCAGCCGGGGCATGCCCGCCACGACGATCTGCTCGGCCGCGCCCGCCTCGAACAGCGAGGCGGCGACCTGGGTGATGGCCTGGCGCGAGGTGCGCTCGCTCATGCCCATCAGCACGGTCCCGTTACCGATCGGCATGATGTCGCCGCCCTCGAAGGTGGCCTCGCCGTGGGTGGCCTCCGGGTCGCCCCACCACACGCGGCTCCCCACGAAGTCGGGGTGGAACGTGTAGATCGCTTTCATCAGCAGCGTCTCGTCCCGGCGGGCCTGCCAGTACAGCGGGTTCAGCGTGAGACCGCCGTAGATCCAGCACGTCGTGTCGCGCGTGAACAGCGTGTTCGGCAGTGGCGGCATGAGGTACTCGCGCGCGTCCGGGCTCAGGTCGGCCAGCGCGCGGAAGCCCGGCGGCAGCTCGGGCACGTCGGCCACGGCCAGGCCGCCGATCAGGTACCGGGCCAGCTCGTGCTCCGGGAGCGACTCCAGGTACTCGCGCGTGGCCTCGACCAGGCCGTTGCCCACGATCTCGGGCACGATCTTGCGGTCGAGCAGCCAGTCGCGGGCGCCGGGCACGCGCAGCGTCTGGGCGAGCAGGGCGTGCAGCTCGACGACGTCGACGTCGCGTTCGCGCAGCTCGGTCACGAAGTCGGCGTGGTCCTGCTGGGCGCGCTCGACCCACAGCACGTCGTCGAACAGCAGGTCGGCGGAGTTGGACGGGGTGAGGCGCTGGTGGGCCAGGCCCGGCGCGCAGACCAGCACCTTGCGCAGGCGGCCCACCTCGGAGTGGACGCCGTACGCCGACGAGGGTGTGCCGGCCGGGGGCGGTGTGATGTCGATGGTGTTCATCGGGCGCTAACGGTACTCACCCGGCCGCCGTCGTGCCGAGCAGGGAGCCCAGCGCGAAGGTGGCGCCGAGCGCCAGCGCCCCGCCGACGACGACGCGCGCCGTGGCCCGTACCCGGGGCGCGTCGCCGATCCAGGCCGCGATCCAGCCGGTGCCCGCCAGCGCCACCAGCACCACGGCGAACGTGACGCCGACGCGCCAGGGCTCGGGGATCAGGAGCACCGCGGCGAGCGGGAGCACCGCGCCGATCGTGAACGCGACGGCCGAGGCGAGCGCGGCGTGCCACGGGCTGACCACGCCGTCCTCGTCGATGTTGAGCTCGGCCTCCAGGTGCGCGGTGAGGGCGTCGTGCTCGGTGAGCTCGACGGCGACCTGGCGGGCGGTGGCCGGGGTCAGGCCCTTGGCCTCGTAGATCGCGGCCAGCTCGGCGAGCTCCTCGTCGGGCATGGTGGCGAGCTCGGCCTTCTCCTTGGCGATGAGGGCCTTCTGGGTGTCGGACTGGCTGGAGACCGAGACGTACTCGCCGAGTGCCATCGAGATGGCGCCACCCACGAGGGCGGCGAGACCGGCGGTCAGGATGGGGCCGGTCTGCGACGTCGCCGCCGCCACGCCCACGGCGACTGCGGCGACGGACACGATGCCGTCGTTCGCACCGAGCACGCCGGCCCGGAGCCAGTTCAGCCGCTCCGCGAGGCCTTCGGTGTGCGGTTCGTCGGCATGCCCGACGGCGGGGCGGGTCGTGCCCGGGCGCTCGGCGCCGGACGGTTCTGTGGTCATGGCCCCAGGCAACCAGGAGACGGGTCGCGGGGCCAACACCGGGGGCCGGATTGGCGAGGCTCACCTTTGCTGCGGCCAGTCCCCTTCGAGGCCTAAGTTTCTTCGCTTTCCGCTGGCTCGGAGCGAAGAAACTTAGGCTTCGAAGGGGAGGGGCTGGTCGAACGAGCTCGCCGCGGCCCCCAGGGCTGAAGTGACCTACTTGGCCGGGGTCCGCTCGCCGACCGGGACCTCGACGGACAGCGTGTTGCCGTCCTGGGCGAGCGGGCAGGTCCACGCCGGGTCGTAGGCGCAGGACGGGTTGTAGGCGAAGTTGAGGTCGAGCACCAGGTCGCCGACGCCGAAGTCGTCGGGGCCGCCGCCCTCCCCGCCGTCGGACCCGCCGGTGTGCCCGAGCCAGGAGCCCTTGATCGTGTCGATGAGGTAGCGGCCGCCGCCGTAGGTGCCGCCGGGCGGGCCCGCCAGCGCGTCCTTGATCGGCACGAACAGGCCGCCGCCGTAGGACGCGAGGCGCCAGACGTCGAGCGTGCCGAGGTCGCCCAGGGCGTCGGAGCCCAGCGCGACCGTGCCGAGCAGCTCGAACGGCACCACGCCGTCGGTCCCGGTGGGGACGTCGAGGCGGCGCGGCGCGCCGTCCGGTCCGGGCTCGGCCGGGACGATCGGGGCGCTCAGACGCCAGGCCGGGTCGTACGGGGTGACGGTCAGCCCGGTGAAGCCGGGCCGCTCCTCCGGCAGGATCGGCGAGACGGGGTGCGTCGCGAAGAGCTCGTCGCGCGCGGCGACCCACCCGGCGTGCGCCGCCGCCGGGTTCACGACGGCGCGGGTGCGGGCCTCGGCGTACAGCGCGAAGACGCGCCGTCGCCAGTCCGCGGTCTGGAGCGCTGTGACGGCGGGGGAGGTGGTGGCGGCGTGCGTCATGCGTCCGACACTACAGACCGCCGCTGACACCCCGCCGGGTGTTACGGGGCCAGCGCCCCTCGAAACGGAAGAGCTCGGACGGCAGACCCACAACCTGTGATGTCCCGGGCGCGAGTCAGATCAGCCCTTCGGCGTCAGTTGGATGACGGGCATCTCCCGGTCCGTCGTCTGGTCGTACCGGCGGAAGTTCGCCGCTTCGGCCGTGATCCGCTGCCACGCCTCGGCGCGTTCCGCGCCGTGCAGCTCGCGGGCGGTCACGGCGACCTTGCGACCACCCAGCTCGACCGTCAGCCGGTCGGGGTGGGCGGCCACGTTGAGGTACCAGGCCGGGTTGGTCGCCGCGCCCCAGGCGGAGGCGACGACGAGCCAGGAGCCGTCCGGGCCGGGGAACCACGCGAGCGGGGTCGGCCGGGCCTGTCCGCTCCTGCGTCCGACGGTGGTCAGGACCAGGAGGTTCTTGCCCATGGTCGTGGCCGTGGTGCGCCGGGCGTGCCCTGCCATCAGGCGGTTCAGCCAGCGGAACACGGGCCCGGGCACTCGTGCGCCGCGGGTGCCGGTCGGGTGGGAGAAGCTCATGGGGCGATCCTCGTCGGGTGGTCGGGTCCGGCCGCCGGGAATCATGCCAGAGGTCAGGGCTTCGGCGTCAGGTGGATCACGGGGATCTCCCGGTCGGTGGTCTGCTCGTACTTGTGGAACCCCGGGGACTCGTCGGTGATCTGCTGCCAGGCCTGCGTGCGCTCCGTGCCGTGCAGCTCGCGCGCGGTCACCGCCACCTTGCGGCCGGCCAGCTCCACGGTCACCTGGTCCGGGTGGGCCGCGAGGTTGAGGTACCAGGCGGGATTGGCCTGCGCCCCGGCCGCCGACGCTGCGATGTACCAGCCGCCGTCGGGCGCCGCGAAGTAGGCGACCGGGTTCTCGCGGGGCTGGCCGCTCTTGCGGCCGACGGTGGTCAGCACCAGCAGCGACATGCCCATCGTCCTGCCGTCCGTGCGCCGGGCGCGGCGGGCGATCAGCCTGTTGAAGAAGCGGGTGGACCGGCCCGGCTGCTTCGCACCGCGCGTGCCGGTCGGATGGGTGAAGCTCATGGTGGCGCCTTCCGGTCGGACGTCCGAGAAAAGGTTCGTGTCATTGACTATACATGGCGTGAACCATGTGGGCTGTGTACCTTTGACGGGTGATGCCCGCCGAGACCCCTGACGCCTTGCCGGGCTGCGTCGCGCACGGCATCGGGGGCATGCCCGAGCTGGTGGAGCTCGCCGTGGTGCTCACCGCCACGGTGGCGCGCGTCGCCGAGCAGCACGAGCTCACACCCATGCAGGGCCGGCTGCTCTGCGGCCTCGGCGACCAGCCCCAGCGCATGGTCGACCTGGCACAGCTCCTCGGGATCGAGAAGGCGGCGCTCACCGGCCTCGTCGACCGGGCGGAGCGGCGCGGGCTGTTGGAGCGCGGCCCGGCTCCCGGCGACCGCCGAGCGGTCCAGGTGTCGCTGACCGACGCCGGCACCCAGGCGGTCGCCGCGTTCGAGGCCGGTGTCACGAGCGCGCTCGACGGCCTGTTGGCCACGCTGCCCGCCGGGGACCGGCCGGAGTTCCGCCGGCTCGCGTCGGCTGTGGTCCTGGCGGCCCGGGGTGCGCGCGCGGCCTAGGATCACGGGGTGCTGCGACTCTCCGATGTCACCTACCTCGTCCGCGACCACGACGAGGCGATCTCCTTCTTCGTCGACGCCCTCGGCTTCGCCCTGCGGGAGGACGAGACCAACGACGCCGGCCGCCGCCGCGTCGTCGTCGGCCCCACGGACGGCGGGACCGGCCTCGTGCTCGCGCTGCCGGGCGCCGACGACGTCGTCGGGCGCCAGGCGGGTGGGAAGGTCGCGTTCTTCCTCGAGACCGACGACTTCGCCGCGCAGCACGCCCGGATGGTCGCGGCAGGCGTGCGGTTCCGGGAGGAGCCGCGGTACGAGGAGTACGGGACGGTCGCCGTCTTCGAGGACCTGTACGGCATGCCGTGGGACCTGATCGAGCCGCCGAAGGGCGGCTGAGCCGTCCCGACCGAAGGCCCCCGGGGTGCACCCGGGGGCCTTCGGTGTCGCAGAGCCGGCGTCAGCCGCAGTGCTCGAACGGGCTGGTGTAACTGGTGGAGCCCACCGAGCCGCCCCACTTGACGCAGGTGCCGGGCGCCGACCGCTTGACCGGGCCCGCGTAGTAGGCGAAGTTCCCCGAGTCGGTGGTGCGCGAGGCGCCCTGCGGTTCCAGGAAGGCCGAGACCGCGCTGGGGGTACCGAGGTTGGTCGACTTCAGGGTGACCACGCAGTTGCTGCCGGTGCCCGAGTTGTACAGCAGGTAGGTGCGGCCCACGGAGCCGAGCGCCGCCTGGTCGATCACCGCGAAGCCGCTGCCGCAGACCTCCACGGGCGTGTACGGGTTGCTGGAACCGCAGCCGTTGGTGCTGGTCACGGCCTTCTTCTGGCCGACGGAGACGGTCACGCCGTCGACCGTGGGCGAGGTGTCGACCACACCGGAGGAGTTGCGCTGCTCGTAGTGCAGGTGCGGTGCGCTGGACCCGCCGGTGGAGCCGACGGTGCCGATCACGGTGCCCTGGCTGACCGACATGGTCTGGCCCGGGTTGCGCACCATGGTGGCGAGGTGGGCGTACCGGGTGCGGGTGCCGTCGCCGTGCACGATCTGCACCCACTTGCCGTAGCTCGTGCCGCCCTCGTCGTCGAAGGTGGCGGTGCCACCTGCCGTGGCGCGGACCGTCTCGCCGTTGATGGCGTCGCTGCCGTAGGTCTGCCAGTCGATGGAGCCGTTGGGGCTGTGGCCGCCGCTCCAGTTGTTGGCGTAGAACGTCTTGCCGCAGCTGAACGGTGACTTGTGGGCGGTCGCCAGCACACCGGCGCCGTCCGAGGGGGACAGGGACGCCGCCGTGGCCGCGGACGCCGGTGCGGCGACCAGGGCGAGCGCAGCCAGCGCGGCGAGCGCCCACTGCTTGGCGGATCTTCTGGGGAACGGGGAGTTGGCTGTCATCGGTGCTCTCCATCCTGGGTCTGACTCTTGGTCTGACGCCGGAAGGCTGACACGCCGCACGCCGCGGTGCCCATGGGTAGGGCTGCCCCTGGACGGCTCCCCGGACCGGTGCTCAGGTCGGGTCAGGTCAGGCCGCGACCCGCCCGGCCCCGCCGTCGACGGTGATCGTCTGGCCGTCGCGGAGCGTGCTCATGGCGCCGGGCACGGCCAGGACGGCGGGGATGCCGTGCTCGCGGGCCACGATCGCCGCGTGCGACAGGACGCCGCCGGTCTCGGTGACCACGCCGGCCACGACGCCGAACAGGGCGGTCCACGCCGGTTCCGTGAACCGGCACACGAGGACGTCGCCGGGGCGCACGCGGGTGAAATCGTCGGGGCCGTGCACGACGCGCGCGGGACCGGACGCGAGGCCCGGACTGCCGGGCGTACCAGCCAGTTCGGTGGCGGGGTGGTCGGTCATGGCTTCCTCCCTGGGCGTATTCGCCCGCGTTGACACCGGCTGCCCCACGATGCACGGTGCACTATGGCTCACATCCCGGTGCTCGGCAGATCCTCTCAGCCAGAGCTCCTCGTGCTCCACTCCGTGCGGATCCAGGGCATGGCCGACGACGACGCCGTCGCCGTGCGGTTCGGCCTCGACCGGGCGGACACCCACGAGCTGCTGCTCGACGACGAGGCGTACGGCTGGGTGCGTCGTGCCGCGTTCGGCGCGACGGCGGGCTGGTCGCTGACGGACCGCGGCCGCGCCGAGGACGACAGGCGTCTGGCCGAGGAGCTGGCGGAGACGGGTGAGCGGGCCGCCGTCGAGCGGGCGCACAAGGTCTTCGGGCCCTTGAACGCCCGGTTGCTGCGGGCGTGCACGGACTGGCAGCTCCTGCCGGAGCAGGACGACCGGCTCACCCCGAACCACCACACCGACCCCGAGTGGGACGCGCGCGTGCTGGACGAGCTCGGGACGCTGCGCGACGAGCTGAGGCCGCTGGTCGCCTCGCTCTCCTCGGTGCTGGCGCGGTTCGAGGGGTACGACACACGGTTCACCGCAGCGCTCGACCGGGCGCGCGCCGGCCAGGGGGAGTGGGTGGCCGGCACCGGCCTGAGCTCGTGCCACACCGTGTGGATGGAGCTGCACGAGGACCTTCTCTCGACCCTCGGCATCCCGCGCACCGAGCAGCGCGCCGGGTAGCGCGCTGGTCCCGGCGGCGCGAACCCGACCGGTAGGTTCGTCGCATGGCGACCCGACATCTCTACCTGGCCAGGCACGGTGCGGCGGACGCGTTCGGCGAGCTGACCGACGTCGGCCGCACGCAGGCCGACCTGCTCGGCGAACGGCTCGCGGCGCTCCCGGTCGACGCCGTCTGGCACTCGCCCCTGCCGCGCGCCGCCGCGAGCGCACGCGTGATCGGCACGCACCTGCCGGCCGTCCCGGTCGCCGAGGCGGCCGAGCTCGTCGACCACGTGCCCTTCGTCCCGTCCGGCCCTGACCTCCCACCGGCCTGGGCCGGCTTCTTCGACGGGTTCGACGACGCCGAGCGTGCCCCCGGCGAGCGGCTCGCCGCGGCGCTGGTGGAGCGGTTCGCGCGGACCGCCGACGTCGAGACGCACGAGGTGCTGGTCACCCACGCGTTCCAAGTCGCGTGGCTGGTGCGGCACGCGCTCGACGCGCCGCCGGCCCGCTGGCTGGGCCTGAACAGCGGCAACGCGGCGCTGACCGTGATCGAGTACCGCGACGGCCTGCCGCCCACGGTGGTGCTGTTCAACGACATGGGGCACCTGTCCGGTGACCTGCGCTGGACGGGCTTCCCGCCGTCGGTGCGCCCCTGATGCGACGCGCGGTTCACCAGAGTGATCTGAGGGCCTGCACGTCCTAAGGGATCAGGCCTGCCCAGCGGCGGGAGGTGTCGACCAGGGCGACCCGGTCGAGCGCGTCGATCTCCTCCTGGGTGTGCCAGGCGACGCCGTCGGTGGAGCCGTCCTCCTCGACGCGCAGCTCACCGCCCGTGATGCGCGCCCGGTAGACGATGCGCAGAGCCTGCCCCGGACGGTCCGCCGCGTGCACGCGCTCGGCCGCTGGGAACACGATGCTGTCGACGCCCAGCAGCCCGTCCAGCTCCACGTGGTAACCAGTCTCCTCGTAGACCTCCCGGACGGCGGCGTCGGCCGGGTGCTCGCCCGGGTCGATGCCGCCGCCGGGCATCGTCCAGCCGTGGTGTGTGCCCTCGGACCAGTGCGGCAGGAGCATGCGGCCTGCCGCGTCGGTGATGACCGCGTACGCGGAGACTCGCAGGTCCATGGTCCCGTCGGTACTGGTGAACATGGTGCCCAGCATGGCGCACCCGAGTACACCGGGGCGCCAACGTTCGCGTTCTTCGAGGAACACCCGGGCGGACCGAGCCCGCTCAGGCGAACAGCGCCGCCAGCTCCGCCGCCTGTGCCCGGCCGACCGCACGCCCCGCGGCGGCCGACGGCGCCCGGGTCTCGGGGGAGAGCGGGTTGATGCCGAACGCCTCCATCGAGGCGTCGTCGGCGCAGATCATGAGCACCTTCGCCGGAGCCAGGGCCTCGACCTGCTCGGTCGCCGAGGGGCCGAACGGCGACGGCGACCCCGGACGCTGCGGCGTGACGACCAGCACGTGGTCGGCGCCCGCGGCCAGGTCGACGTTCGCGACCGACCGGATGCCGCCGTCCACGTAGCGCCGGCCGTCGATGGTCACGGGCGGCCACACGCCCGGCACCGCGCAGCTCGCTGCGATGGCGTCGAGGAGCCGCACGCCCGAGTCGCGCCGGAAGACCCTCAGCTCGCCGGACTCGGCATCGACGGCGGGGATCGCGAGATCGGTGTCCGGCCACCGCGTGCTCAGCAGGTGCGCCTCGTGCTCCTTGAGCCGGGTCGCCTCGTCCGTGGTGTGCGCGGTCAGCGCCATCGCGCCGATCCGGCGCCGGATCTCCAGCGGGTCCGGGGGCGTGCCGTCGGGGGCTGGCTCGAAGGCGGCGGCCCAGCCCGCGAACATCGCGGGACCGTCGAACTCGACCACGAAGTCGAGGTCGTCGTCGGCGAGCTGCGCCTCGTAGAGCGCCCCCAGCGGCGTGCCGCTCGTGATCTGCGCGGCCACGGCGGACCCGGCCGAGGTGCCGACGACCCGGTCGGCGCCCAGCAGCCGGGCCGCGAGGTCCCGGTCCTTGTCGGCGATGCCCTGCAGCACGCCCAGCTCCCAGGCGACGCCTGCCACGCCGCCACCTCCGAGTACGAGTGCGTCCGTCATGTCTCGCACACTACGACCGGGTTCCGGGCCCGGCGAGGTCACGCGGGGGTGATCGCGGGGCGCTCCCGGGGTCGCAGGACGGCCGTCGTCGGACGGTCCGGGGCTGCCTGGTCGACGAGCCGGTCGACCGCGTCCTCCAGCGCGTCCAGCACCTTCGGCAGGGCTGCGGCGATGTCGGCGGGGTCGGCGTCCGGCCGGTCGTAGGTGGACCTGACGAGCCGTTCGGCGGCGTCCAAGATCACCCCCTGACGCTCCGGATCGGCGAGGCCGATCAGGACGGAACCAGACATCACGGCCTGGAAAGCCGTGACGATCTCGGCGGTCGGGGTGTCGCGCACCAGATGGTGTGCCTGCATGATCGACACGATGCGGTGCAGCGCGGGGCCGGGGAAGTCGTCCGAGCCCGCCGGGCCGTCGGGCTCGCCCAGCCGCTGCGCCGCGAGGCCCGGGATGTCGAGCACGGCTGCGATCTCCCGGCGCACGACGTGCGCGATGCTCAGGCGGGTCGCCCCGGCGCGCAGCTCGTCCGCGAGCGAGGTCAGGAGCGCGGCGGCCTCGAGCTGCAGCACGGCGTCGTGCAGCCGGGCCTTGGTGGGCCAGTAGAGGAAGACCGTGCCCTTGCCGACACCGGCGCGGGCGGCGACGGCGTCGACCGTCGTGCGCTCCGAGCCGTCCAGGAGGAACTGTTCCCTGGCGGCCGTCAGGATCGCTTCCGCACGGTCCTGCACCGGACGTGCCATCGTCACCCCTCCTCTCGCGACGTGGTCATCCTAGTCGCGAGTTCTTGACTCGCGATGTCATGCCAGTCAATAATCGGGTCACGTCATCCGGAGGTCCGAGGAGAGGGATCGGCATGAGCAAGCCACGCGCACTGGTGGTCGGCACGGGTATCGGAGGACTGGCCACGGCCCTGCGCCTGCACGACGTCGGCTGGGAGTCGGTGCTGGTCGAACGGGCGTCCGCCCGTCGCGGCGCCGGGTACTTCGTCGGGATGTTCGGCACCGGGCAGTCGGCGGCGGCCCGGCTGGGGGTGCTGGACGCCATCGGCAACCGGACCGACCCTGCCACGATCACGTACGACGTCGAGCGCGACGGCCGCCGTCGGCCCGGCATGGGCTACGGCGACCTGCCGGGCATGCCGCAGCTCGTGCTGCGCGGCGACATCGAGGGCGCGCTGTACGACGTCGTCGAACAGCTCGCACCCGTCCGGTACGGCACCGGTCCGGTCGCGATCGAGGAGCGGCCCGACGGCGTCGACGTCACCCTGCGCACCACGCAGGACGGCGGTGCCGGCGGTACCGAGACCACCGAGCGGTTCGACCTCGTGGTCGGCGCCGACGGCCTGCGCTCCACGGTGCGCCGCCTCGCGTTCGGCCCGGACGCCGACTACCTGCGGCCGTTCCACCACATCATCGGGGTCTCGGTGCTGAAGGAGCCCGTGCCCGGGTTCCGGGCCACCGACGGCATCGTCCTGGCCGAGCCGGGCCGGTCGGTGTGGGTGTTCCCGTTCACCGACCACCAGCCGACCGTCCTGTTCAGCTACCGCACGGACGACGAGGACGCGCAGTTCCGGCAGCCGCCCGCGCAGGCGCTGCGGCAGGCGTTCGGCCCGGAGCCCGCCGGGCCCGTGCTGGGCAACCTGCTGGACCAGTTCGAGGCCGCCGACGATCCGCTGTTCGACTCCGTGCACCAGGTGGTCATGCCTCGCTGGCACACCGGCCGCGTGGTGCTGCTCGGCGACTCCGCGTGGTGCGTGACCCTGTTCTCGGGCATGGGCGCCTCCAGCGCCATGGCGGGCGCGGACCTGCTCGGCACCGTGCTGCAGCGCAACCCCGGCAACCCCGCCCGCGCCCTGCGCGAGTGGGAGCTGCGGATGCGGCCCTTCATCGCCACCCACCAGAAGAACGGCCGGCGCGACCTGGTGATGTTCGTACCGCAGTCCCGCCGGGACAAGCGGGCGAGGACCCTGACCCAGAGCCTCCTGGGGAACGCGACGGGCAAGCGCCTGATGCAGCGTGTCTTCGCCCCGCGCTTCGCGGAGAAGTCCCTGGACGTGGCGGCGGCCTGACCTCGCCGTGCCCGGGAGGGCGGGGTCAGCCGATCGGGACGCCCGCCACGGCCTCGTGACATTCTGCCGGGCGGGCCGGCCGACCCTGGCGCCGCTCCTTCGAAGCCTAGGTTTCTTCGCTTTGACGGACGTCAAAGCGAAGAAACTTAGGCCTCAAAAGGAATTGCGTCGCGGTCAGTCCGCCGAGCGGACCATCGCCCGTACCCCGACCGTCAGCCCGACGGCGGCCGTGGCCACCGCCGCCACCCAGCCCCACGCGACGGCGGAGGACGCCAGGTCGCCCGCGAACGCCGCTCGCCCGGAGTCGACGACGTACCGCAGCGGGTTGACCGTCGAGACGGCGCGCATCCACGCGGGCCCGGTCTCCAGCGGCAGCAGCATGCCGGACAGCAGCATCACGGGGAACAGCACCGTCTGCTGCACCACCCAGAACATCCACTCCTGCTTGCGCACCGCGAGCGCCAGCGAGTACGACAGGGCGCCGACGCCGATACCGAGCACGGCGAGCTGCAGCAGGGTGAGCACCGCGCCGAGCGGGTCGGGGCGCAGGCCGAACGGCAGCATGACGAGCAGCACCACCGCGGACTGGGCCAGGACCGGCACCATCTCCTTCAGGGCCCGGCCCACGAGCTGCGCGGACCGGGACAGCGGGGTCACCAGCATCCGCTCGTGCACGCCGGAGGAGATGTCGAGCTGGAGGTTGGAGCCGGTGACCGAGCTGCCGAACAGTGTGGTCATCGCGAGCACGGCGGGCACGAACCACAGCCAGACGTCGGAGCCCAGGGTCGCGCCGGCCGAGCCGACCAGCAGTGGACCGAACAGCCCGAGGAACACGAGCGGCTGGATGAGGCCGAACAGCAGCGAGAACGGGTCGCGTGCCACGGGGCGCAGCTCGCGGAGCAGCACGATGCGGGTGTCCCGCACGAAGCTGCGGCGAGCCGGAGGGCGTCCGGCGGACGTCGGTGCGGCGGGGGTCAGGGTCGCGGCGCTCATGCCGGGACCTCCTTCTTGATCGGTGCGGCGGTGGCGGTCCGGGTGTCGGCGGGGTCGTCCGGCCCGGCGGCGTCGACGCCGGTCTCGCGGAGGCTGCGGCCGGTCAGGCCGAGGAACACGTCGTCGAGCGTGGGCCGGGCCACGTCCACGCGGCTCACCTCGAGGCCGGCGGCGTCGGCCGCGCGCAGGAGCGCGGGTGTGGCGCCCGGGCCGTCCGCGGTGCGGATCTCGACGGTGCGGACGCCGAAGGCGTCCGCCACGTGCACCGACCGGGTCCCCGGCGCGCGCTCGGCGATCGCCGCGAGGCCCGCGGCGTGCTCGGCCCGCACCCGCAGGGTCACCAGGTCGCCGGCCAGCTCGGCCTTCAGGGCGTCGGCGGTGTCGTCGGCGATGACCTGCCCGTGGTCGACCACGATGACCCGTTCGGCGAACGTGTCCGCCTCGTCGAGGTAGTGGGTGGTCAGCACGATGGTCCGCGGCTCGGCGGCCGCGGTGCGCATGCGCAGGATGTGCTCCCACAGGTTCGCGCGGTTGTGCGGGTCCAGGCCGGTCGACGGCTCGTCGAGGAACAGCAGGGACGGCTCGTGGACCAGCCCGACGGCCACGTCGAGGCGACGCTTCTGCCCGCCGGACAGGCTCTCCACCTTGCGGTCGGCCTGCTCGGTCAGGTCCAGCGCCTCCAGCAGCTCGGCGGCCCGGGCGCGCGCGGTGCGCCGGTCCAGCCCGTAGATCTCGCCCTGCGTGACGAGCTCGTCGCGGACGTGCTGGGCGGCGCCTCCCGCGCCGCCCTGGCCCACGTAGCCGATGGCGGCGCGGACCCGGTCGGGGCGCTCGACGACGTCGTACCCGGCCACCTCGGCGGTGCCGGACGTCGGCTGGATGAGCGTGGTCAGCATGCGCAGCGTCGTGGTCTTGCCTGCGCCGTTGGGGCCGAGCACGGCCACCAGCTCGCCGGGCCCGACGTCGAGCGAGATGCCACGCACGGCGTGGACGGTGCGGGTGCGGCTCACCACGAAATCCTTGGTGAGCGCTCGGGTGCGGATCACGATGTCTCCTTCTTGCGGTCCGTGCTGCTTCGTGCGGTACCCCCACAGCCTGTCGCGGGTAGCGGTCAGTTCCTGTCCTCTTCCTCGTGCGATCCTGAATCCGTGCTCGAGACCTCCGGACGCCTCCTCGCCCTCCTGTCGCTGCTCCAGGCCCGGCGGGACTGGCCCGGCGCGCTCCTCGCCGAGCGGCTGGACGTCAGCCCCCGCACCGTGCGGCGCGACGTCGACCGGCTGCGCGAGCTCGGCTACCCCGTCGCCGCCACCAAGGGGCCCGACGGCGGCTACCGCCTCGATGCCGGTGCCGAGCTGCCCCCGCTGCTGTTCGACGACGAGCAGGCGGTCGCCGTCGCCGTCGCGCTGCGCACCGGCGCCATTCCCGGAGCCGAGGAGGGCGCGCTGCGGGCACTGGCGACCATCCGGCAGGTCATGCCGGCCCGGCTGCGGGCGCGCCTGGACGCACTCGAGGTGACCACGGTGCGGCGTCGGACCGGGCCCGCGGAACCGGAGGTGGACCCCGACCTGCTGCTGTCGCTCGGCTCCGCGTGCCAGGCGCGCGAGGTCGTCCGGTTCGACTACGAGGGCGGCACCATGGCCACCGTCGGGGAGGGCGACGCCGCGTTCCGGCCGCCGCGCCGGGTCGAGCCGCACCACCTGGTCACCTCCGAGGGGCGCTGGTACCTGGTCGCGTTCGACCTGGACCGCGACGACTGGCGGCTGTTCCGGGTGGACCGCCTCACGCTGCGCTCGGGCACCGGCCCGCGGTTCGTCCGGCGGGAGGTGCCCGGAGGCGACGTCGCCGCCTTCGTGGGCTCCCGGATCAGCGGCTCGCGCTCACCGGTGCGGGGCGAGGCGGTGCTGCACGCGCGCGCCGCCGACCTCGCTCCCTGGGTCGGCACCTACGGGCTGTGCGAGCCGCTGCCGGACGTCGACGGCGAGCCCCGGTGCCGCGTGGTGCTCGGCTCGTGGTCCTGGGCCGGGCTGGCCGGCCGGTTCGGCGTCTTCGGCGTGCCCTTCGAGGTGGTGGGGCCGCCCGAGCTGGTCGCGGCCACGCGGGAGATGGGTGCGCGCTACGCCGCGGCCGTGCCGGACCGACCCGGTGCCCGACCTGTCGCCTGACCTGTCGCCTGACCTGCGAGAAGGGGGCGCACGGCAGGGGAACCGCACAGTATGTTGATGCGTTGCCCGAGGACTCGACACCAACAGAGAGCGTGCGCATGACGAACCTGTCCGACTTCACCGATGACGAGCTCGACCAGATCCTGGACGCACCGGGTGCCGTGCTGAAGGGCGCGACCCTCGCCGACGGGCAGCCCGGGGCGATCCAGTTCTTCAAGGAGATGGCCTCGGGAGCCAAGGTGTTCCGGGAGGCGCAGGAGCACGAGAACGACTTCGTCCGCGCGGTCGCGGTCGCGATGCGCGCCCGGCTGGGCGAGCAGGACGCGGCCGGGGCAGAGGCCGTCCGCAACCCCGCGTCACAGGTCGGCGCCGCCCCCGCTGCCGCCGCCACCGACCGTGCGGCCACCGAGGGCGCGCGGCCGGACCCCGAGGGCGAGACGGCCCGCGCGGTCGAGCTGACCAGCGCCTCGGTCAAGGTGCTCCGCGAGCGCGCGGACGCCGCCGACGTCGAGGCCTACGCCGACTGGATCCTGCGGATCGCCGAGGAGGTCGCCGAGGCCGCCGGCACCAAGGAGGGCGGCTTCTTCAGCAAGCGCGTGCTGGTCTCCGCGGGTGAGCGCGACTTCATCGACCGGCTGACGGCCGCCGTCGGGCGCTGACTTCTCCGTCCCTTTGAGGCCTAAGTTTCTTCGCTTTGAGCTGGCTCAAAGCGAAGAAACTTAGGCCTCAAAGGGATCGGCCGCCCAGGAGCCGGCCTCAAAGGGGATCGGGCTCACGGCGGGTCGGGCTCACAGCGAGTCGGCGCGCTGCCGGGCGTACTCCAGCTCCGGCCGGCCGCGCGTGCCGTACCGGGGCGCGCGGGTCGCGACGCCGCGGTCGGCCAGGAACTCCAGGTACCGGCGGGCCGTGATCCGCGCCAGGTGCAGCTCGTCGGCCACCTCGCTCGCCGACAGCGGCCCGGCCGCCCGGGCCAGCAGGTCGGACACGGTGTCGAGCGTCTCCTGCGACAGGCCCTTGGGCAGCCCCGCGGCGTTGGAGGTGCGCAGCGCGGCGAAAGCGGTGTCCACCTCGCGCTGGCTCATCGTCGAGACGGGCGAGCGCATCTGGTCGAAGTACTTGCGGTACGCGCCGAGCTTCTCGGCGAACAGCCCGAACGCGAACGGCTTGATCAGGTACTGCACGACGCCGACGGCGACCGCCTCGCGCACCACCTCCAGCTCGCGGGCCGCGGTCACGGCGATCACGTCCACCACCAGGCCCGCCGCGCGCAGCTGCCGGCACAGCACGAGGCCGTGCCGGTCGGGCAGGTTCATGTCCAGCAGGAGCAGGTGCACCTCGTCGCCGGCCGCCTGGGCGTCGCGCAGCGCGCGCACGGTCTCGCTCGCGGTGTGCACCACCCCGGCCAGCTCGAACCCATCCACCCGGCGCACGTACTCGCCGTGCGCCTCGGCCGTGTGCGGGTCGTCCTCCACGACCAGCACCCGGATCACGCGGGCACCTCGGCGGGCGGGGCCGCCTGCCCGACGGCGTCGGGCCGGGGCAGCGTGACCGTGAAGACGGCCCCGGTGCCCGCGCCGCGGGAGACCTCGATGTCGCCGCCGAAGCTCTCCACCACCTGCCGCACGAGCGCCAGGCCGTAGCCGCGCCCGCCCGCCACGGCGTCCTTGGTGCTCCAGCCCTGGTCGAAGATGCGGTCCAGGTCGGCGTCCGCGATGCCCGCGCCGCTGTCGGACACCTGGAACACCAGCGAGCCGTCGTCGCCGTTGGCGAGGTAGATCTCCACCCACGCCTCCGGGGCCTGCCCGGCGCCGTCCGGGCCGGTGTCCTGCCGGGCGAGGTCCAGCGCGTGCGCGGCCGCGGCGTCGATCCCGTTGTCGATCAGGTTGCCCAGGATCGTGACCACGTCCACTGGCTCCAGCCAGTGCGTGCCCGGCGTCAGGTGCGTCTCGAAGTGCATCTCGACGGCGCGCTCGCGGGCCTGGGCGGCCTTGCCCAGCACGAGCGCGGCGATCACCGGCTCCTCGATCGCCTGGACCACGCGGTCGGTGAGCCGCTGGCCCAGGTCGCGCTCGCCGGCCACGAACCGCAGCGCCTCGTCGCTGCGGCCCAGCTCGATGAGCGTGGCGATGGTGTGCAGGCGGTTGCTGAAGTCGTGGGTCTGGGCGCGCAGCGCCTCGGAGATGGTGCGCACCGACGACAGCTCGCCCGTCACGCGCTGCAGTTCGGTCCGGTCGCGCAGCGAGACCACCTCGCCGACGTTGCGCCCGGCCGCCGCCGCGGTGTCGCGGCCCACGAGCAGCACGCGGTCGCCCACGCGGACCGGCCCCTCCGGCGCGGCGCCGCCCAGCAGGTCGCGGACGGCGGGGGACAGGCGCGGGTCGGCCACCGCGAACGGGGCCGTGAGGTCCGGGACGTCCAGCAGGCGCAGCGCCTCGTCGTTGGCCAGCACCACCGTGCCGTCCTCGACCAGGAGCATGCCCTCCTCGACGGAGTGCAGCACCGCCTCGTGCGCGGTGAACAGGTGGGCCAGCTCGTCGGGGCCCTTGCTCTCCGTGATCCGGTCCAGCCGCCGGGCCAGCAGCGTCGCGGCGACGGCGCCCGTGCCGAACGCCAGGAGGGTGCCGACGCCCACGATCACCAGGCGCGGCACGATGCTGTCCCACAGCCGGTCGAGCGTGACCCCGGCCGAGACCATGCCGACCACCTCGCCGTCGTCGGTCACCACGGGCACCACGGCGCGCACCGACGGGCCGAGCGTGCCGTCGTAGACCTCCGTGAACGTCTCGCCCCGCAGCGCCGGCGCGGTGGTGCCCACGAACTCGCGGCCGATCTGCCACGTGTTGCGGTGGGTGTACCGGGTGCGGTCGGTGTCCATCACGGTCAGGTAGTCGATCTCCGTGGTCGCCATGACGCGCTCGGCGTACGGCTGCAGCAGGGCGGAGACCTCGGCGACGGTGCCCTCCCGGTCCGTGCCGGCGGCGGCGTGCGCCTTCGCGACCGTGTCGATCACCAGCGACTCCGCCGCGACCGTGGCCGCCAGGTCTGTGCTCTCCTTCGCGGCGTGCGACTCCGCCGACGACCGGGCGTCGAGCGCCAGCAGCCCGAACACGATGACCGCGCCGGCGAACAGGAGTGCCGTGTGCACGGCGAGGAACCACCTCGCGATACTCGCACCCCGCCGCTGCGCCACGGGACCCATTGTGACCCGCCCGCGTCCCGCCCGGGACCACGTCGAGAACACTATGTACGCAATGGTGGGGTTCGCCGCCGCCACCAGCACTCTTGTCGCTGACCACACAGCGTTGTGAGAGGAACACACCCATGGCGGAAACACAGTCCGCCGGTGCCGGGACCACCCCGCGCCGCCGGCTCGACAAGAGTCACTACCTGTACATCGCGGTGATCGTCGCCGTCGTCGCCGGCGTCATCGTGGGCCTGGCCTCCCCGGAGACCGGAGTGGCGCTGAAGCCGCTCGGCACCGGGTTCGTGGCCCTGATCAAGATGATGATCTCGCCGGTCATCTTCTGCACCATCGTGCTGGGCATCGGCTCGATCGCGAAGGCCGCCACCGTGGGCCGGGTCGGCGGGCTGGCGCTGCTCTACTTCCTCGTGATGTCCACGTTCGCGCTGTTCATCGGCCTGGTCGTCGGCAACGTGCTGCACCCGGGCGAGGGCCTGAACATCGCTGGGGCCAGCTACGAGGCGGAGGGCGAGGCCGAGGGCCTGGTCGACTTCGTGCTCGGCATCATCCCCACCACGCTCGTCTCGCCGCTCACCGGCGAGTCGGTGCTGCAGACCCTGTTCGTGGCCCTGCTCGTCGGGTTTGCCATCCAGCAGCTCGGCGCGCGCGGCAAGCCCGCGCTCGACGCCATCCGCATGATCCAGGCGATCGTTTTCCGCGTCCTGACGATGATCCTCTGGGTCGCCCCCGTGGGTGCGTTCGGCGCCATCGCGGGCGTCGTCGGCGAGACCGGCTGGGGCGCCGTCGTCGCGCTCGGCACGCTGATGATCGGGTTCTACCTCACCTGCATCGTGTTCATCGCAGTGGTGCTGGGCGCCGTGCTGTGGTTCGTGGCCCGCGTGAACATCTTCTCGCTCATGAAGTACCTGGCGCGCGAGTACCTGCTGATCGTCAGCACCTCGTCGTCCGAGGCGGCCCTGCCGCGCCTGATCGCCAAGATGGAGCACCTGGGCGTGTCCAAGCCGGTGGTGGGTATCACGGTGCCGACCGGCTACTCGTTCAACCTGGACGGCACCGCGATCTACCTGACCATGGCGTCGCTGTTCATCGCCTCCGCGATGGGCACGCCGCTGTCGGTGCCGGAGCAGATCGGCATGCTCGCGTTCATGATCATCGCGTCCAAGGGCGCCGCCGGCGTCACCGGCGCCGGCCTGGCCACCCTCGCGGGCGGCCTGCAGACCTACCGCCCCGACCTGGTCGACGGCGTGGGCATCGTGGTCGGCATCGACCGGTTCATGTCCGAGGCCCGCGCGCTGACCAACTTCACGGGCAACGCCGTGGCCACGGTGATCATCGGCACCTGGACCAAGGAGATCGACCGGGCCCGCGTCGACGAGGTGCTCTCGGGCCACCTCCCGTTCGACGAGGCCGCCGCGGACGACCTCCACGGCCCGGGGGACGACGCCGCCGACACCACCGGCGACGACACCGAGCGCGCCGACAGCCGCCGGGCGAAGGTGGCGGAACCCGTCTGACCGATTCCCACTGACTGACGACGGCCGGGCTGCTCTGGGGGCGCCCGGCCGTCGTCCTTTTTCGTGTGCCAGGCGACGGTCGCGGGAATATATGGACGCGGCGTGCACTTGTGTGTTTATATGAACGCACAGTCCACATCGACCAGGGAGTATCCCGTGAGCACCACCAGCACCAGCACCCCACGCGTCGCGCTCGTCACCGGCGGGTCCGGCGGCATCGGCCGCGCCGTCGTCGCACGCCTCGCCGCCGACGGCTACGCCGTCGCCGTCCACTACGCGGGCAACCAGGCCCGGGCCGACGAGGTCGTGGCCGAGGTCCAGGCCGCCGGCGGCCGTGCGATCACCGTCGGCGGGGACGTCGCGGACGAGGCCGCGATGGCGGCCGCCTTCGACGCGACGGAGGCGGCGTTCGGAGGCGTCGACGTCGTCGTCAACACGGCCGGGATCATGATCCTGGGCCCGGTCGCGACCTTCGACCTCGACGACCTCGACCGCATGCACCGCACCAACATCCGCGGCACGTTCGTCGTCGCCCAGCTCGCCGCGAACCGCCTGCGCGCCGGCGGCGCGCTGATCAACTTCTCGACGTCGGTGGCCCGGACCCAGTTCCCGAACTACGCGCCGTACGTGGCCAGCAAGGCCGCCGTCGAGGGAATGACCCTGATCCTGGCCCGCGAGCTGCGCGGCAAGGACATCACCGTGAACGTGGTGGCTCCCGGCCCCACGGCCACCCCGCTGTTCCTGAACGGCAAGGACGAGCAGACCATCTCGAACCTGGCGAACGCCGTGCCGCTCGAGCGCCTCGGCCAGCCCGAGGACATCGCCGAGTCGGTCGCCTTCCTGGCCGGGCCCGCGCGCTGGGTCAACGGCCAGGTCATCTACACCAACGGGGGTCTGGCATGAGCGCCGTCGTCGTCATCACCGGGGCGTCGAGCGGGTTCGGGGCGCTGACGGCGCGCGCCCTGGCCGCCGCGGGCCACACCGTGTACGCGGGGATGCGGCAGACCGAGGGGCGCAACGCGCCACAGGTCGACGCCACCGCGGCCTGGGCGAGCGAGCACGACGCCGACCTGCGGGCGATCGAGCTCGACGTGAGCTCGCAGGAGTCGGTCGACCGGGCCGTCACGCAGATCGAGGCCGAGCACGGCCGGATCGACGTGCTGGTCCACAACGCCGGGCACATGGTGGTCGGGCCGGCCGAGGCGTTCACGCCGGATCAGCTCGCGCAGCTCTACGACGTCAACGTGCTGTCCACCCAGCGTGTGAACCGGGCGGTCCTGCCCGGCATGCGTCGGCGCGGCGCGGGGCTCGTGATCTGGGTGTCCAGCTCCAGCGTCAAGGGCGGCACCCCGCCGTACCTCGCGCCCTACTTCGCGGCCAAGGCGGGCATGGACTCCCTCGCGGTCTCCTACGCCGCGGAGCTGGCCCGCTGGGGCGTCGAGACGTCGATCGTGGTGCCGGGCTCGTTCACGAGCGGCACCAACCACTTCGCGCACGCCGGGCACCCGGCCGACGCCGCGGTGGAGGCCGACTACGAGACCCGGTACGCCGGACTGATGGGCCAGGTCGCGGAGAAGCTGGCAGCCCTGGCCCCCGACGCCGACGTGTCGCTCGTCTCGGACGAGATCGCGCGCATCGTGGCCCTGCCCGCCGGGCAGCGGCCCTACCGGGTACACATCGACCCGGCCGACGACGGCTCCGAGGCGGTCTCGGACCTCGCGGACCACACCCGAGCCGAGTTCCTGACCCGGGTAGGCCTGGCCGACCTGCTGACGGTCGCGGCGGCGAGCGCGGGCGCGGGCGCTGCGCCTCCGGATGGTCGGCAGGATGTCAGATGATCGGCAACCCGGGCGACCGATCACCTGACGTCCTACCGACCGAGCGGAGGGGCGCCCGCCCGCATCTACACTGGCGCGCAGCCCTGGCAGGGGAACTGGAGGAGGGCACATGAGCGAGCAGGCGACGGCGGCCGGCACCGAGCAGGCACCCGCCCGCGGCCGGGGCCGCGGGCGGCGGCCCGCCGACGAGGTGCGTGCCGACGTGCTGCGCACCGCCGGCGAGCTGCTGCTGGCCGAGGGCATCGCCGACCTGACGTTCGAGCGGGTCGCGCGCCTGTCCGGCGTCAGCAAGACGACGCTGTACAAGTGGTGGCCCTCCAAGGGCGCGCTGGCCCTGGACGGCTACTTCCACGCGGTGCAGCACACGCTCGCCTTCCCCGACACGGGCGACATCCGCGCCGATCTGCGCGACCAGCTCCGCGCGTTCGTGCACCTCATGACCACGACGCCCGCGGGCCGCATCCTCGCGGAGCTGATCGGCCAGTCGCAGACGGACCCGGACCTCGCCGTCGCCTACCGCACGCTGTACTCCTCCGAGCGGCGGCGGCTCGCGGCCGAGCGGCTGCGGGCGGCGCAGGAGGCGGGGCAGGTGCGGGACGACGTAGACGTGCAGGTGGTGGTCGACCAGCTCTGGGGCGCGGTCTACCACCGGCTGCTGGTCCCGGACGAGCCGGTCACGGAGGCGTTCGCGGATGCCCTGGTGCAGAACGTGCTGACGGGCATCACCCGCCCCTGACGCCGCACCTAGCCCAGGAGGAGCGTGATCAGCAGGGAGGCCGGGAGGGCCAGGAGCATGCTCAGGAGGGTGACGTCGCGGACCGACGTCGTCGCCAGGCGGAAGTGGCCCGCGAACAGGAACACGTTCTGCGCCGTGGGCAGCGCCGCCATGAGCACCACACCGAGCAGGTCCAGGCCGTCCAGCCCGAACAGGAACCGGCCCACCACCCAGGCCAGCGCCGGCATGACCAGCGACTTGAGCACGGTGCCGAGCACCACCTCGGCACGGGCCTCGCGGCCCAGGGGGCGCTGGCCGCGCAGAGACATGCCGAACAGCAGCAGGAGCAGCGGCACCGACGCCGCACCCAGCATCTCGACCGGCTGCGCCAGCACCACCGGAAGATCCAGGGAGACCGCCGCGGCCAGCAGACCCAGCCCCGTCGCGACCGTCACCGGGTTGGCCAGCGAGCGGCCCAGGGTCGCGCCCAGCGAGCGGGAGGTGCTCCCGGGAACGACGGCGTCCCCGGCGGCCTCCGCGAACCGCGCCGCCCGCGCGGCCCGGTACCGGCACCAGGCGAACACCGACAGGTACACCGGCGCGACCACCAGCAGCTGCGCGATCAGCACGGAGACCACCGGGGCCGCCGTTCCCACCGCGTACAGCGCGATCGGCACGCCGATGTTGCCCGCGTTCACGTACGAGCTGGCCATCGCCCCGGCCGCGACCGGGCCGGCGGGCCGCCGCAGCAGCCCGCCGGCGACCAGCGCGTACAGCAGCCCCGTGGCGGCCGCCGTGATCAGCGCGATCGGGGTGTAGGTGCGCAGCACGGCGCTCAGGTCGGCGTCGGACATGAGCTGGAACATCAGCGCCGGGTTGGTGATGTAGTACACCAGCGGCGCGATGCCGCGCTGCATGGCGTGGGCCTCGCCGGGCAGCAGCCATGCCGCGACGAACCCCACGCCCACCAGCACGAGCACGATCGCGAACCCGAGCAACACCCCCGTCACGGGCAGGCCACCGGAGGGCGCCTCATCGCACGAGGCACGGGCGCTTCGGGTCGAACTCCCACTCCGGGACCAGGTACTGCATCGCGACCGCGTCGTCGCGGGCGCCGAGCCCGTGCTCCAGGTACAGCGCGTGCGCGGCGGCCAGGCGCTCGCGGTCGAGCTCGACGCCCAGGCCCGGCGTCGTCGGCACCTGGATCTCGCCGCCCCGGATCTGCGGCGGGGCGGTGGTCAGGCCCTGCCCGTCCTGCCAGATCCAGTGCGTGTCCAACGCCGTGATCTCGCCGGGCGCCGCGGCCCCGACGTGCGTGAACATGGCCAGGGAGATGTCGAAGTGGTTGTTGGAGTGCGACCCCCAGGTGAGCCCGAACTCGTGGCAGAGCTGGGCCACGCGGACCGAGCCCGCCATGGTCCAGAAGTGCGGGTCTGCCAGCGGGATGTCGACGGCGCCCGCGCGCACGGCGTGCGCCATCTCCCGCCAGTCGGTGGCGATCATGTTGGTCGCCGTGGGCAGCCCGGTCGCCCGCTTGAACTCGGCCATGACCTCCCGGCCGGAGAACCGGCCCTCCGCCCCGCAGGGGTCCTCCGCGTAGGCGACGACACCCCGCATGCGCCGGCCGAGCCGGATCGCGTCCTCGAGCAGCCAGCCGCCGTTGGGGTCGAGGGTGATCCGGGCGTCGGGGAACCGCCTCTTGAGGGCTGTCACCGTGTCGACCTCGAGGTCGCCGGCCTGGACGCCGCCCTTGAGCTTGAAGTCGGTGAACCCGTACCGCGCCGCGGCGGCCTCGGCCAGCCGCACCACGGCCTCGGGCGTCATGGCCTCCTCGCGGCGCAGCCGCCCCCACGCGTCGGACCCGTCGTCCCCGCGCAGGTACGGCAGGTCGGTCGCGCCCGGGTCGCCCACGTAGAACAGGTAGCCGAGCATCGGCACGGCGGTGCGCTGGACGCCGTCGCCGAGCAGCTCGGCCACGGGCACGCCCAGGTCCTGGCCGTGCAGGTCGAGCAGCGCCGACTCCAGGGCCGTGACCGCGTGCACCGTGGTGCGCAGGTCGAAGGTCTGCAGCCCGCGCCCGCCGGCGTCGCGGTCGGCGAAGGTGCGGGCGACGCCGCGCAGCAGGGAGCGGTACCGCGCCACCGGCTGCCCGACGACGACCCGCCCGGCCTCCTCGATCGTGGACCGGATCTTCTCCCCGCCGGGCACCTCGCCCAGCCCGGTGCGGCCGTCGGAGTCGGTGACGATCGCGACGTTCCGCGTGAAGAACGGGGCGTGGGCGCCGGACAGGTTCAGCAGCATCGAGTCGTGGCCCGCCACGGGCACGACCTCGACGGCGGCGATCGTAGGGTGCGCGCTCACCGGGCGGCCTCCGCCGCCTCGGTCCCGGTGACGTCGAGCACGCCGTCGACCCGCCGCGTCAGGTGCCACGGGTTGTCCGACCGCAGTGGCTCCGGCAGCAGGAACTCCGGGAGATTCTGGTAGGCCACCGGGCGCAGGAACCGCTCGATCGCCAGCGTGCCCACCGAGGTGGTGCGCCCGTCCGACGTCGCCGGGAACGGGCCGCCGTGGACCATCGCGTGCCCCACCTCGACGCCGGTGGGCCAGCCGTTGGCCAGGATGCGGCCTGCCTTGCGCTCCAGCACGGGCAGCAGCGCCGTGGCGGTGTGCTGGTCGTCCTCGGTCAGGTGCAGTGTCACGGTGAGCTGGCCCTCGAGCCGCTCGACGGCGGCCAGCAGTTCGGCGGCGTCGGCGTACCGGACCACCAGGGAGGCCGCGCCGAAGATCTCTGCCTGCAGCACGGGGTTGCTCAGCAGCGTCGGCACCGCGCTGGCGAAGACGGCGGGCGCGGGGGCGTTGCGCGTCGCGCCCGGGGACCCGGCCCCGAGCAGCGTGACGCCGTCCTGCGCGGCGAGCGTGTCGACGCCGTCCTGCCAGGCGCGGGCGATGCCGTCGGTGAGCATGGTCTGCCCGGCCGCGGCGGCCGCGGCACGCCCGGCGGCGGCCACGAACGCGTCGCCGCGCTCGCCGTCCGGAACGAACACGAGGCCCGGGGCGGTGCAGAGCTGGCCCGACGAGCCGGTCACCGACGCGAGGTACGCGGTGGCGAGCGCGTCGACGTCGCCGGCCAGGGCGCCGTCGAGCAGGATCGTGGGGTTGATCGAGCTCATCTCGGCGTAGACGGGGATCGGCACGGGCCGCGCGGCGGCCGCCTCGACGAGCGCGAGCCCGCCGCCGCGGGAGCCGGTGAAGCCGACGGCCTGGATCACGGGGTCGGTGACCAGGGCCTGGCCCACGACCTTGCCCGGCCCGTAGACCAGCGAGAAGACGCCGGGGTGCAGGCCGCAGGACGCGACGGCGTCGGCCACGGCGCGGCCCACGAGCTCGGCCGTGCCCGGGTGCGCGTTGTGCGCCTTGACGACGACGGGGCAGCCCGCGGCGAGCGCGGAGGCGGTGTCGCCGCCCGCGGTGGAGAAGGCGAGCGGGAAGTTGCTGGCGCCGAACACCGCGACGGGGCCGACGGGCACCTTGCGCTGCCGGATGTCCGCGCGGGGCAGGGGAGTGCGGTCGGGCAGGGCGGGGTCGATCCGCACGCCGCGGTGGTCGCCCTGGCGCACGACCTGCGCGAACAGGCGGAGCTGGTTCGTGGTGCGGGCCACCTCGCCCGTGAGGCGGGCCGCCGGGAGGCCGGTCTCCTGCATGGCGCGCGCGACGACGTCGGGCGCGATCGCCTCGATGTTGTCGGCCACCTGCTCCAGGAACCGGGCGTGGGGCTCGGGGGCAAGCGCGGAGAAGGAGGCGAAGGCCTCGTTCGCGGCGGCCGTGGCCTGGGCGACCTGCGCCTCGTCGAGCAGCGAGTAGGCGGGTTCGAGCGCCTGGGCGGTGGCCGGGTCCTGCCCGGCGAAGGTGCCGGCGGTGCCCCGCAGGGGCGCGCCGGCGACGATCGAGTGGCCGGTGAGCTGGGTCATGGAGTGTCTCCTGGGACGTTCGGGTCAGCCGAGGGCGTTCGGTCAGCCGGCCAGCGTGCCGGCGGCGGCGGTGGTGTCGGCGGCGGCGATGTCGACGGCGGGGCGCACCCCGGCGGCGTCGATCAGGGCGCCGAGGTCCGCGAGGTCCTGGTCGGTGAGGTCCTGCAGGGGCGCGCGCACGCTGCCCATGTCGCGGCCGATCGCCTTCATGCCGCCCTTGACGATCGAGACGCCGTACCCCTTGGTGCGGTCGCGGATGTCGAGGTAGGGCAGCACGAACCGCCGCAGCTTCTCGGTGACGGCCGCGTGGTCCTGCGCCCGTACGTCGCGGTAGAACTCCAGGGCGAACTCGGGCACGAAGTTGTACATGGCCGAGGAGTACGTGCTCATGCCGAGCTGCAGCAGCGGCAGGGCGTAGGTCTCGGCGGTGGGCAGGCCGCCCAGGTAGAACAGGCGGTCGCCGTTGGTGGCGTAGACGCGCGTGAGGTGCTCGATGTCGCCGATCGCGTCCTTGAACCCGATGAAGTTGGGGTGGCGCTCGGCGAGCCGCGCGACGGTCTGTGCCGAGTAGATCGCGTTGCCGCGGTTGTAGACGATGACGCCGAGGTCGGTCGCGGCGCAGACGGCGGAGGCGTGCTCCAGCAGCCCGTCCTGGTCGGCCTCGGTGAGGTACGGCGGCAGGAGCAGCAGCCCCTCGGCGCCGGCGTCCTGCGCGGCGCGCGCGTTCTGGATCGCCTGGGCGGTGTTGCCGCCCGCGCTGCCGAGCACCGGGGTGCGGCCGGCGGCGGTGTCGACGGCGAGCCGCACCACCTCGGCGGACTCCTGCGGCGTCAGGCTGAAGCCCTCGCCCGTGCCGCCGGCGGCGAACAGGCCGCCGATCCGGAAGCTCGACTGCCAGTCGATGTGGTCGCGGTACCGCTGCTCGTCGATCGCGCCGTCCGCGGTGAACGGCGTGACGGGGAACGACAACAGCCCGTCCTTGAGGGCGACGGCGAGCTCCCGGGGTGCATACGTGGCCAAGGGTGGCCCCCTCCTGTGACAGACGTCGGCGATGACATGCTGATCGGCTAGGTTCTCGGGGCCACGGTAAGAACCGTCCACGATGCCTGTCCAAGCCCAAAACGGCATCAACTCATGCCGCAACTGCATCGCCGGTTCTCAGGACGAGGGGTGCAGGTAGCGCAGGAACTCGTGCAGGGCCGGGTTCTTCGAGCTCCGGTCCCAGATGGCGTGGAGCTCGACGACGCCGTGCGGCACGTCGAGCTCCACGAAGGTCACGCCCGGCAGCCCCAGCAGGCGCGCCGACTCGGGCACGAACGCGACGCCGCGCCCTGCGGCGACCAGCGAGCACATCGTCAGGATCTGGCTGACGACGTGCACCACGTTGCCGTGCTCGACGGCGATGTACCGCACCACCATGTCGTAGAAGTACCGCGCCTTGGTGGGGTGGTGGCCGACGACGGGCTGGTCGCGCAGGTCGGCGGCGGTCACGGGACGGTCCAGACGGGTCAGCGCGTGGCCGGGCGGCACGGCCAGCACGAGGTCCTCGGACAGCAGGAGCCGGGAGTCGAAGCTCTCCTGGTCGAACGGCGGCCGGCCGAGCGCCAGGTCGAGCTCGCCGCGGCGGATCGCCTCGATCTGCTCGATCGTCACCAGCTCCTGGAGGTCGAGGTCGACGTCGGGCATGTAGTCGGTGATCTCCTGCACCAGCGTGCCCAGCAGGCTGAACCCCGAGGCGGCGGTGAACCCGAGGCGCAGCACGCCGGCGCGGCCCGCGGCGATCTTGCGGGCCAGGGCCGGGGCGGCGTCGGCGGCGGTCAGGAGGCGCCGGGCCTCCTCGAGGAACACGGTGCCGGCCGTCGTCAGCTCGACGTGCCGGTTGTCGCGCTCCAGCAGGGGGACGCCGACCGCGCGTTCCAGCTTCTGGACCTGACGGCTCAGGGGCGGCTGGGTCATGTTGAGTCGTTCCGCCGCGCGGCCGAAGTGGAGCTCTTCCGCGACGGCGAGGAAGCAGCGGACCTGATCGAGGGTGTACACGATGGCCTTTCCGGGAATTGATGCATTCCGAGTATCAGGCAATGCAGTAAGAGGCTTAGACAGGCATCGTATGGGCTTCCTATGCTCAACGCCCGACCGGCAGATGCCCGTCGAAGATCTCAACGAGGAGAGCTGTGATGACAACTCCTGACCGCCGTAGCCCCCGCCTCCGCCGTGCCGCCCTGGGTGCCACCGCCGCGGCCGCGGCCCTGACGCTCGCCGCGTGCGGCGGCAACGTGGGCGCCGCCGGGGGCGGCGAGGGCGAGGACTTCCCGTCCGGCCCGGTGACCATCACCGTGGGGCAGGACGCCGGCGGCTCGACCGACCTCATCGCCCGCGCCGTGGCCGAGGGCATGGCCGAAGACCTCGGCGTGGCGGTCCCCGTCGTCAACCGGGCCGGGGCCAACGGCGCCCTGGCGACCGAGGAGGTCGCGGGCAAGCCGGCCGACGGGTACGAGCTGGTGCTGCTGAACGCCTCCCTCATCACCATCACGCCGCTGGCGGTGTCCGAGGACGAGGCCGTGGACCTGGCTGACCTCGACGTGATCAAGGGCCTCTCGCAGGACGACTACGTGCTGCTGGCCAGCGTGGACTCCGGCTTCGAGACCCTGGACGACCTCAAGGGCGCGTCCGGCGAGATCAAGTACGGCACCACGGGCGTGGGTACCGGTTCGCAGCTCGCCCAGGCCGCGCTGTTCGCGCAGGCGGAGATCGACGGCACGGCCGTCCCGTTCGACTCGGGCTCGCCCGCGCTGACCGCCGTCGTCGGCGACCAGGTGCAGGTGGCCACGGTGCAGCTCGGCGAGGCCAAGCCGCAGATCGACGCCGGCAAGGTGGTGCCGCTGCTGGCCTTCTCGGCCGAGCGCAACCAGTTCCTGCCCGACGTGCCGACGGCCGTCGAGGAGGGCTACGACGTGCCCGTCTCGCAGTACCGCGCGCTGGCCGCGCCCAAGGGTCTGCCCGAGGACGTCAAGGCCCGGCTCGTGGAGTCGATCGACGCCGCCATCGCCTCGGACACCTACACCTCGTTCAACGAGAACAACCTGCTGACGCCGCACGAGATCTCGGGCGAAGAGGTCACCACCGAGTGGACCGAGCTCGCCGAGAAGTACAAGGCGCTCACCGAGGAGTACGACATCAGCCTCGCAGAGGGCTGATCCCTCGTGGCAACGGCAACCAAGGAGGCACGCGTGGACGGCAGCTCGAACGGCAGGCCGGACGGCGGGGCGGACGGCGCCGCTGCCGTCGCGCCCGCCGACCCGGCCCGGGCGCTGGCCGAGGAGTGGGCCGAGGACGCCCCGCCGCCCGCCGGCCCGGTCGCGAACCTCGCGGCCGGCCTGGTCACGGCCGGCGTCGGCGTCCTGGGGGCGGTGACGGCGCTCGGCCTGGGCCTCGGCACCCTGGAGCAGCCGGGCGCGGGGCTGTGGCCGCTGGCGATCAGCGTCGCGGTGATCGTCCTGTCGCTGGCCCAGGTGTTCATCGGACGCCGGGGCGGCGACGGCGAGAAGTTCTCCCGGTACTCGTGGTTCTCCCTCGTGGGTCTCGCGACCCTGCTGGGACTCGTGGCGTTGCTGCCCGTGATCGGCTTCGAGATCCCCGCCCTGGTGCTGAGCCTCGTCTGGATGAAGTTCCTCGGCGGCGAGTCCTGGCGCTCCGCCGTCCTGTACTCGGTGCTCGTGGTCGGGGTGCTGTACGGGGTCTTCGTCGGGGCGCTCGGCACCAACGTCCCGCACCTCTTCTGACCGCACCGCAGGTCTGATCCGCAAGGGAAACGCACGTGGAATCACTGCAGAACGTAGCCGCCGGGTTCGCCGTCGTGCTCGAACCGACGAACCTGCTGTACTGCCTCGTCGGGGTGGTCATCGGCATGCTCATCGGGGTGCTGCCGGGTCTCGGCCCGGCGGCCACCATCGCCATCCTGCTCCCGCTCACCTACGGCGTGGAGCCGGTCACCGCCATCATCATGCTCGCCGGGATCTTCTACGGCGCCCAGTACGGCGGCACCATCACGTCCGTGCTGCTACGCCTGCCGGGCGAGGCCAGCTCGGTGGTCACGGTCCTGGACGGGCACGCGCTCGCCAGGAAGGGCAAGGCGGGTACGGCGCTGGGCGTCGCCGCCGTCGGGTCGTTCATCGGTGGCACCGTCGCCATCGTCGGACTGACTTTCCTGGCGCCCGTCGTGGCGGGCTTCGCCCTCGACTTCGGCCCGCCCGAGTACGCCGCCCTGGCCCTGCTGGGCATCCTCCTGGTCTCGACCATCGCGTCCGGCGCCAAGGTCAAGGCGCTCATCGCCGCGGCGATCGGCCTGCTGCTGGCCACCGTCGGGCGCGACGCCTTCACGGGCGCCGAACGCTTCACGTTCGACAGCCTGAGCCTGGCCGACGGCATCGACTTCGTGCCCGTCGCGATGGGCCTGTTCGGCCTCGGCGAGATCCTCTACAACCTGGAGGAGCGGCACCGCGCCGTGCACGCGCCCGGCAAGGTCGCCAACGTCTGGCCGTCGCGCAAGGACCTCAAGGAGTCGTCGGGCGCCGTCGCCCGTGGGTCGGTGCTCGGGTTCTTCCTCGGCATCCTGCCCGGCGGTGGCGCGACCATCGCCTCCATGGCCGCCTACGCGGCCGAGAAGAAGCGCGCCAAGGACCCGAGCCGGTTCGGCAAGGGCGCCATCGAGGGCGTGGCCGGGCCGGAGACGGCGAACAACGCCGCCGCCACCAGCTCGTTCATCCCGCTGCTCACGCTCGGCATCCCCGCCAACGCGACCATGGCGCTCATGTTCGGTGCGCTGCTCATCCAGGGCATCACCCCTGGCCCGCAGCTCGTGTCCGAGCACCCCGAGCTGTTCTGGGGCGTCGTCAACTCGATGTACATCGGCAACGTGCTGCTGCTGATCATGTCGATCCCGCTGGTCGGCGTGTTCGTCCGCATCCTGCGGGTGCGCGCGGCGATCCTGGCGCCGGTCACGGCCCTGATCACCATGATCGGCGCCTACACGATCAACAACTCGGTGTTCGACGTCCTGCTGGTCGTCGTCTTCGGGGCCGTCGGGTACCTGATGAAGAAGTTCGGCTTCGAGCCGGGCCCGCTCGTCCTGGCGTTCGTGCTGGGCTCGCTCCTGGAGTCCAGCCTGCGGCGCTCGCTGCTGATGTTCGACGGGTCGGCCGCGGGCTTCTTCACCCGGCCCATCTCCGCGACGCTGCTGGTCGTGTTCGTGGTGGTGGCCGTGCTGCCCCTGATCCGTGCCGTCCGCGAGCGGCGGGCGGCCGCGGAGCCGGCCGGCGTCGCAGCCGCTGGTGGGTCGTCCGACGGTGCGTCGGCGAAGAACCGAGAGGAAGAGTCAGTATGAGCATCGTCGTCGGCTACGTGCCCACGCCTGCGGGGGAGGCCGCCGTCAGGGCGGCGACCGCCGAGGCCGCGCTGAGGGGCGAGGACCTCCTGGTGGTCAACTCGGCCCGCGAAGGTGCGGTGGTCGAGACCACCGTCGCCGCCGAGGAGGACCTGGACCGGGTGGTCGAGCAGGCCGCCGCGGCGGGCGTGGCGGCCAAGGTGGTGCGCGGCACGCACCGGGACGACTTCACCGACGAGATCCTGGACCTCGCCGACCAGCACGATGCGTCGCTGATCGTGATCGGCCTGCGCCGCCGCAGCACGGTCGGCAAGTTCATCATGGGCTCGGTGGCGCAGCGCATCCTGCTCCAGGCCGACCGCCCGGTCCTGGCGGTCAAGCCCCCGCGCTGACCCGCCTCCACGTGGTCAACGACTCCCCGACTCCGTCTCCAGGCGGCGGCGGGACGACGTCAGGTGGACCCGCATGGCCGCAGCCGCGGCCTGCGGGTCCTTCGCGTCCAGGGCGTCCCGGATGGCCTGGTGCTCCTGGACGACGGCGGTGAAGCGGCCGGCATCGTGGTGCCCGTCGGTCGGCAGTGCCTCGTCCCCGCTGTGGCGGTCGAGCCGCCCGCGCGGCATCGCGATCATCTGCGGGCCCAGCCGGTCCAGCGCCTCCAGGAGGAACCTGTTGCCCGCGGCCTCCGCGACGAGGCGGTGGAACGCGAAGTCGTGCTGCATCGCCGTGGCGGGATGCCCGTCCGATGAAGCGAGCGCGTCGAGCCGGTCGCCCAGTGCCGCGAGCTGCGCGGGTGTGCGCCGGACGGCGGCCAGTGCGGCGGCCTCGGTCTCCAGCGCGATGCGGTACTCCACGAGCGCGAGCCGGTCGGCCAGGGACCGGGCGACGGGCGCGCCGTCGTCGTCCTCGGTGGGCGGGGTCAGGGCGTAGCTGCCGCTGCCGCGCCGGGTGTGGACCAGGCCCTCCAGGTTGAGGCGCGCGATGGCCTCCCGGACCACGGTGCGGCTGACCTGGTGCTCGACGGCGAGGCGCGGCTCGCTCGGCAGCTTCTCGCCGGGGGCGATGTCGCCGTTGACGATGCGCGTGCGCAGCGTCTCCACGAGGGTGCCGCTCAGGGTCTGGGCCATGGCCTCATGCTTCCATCTCGGACGGGACCGCCCCCACCGGACGGGCCGGTGGGGGCAGGTGGGTCAGGCCGGGCCGAAGGTGGCGCTGTCCGTGGTCCACGCGCGGGCCTGCTCGCTGAACGTGACGCCCAGGCCGGGGCGGTCCGGGACGAGCATGCGGCCGTCCTTCGTCTCCAGCCGCTCGTCGAACAGCGGGTCGAGCCAGTCGAAGTGCTCCACCCACGGCTCGCGCGGGTACGTGGCCGCCAGGTGCAGGTGGATCTCCATCGCGAAGTGCGGCGCGAGGTCCAGGCCGGCCTGGTCGGCGAGCGTGAGGAGGCGCAGGAACTGCGTGATGCCGCCGACGCGCGGGGCGTCCGGCTGGATGATGTCGCACGCGCGGGTCGCGATGAGCCGCTCGTGCTCGGCGACCGAGGCCAGCATCTCGCCGGTGGCGATCGGGGTGTCCAGGGCGGCGGCGAGCGCGGCGTGGCCCTCGGCGTCGTAGGCGTCCAGCGGCTCCTCGATCCACACGAGGTCGAACTCCTCCAGCCGCCGGCCCATGCGCAGGGCGGTGGTGCGGTCCCACTGCTGGTTGGCGTCGACCATGAGCGGCACGTCGGCGCCGATGTGCTCGCGGACGGCGGCGACGCGCTCCAGGTCGCGCCGGTTGTCCGGCAGGCCGACCTTGATCTTGATGCCGCCGATACCCTCGGCGATCGACCGGCTCGCGCGCTCCTTGACCTCCTCGATGCTCGCGTTGAGGAACCCGCCCGAGGTGTTGTAGGTGCGCACGGAGTCGCGGTGCGCGCCCAGCAGCTTGGCCAGCGGCAGGCCCGCGCGCTTGGCCTTGAGGTCGTACAGGGCGATGTCGATCGCGGCCAGCGCCTGGGTCGCGACGCCGGAGCGGCCGACCGACGCGCCCGCCCACAGCAGCTTGGTGTACAGCTTGGCGATGTCGTTGGGGTCCTCGCCGATCGCGGCCTGGGCCACCTCCTTGGCGTGCGCGTACTGCGCGGGGCCGCCGGCGCGCTTGGAGTAGGAGAAGCCGAGGCCCTCGAACCCCTGCTCGGTGGTGATCTCCGCGAACAGGAAGACGACCTCGGTCATCGGCTTCTGCCGGCCGGTGAAGACCTTGGCGTCGGAGATCGCGGTGGCCAGCGGCAGCGTGACAGTCGAGAGCTGCACGGTCCGGATGGCGTCGGGCTGGTACGTCATGGCGCTCCTTTGCGGCGGGATGTTCGCAAGCGATCATACAAGTGGGAAATCTGTATGACTACATCCCGCCGGGTGCGGATGGCACGCTGAGCGCATGGCAACCCACCTCGTCGTCGGCGCCGGGCCTGTCGGCACCGCGCTCGCCCTCCGCCTCGCCCGGGCCGGACGCACCGTGGCCGTGGTGACCCGATCGGGCCGCGGCCCCGAGCGCCCCCGCGTCGAGCGAGTCGCCCTCGACGCCACCGACGCGCAGGCGCTCGCGGCGGCCGCGCGCGGCGCGGGCGTGCTCTACAACTGCGCGAACCCCGGCTCCTACCAGGCGTGGGAGCGCGGCTGGCCCCCGCTGGCCGCGGCGGCACTGCACGCCGCCGAGACCTCCGGGGCGGTGCTCGTGACGCTGGGCAACCTCTACGGGTACGGACCGGTCGACGGCGTCATGACCCGGGGCCTGCCGCTGGCGGCGTCCGACCACAAGGGTCGGCTCCGGGCGAGGTTGTGGCAGGAGGCGCTCGCCGCGCACCGCGCCGGGCGGGCGCGGGTCACCGAGGCGCGCGCGTCCGACTACATCGGGCCGACCGTGCCGGCGTCGCACGGCCTGCTGCCCATGTACGCGGCCTCGACGCTCGCCGGGAAGACCGCCTCCGTCATGGCCGACCCGGACCAGCCGCACACCTGGACCGCCGTCGACGACGTCGCCGCGACCCTCGTGGCGCTCGGCGCCGACGACCGGGCCTGGGGGTCGCCGTGGATCGTGCCGGCCAACCCGCCGGTGACCGTCCGCGAGGTGCTGCGGCAGCTCGGCGCGCGGGCCGGGACGGGGGAGCCGCGGCTGCGCCGGGTGCCGCGCGGCATGCTGCGGGCCGGGGGCCTCGTGGTGCCGCTGCTCCGCGAGGCCCTGGGCGTGCTGTACCAGTTCGACCGGCCGTTCGTCGCGGACGGCTCGGCGGCGACCAGGGAGTTCGGCGTCCGCCCGACGCCGTGGGCCGAGGTGCTCGACGCGACGGCGCAGGCCTGGAGGGCGCGGGCAGCGGGCTGAGGCGGGCTGCCGCCGTCGGGCGGGCCAGGGCCGCGCGGCCGTCGGGGCGCGTGGCTGCCGCCGTCGGCTGATCCCCTTTGAGGCCTAAGTTTCTTGTCTTTGGGCCGACCCAAAGACAAGAAACTTAGGCTTCGAAGGCGAGCGGGGGCGCTGATAGCATCGCCTTATGGCGATGACAAAGGTGCCGGACGATGTGAAGCCCGCCGAGTCCGAGGCGATGGCCGTGGCCTCGTACCTGTTCCACGGGTTCTCCGACCCGTCGCGGCTGGCGATCCTGCAGCACCTGGCCCTCGGCGAGCACCGCGTCGTGGACCTGACCGGGCACCTCGGCCTGGCGCAGTCCACGGTGTCCAAGCATCTGGCGTGCCTGCGCGACTGCGGGCTCGTCGAGTCCCGCCCGGAGGGCCGGGCGTCCGTGTTCTCGCTGACCCACCCCGAGGCGACGCTCAAGGTGCTCGCCGCCGCGGAGCAGCTCCTGGCGCTGACCGGCGACGCCGTCGCGCTGTGCCCGGTCTACGGCGCCGACGGTTCGGCGGCGCATGCGCCGGACGCGGTCGCACACCCGGCCGAGGCGCCTGCGCGCGTGGGCCGGACGACGGGGGCGTCGTCATGAGCCACGGTCACGGTCCCGGCGGCCACACGCACGGCGACGCGGGAGCGGCCGCGGGCGGACGACGGCGCCTCGCCGTCGCGTTCGGCATCACGGCGTCCGTCTTCGTGGCCCAGGCGGTCGGCGCCCTGCTCACGGGCAGCCTCGCGCTGCTGGTCGACACCGCGCACATGCTGACCGACGTCGCGGGCCTCGCCATCGCGCTCGGCGCGGCGTCGCTCGCGCTGCGGCCGCCGTCGCCGCGTCGCACCTGGGGGTTCCGTCGCGCCGAGATCCTGGCCGCGCTGGCCCAGGCCGCGGTGCTGCTCGCCGTCGGCGTCTACGCGCTGATCGAGGGCGTCAGCCGCCTGTTCGGGCCGGCGGAGGCGCCCGGTCCGGGCCTGCTGGTGTTCGGCGTCGTCGGCCTGGTGGGCAACGTCGTGGCGCTGCTCGTGCTCGCGGGCGGGCGCTCGAAGTCGTTCAACCTGCGCGCCGCGTTCCTGGAGGTGGTCAACGACGCGCTGGGCTCGGTCGCGGTGATCGCGGCCGCCGTCGTGATCGCGACGACCGGCTGGCAGCGCGCCGACGCCGTCGCCGGCCTGGTCATCGCCGTGCTGATCCTGCCCCGGGCCGCCCGGCTGCTGGCCGACTCCGCGAGCGTGCTGCTGGAGTCGACCCCGCCCGGCATGGACCTGGACGAGGTCCGGGCCCGGCTGCTGGAGGTGGAGCACGTCGAGGAGGTCCACGACCTGCACGCGTCGCTCGTCGCGACGGGGCTGCCGACCATCAGCGCCCACGTCGTGGTGCGCGACGTGTGCTTCCGCGACGGGCAGGCGCCGCCCGTGCTCGACGCCCTGCAGCGGTGCGTGGCCACCCAGTTCGACGTGCGGGTGGAGCACTCGACGTTCCAGCTCGAGCCCGCCGAGCACGCCCGGCACGAGGCGCCGACGCACGCCTGATGCGCGGTCGGCTTGCCGCGACCGGGGTCTCGACGGGCTCGACCGGCGGCGTGGTTACACCCCGGAGACCCCGCACACCCGCTCGACCAGGTCGCGCCAGCCCGCCTCGAACCGGGCCGTGGGCTCCGGCCCCGCCAGCTCCGGGCCCGCGAAGAGCCGGAGCAGCAGCGGGCCGTCCAGCGCGTACGCGAGCTGGCCCGCGAGCACCTCGATGTCGGCGCCCGGCAGGTCGACCTCGCGCAGCAGCACGCGCAGGTGGATCTCGGACAGCGGCCGACGCCGCCCGGCCGCGTGGCGCCCGTCGAGCGTGGCGCGGGCGACGGCGTGGTGCTCGGCGAGGAACCGGACCCGGGCCGTGCCGTACGCGACGATCCGGTCGACCGGCGGCGCCCCGGGGCCGAGCGGCGGCGGACCGCTGAGCACCTGCTGCTGCAGGTCGCGCTCGGCGTCGTCGAGCAGCGCCTGGAAGATGCCCGCCCGCGACCCGAACCGCCGGAAGACCGTGCCCTTGCCGAGCCCGGAGCGCTCGGCGAGGAGGTCCATCGTGAGGCACTCGGGCCCCACCTCGGCCAGGAGCTCCCGCGCGCTGGCGAGCAGCAGCTGCCGGTTGCGCGCGGCGTCGGCCCGCTCCGGCCGCGGTGTGCCCCACGTCATCGGCGTGCTCATGTCCGGATGCTATCCGGCGGCGCGTAAGCGGGGTAAAGTCCGGTTGGTCGGCCAGGGGGCCGGCACGGGTCTCTGGAGGACGACATGACAGACATGAACACCGGGGTCATCGAGGCGTTCCGCGCGAACGCGGGCGTGCTCGGCGAGGAGGTCGCCGGCGGGCACTTCCTGGGCAAGCGGCTGGTGCTGCTGCACCACGTGGGCCGCGTCAGCGGCAAGGAGTACGTGACACCGCTGGTGGCCGCCACCGACGGCGACGCCTACCTGGTCGTGGGCTCGATGGGCGGCGCGCCCAAGGACCCGACGTGGGTGGCCAACGTGGAGGACGGCGCCGGCGAGACCACCATCGAGGTGGGCGACCAGACCCTCCGGGCCACCACCACGGTCGTGCGCCCGACGTCGCCCGAGTGGGAGCGGCTCTACGGGATCTGGGCCGCGTACTGGCCCGACGCCAAGGTGTACGAGACCCACACCGACCGCAAGTTCCCGGTGATCCGGCTCGAGCCCAAGGCCTGACCCGGTCAGCTCGGGCCGACCGACCGGACGAACTCCCGCACGCGCGCCGCCATCTCCTCGGGCACCTCGCCCACCGTGAAGTGACCGCCCTCTTCCAGTCGGTCGAACACGCGCAGGTCGAGGTAGTGGCGGCGTGCGAGCGACTCGGGGTAGCCGGCCTCGTGCCGCTGGACGAACACCGCTGCCGGCACGGTCGTCGGCGCGATCGGGTCGGGCTGGTCGGCGCCCTCGTAGTAGGGCCGGAACGATGACCCGATGGTCTGGGTGGCCCAGTAGATC
This sequence comes from Promicromonospora kroppenstedtii, assembly GCF_044389675.1. NCBI lineage: Bacteria > Bacillati > Actinomycetota > Actinomycetes > Micrococcales > Promicromonosporaceae > Promicromonospora > Promicromonospora kroppenstedtii. Next base: position 223,128 of record NZ_JBIRYI010000002.1, on the reverse strand, counting down.
GTCGCCTCGGTGAGGATCCGGTCGCGCGAGATGCGCTGCTCCACCGCGCGCGGGTCGCCGGGCGGGGTGTCGCTCCACTCGACGAGCTTCTCGGTGAGCCATGCCAGCAGCCCGGCGGGGGAGTCGTTGAGGGCCGTGGCGAGCGTGTCGGGCCGCGTGGCCTGGACGTGGCCGTAGGCGCCGTCGGTCTGGTGCCGCGCGGCGATGCCGTCGAAGAACTCCCGGGCCGCGGGGTCCTCGAGCGCCGCCCGCTCCGACGTGGTCGGGAAGTGCGCGTGCGTGGCGACGATGCCCGCGACGTGCTCCGGGTACCGGGCCGCGATGAGGTCGCTGACGTTCGCCGTGACGTCCTCGCCGTAGGTGAGGTACCGGTCGTGGCCGAGCACGTCGGTCATCAGCGCGTGCATCGTGCCCGCCAGCCGCTTCTCGGACATCGGGCCGTCCGCGTACGGCGCCGAGAACGCGAAGCCGGGCAGGCTCGCCACCACGACATGGAAGTCGGGCAGCAGGTCCGCGAAGTCGAGCTGCAGGGCGAACGTGTGCGGCCACCCGTGCATCACGAGCAGCGCCGGCGCGTCCGGCTCCGCCGAGCGCAGGTGCACGAAGTGCACGTCCGCGTCGTCGATCGTGGCGACGAACTGCGGGTGCGCGTTCAGCCAGGCCTCCCGCGCGCGCCAGTCCCAGCTGATCCAGTGGTCCACGAGCTCGTGCAGGTAGGACGCCGTCATGCCGGACGGCGGACGCCGGGGCGACTCGGCGGGGATCCGGCTGCGTGCCAGGCGGTCGCGCAGGTCGGTGAGGACCTGGTCGGGGACGTGGACGGTGAAGGGCCGGGGGTCGCTCATGGCCCGACGGTAGACGCGGTCACTGACATCGACCGGCCGCCCGCCCGTGTCAGACGTACAGGTCACCCGGGTGACCTGTACGTCTGACACGGAGGTGGTCAGGGCTGGACCGTGACCTTCAGCGTGTTCCCGGGGCCGGCGCGGAACGTGAGCTCGGCGCCCGTGGTCGGCTCGGTCCAGGACGAGCCCGCCGCGAACGGGGCGTCGTCCAGGCCGTCCGGCGAACCCGGCGTCGCGTCGACCACCCGGACCGGGCCCTCGCCCGAGGGCACGGACGTGTCCACCGTGTACACCAGGGCGCCGCGCGCCTCGATGGCCTCGTCGTAACCCACCGGCTGCCGGTTCTCGACGACGACGGCGCGCGTCGCCGAGAGCGGGTGCACCACCATGGCGGCCTGCCCGGGGCCGGCGTCGGCGGACAGCGCCACCGGTGCCAGCCGCGCCGACGTCGTCCGGTCGCCGCGCGCGCACACCACCTGGGCGTCGTCGAGCCAGCCGAGCTGCCAGCGGTGCCAGGCGAGGTACTCCGGCCCCGCTCCCGAGATCAGGCCCATCAGGTCCCAGCCGCCGACCGCCGCGTGGTAGTTGCCCGGGTCCTCCGGCGGCGCCTCGAACAGGTAGAGGTCGGGCAGGCCGAGCGTGTGCCCGGACTCGTGGGCCAGCACGAGCCCGCCCCAGCGCCACTGGTCGTAGCCGAACGTGACGGCGTGCGTGAGGTGGTTGCCGTCGGCCGTGACGTCCAGGAAGTTCGTCGTGGGCGAGTACGTGATGTTCGGCGCCTCCTTGGTGGCGGTCACCCAGACGACGTCCACGTCGGAGAAGTCGAACGTGTCGTCGGCGGCCGCGATCGCGTCGCCGATGTACCGCACGTGGTCCTCGTAGCTCAGGCCCCGCTCGAACGGGTACGACGTCGACGGTTCCGGCATCCGCACCCAGCCGTCCGACGTCGTCGTGGTCACCTCCAGCCGGCCGCCCGAGACCCGCTCCAGGTACTCCACGCCCGGCGCGAGGTTGGCCTCCGCCTCGGCGGCGGAGGCCGGGGACGCCGGGTGGTCCTCGAAGTCCACGAGCAGCAGCGCCGCCTTGAGGGTGCCGACGGCGGGGAGCGCCTGCTCGTCGACCGGGAACCCCGAGCCCAGCCCGCCGACCGCTGCGGGCAGCCGGCAGGCGTCGGACGACGGCGGGGCGGCGACCGCCGAGGGCGGCGGGGCGGCCGCCGCCCCCGCCGGCACGGCTCCGAGTGCGAGGGCGCTCGCGGCGATCGCCGCGAGCGATAGCGCCAGGGACTTCCGGACGGCTCGCTGGTTCATGCGTGCTCTCCTGTTCGCTGGTCTGACTGTTCGCTGGTCGGACATCGGTGGAACCTTGCCTGCCCCGCCGGGCGGGCGCCCGGCGGAGCTGTCAGTCGGCGTCCGCGGGCGGGAGCACCAGGGTGCGCACCGGCTCCTGGTTGCCCGCCCGGTCGGTCGCGGCGAACTCGATCACCTGGGGCACGTCGGACAGCGCCCGGCTGAACGGCTCGGCGAACGTGGCCCAGAACGTGTCGGGCCCCTTCCACCGGATGCTGTCCACGCCCGAGACGTCGTCGACGGCGGCGAGGTTGATCTCGACGCCCCGCGGGCCCAGGCGTTTGGTGGTGACGGTGGTGCGCGGCGGCCGGGTGTCGACGCTGACCTCGCGGACGACGCGGCGCTCCCGCCCCGCCTCGTCGACGGCGCGCGCGGTGACCGTGTGCACGCCGTCGGTCAGGACCAGCGGTTCCTGGCCGGCGGGCGTCCAGGGTTCGTCGCCGACGCGGACCTCGACGACCGGCTCGCCGACGTCGGCCCGCGCGCTGACCGTGAGCTCCGGCGGCCGGAGGTACCAGCCGCTGACGCCGGGCGCGGTGGCCGCGACGATCTCGACGCGCGGCGCGGAGCCCGCGTGCGTGGTGGTCGGCGCCCGCGACAGGAGCGCGGACTCCTCGGTGGCCCGGCCCTCGGATCCGGGCCCGGCGTCGGCCTCGGGCGATCGCCCGACGTCGCAGCGCGCCGCCGCCAGCAGCACCCGCCGTCCCTCCGCGGCGCTGAGCAGCCCGAGGTCCACGAACTCGTGCGTCGTGCGCAGCACGGCCTCGACGAACCCCGCCCGGTCGGCGAAACCGCCGTCCGACCACAGCACGTCGAGGAACGTCCGCCCGTCCGTACGCGCGGCGTTCGGCACGCCCGAGTCCGCCGCGGGGTCGGCCCCCGCGAACGCGATCCGCGCGTCGGACCGGCGCAGGTACATGTGGTACCTGGCGTCGGACCCGGACCAGGTCGGCTCCAGGACGAGGTCGCCGAGGCGCCATGTGCCGTCGTCGGCGGAGGTCAGCGGGGCCTCCAGCGTGCCGTCCAGCCGCCGCCAGGTCGCGGCCTCCAGCGGCAGCCAGGTCGTGGCTGCGCTGCGGGCCAGCAGCACCGTCGGCCCGAGCTCCAGGGTGACCACCGACGTGTCGTCGGGGGCCGGGACCTCGCGCAGGGTCAGCGGCAGGTCGACCTCGACGACGGTGCCGGGCCGCCAGTCGCGCCGCAGGGCGACGTACCCGCCGTCGGCCCGGACGGACTGCGGCTCGCCGTCCACCGTCACGGTGAAGGCGCCGCTCGCGACCCAGCCCGGCACCCGCAGGCGCAGCTCCAGGTCGCCGGTCGCGTCGACCTCGATCCGGCTGCCGCCCTCCAGCGGGTAGTCCGTGCGCTGCACCAGCCGGACGCCCGCCTCCGGCCAGCTCGCCGTCGAGGCCACATAGAGGTTGACCCAGACGACCCGCGCGGCACCGGCGAACGACCGGAAGTACACCGAGTCCTGGTACTTGACATGGTTCTCCAGCCCCGTGCCGCCGCAGCAGGTGCCCACGTTGTCCCACTCGCGCAGCGCCCCCGGGTGTACGGGGAACATGTACGTCACCTCGGGGGAGTCGTCCGAGTCGACGTCGCGTCGCGAGCCCAGGATCTGGTTGGTCACGGCCCGCTCGTAGTAGTCGGCGAACCGCGCCTCGCCCGTGCGCTCGAACAGGGCGCGCGCGATCTTGAGCATGTTGTAGGTCACGCACGTCTCGGCGTTGCGGTTGCCGATGTCGCCCGCGACCGCGCCCGCCGGCCCCCACAGCTCGTTCTCGCCGGAGCCGCCGTGCGCGTAGGTGCGGCCGGGCACGAGCATGTCCCACAGGTTGACGACGGCGTCCGTGTAGCGCGCCTCGCCGGTCAGGTCGCCCAGGGCGAGGTAGCCGAGCAGCGTCGCGGCGTGCTGGTTGGCGTGCATGCCGTCCAGCTCGTCGCGTCCCGCTGCCGCGAACTCCAGCAGCGTGTCCAGGTCGAACAGCCGCGCCGTCTCGACGAACGTGCGGTCCCCGGTGAGCACGGCGAGGTCGCACAGCACCTCGTTCATGCCGCCTGCCTCGCCGGCGATGTACAGGGCCCACATGGCCGCGCGCTGCTCCGCGGGCAGCACGGACAGCCGCCCGTGCACCCACCGCCCCATCTCGGCGGCGACCTCCAGCGCCACGGCCGAGCCGGTGTGCCGGTGGGCGTCCAGCAGACCGGCCATGATCTTGTGGCACGTGTAGTACGGCGCCCAGATCTCGCCGTAGGGCGCCAGCGATTCCAGGCGCGAGAACTGCCACTCGCCGTAGGCGGCCAGGAACCCGGGGTGGCTGTACCGGCCCGTGGCCGCCAGCGTCTCCTGGACCTCCCGCAGACCAGCGACCAGCTCGTCGACCTTGGCCTTCAGCTCGGCCCGGTCGTCGGCGTCGCCCGGGCCGCCGGCCGCGAGCGCCAGCATGGACAGGAAGTGGCCCGCGTAGTGGCCGCGCAGCAGGTTGGCCGTGGGAGCGGCCTCCCGGCCGGGGTAGTCGTGCGGGCCCCAGGCGTCCTCGTCGGGGTGGCCGAAGTCCTCCCAGCCGCCCGGCGGCAGCGCGCCGCGGGTGTCCAGCCCGGCGTTGGCGCGGAACACGGCGAGCAGCCGGTCCACGGGGTAGACGCGCGCCAGGTGCAGCATCTGGTCGCGGGCGCGGGTGAAGACGCCGCCCGTGACCTCGACGTCGGCGAGCGGGAACGGCTCGGCCACCCGGGTCCCCACGCCCGGCAAGGAGAGCACGGCCTCAGGCATCGCCGATCCGTTCCGCGGTCCAGCGCTCGATGCCGGCGGCGTCGATGGGCAGGGCGTCCGAGAGCACCTCGGCGCCGTCGGCCGTGACCAGCAGGTCGTCCTCCAGGCGCACGCCGATGCCGCGCAGCTCGGGCGGCACGGTCTCGTCGTGGGCGTGGAAGTACAGGCCGGGCTCGACCGTCATCACGACGCCGGGGGTCAGGGGAGCGGCCTGGTAGGCCTGGTAGTCGGAGTGGGCGCAGTCGTGCACGTCGAGCCCCAGGTGGTGCCCGATGCCGCAGACCAGCCAGCGCCGGTGCTGCTGCCCGCCGGGGGAGAGCGCCTCGTCGACCGACACGTCGAGCAGCCCCCAGTCGTGCAGCCCCTGCGCGATGACCTCCATGGACGCGTAGTGGAAGTCCAGGTACTCCACGCCGGGCCGGATCTGCGCCATGCCGGCGCGGTGCGACTTCTCCACCAGGTCGTGCACCTGGCGCTGCACGGCGCTGAAGGTGCCCGACGGCGGGATCGTGCGGGTCACGTCAGCCGTGTACAGGGAGTTCGCCTCGACCCCCATGTCGAGCAGCAGCGGCATGTCGGGCAGGATCGGGCCGTCGCACCGCACCCAGTGCAGGGTCGGGGCGTGCGGTCCGGAGCCGACGATCGTCGAGTAGCCCGGCCCGTTGCCGAACGTGCGCGCGTGCCGGTCGAACGTGCCCTGCAGCCAGCGCTCGCCGAGCCCGCCGACGGCGCGCGGCACCTCGCGGGCCACGGCGTCGAACCCGGTCACGGTGTGGTCGATCGCCTCGCGGAGCTGGCCGATCTCCCAGTCGTCCTTGATCATCCGCAGGTCGGACAGGGCGCGGGCGAGGTCCTCGGACGGCTTGAGGCCGAACCGTCGCACCAGGTCGTCGTCGACCGACGGCGAGGCGAGCGCGCCGTCCAGCTTCTCCAGCACGCCGTCGAGCGCGGCCCGCGGCTCGACCGCGATGCCGTACGCCTCGGCCCACGCGGCCAGGTCCGGGGAGGGCCCCACCCAGAGCTCGCCGTACGCCGCGTTGCCGAAGAACGCGCTCTCGCCCGGCTTGGCGGGCGGCGGCAGGTACAGCGTCGCGTCGTGCCCGCCCTCGTGCGCCCGCAGCACCAGGACGCCGTCCTCGGCCTGGGTGCCCGTGAGCCACACGAAGTCGCTGTCGGCGCGGAACCCGTACATCGCGTCGCCGTTGCGCAGCGGCGCGCGCCCGGCGCTGACCACGGCGTCGCGCGCGCCGATGCGCTCCGACAGGCGGCGGCGGTGGTCGGCGGCGGCCTCCGGCGCGCCGGGGATCATCGGGACGACGACGTCCGGCGCGCCCCAGCCGCGGGCCATGTGGGCGTTGAACGCGTCGCTCTCGGCCAGCCGGGGCGCTCGCGTGCCCGCGTACGGCGGCCGGCCAGGGGTGTGGTGCGTGCTCATCGAATCTCTCCTCCTCGGTCGCGGACCAGCTCCCGCAGGCGCTCCAGCACGCGTGCGTCACCGATCCCGTCGTGCTCGTACTCGTTGGTGACCCAGGCCTGCGCCGACCCGACCCGCGAGAGCGTGTCGAGCTGCAGGCCGGAGTCCACGAACATGTCGTCGTGGTAGACGACGGCCGCCAGGGGCACCTCGTTGGCGGCCAGGCGGTCCAGGTCGTACAGCGGCGACCACTCCTGGCGCGCCGCCAGCTCGTGCACCGCGCCCCGATAAGGCCGCAGCAGCCGGATCTCGTCGAACATCCACGGGAACGCCATCTCACCCGTGAACAGCAGCGGACGCCGGTCCGCGTCGAACTCCGGCCGCCGGTCGCGCTCGGCCTGCGCCGCCCAGCCCGTGGGGCCGTTCGCGCCGTGCCCGTAGATCGACTCCTGCAGCGTCCAGAACAGCGGCCCGTCCGCCTGCGACGTGCGGACCATCGCCTCCTGCAGGAACCCCGCCGACAGCCGGCCCGGTGCCGCGAACGCCTTCTCGACGAACCAGTGCAGGCGCTCCGGCCCCGGCTTCATGCCCAGGTCGATGCCCATGGACTGGAACCGGCGCACCGTCAGCACGTCGCCGTCCGGCAGGAGCACGTCGCCCTGCGCGAGCCGGTCCGCGATCGCCGCCACGGCGTCGACGTCGGCCGGGTAGCGCCGGTAGAACTCCGCCGTCCTGCCCGCAACGCGGCCGAACGTGCGGCGGTAGACCTCCGCGGCGTCCGGCGGTGTGCCCGGGATGCCACCCGCGACGTAGCAGGCGCGCAGCGCCTCCGGTGCCACCGACAGGTACGTCAGGGTGATCCAGCCGCCGAAGCTCTGCGCGAGCGTCGTCCACGGCCGCCCGCCGTACACCTTCCGGCGCACGTCCTCCAGGTCGGCCACGATCGAGTCGGCCCGGTAGCAGGCCAGCAGGTCGGCCCCCTGGGCGGCGTCCAGCCCGGCCAGGGCCTCGCCGTCCAGCGGCGAGCTGCCGCCCGTGCCCCGCTGGTCCACGAACACCACGCGGTAGTCGCGCAGCGCCACGTCCAGCCAGCCGTCCCGGCGCAGCGGGCGCGGGTTCGCGCCGCCCGGCCCGCCCTGCAGGTACACCAGCAGCGGCAGGTCCTCGTCGGCGCGCGTCGGGTCCACCAGCTCACGGACGAGCAGCGTCACCTCGCCCGCCAGCCGGCCCGAGCGGTCCAGCGGCACCGCGAGGCGGCGCTCGCGGACGCCGATGCCGGGCAGCAGGTAGGTGGTCCAGCCCGCGCTCATGCCGTGGCTCCCGCGGCGAGCGCCGCGTTGCGCCGTCGTTCCCGTTCCCACTCGGGGCGGATGCGGGGCACGGCGTCGAGCAGCTTGCGCGTGTACTCGTGCTGCGGCGCGTCGAAGACGACGTCCCGCTCGCCCTCCTCGATGATCCGGCCCTGGGTCATCACCGCGACCCGCGTGGCGATCTGCCGCACCACGGCGAGGTCGTGCGCGATGAAGAGGTAGGTGAGGCCCTCCTCGCGCTGCAGCTCGCGCAGCAGGTTGATCACCTGGGCCTGGACGGAGACGTCCAGGGCCGAGACCGCCTCGTCGCACACGACGACGCGCGGGCCGACGGCCAGCGCGCGGGCGATGCCGATGCGCTGCGCCTGCCCGCCGGAGAACTGCGCGGGGTACTTCTGGGAGTGGTCCGGGTCCAGCCCGACCCGCTCCATGAGCGCGCGGGTGAACGCGCGCGCCCCGCCCGGGATGCCGCGCTGCTGGTAGAGCAGGGGAGCGGTGACGATGCGCTCCACGGTGTGCCGCGGGTTGAGCGAGGAGTAGGGGTCCTGGAAGACCACCTGCACCTCGCTGCGGAACCGGCGCAGGTCGGCGCGGCCCAGCCGGGTGACGTCCTCGCCGTCGAGCTCGACGGTCCCGGAGGTGACGTCGAGCAGGCGGGCGGCCAGGCGCGCCGTCGTCGACTTGCCCGACCCGGACTCGCCCACGAGGGCGAGCGTGTCGCCCGCGTTGATCTCGAAGCTCACGTCGTCCACGGCCCGGAAGGTCGCCGGGCGGCGCAGCAGCCCGCCGGTGCCCAGCACCGGGAACTCCTTGACGAGGTTCGTGGCTCTCAGGAGCGGCGTGCTCATGCGGCGCCTCCGTTCTGCTCGTTCCGCTGCCCGACGTCGCCGGCTGCGCCGGGTGTCACCGCGCGCAGCTCGCCGATCTCGTCGTCGATGCGCGGCACGGCGTCGAGCAGCGCCTGGGTGTACGTGTGCCGCGGGTCGGTGAAGATCTGCTCGACGGGTCCGCGCTCGACGCACACGCCGTCCTTCATGACGACGATGTGGTCGGTGACCTCGCTGACCACGGCGAGGTCGTGCGTGATCAGCACCAGGCCGGTGCCGGTCTCACGCCGGATCTCCTGCAGCAGGTCGAGGATCTGCGCCTGCACGGTGACGTCCAGCGCGGTCGTGGGCTCGTCGGCGATGAGCAGCTCGGGCTCGGTGCTCAGGGCCATGGCGATCATGACGCGCTGGCGCATGCCGCCGGAGAACTGGTGCGGGTAGTGGTCCACGCGCCGGGCGGCGTCGCGGATGTGCACCCGTTCCAGCGCCTCGACCGCGACCCGCCGGGCCACGCGGCGCGTGGTGCCGGGCCGGTGGGCGCGGTACGCCTCCTCGATCTGGAGCCCGACCGTGTAGTACGGGTTCAGGGAGGACAGCGGGTCCTGGAAGACCATCGCGATGCGGTCGCCGCGCACGCGGCGCAGCTCGGCCTCGGACAGCCCGACCAGCTCCTGGTCGCGCAGGCGCACGCTGCCGGTGCGCTGCGCGGCCCGCGGCTGCAGGCCCATGATCGCCAGGCTGGTCATGGACTTGCCGGAGCCGGACTCGCCCACGATGCCCAGCGCGCCGCCGGGCTCCAGGTCGAGGTCGAGCGAGCGGACGGCGTCCAGGGGGCCGCGCGGGGTGGGGAAGGTGACGGTGAGGTCGCGTACCTGGAGGAGCGTCATGCGTTCACCCGCACTCTCGGGTCGATGGCGGTGTAGACGACGTCGACCACGATGTTGCCGACGACGACGAGGAACCCTGCCAGCAGGGTGACGCCCATGATCACCGGCTGGTCGTTCCGGGCGATGGAGTCGGCGGCCATCTTGCCGACGCCGTTGATGCCGAAGACGGTCTCGGTGATGAGCGCGCCGCCGAGCAGGCCGGCGAAGTCCATCCCGAAGATCGTCACGATCGGCGTCAGGGCGGGGCGCAAGGCGTGCCGGCGCCAGACCAGCGGCTGGGCCAGGCCCTTCGCGTAGGCCGTGCGCACGTAGTTCTCGCGCAGCACGTCGAGCACGTTGGCCCGCGTGAGCCGGGTGTAGGCGGCCGCGTAGCCGACGGCGAGCACGATCCACGGCATGACGAAGTTCGCGAACCACTGCCCGGGATCGTCGGCGAAGGCGACGGCCTGCGGGAACGGCAGCCACTGCAGCTTGACCACCAGCACGTACTGCAGCACGAGCGCGAGCACGTAGTTGGGGATGGACATGCTGGTCAGCGTCAGGCCGGTGGTGAACCGGTCGAGGAAGGTGCCCTCCTTGACGGCGCTGAGGAGGCCGCCGGCCAGCCCGGCGAGCAGCCACAGCACGGCGGCGCCCACGGCGATCGTCGCGGAGACCGGCAGGCGCTGGATGATCATGTCCCAGACGGCCTGGCTGGACTGGAACGAGTAGCCGAGGCAGGGCGCGGCGCAGTCGACGGCGCCAGCCCCTTCGCCGTAGGTGCGGCCCGCGAAGATGCCGACGACGAAGTGGAAGAACTGCGTCCAGAACGGCTGGTCCAGCCCGAGGTTGCCGCGGATCTGGTCGATGACCTCCGGCGTGCAGTTCTTGCCGCAGATCTGCACGGCCGGGTCCGGCGACAGCGCGAAGAAGATCAGGTACGTGAACAGGCAGACCAGCAACAGCACGCCGAGGCCGGAGGCGACTCGGGTGATCAGGAACCGGGGCATCAGCGGCCCTCCTGGGCGTCGACGACGGCGCGCAGTCGGTCGCCGAGCACGGTGAACGAGAGCACGAGCAGGAACAGGCAGACGCCGGGGAAGACGAAGTACGCGGGATCGACGGCGTACCACTTCACGGACGCGGCGATCATCTGGCCCCAGCTCGGCTCGGGCGGTACGACGCCGACGCCGAGGAAGGACAGCCCGGCCTCGGTGCCGACGTAGCCCGGCACGGCGAGGGTGGCCATCACGATGATCGTGGAGCGCAGGTTGGGCAGGATCTCGCGGAACACGATGCGCGTGCCGCTCGCCCCGGCGGCGCGGGCGGCCTCGACGAACTCCCGCTGCGCGAGCGACATGGTCTGCCCGCGCACGATCCGGGCCAGGTAGGGCCAGCCGAACACGGAGATCACGACCACCAGGAGCGTGGACCGGTTACCCGCCGGCAGCGCGGAGAGCACCGCGATCATGAAGATGAGCGCGGGGAACGCCATGAGGAAGTCCATGACGCGCGAGATCACCAGGTCGACGCGGCCGCCGAAGTAGCCCGCCACGAGCCCGAGCGAGACGCCGAGCACGGTGGTCAGCGCGGTGGCGGACAGCGCGATGCTCATGGACACCCGCGCGCCGTAGACGATGCGGGCGAAGATGTCGCGGCCACTGCCCGGTTCGACGCCGAACCAGTGCTCGGCGCTCACGCCACCCCAGGGGCCGATCGGCATGCCGCCGAGGTTGGGGTCGATCGCGGTCTGGTCGAACTCGTACGGGGTCCAGCCGCTGATCGCGGTCAGGACGGGCGCGAGGATCGCGACGAGCGTGACGAGCGCGATGTAGCCGAGGCCGAGCATCGCGCCGACGTCGCGGCGCAGGGCCTGCCAGGTACCGCCGGCACCCGCCCGGAGGGCGCCGGCGGCTGGTGCCGCCGGCGCCTCGGGGGTGTCGCCGGACCCGGCTGCCACGGCCTGGGCGGCCGTGAGGTCAGTCGGGGTGGACGTCATGGATCAGCCCTTCTCGGGGTCCTTGAGGCCGACACCGACGAAGTCGATGCCGCCGCTCGCGGCGTTCGCCGAGGAGTGCAGCCCGGTGACGTTCTCACCCGGCAGCAGCACCGTCTTGGCGACCATCAGCGGGACGATCGGCGCCAGCTCGAGGATCTGCTCGTCGAGGTCGCCCCACTGCTCGTTCGCCGCGGCGATGTCGGTCATGGCGCCGATCTCGTCGATCCGGGCGTTGACGTCCTCGTCGTCGAGCTGGGCGAGGTTGTTGTTGCCCTTCTCGTAGATGTTGCGGCCGTCGAACAGCGGCGGGATGAACGTCGCCGCCGACGAGGCCCAGTCCGGGCACCAGCCGGTGATGGCGGCGTCGTGCTGCTGCGACGGGGTACCGATGGTCTCGTAGTAGGTGGACGTGTCGATCAGGTTGAGCTCGACGGTGATGCCGATGCGCTCGAGCGACTGCTGGATCGACTCGGCCTGGGCCTGCATCGACTCCTGCGAGCGGATGTCGAGGGTCAGGGTGAACCCGTCGGACAGCCCGGCCTCGTCGAGCAGCTTCTTCGCGGCCTCGACGTCGCCCGTGCCGTCGGCAGACGGGTACAGGTCGAAGTCCTTGTGACCGGCGACCGCCGGCGGGATGATCGTCGTGGACGGGGCGCCGAGCTGCGTGCCGCCGCTCGCGTTGACGATGGCGTTGCGGTCGACGGCGTAGCTGATCGCCTGGCGCACCCGGACGTCGTCGAGCGGCGCCTTGGTGGTGTTCAGGCCCATGTAGGTGGTGCAGATGCCGTCGAACTGCAGCACCCGCTCCTGCAGCTGCGGGGTCTGCAGACGGGGCAGCGTGGCGGGCTGGATGATTCCGGCGATCGCGTTGACGTCCGTGCCCTGCCCGGCGATGAGGCGCTCGTCGATGGTGGCGGGGTCGAGGCCGATGGTGAACTCCCAGCCGTCCGGCTTGGCGGCCCGCACGTCGTCGGTCGCGGCGTCCCAGCTCTCGTTGCGCGTCAGCTTGATGGTGCTGCCCGGCACGTACTCGGCCAGCTTGTACGGCCCGGAGGCGACGATCTCGTGGATGAACTCGTCGCCGGCGCCGCTGCCCTCGGGGAACGGGGTCGCGTTGACCTGGGAGACCACGGCGTCGAACTCGGGGAACGGCTTCTTCAGGTGGAAGACGATCGTCTGCTCGTCCGGGGTCTCGATGGTCGGCAGGTCACCGGTCTTGTAGGGACCCTCGTAGTCCTCGGGGGCGTCGATCACCTGCTTGAGGTACGGGGAGCCGATGCCGATCTCCGGGTCCCAGGCTCGCGAGACGCCGAACTTGACCTCGGCGGAGGTGATCGGGTCGCCGTTCTCGAACTTGAGCCCGTCCTTGAGCGTGTAGGTCCAGGTCAGACCGTCGTCGGACACCTCACCGAGGGACTCGGCCAGGTCCGGCACGATCGCGGTCGGGTCGTCCGCCGAGCCCGGCGCCGACGTCGTGAGCTGGCGGTAGACGAGCCGGTAGAAGTTGTTCACCCCGCCGTCCCAGCCGCGGGCCGGGTCGAGGTAGGAGAAGTCGGCGTTCTGCAGCACGTGGACGGTGCCGCCCTCGGCGGGCTCTGCGTCGAACCCGCCCGCCCCCGAGGAGGTGGAGGGGTTCTGGCCGCCGCCGCCGCACGCGGCGAGCGCGAATGTGGTGGCGACGGCGATGACTGCCGTCGTTATCCGGTGGTGCTTCACGGTGTGGCCTCTCGGTCGGTGACTTGCGTCTTTGGTCGTACGGGTAGGGCCCCGGCGCGGCCGTGGTCGTCGTCGACGCGGCCCGCCTTCGATATGTGATGCGTGATATGTTACTGAGACGGTACCGCAGTGTCGATGGGATGAATGTAAACGTCGCGTTTCGGCGGGATGAAGCCAGTTCTGGCGGGCCAAAGTCCGGCGAACCAGGCCACGCTCAGGTACCCTCTGGCGGCATTGACGACGGGTTTCCTGTCGTGTGTAATATTCTACTGTCAGAGCCTGACCCCACTGGAGAGCACCATGAGCTCAGCATCATCGACCCCGTCGGTCCGTCGCCTGGCGCCGGTCGCGAGCCTGCGCGAGCAGGTTCACCGTGCCCTCGTGGCCGCGATCGTCGCCGGCGAGCTGGAACCCGGTGAGCTGGTCTCGGTGCCGACGCTGGCCGCGCGCTTCGACGTGTCCGCGACCCCCGTACGCGAGGCCGTGCTGGACCTGGAGCGGCGCGGGTTCCTGGAGGCGGTACGCAACAAGGGGTTCCGCGTCACCCGCGTGAGCGACCAGACGCTGCGGCACGTCGCCGCCGTCCGCATGGTCATCGAGCCCGTGTGGATGGAACGGCTCGCCAAGTCGTTCCCCGTGGGGCAGCTCGGTGAGTTCCGGGCGCTCGCCGACGAGATCGTCGAGGGCGCGCGCACCGGTGACCTCATCGCCTACCTGCAGGCGGACCAGGCGTTCCACCTGCGGCTGATGGGCCTGCTGGGCAACCCGGTGGCCGGTGAGATCGTGGCCGACCTGCGCGACCGCGCGCGGCTGCTCGGCCTGTCCACGATGGTCGCGGGCGGCACCCTGGCCAGCTCGGCCCAGGAGCACCACGAGCTGCTCGACCTGCTCGCGGCCGGCGACGGACCCGGCGCCAAGGCGCTCATGGAGCGGCACATCGGGCACTCGCTGGGCACGTGGGCGGGCAAGCCCGAGGACTGAGCGGTACGGCCGGGGCGCGTGCCGCGTACCCCGGGGAGACACAGAGACAAGCGGAGCGATGGAGGGGGTGGAAGTGGCTGCGGACGTCGTCATCGTCGGCGCCGGGATCGTGGGCGCCGCGTGCGCGCGCTCCCTGGCGCTCGCGGGTGCCTCGGTGGTGGTGCTCGACCGCGGGGCCGCGGCCGCCGGCACCAGTGCCCACGGCGAGGGAAACCTGCTGGTCTCGGACAAGGGTCCGGGGCCTGAGCTCGTGCTCGCCCAGGAGTCGCTGCGCCGGTGGGCCGAGCTCGCCGACGAGCTGGCGGACGAGCTCGGCCCCCGGTTCCCGTCGATCGAGCACGACGCGAAGGGCGGCCTCGTCGTGGTGACCTCGGCCGCGGGCCTGACCGGCCTGCGCGACTTCGCCGCCGCGCAGCGCGCCGTCGGCGTCGACGCGGTGGAGGTGACCGGCGACCGGGCCCGGGAGCTGGAGCCCGATCTGGCGCCCGGAGTCCTGGGCGGCGTGCACTACCCGCAGGACGCCCAGGTGCAGCCGGTCGCTGCCGCCGAGGCGCTGCTCGCCTCCGCGCGCCGCGCGGGCGCCGTCGTCCGTACCGGGATGGAGGTGACCGGGCCGCTGCTCGGCGCCGACGGCCGGCTGACGGGCGTGGCCACCACGCGCGGCGACGTCGCGGCCGGGGCCGTGGTCGTGGCGGCCGGGCCCTGGTCCGGGGAGGTCGCCGAGCGGCTCGGCGCGTGGCTGCCGGTGCGGCCGCGGCGCGGCACGGTGCTCGTGACCACCCCGATGCGCGAGCGCATCCACCACAAGGTGTACGACGGCGACTACTTCGCCGCGACCCAGTCCGCGGGCGCCGAGCTGCAGACCTCCGCCGTGATCGAGTCGACGCGCGGCGGGACCGTGCTGATCGGGTCGAGCCGGGAGCAGGTCGGGTTCGACGAGCGCTTCCGCGCCGAGGTGCTCCGGCAGATGGCGCGCCGGGCCGTGGCCGTGTTCCCGTTCCTCGCGCAGACCAATGTGATGCGCTCCTACCTGGGCTTCCGGCCGTACATGCCGGACCACCTGCCGGTGGTCGGCGCCGACCCGGCCCTGGCCGGGCTGTGGTTCGCTACCGGGCACGAGGGCGCGGGCGTCGGCCTGGCCCCCGCGACCGGCGACCTGCTGGCCGCCGGGCTGCTCGGGCTCGACCCGGCGGTCGACCCGGCGCCCTACGCCGTCGCCCGGCCCACCCTCGCGGCCCTGCGACCCACCCCTGACGTGCCAGACGCTCAGGTCACCCGAGGGAACCGTACGTCTGACACGCCCGAGAACGCTCACGAGGGGGCACGACCATGACTTCGCACCGTATGCCCGCCGGCTCGGACCCGGCGCGGCCGGGCCCCGACCACCCGCTGACCATCTGGGTCGACGGCGAGCCCGTGCCCGGCACGGCCGGACAGACCATCGCGGGCGTGCTGCTCGGCGCCGGGCGGCGCCAGTGGCGCACCACCAGCCAGGACGGCGCCCCGCGCGGCGTGTTCTGCGGCATCGGCGTCTGCTTCGACTGCGTCGTGGAGGTCAACGGTCTGCGCGACGTGCGGGCCTGCCTGCGGCGCGCCCAGGACGGCGACGTGGTGGCCCGGCAGGGCGAGCCCGTCGCGGAGTGGTCCGTCGCGGGGCAGTCCGTCACCGGGCCGGAGGCGACCCCGTGAGCGGCGCGCCGGCCCGGCACGTCGTCGTCGTGGGCGCGGGTCCCGCGGGGCTCGCCGCCGCGCACGCCGCCGCCCGCGCCGGGGCGCGGGTCACGGTGCTCGACTCCGCCGACGTGCTCGGCGGCCAGTACTGGCGGCACCTGCCCGCCTCGCGGCCGGCGGCGAACGAGCGCGTGCTGCACCACAAGTGGGGCACCTACCGTGAGCTGGCCCGCGCCCTGCACGCGCACCCCGCCGTCACGGTCGTCCCCTCCGCGCAGGTGTGGTCCCTCGAACGGCTCGACGACGGTGTGCGCCTCAACGTGCTCGTGGGGGAGCCCGACGCCGCAGGCCGCGAAGCCCGCGCCGTCGAACCTGACGCCGTCGTGCTCGCGCCCGGCGCCCACGACCGGACCCTCCCGTTCCCCGGCTGGCAGCTCCCCGGCGTCTACTCCGCCGGGGCGGCGCAGGCGCTGGCCAAGGGGGAGCGGGTCGCCGTCGGACGCCGCGTCGTCGTCGCCGGCGCCGGGCCGTTCCTGCTGCCGGTCGCGTCCTCGCTGCTGCGCACCGGTGCCGCCGTCGTCGGCGTGCACGAGGCGAGCGGGCTCGCCCCGCTCGCGCGCGGCTGGCTGGACCGGCCCTGGGAGCTGCTCGGCGCGGCCGGCAAGGCCGGCGAGCTGGCGGGCTACGTCCGCGAGCTGGTGCGCCACCGCGTGCCGTGGCGGCCCGGCGAGGCCGTGGTCGCCGCGCACGGCGACGGCCAGGTCGAGGCGGTCACCATCGCGCGCCTCGACGCCCGCTGGGCACCCGTGCCCGGCACAGAACGCCAGGTCGAGGCCGACGCCGTGGCCGTGAGCCACGGGTTCACGCCGCGCCTGGAGCTGGCGATCGCCGCCGGCTGCGCGCTGACGCCGGCCCGGTTCGTGGTGGTCGACGACTCCCAGGCCACCTCCGTGCCGGGCGTGTGGTCCGCGGGCGAGCTCACCGGCATCGGCGGCGCCGACGCCGCGCTCGCCGAGGGCGCCGTCGCCGGCACCGCCGCGGCCGGAGGCGACCTCGGGACTGCCCGGGCCGCCCGGACGGCCCGCGCCCGCAACCGGTCCCGCGGGTTCGCGGCCCGGATCGAGGCCGCCCACGGCATCCGCGGCGGGTGGGTGCGCTGGCTGCAGGACGACACCGTCGTCTGCCGGTGCGAGGAGACCACCTACGGGCGGCTGCGCGAGGTGGTCGACCTGACCGGCTCGCGCGAGACCCGCTCCGTGAAGCTCACCAGCCGCGCCGGGCTCGGCCCGTGCCAGGCCCGCATGTGCGGCCGCACGCTCCAGGAGCTGCTGGACGACGGCGGGTCGGGCGTCGACCGCCGTCCGATCGTCGTGCCCGTCCGCCTCGGCGACCTGGCAGCGCTGCCCGCCCCCTCACTCGATCCTTCCCTGCCCACGACTTCTCTTTCCGCAGCATCGCAACCACAGGAGACCTGACATGAACCAGCGATTCGACCTCGGCGGCGTCATCGTCGCCACCACGCTCGCCTTCACGCCCGACGAGTCCGCGCCGGCCGGCCTGGCCGTCGACTACGACAAGTTCGCCGCGCACTGCGAGTTCCTCATCGACAACGGCTGCCGCGGCGTCGGCCCGAACGGGTCGCTCGGCGAGTACTCCTCGCTCACCGACGACGAGCGCCGCAAGGTGATCCAGACCGCCGTCAAGGCGGTGGACGGCCGCGGGCTGGTCGTCGCCGGCGTGCACGGCGTGGGCTCGCACCAGGCCAAGCACTGGGCCGAGCTCGCCGCGGAGGACGGCGCCGACGGCGTGCTGCTGCTGCCGCCCACGATCTACCGCGCCAACCGCTCCGAGGTGATCGCTCACTACGCCGCGGTCAACGAGGTCGGCCTGCCGATCATGATCTACAACAACCCGATCGATACCAAGGTCGACCTCACGCCCAGCATCCTGGCCGAGCTCGCCCAGCTCGAGAACGTCGTGGCCGTCAAGGAGTTCTCCGGCGACGTGCGCCGCGTGCTGGAGATCAAGGAGCTCGCCCCCGACCTCGACGTCATCGCCGGGGCCGACGACCTGCTGTTCGAGTCGCTCGTCGCGGGCGCCGTCGGCTGGTTCGCCGGCTACCCGAACGCGTTCCCGCGCGAGGCCGTCGAGATCTACACCCTGGTCACCGAGGGCAGGATCGACGAGGCCCGCGAGCTGTACCGCCACCTCGTGGCCGTGTTCCGCTGGGACTCGCGCACCGAGTTCGTCCAGGCCATCAAGCTCTCGATCGACATGGCCGGGCAGAGCTACGGTGGGCCCACCCGCCCGCCGCGCGGCCCGCTGTCCGCGGAGCACGAGGCACAGGTGCGCAAGGACACCGAGGCCGCGCTCAGCTACATCGCCTCGCGCTGACCCACCCGGCCCCCACGGAACGAGCACAGGAGCGACATGCGCAGCAGCAGGACCATCACCGCCGTCGACTCGCACACCGAGGGCATGCCCACCCGCGTCGTCACCGGCGGGGTGGGCCCCATCCCGGGCGAGACCATGAACGACCGGCGGCTGTACTTCATGGAGCACATGGACGAGCTGCGGCACTTCCTGATGAACGAGCCGCGGGGGCACGCCGCGATGAGCGGCGCCATCCTGCAGCCGCCCACCCGGCCCGACTGCGACTGGGGCGTCGTCTACATCGAGGTGTCCGGCTGCCTGCCCATGTGCGGCCACGGCACCATCGGTGTGGCCACCGTGCTCGTCGAGACGGGCATGGTCGACGTCGTCGAGCCGGTCACCGAGATCCGGCTCGACACGCCCGCCGGGCTGGTGGTGGCCAAGGTCGCCGTCAGCGACGGCCACGCCGACTCCGTGACCATCGAGAACGTGCCCAGCTTCGTCACGGCCCTCGACCAGACGGTCGAGGTGCCGGGCTACGGCACGGTGCCGTACTCCATGGCGTTCGGCGGCAACTTCTACGCGCTGGTCGACCTCGACGACCTGAAGCTCCCGTTCGACCGCGAGCGGCAGCAGGACCTGCTGTCCGCCGGGCTCGCGATCATGGACGCGATCAACGAGACGGCCATGCCCAAGCACCCGGAGCTCGACGGCGTCGAGGGCTGCCACCACGTCGAGCTGATCGCGCCCGGCTCGGACGCCACGCTGTCCCGGCACGCCATGGCCATCTACCCGGGCTGGTTCGACCGGTCGCCGTGCGGCACCGGCACGTCCGCCCGCATGGCCGAGCTCTGGGCGCGCGGCGAACTGGCGCTGGAGACCGACTTCGTCAACGAGTCGTTCATCGGCAGCCGGTTCGTCGGGCGCCTGGTGGGGGAGACCACGGTCGCGGGCCTGCCCGCCGTGCTGCCCACGATCACCGGCCGCGCCTGGGTGACCGGCACCGCCAACTACCTGCTCGACCCCAGCGACCCGTTCCCCACGGGTTTCGTCTTCTGACCCTGTCTTCTGATCCCGGCCTTTCCATGAGGAGCCCAGACATGACCGCCACCGCGGCGTCCGCACCCGACCGCACCGTCGACGACGTGGCCCGCACGGCCGCCGCGGCCTTCGCCGGGCTGGCCCAGGTCGCCCCCGCGACCCGGGCCGACGCCCTGCGCCGCGCCGCAGCGGCCCTCGGGGAGCACGCCGACGAGCTCGTGGCCACCGCCCAGGTCGAGACCGGCCTCGCCGAGGCCCGCCTGCGCGGCGAGCTCAAGCGCACCCAGGTGCAGCTGCGCCTGTTCGCGCACGTCGTGGCCGACGGCGCCTACCTCGACGTCCGCCTCGACGAGGCCGACCCCGACTTTGTGCTCGGCCCCCGCCCCGACCTGCGCCGGGCCCTGTGGCCCGTCGGCCCCGTGCTCAACTTCGCGGCCAGCAACTTCCCGTTCGCGTTCTCCGTGGCCGGCGGCGACACCGCCGCGGCACTCGCGGCGGGCTGCCCCGTGATCGTCAAGGGGCACCCGGGCCACCCGTGGCTGTCCGAGCGGACGGCGCAGATCGTGGCCGGTGCGCTCGTCGAGGCGGGCCTGCCCGAGGGCACGCTCCAGCTCGTCACGGACCAGGACGCCGGCGTGGCCCTGCTGGAGCACCCGTCCGTGCGGGCGGCCGCGTTCACCGGGTCGCAGCGGGTTGGCCAGCTCCTGGCGGCCCGGGCGGCCGCGCGGCCCGACCCGGTCCCGTTCTTCGGCGAGCTCGGCAGTGTCAACCCGGTGCTGGTCACGGCGGCGGCCCTGGAGGAGCGCGGGGACGCGCTGCTCGCGGGGTACGTCGCGAGCGTGTCCGGCTCCGCCGGGCAGCTCTGCACCAAGCCGGGCTTCCTGCTCGTCCCCGACGGCACGGCGTACGACGACGCCGTGGTCGCCGCCGCGGCCGACGTGCCCGAGCACCGGCTGCTCAACCCGTCGATCGCCGACGGCTACGAGCGGCGCGTCTCGGCGGTCCTGGGGGCCGACGGCGTCCGCGTGGTGCGCCCCGGCGGGTTCCGCCGGGACGCCGACGGCCAGGCCTGGGTGACGCCGACGTTCGTCTCGGTGTCGCTGGACGCGCTCCGGGGTGCCGGGGAGGCGGTGCTCGACGAGGTGTTCGGACCGTTCTCCGTGATCGTGGAGTACCCGCGCGGCACCGACCTGGCCGCCGTCGTCGGGGAGCTGTTCCCCGGCAACCTGACCCTCACGCTGCACCTCGGGGCGGGGGAGACGAGTGCGGACCAGGGCGCGCTCGTGTCGGCGCTGGGTGAGCACGCCGGGCGCGTGCTGCTGAGCGGCTGGCCCACGGGGGTCGCGGTGACCCCCGCGATGCAGCACGGCGGACCGTCGCCCGCGACGACGACGGACGGCACGTCGGTGGGCACGGCCGCGATCGGCCGGTTCCTGCGCGGCGTGACGTTCCAGGACGCCCCGCAGGAGCTGCTGCCGGCGCCGCTGCGCGACGACAACCCGTGGGACGTGCCGCGCACGGTCTCGCCGCGGGGCGCGTCCGCAGAGTGGTGAGCTGAGCGCGGCAGGCCGTTCGGCACTCGGCATCGAGATCGGCTCAGGCCTGAGCCGATCTCGATGCCAACTGCCGAGTCTGCGGGGCAAACTGCCGTACGGGTGCCGTTAGGGCGCCAGCCTGCGGGCCGCCTCCAGGAGGGCGCGCGTGCCCTGGGTCAGGGCGCGCAGGTCGTCCAGGGCGAGCTCGTCCAGCAGGTCGGGTGGCAGGTCGTCCTCGTGCGCGACGATGCGGCGGATCGCCTCGCTGCCCTTCTCGGTGCTGGTCACGCGGCGCACCCGGCCGTCGTCCGGGTCGGGGGTGCGGACCGTCATCCCGGCGGCGGTGAGCCGGTCGAGGATCCCGGACACGGTGGCGGCGGAGACGCCGAGCGCCTCGGCGAGCCGGTGCGGCGTCGAGTCGCGGTCCACCTGGACGAGCGCCAGGGCCCGGAGCTGCTGCACGGTCAGGTCGGTCTCCAGCAGCGGCCTGAGCCGGGAGGCGAAGAACTCCTCGCCGAGCCGGTGGTGCAGGGCGGCGAGCTCGGCGACGAGCTGCTCGCGGGTCTGGTCGGTCACGGGGTGACTTTAGTGCCCCGGTGCATCCGGGAGAACCGGAGTTGCGTGCCGGGAACCGCAGCAGGATCCTTTGCGTTAGGCAAAATACTGCGCCGACGGAGTCGTGGACCCCGGCGCGTATACCCCAGACCTGGAGGAAGTGTGTTTCGTCTTGCCCGGATGTCGCTCGCGAATCGTGCTCTCGTAGCACTCGCGACGATCGCCGTCTTCGTCGTCGGCATCTTCAGCATGGGGCAGCTCCGTCAGGAACTCATACCCTCCCTCAACGTGCCCGTCGTGGCGGTCACCGCGGTCTACCCGGGCACCTCGCCCGAGATCGTGTCCGACCGCGTCACCGACCCGGTCGAGACCGCGGTCCAGGGAATCGACGGCGTCACGGGCGTCACGTCGACCGTCGGCACGGGCATCTCGATGACCACGGTCGAGCTGGAGTACGGCACCGACATCGACGACGCCAGCCAGGAGATGACGTCGGCGATCGGTAACATCCAGGACCTGCCCGAGGACGTCGAGCCCGAGGTCATGGCCGGGTCGTTCGACGACCTGCCGGTGATCCAGCTCGCGGTCTCCGGTGACGGCACCGAGCAGGAGCTCACCGACACCATCGACTCCGTGCTCGTGCCCGAGCTGTCGGGCATCGCGCAGGTGCGCGACGTCACGGTGACCGGCACCACCGAGCGCCAGGTCGTGATCGACCCCGACGAGAAGAAGCTCGCCGCCGCCGGCCTCACGCCCGCCCAGCTCTCCTCCCTGCTGCAGGACAACGGCACGGTCATGCCGGTCGGCTCCGTCACCGAGGACGGCCGCACCAGCAGCGTCCAGGTGGGCACCACCGTCAGCACCGTCGAGGAGCTCGAGGACCTCCCGATCGTCCCGTCCGCGGGCGCGCCGGCCGGTGCGAGCGCCGGTGCCGGAGCCGACGCCGCCGCAGCAGCGGGCGCGGCAGGCGCTCCGGGTGCCACCGGCCAGACGCCGGAGGCCGAGGCCGGCCCGCCCGAGGTCGTCCACCTGGGCGACGTCGCGAAGGTGAGCGTCAAGGACGTCGACCCCACGTCGTTCTCGCGCCTGGACGGCGAGCCGTCCCTGGCCATCGCCATGACCAAGACGCCCGACGGCAACACCGTGGACGTCTCGCACGCCGTGCAGGACGTGCTGGCCGACGTCGAGGACGAGCTCGACGACGCCGGCGTGAGCACCGCCGTCACGTTCGACCAGGCGCCGTTCATCGAGGAGTCGATCGAGGGCCTGACCACCGAGGGCGGGCTGGGCCTGCTGTTCGCCGTGCTCGTGATCCTGGTGTTCCTGGCCTCGCTGCGGGCCACGCTGGTCTCGGCGATCTCGATCCCGCTGTCGCTGGCCGTCACGTTCGCGGCGATGAACCTGACCGGCTACACGCTGAACATCCTCACGCTCGCGGCCATGACCATCTCCATCGGGCGCATCGTGGACGACTCGATCGTCGTGATCGAGAACATCAAGCGGCACCTTTCCTACGGCGAGGACCGCGTGGACGCGATCGTCACCGCCGTCCGCGAGGTCGGCGCGGCCATCACCGCCTCGACGATCTGCACCATCGCGGTGTTCGCCCCGATCGCCCTGGTGGGCGGCATGGCGGGGGAGCTGTTCCAGCCGTTCGCCGTCACCGTGGCGATCGCCATGGGTGCCTCGCTGGTCGTCGCGCTGGTCGTGGTGCCGGTGCTCGCGTACTGGTTCATCAAGGTGCCGGTCTCGGCCGACGGCGGCGCCGCGATGCGCGAGGCCGCCGAGCTCAAGGAGCGCCGCGGCGTCTGGCAGCGCGCATACGTGCCGTCGCTGGCCGCCGCGCTGCGGCACCCGGCGGTCACGCTGACCGTCGCGATCGCGCTGCTGGGCGGCACGCTCGCGCTGGTGCCGCGCATGGAGACCAACTTCATCGGGGCGGCCGGGCAGGACACGCTGTCGGTCACCCAGGAGTTCGAGCCGGGCACGTCGCTGGAGAACCAGGACGCGGCCGCGAAGGAGGTCGAGGAGGTCCTCGCCGGCGTCGACGGCATCGAGACCGTGCAGACCACCGTCGGGTCGGGCGACGGCATGGCCGCCGCCTTCGGCATGGGCGGGGCGGGCGCCAGCGCGTCCTTCGCGATGACCCTGGCCGAGGACGCCGACGGCGAGGCGGTGCAGGACGACGTCCGCGACGCGATCGCCGCGGCCGACCTGGACGGCGAGGTCACCGTGGCCGCCGGCGACGCCGGGTTCTCCAGCACCACCGTGGACCTGGTGGTCACCGCGCCCGACGCCGACGACCTGGCCGACGCCGCGGGCACCGTCGAGGACGCCGTCACGGACCTCGACGGCGTCGAGAGCGTCACCAACAACCTCGCCGCCGAGCAGTCGACCGTGCAGGTGACGGTGGACCGGGATGCCGCGGCGGAGGCCGGGCTGACCGAGTCCGCGGTCTCGGGCCTGCTGGCCGGCGCGATGAACGAGTCGAGCATCGGCACCGTCGACCTGGACGGCACGAATCTCGACGTCGTGGTGGCGGGCGACGTGCCCGCCACGGCGGCCGAGATCAAGAAGGTCGACGTCCCGACCGCGGCGGGCATGGTGCCGCTGAGCGACCTGGTCACCGTCGAGGAGGTCTCGGCCCCGGCGTCGGTCACCCGCGTGGACGGGGAGCGCAGCGCCACGGTCGCGGTCACCCCGGCCGGGCAGGACCTGGGCACCCTGACGGTGGCCCTCACCGAGGAGATCGACGGCCTGGACCTGCCGGGTGGTGCGGACGTGACCATCGGCGGCGTGGCGTCCGACCAGGCCGACGCCTTCGCGGACCTGGGGCTGGCGCTGCTGGCGGCCATCCTCATCGTGTACCTGGTCATGGTCGCGACGTTCCGGAGCATCGGCCAGCCGCTGATCCTCCTGGTCTCCGTGCCCTTCGCGGCCACGGGTGCGCTGCTGGCGCTGCTGCTGACCGGCACGCCGCTCGACGTCGCCGCGCTGATCGGCGTGCTGATGCTGGTGGGCATCGTGGTCTCCAACGCGATCGTGCTGATCGACCTGATCAACCAGTACCGCGCCGAGGGGCGGCCGCTGGACGAGGCGGTTCGGGAGGGCTCACGCCAGCGCCTGCGGCCGATCGTGATGACGGCGGCGGCGACGATCCTGGCGCTGACCCCGATGGCGTTCGGCCTGACCGGCGGCGGCGCCTTCATCTCGCAGCCGCTGGCGCTCGTGGTGATCGGCGGGCTGGTGTCCTCCACGCTGCTGACCCTGTACGTGGTGCCCGTGATCTACACGCTGTTCGAGCGGCGCTCGGAGGGCAGCACGCCCAAGCGGGCCGCCCGGGCCGCGCGCAAGGCCGAGAAGGCGCAGGTCAAGGCCGCCGAGGCGGCGCAGGTCGCGCAGCGCCTGGCGGCAGACACGCGGTAGCCGGTCAGCCGAGGCGCCGTCCGGCCCGGTACGAACCTGCTTCGTACCGGGCCGGAGGTCTGCCCGAGCGCCCTACGCGGCCGTCGAGGCGGCGAACTGCGAGAAGAACTCGTCGATCTCGGCCTCGTCGTAGACCTGCCGCCCGAGTACCAGGGCCAGCTCGTCGCAGCAGTGCTCGGTGCAGTAGGAGCGCACCTCGGCGGCCTCGAACAGGTCCCATGAGGGCGCCAGGTTGGACAGCAGCCCGGCCCGGACGAACCCGGCCGCCGGCGCGAGGCTGTCGAAGAAGGCCCACCGGTCGCCGATGTCGACTGCCGCCCCGCGGAACACGCTCGTCTCGCCCTCCTCACGGGCCGGCGGGAGCGGCGTGTGGTCGACGACGGCGCAGTACTCGCCGTGCTCGGTGGTGGCCCGGACTCCGGGGTGGCTGCCGTAGTGCCGGCAGAGAGATGTCTCGTGGTCGCTGCCGACGGTCAGCTTGCCGTCCATCAGGCGTGCGGTGAATGCCTGCGCGAGCATTGCGGTCCTTACTTTCGAGATCCAGGTCGTGGTCACGACACAGTGCAGAGCGGACCAACTGGTCGAACCCGGCTTCGGCGGCAGCGTAACGACAAGTAGGGCAATTCGCCTGGGCAAGCGTTCAACTCACGGCGTCGCCGCGCGGTCGCGAAGCGCACACGACCGCGGGGCGCACGGTTGCCCGTGCGCCCCGCGGTTACCGCGGCGCCGTCGTCAGCTGTTCCAGGTGGAGACCTGGTACCGCTTGCCGTCGACCATGAAGGCGACCTCCGCCCCGTTGTACTTGCCGCTCATGAAGCACGAGAGCGTCCGGGTGCCGCTGGACCCGTTCATCGGGTACTTGGTGCTCCCCGCCCAGGTGTTCGAGTGCGGCGGGTGGATGTCGTGCCAGTACGTCGGGCTGTCCTGGTCGTACTTCTGCGTGTTGCCCGCCCAGCAGGCGGCCTGGTGGTTGCCCGAGTCGAAGCCCGACCAGTTCAGCACCCAGTTGCGGCAGTTCGCGCAGTCGCCGCTGTTGCCGCCGACGGTCACCCAGGCCTTCGGCGTCAGGCCTGCCGCCGAGTCGCACGCGCTGGCCTTGCTGCCCGTGGAGTCGGTCACCGTGACGCACGCCTTCTTGGACACCCCGGGGCCGGCCGTGGCCGACTTGGTGCCGCTCTTCGAGGTGCTGGAGATCGCGCCCGTCACGCTCACGGTGGTGGGCCGGCCGTTCTCGGCGCGCGCGTCCCAGGTGAACGTCACCTTGCCGCCCTCACCGGTGGCGGTGATCTTCGGCGTGGGCGGCGGGCCGTACGGCGTCACCGCGTTCGAGGCGGCCGACCAGTCCGAGCAGGAGTTGGCGTTGGCGTTGCACGCCCGCACCCGGAACGTGTACTCCGTGCCGTTGTTCAGCCCCTTGTACGTGTACGTGTTGTTGTTGCCCGCGCTCGGGTTGCCCTGGCCGTTGGCCGATACCTCGTAGCGTGCACCGGTGCCGCGGAACTCCGAGACCCGGCTCCAGCTCACGTCGGCCTGGCCGCTCGTCGTGGACCCGAGCTTGGCGGTCGGCTTGCCCGGGACGTCGGGGATGCCGAAGGGCACCACCTCGTTCGAGAACGGGCTCGCGTCGCCATGGCCGGCCTTGTTGATCGCCCGGACCCGGAACGTGTAGGTCGAGTCGGTCGACAGCTCCTGGACGGTCTGCGTCGTCCGGGTCGTGTCGATCGCCTTGACCAGCTCACCGCCCGTGTAGACCCCGAGCCAGTACTTGGAGATCGCGTCGCCGTTGTTGGCCGGCGCCGTCCACTTGACCGTGATCTGGCCGCCCACGGCGGTGTCCACCCGGCTGGCGTTGGGCGCCGCCGGTGCGGACGGGGGTGCGGCCGGGGTCTCCGGTGCGGACTGCTCGGACCACTCCGACGGCTCCGGCGCCTTGTTCTTGGCCTGGACCCGCACGGTGTAGGCCGTGCCGTTCTCCAGCCCGCTCCACGTGACGCTGCTCCCGGCCTGGCAGGTCTTCTGGGTCACGTTGTCCGCCGGAGCGGGACTGATCTCCAGGTTGACGCACTCGATCGGGGACCGGTCCGTGTACGCCTTGTTCTTCCAGGACACGGTCAGCTTCCTGTCGCCGAACTTGAGCGTCGGCGGCGCGGGCTGGTCCGGCTTCGCGTCCGGCCGGACCTCACGGGAGGCCGGGGACGGCGCCGAATCGCCCACCCCGTTGGTGGCGGTGACGGTGAACGTGTACTTCACGTTGTTCTTGAGCCCGTCGAACGTGCAGGTGGTCGTGGTGCAGGCGTGCTCCTGACCGTTCTGCGTCCGCAGGGTGTAGCCGGTGATGTCGGAGCCGTTGTTGTTGGGCTGGTCCCAGCTCAGCACCACGGTCTCGGAACGCACCTCCTCGACCCGCGGCGCGCGGGGCGCCTCGGGCTTGCCGAGCACGGTGAGCTTGGCGATGCCGTCGACCTCGCGGTCGGGGTCGCCGGTCGCGTCCTGCACGCGGTAGCGCACCGTCATGACGCCGGTGAAGTCGTCCGCGGGCGTGACGATCACCTCGGAGTCGTTGAATTTCACGTCGCCCTGGCCCGTCTCCTTGTCCGCGCCGACCACCTTGAGCGGCTTGTCGGGGAACGGGTTGGTGTCGTTGGCCAGCACCGGGATCGTGGTGGCCTTGCCCTGGTGGGCGTCCAGCACCACGTCCTGCGCCGTCTTGGCGAGCTGCCTGGTCGACGGCACCACCTGGACGGTCAGCACCGTCTCGACCGCCGGGTTCTTGCCGTCCGAGACCGTCATCGGCAGCTCGCGGAAGGTCCCCTTGGGCACCGAGGCATCGACCTCGCCGGTCACGACCGCGCCCGACACCGTGGTGGTGACGCCGTCGGCGCCCTTGACGTCGAAGGTCAGGGGGTCCTTGTCGGGGTCCGTGACGTACCGCGACAGGTCGACGTCGGCCTCCTCGGCCGCAGCGACCTTCAGCACGGGCCGCCCGGTGATCTTGGGCGGCATGTTCTTGGACGGCGTCACGTCGATCGGCAGCGTGAGCACCGCCGTCAGGCCGTCGGTGTCGTCCGGGCCGTCGCCGTCGGTCACCTCGAAGCTGACCGACGCCGCGCCGGCGTAGTCCCGCGCCGAGGTGTACACGATCGTGTCGTGGTCCTCCACGTCGGCCTTGCCCTCCAGCGCCTTGACCGTCCTCTCCTCGGTGATCCGCGGCTCGCGACCGTCGCGCACCACCACGTAGTCCGCCAGGTCGATGGTCAGCGGCTCGCCGGAGAATGCCTTGAGCGGCTCCAGGCCCGGCTTCACGTGCGGCCGTGCGAGGTCGCCCGGCACACGCACGAACGCCTTGGCCTCCAGGCCGTCCATGTCCTTGACCGTGTACGTGATGACCTGCGGGTCCTGCGTCAGCTCGACCTTGATGCCGTTCTCCTCGGTAAGGGTCACGCCCTCCAGACCCGGGTCCACGGACACCTCGAGGTCGGCGGCCACGCCGTCCGGGTCGACGTCGTTGGCGAGCACGTCGACCGTCACGCTGGTCGAGCCCTCCACGTCGTCGACCGTCACGACGTCGTCGTGGGCGATCGGCCGCAGCAGAGGCGCGTTCTGGTCCACGTTCAGCGTGATCGCGCCGCTGGCCTTGGCCTTGAAGGCGTCCTGGATGCCGTAGTAGAAGGAGTAGGCGCCCTCGTCGTCGGGGGCGGTGACCACGACGTCGTCCTCCACCGCCTCGGGCTCCAGGTCGCCGGTGCCCTCGAAGCCGTCGCCCACCAGCGAGATCTGGTCACCGTCCGGGTCCGAGTCGTTCTCCAGGGCCGGGACGGCGACCGTGCGGCCGGGCCGCACCGTCGTCACGTCGTCGATCGCCTGCGGTTCCTGGTTCGACGCCGGCGGCACCGCGATGCCCACCCGCACGACGCCCTCGGCGGGCGCGCCGCGGGTGTCGACGACCTGGTAGGTGAACGTGTCCAGACCTGTCGAGTCCTTGCCCGCCTGGTAGTCGATGAACCCGTCCACGATCGTGGCGGTGCCCTGCGTGGGCGCGGCCGAGATGCTGCTCAACGTCACGTGGTCGCCGTCGGGGTCGGTCCCGTCCAGCGGCAGCGGGATGCGCACGACGCCCTGGCCGAGCACGCGTGCCTCGATGTCGGGCAGCTGCGGGGCGGAGTTCTCCGGCGCGTCGAGCACGTTGATGGTGATCTGGGCGGAGTCCTTCTGCCCGTTGGCGTCCGTCACCTCGTAGACCGCGTGGTACGTCCCCGCCTCCTGGGCGGCGCGGAACCGCACCGTGTCCTCGGAGACGAAGGCCTCGCCGGCCTCGGCCGGCGGCGACTCCTGCAGCTTGTCCGTCAGCGTCAGCTCCAGGCCGTCCGGGTGCGTGTCGTTCTTCAGCACCGGGATGGTCACCACGTCGCCCACGTGCACGGTGGCCTCGTCCGGGCCTGCCTCCGGCGGGCGCAGCTGGGCCGGCGTCGGGATCGGGACCACGCGGACCTGGCCCGTGGCCGTGCTGGTGCCGTTGGCCACCGTGTAGGTGAGGGTCACCGGCCCCTCCAGGCGCTTGACCTCGGAGATCTTGAGGATCTGGTGGTTCAGTACCGACACGCTCACGGGAGCGTTCCCGGGCACGTCGACGCCCTGGACCACGAGCACGCCGCCCGCGGGGTCGGTGTCGTTCGCCAGCACGTCCACCAGCGCGGTACCGCCGGCCGGGAGCAGCAGCTGGTCCGAGACGGCGATCGGCGCACCGGCCTCCTCGGGCGGTTCGACGACGTCGACGCGCACCAGGCCCATGGTCGGCTCGGGGCCGTCGGTGATCTGGTAGGTCACGTCGTACGAGCCGGGGGTCTCCGACTCGAACTTGAACGTCTCGGCCGTCGAGTTGGTCGTGATCGTCGCGCCCCGCTTGTCGTCGACCCG
Source organism: Promicromonospora kroppenstedtii (assembly GCF_044389675.1). Taxonomy (NCBI): domain Bacteria; kingdom Bacillati; phylum Actinomycetota; class Actinomycetes; order Micrococcales; family Promicromonosporaceae; genus Promicromonospora; species Promicromonospora kroppenstedtii. Next base: position 193,530 of record NZ_JBIRYI010000002.1, on the reverse strand, counting down.
GGTCAGCCGGATGTCGTCGCCGTTGGGGTCGAAGTCGTTGGCCAGCGGGTCCACCGTGACCGGCGCGCCCGCCAGGACCGTCACGTGGTCCTGCACGGCGACCGGCGGCACGTTGGAGGCGACCACCTTGATGATCAGGCTGCCCTGGTATGCCTGGCCCATCGCGTCGGAGACCTGCACCTCGACGACCTTGCTGCCCGTCACGGTGCCACCGTCGCGGAACTCGATGGTGCCGTCCGGCCGGAACCGCACCTCGTCCAGCGGGTCGGCCGTGCTCGCGTTCGACAGGAACATGTCGTCGCCGTCGGGGTCCGTGAAGTAGGGCAGCACCTTGATGGTGCCCATGCTGCCCTGGCCCACGACGAGCACCGGCTTGCCCGGTTGCTCGGGCGGGTTGTTCTCCTCCAGCGGCACCACGTCGACCTTGACGGAACCCTCGTCGACACCGCCGCGGCCGTCGTCCACCCGGTAGGTGAACGTGGTGGTGCCGGTCGCGTCGTCGGGCACGTCGGCCTGCAGGGCCGCGCCGTCGAGCACGCGGTTCACCGTGACGTCGCCCTCGACCTCGCCCACCACCTCCGCCGTCATGACGTCGCCGTCCAGGTCGGAGTCGTTGCCCAGCACGTTCAGCACGGTGGTGCGGCCCGGCCGCACGCCGAACGTGTCGTCCTCGGCGACCGGCGCGCGGTTGGGCTTGTTCCGGTCGGCCACGGCCTGGTCGACCTGCTCCGGGGTCGCCTGCTCCGACTCGGTCTTCTCGCCCTTGGCGTTGTCGGGCATCGTCTGGTCCCAGTCGTCGACCTTCTCGAACTCCTCTGCGGCCATCCACAGGGAGCCCTTCGCGACGTCGTTCAGGACGATGATGTTGCGGTTGACGCGGTAGACCAGGCTCGCGGTGGGGTCGACGCCCTCGAGGACCTCGTTCACGTTGTCGTCGGCGTCCCCGCACTCGCGGATGACCTGGCCGCCGGACCAGGCGCCGTAGAGGCACCCGCCGAGCTGCACCGGGGCGGACGGCTGGCCGCCGGTCCCGCCCGCGAAGTTGTGCTTGACCGGGTCGCCTCCACCGAGCGGCACGGTGACCAGGTTCCCGGGGGTCGCCACCGCCACCTCGTCGGCCTCGCCGGAGGGCTGCTGCAGCATGCCCTGCGAACCGCTCTCGATCCGCACGGAGTCGCCGCCGGGCAGCACCAGGTTCCCGGTCGACTGGTCCAGCACCACCGGCTCGTCGCCCACGGCCGAGACCTGCAGCTTCGCATCGGGGCCCAGGGCGATCGACGTCTCGTCGGCGTCCTGGGCGACGCCCTGCGTGCTGGTCGGGACGGTGTAGAGCTTGCCGTCGGCGGGCACGGCCAGGAACACGGTGCCCTCGCGGCCCACCGCGAGGGTGCCGCCCTTGCCCACCTTCAGCGTCGGCCTGGTCTCCTTCTCGTCGAAGACGGCCGAGTCGAACGGCAGGACCCACGCCCGGCCCGTCTCGCCGTCGTAGACAGCGGTGGTGGCGGCGCCCGACGCGACCTGCGCACCCGCGGGGAACTTCATCGTCCCGTCCAGGACCAGCTGCGCCGGGTTGACCGGGCTCGCGGAGAAGTCGCTCACGCTGTCCAGGAGCACGCGCTGTGCGTCCTGCTGCACGTCGAAGCTCGCCGAGTTCGCGACCAGGACGCCGTCCAGCGCCTTCGCCTCGTAGTTGAACCGGCCGAGCTGGCCCTCGGCGGTCTGGGTCACCCAGACCCCGCTGTCGTTCAGGTCCAGCTCCGCCGTCGTCTCGCCGTCGTACCAGAGCGCGAGCCCCAGCAGACCCGCACCGAAGAGCGACACCACACCCGCCGAAACTACCGACCTGCGATTCTCAAATACGCGTGAGGCAAAGCTCATGCGTCCTCCCGATCATCACTCCACAAAGAAAAGCCCGCCCGGACATCCAACACAGGCGCGGCGTCAGCAACCCTATCGACGGAGGAGGTGAATTGTCGCCGAAATGGGCGCTTTACGCAGTGCGTATGCCCACGTCAGCGGGCTTTCCTGGGGGGAGCGTCAGTAGGACGCCGCGCGCCGGTCGACCCATTCCTTCGCCTCGAGGAGCCCGAGGCCGGTCTCCTCGCGGTACAGCTTGATCGCCTCGATGCGGCGGTCCGACCAGATGCACCGGTCGATCTCGGCCAGCGCCTCGGGCGAGATCCCCTCGGCGGCGGGGCCCTCGATGCCGAGGTGCTTGATCACCAGGTCGAGCTTTCGCTCGACGCGCTCCACGGTCTTGCCGTTCGCGCGCAGGTTGCCGCTCACGGTGATGTACAGGAGGAGCAGGACGACAAAGATCGCGACGGGAATGATCTCCAGGGGCAACATTGCTGCACCCTAGCGCTCGGGGCGCGCGAGCAGGCTGAACGTGTTCGGCACACGCCCGTCCCATGCCGCGGCGGTCACGCCGCCCGGGTACCAGAAGGGTTCGGGGTGCTCGTCGAGGTGCTCGATCTCGAGGCCCGCGCGGCGACAGGCCATGACGATGCCCGACAGGGTGTGCTGCCGCTCCACGGCGCCGTTGCCGGGGTAGGTGTCGTTGACGTGCGTGGGGGAGAAGTACCCGCGGTCGGCGCGGACCCGGATCTGCTCGGGGTCCCAGTCCCACAGCGGCACCAGCGGGTGTGCCTCGTAGACGTAGAGCCGGCCGTCCGGACGCAGCAGGCGGCGGCACTCCGCGAGGAAGGCGTCCAGGTCGGTCACCCAGATCAGCGCGCCCTTGCCGGTGTAGACCAGGTCGGCGCACGCCGCCTCCAGGCCGCTCGCGGGCAGTGCGGCCCGGGTGTAGCGGCAAGGCAGGCCGAGCTCGTCCGCGCGCCGGCGCGCGCTGGACACGGCCGCCTCGCTGTAGTCGATCCCGTGCACCGAGCGCGCCCCCAGTCGCGCGAGGGCGATGTCGTCGAGCCCGTGGCCGCTCATCGGGTGCACCACGTCCGCCCCCGGGACGAGCCCGCCGATGACGCCGAGCTCGGCGGGCAGCAGCTCGGCGGTCCGCGCCAGCTCGAGGTGCTCGGCGTACTCGTCCTCGTACTTGCGGGAGGCGATCGCCCAGGCGGCCCGCGTCCTGTCCTCGGTGGTGTCCATCGAGGCAGCCTGACAGCGACGCGCCGGCCCGGGACAGCTCTTTTCCGTCAGCTCGCGCCGAGCGGCGGGACGGCCGCCGCCGTCGGACGGAATCCGCACGGATGGGTGATCCGTGTTGCGCGCCATACCCCTGAGGGGTATATGGTGAGCGACATACGGTTACCCCCTAGGGGTAACAGCGTACCAACCACCGAGAGGCGAGACGATGGCGACGAGCGAGTACCAGGTGACCGGAATGACCTGCGGGCACTGCGAGATGTCGGTGCGCGGTGAGGTGAGCCGCCTGCCCGGCGTGGAGCAGGTCGACGTGAGTGCGGCGACCGGCCGGCTCGTGGTCAGCAGCGCCGAGGCGCTGGACGAGGCGACGGTCCTGGCCGCGGTCGACGAGGCCGGGTACCAGGCGGCGCGCGTCTCATGAACGTGCCCCAGCGGCTCGGCCTGTACGGCGGAGGTCTCGCGGCGGTCTTCGCCGCGGCCTTCGCCGTGGCGGGCGCGGTCGTTCCCGACAGCACCGTCGCGGCCTGGTCGGCGACGACGGGGGACGGCGCTCACGGGCAGGACGCCGGCGCCCACGCAGCGGGTGCGGACGGCGCCCCGGCGCAGGTCCGCGGGCTGTCGCTCGAACAGGACGGCCTGCTCCTGAGCCCGGTGAGCGTCCCGGACGAGACCGGCGAGCGAGGCACGCTCTCCTTCTCGGTCCTGGACGCCGACGGCGCGGCGGTGACCGGCTTCGAGACCGAGCACGACAAGGAGCTGCACCTGATCGTGGTGCGGTCCGACGGTGAGGAGTTCCGGCACGTGCACCCCACCATGTCGGCCGACGGCGTCTGGTCGATCCCGTGGATGTGGGCCGAGGCGGGCAGCTACCGCGTGTTCGCCGACTTCGTCCCCGAGGCGACCGGTGAGAACGTCACGCTCAGCCGTGCGGTCGACGTCGCCGGCCGGGTCACCCCGCAGCCGGCGGCGGTGTCGGCGTCCGACACGACGGGTGGCTACACGGCCACCCTCGCGGGGGAGCTGAGCGCGACCGGGGAGTCGACGCTGACGGCGACCGTCACGAAGGACGGCGAGCCCGTCACGGACCTGGAGCCGTACCTCGGCGCGTACGGGCACCTGGTCGCGCTGCGCGCGGGTGACCTGGCCTACCTGCACGTGCACCCGGAGGGCGACGAGCCCGGGCCGGGCTCCGTCTCCGGACCGGACGTCGCTTTCATGACCCAGGCGCCGACCCCGGGCCGCTACCTGCTGTACCTGGACTTCAAGGTCGACGGGGACGTGCACACCGCGCGCTTCGTCCTGGACACCCACGGGAGCCACTGATGGGCACCACGTCCCGCACGGAGGTGGCGGGCACCACCGTCGACCTCGAGATCGGCGGCATGACCTGCGCGTCGTGCGCCATGCGGATCGAGAAGAAGCTGAACCGGCTCGACGGCGTCACCGCCAGCGTCAACTACGCCACCGAGAAGGCGACGGTCACCACGCCTGCCGGGTACGACCTGGCCGCGGTGGTCGCGGAGGTGGAGAAGACCGGCTACACCGCCGCTCTGCCCGCCCCGAAGGAGGCCACGGCGGACGGCGACGCCGCCGACCCGCGCGACGCGGAGCTGACCGCGCTCCGCAACCGGCTGATCACGTCGGTAGTGCTTGCCGTCCCGGTGATCGCGCTCGCGATGGTCCCGGCCTGGCAGTTCACGTACTGGCAGTGGGCGTCGCTCGCCCTGGCGGCCCCCGTGGCGCTGTGGGCGGCGTGGCCGTTCCACAGGGCGGCGTGGACCAACCTGCGGCACGGCGCGGCCACCATGGACACTCTGGTCTCGCTCGGTGTGCTGGCCGGCTTCGGCTGGTCGGTGTACGCGCTGTTCCTCGGCACCGCGGGCGTGCCGGGCATGACGCACGGGTTCGAGCTGACCGTCGCGCCGTCGGACGGCGCGGCGAACATCTACCTGGAGGTCGCCACCGGCGTCACGATGTTCGTGCTGGCCGGGCGGTACTTCGAGAAGCGGTCCAAGCGCCGCGCCGGGGCCGCGCTCCGCGCGCTGCTGGAGCTCGGCGCCAAGGACGTCGCGGTGCTGCGCGACGGCGCCGAGACGCGGGTGCCGGTCGACAGCCTGGCCGTGGGCGACGAGTTCGTGGTGCGGCCGGGGGAGAAGGTCGCGACCGACGGCGTGGTCGTGGCCGGCTCCTCCGCGATCGACGCGTCGCTGCTCACGGGGGAGTCGGTGCCGGTCGAGGTCGCCGTGGGCGACGCCGTGGCGGGCGCCACGGTGAACTCGGGCGGCCGGCTCGTCGTCCGGGCCACCCAGGTGGGGGCGGGCACGCAGCTCGCGCGGATCGCCCGGCTGGTCGAGGACGCGCAGTCCGGCAAGGCCGAGATCCAGCGGCTGGCCGACCGCGTGTCCGGGATATTCGTGCCGGTGGTCATCGCGATCGCGGTGGCGACCCTCGGCGCCTGGCTGGGCGCCGGGTTCCCCGCCACGGCCGGTCTGACGGCGGCCGTCGCCGTGCTGATCATCGCGTGCCCCTGCGCGCTCGGGCTGGCCACGCCCACCGCGCTGCTGGTGGGCACGGGGCGCGGTGCTCAGCTCGGCATCCTGATCAAGGGGCCCGAGGTGCTGGAGTCCACGCGCAAGGTCGACACCGTGGTGCTCGACAAGACCGGCACCGTCACCACCGGGAAGATGGCGCTGCTGGAGGCCGTCCCGGCCGACGGCACCACGCGCACCGAGCTGCTCCGGCTCGCGGGCGCGCTGGAGGACGCGTCCGAGCACCCCGTGGCGCAGGCCGTGGCCACGGGTGCGACCCAGGAGGTCGGCAGCCTGCCGGCGGTGGAGTCGTTCGAGAGCGTCCAGGGGCTGGGTGTGCAGGGCGTCGTCGACGGGCACGCCGTCGTGGTGGGCCGCGAGAGCCTGCTGGCCGACTGGTCGCAGTACCTGCCCGCGGACCTCGTCGAGGCGAAGGCGCACGCGGAGGGCGCCGGCCGGACCGTGGTGGCGGTCGGCTGGGACGGGGAGGCCCGCGGCATCCTCGTGGTGGCCGACCAGGTCAAGCCCACCAGCGCGGACGCCGTCGCCCGGCTCGTGGGCCTCGGGCTCACGCCGGTGCTGCTCACCGGCGACAACCGGGCCGTGGCCGAGCAGGTCGGTGCCCAGGTGGGCATCAGCCGGGTGATCGCCGAGGTGCTGCCGCAGGACAAGGCCGACGTCGTGGCCAAGCTCCAGGCCGAGGGCAGGGTCGTCGCCATGGTGGGCGACGGCGTCAACGACGCCCCGGCGCTCGCGCAGGCCGACCTGGGCCTGGCGATGGGCACCGGCACGGACGTGGCGATCGAGGCGGCGGACATCACGCTGGTCCGGGGTGACCTGACCTCGGCGGCCGACGCGATCCGGCTGTCCCGGCGGACGCTGGGCACCATCCGGACCAACCTGTTCTGGGCCTTCGGCTACAACGTCGCAGCGATCCCGCTGGCGGCGCTCGGGCTGCTGAACCCCATGCTGGCCGGCGCCGCGATGGCGTTCTCCAGCGTGTTCGTGGTGGGCAACAGCCTGCGGCTGCGCACCTTCCGCAGCTGAGCCACCGTTGAGTGCGGGATATTTGTGCTTCTGGCCCGGCCAGAAGCACAAATATCCCGCACTCAACGGGCTGGGCGGTGCGACCGGTCAGGCGTGCAGCGGCTCCAGCGCCCTGGACCACGCGACCGTCTGGTCGAGCAGCGTCTCCAGGGCGGGGATCAGGTGCTCGCCGGGCTTGAACACCGAGTAGTTCTCGAACTCGGTCATCAGCGACAGCGCGACCTGCTGGCGTACCGTCGCGACCTGCAGCTCCGCGAGGATCAGCCGCAGGTGCTCGGCGGCGCGGGCCCCGCCCACCCCGCCGTAGGACACGATGCCCGCGGCCTTGTTGTTCCACTCGCCGTAGACGAAGTCGAGCGCGTTCTTCAGCACGCCCGACGTGGAGTGGTTGTACTCCGGCGTCACGAACACGTAGCCGTCGAACTCGGCGACCTTGGCGGCCCACTCCTTGGTGTGGTCGTGCGCGTACTGGCCCATCGCCGGCGACATGGGCTCGTCGAGGTGGGGCAGGGGGTAGTCGGCCAGGTCGACGAGCTCGAACTCGGCGTCCGTGCGCTGCGACGCGATCTCGTGGACCCACTTGGCCACGGCCTCGCCGTTCCGCCCGGGGCGGGTGCTGCCGAGGATGATTCCGATCTTGAGCATTGCTGGTCCTTCGCTTCCGGGGGGCTGTTGACGGACCCGCCCGGGTGCGGGAACGAACGCGGGCCCGGGCTGGTTGGTCCACGTGACACAACAGTGCGGAAACGCGGGTAATCCGGTTTTCAATTACGCACTTCGGAGTTCGTCGGTAACCGGAGAGGAACGATTGCGGCATGACGCCGATCTCGCGCGACGCGCGGCTCGAGTCCCTGGCGGCGCGGATGCCCGGCGGGCCGGAGTCGCCGTGCGACAGCGACACGCACGAGCTGACCCGCGACCTCATGGGCCAGGTGGCCGACCGCTGGACGCTTCTGGTCGTGGCGGCCCTGTCCGACGGCCCGCAGCGGTTCTCCGCCATCCAGGCCGTCGTGGCCGGCGTCTCGCACCGGATGCTCAGCAAGACCCTCCGCGGCCTGGTGCGCGACGGGATGGTCACGCGCACCGCCTACGCCGAGGTGCCGCCCCGCGTCGAGTACGAGCTGACCCCGCTCGGCTGGAAGCTCATGGACCTGGCCCACGGGTTCGTCGACTGGGCGCAGGACCACGGGCAGGTCGTCCGCGACAGCCGCGCCCAGTTCGACCGGGGGAGCGCGGCGGGCTGACGGCGGGGCGGCGGCCCGACGCCGTCAGTCGCCGAGGATCGTCAGCGCCAGCAGCTGCTCACGCAGACGGGTCAGCTCGTCCGGCGTCGGCTCGCCGCCCCACGCGGGCTGGGCGCTGGCGCCGTCGGCGGCCGCGACGACGAGCGCGAGCACGTCCTCGGGCAGCCCGTCGGCCCGCAGGTCCTCGTTCCACCGGCGCGCGTCCGCCCGGGCGAGGTCGACGACGGCGTCCACGCTCGACAGGTGTGCGATGACCACCAGGGCGTCGCGCGACGCCGTGGCGTCCAGGGCGCCGTCGACCGAGACGCGCACGTAGCCGCGCGTGAGGCGGCCGGGGGCGTCGTCGTCCGGCGGGATCGCCGCGAGCACCGCCGTCCGGAAGCTCTCGAGCCAGTCGGCCGCCAGCGCCAGGTGCAGGTCGTGCTTGTTCGCGAAGTGGTAGAGCAGCCCGCCCTTGGACACGCCCGCGCGGCGGGCGACGTCGTCCAGGCTGGCGGAGACCCCGCGCTCGCGGACCAGCCGGCCCGCCGCGTCCAGGATCGCGGCGCGCGTCTGCTCCGGGCTCCGGCCTGCTGTCCGGCCCACTGCCACCACCTCGCATCCGATGCACTGCCCGGCACGAACTATAGGCCGCGTCACAGCCCGCACCCTTCAAACTGTACCGGCCAGACGGTACAGTTACGGCGTGACCGCTCCTGCTCCCCTTCTCTCCGTGCGTCGCCGGTGGGCCGCGCTCGCCGTCCTCGTGCTCGCGGTCGGCCTGCTGGCGATCGACGGCACCGTCCTCTACCTGGCCGTGCCGTCGCTCACCCGCGACCTCGCACCCACCGCCACCCAGGTGCTCTGGATCGGCGACATCTACTCGCTGGCCATCGCCGGGCTGCTCGTCACCATGGGCACCCTCGCCGACCGGATCGGCCGCAAGAAGCTGCTGCTGATCGGCGCGACGGCGTTCGGCGTCGCCTCGGCGCTCGCCGCGTTCGCCCCCACCGCCGAGGTGTTGATCCTGGCCCGCCTGCTGCTCGGCGTCGCGGGGGCCACGATCATGCCCTCGACGCTGTCCCTGATCCGCACCCTGTTCCCCGACTCCGCCGAGCGCAGCCGCGCCATCGCCGTCTGGTCGGCCGCGGCCGGTGGTGGCGCCGCCGTCGGGCCGCTGGTGGGCGGCCTCCTGCTGGAGCACTTCTGGTGGGGCTCCGTCTTCCTCGTCAACGTGCCCGTCGTGCTCGTCCTCGTGATCGCGGGCACCGTGCTGCTCCCCGAGGCCAAGGACCCCCACCCCGGTCGCCTCGACCTGCTGTCGGTGCTGCTGTCCTTCGCCGCCGTCATGCCGCTGGTCTGGGCCATCAAGCACGCCGCCGCCGAGGGCGTCGACCTGCTCGCCGTCGGCGTGCTGGCGCTCGCGGTGGGCTCGGGCGTGTGGTTCGTCAGGCGCCAGAACCGGCTCGCGGCCGACGGGCGCGGCCCGCTGCTCGACGTCGGTCTGTTCAAGGTGCCGGCGTTCAGCGGCGCCGTGGCGGCCAACCTGATCGCGATCTTCGCGCTGACCGGCATGCTGTTCTTCTTCTCGCAGTACCTGCAGCTCGTGCGCGGCTTCTCGCCGCTGGTCGCGGGCGTCGCCGAGCTGCCGGCCACCATCGCGTCCATCGCCGTGGTCGTGGTGGTGGGCTGGTCGCTGCGCACGTTCGGGCGGGGGCGCGCCATCGCCATCGGCCTGGCCGTCACCGCCCTCGGCATGGTCGGCATCGCGGTCGCAGAGGGCGCCGAGCACTACGTGTGGCTCGCACTCGCCCTGGTCCCCGCGGGCCTCGGCGTCGGGCTCGCGATGACCCTGACGACCGACGCCGTCGTCTCCGCAGTGCCGCCGGCCAAGGCGGGCGGCGCCTCGGCGATCTCGGAGACCGCCTACGAGCTCGGCGTCGCACTGGGCGTGGCCGTGCTCGGGTCGCTCGTCACCCTCGGCTACCAGTCCCGCGTCGCGCTCCCGGACGGCCTGTCGCCCGACGACGCCTCGCGGGCGGGCGACTCGCTCGCGTCGGCGGTCACGGTCGCGGGCGACCAGGGCGCGGCCGGGGCGGCCGTGCTGGAGGCGGCCCGGGAGGCGTTCGTCGCCTCGCTGCAGACCACGTGCGTGGTGGCGGCGGTGCTGGTCGCGGTCGCGGCGGTGGTGGCCTGGCGGCTGATCCCGAACGAGCGGTGACGGGCCTGATCAACGGCGTGATGCCGCGGTGGATGCTCGACCCCGCACCGCGGCGGTTGCGTCAGGCCGGCGACGGTGAACGTAGGGATCGTCGGCTCATGAGCGTCCTTGCGCCGACCGCGCCTACGTTCGCTCCCGCCGCCGGACCGAAGCCTCAACCTTGACCTGAGGCCGAGTCCCGGCAGACCTTCAACCTCAACTTGAGGCTGAGTCGGGGCGATGCGGTCGAGCATTGCCCGGGGTGACTGTGTGAGATCGAGGTGTGTTGCCCTGAGTGGACAGTGTCCACGCAGAGCAACACACCTCGATCTCGTATGCGCCGGCCCTCGGGGGGCTGGTGGTGCGCGACGGGTGCTGCCCGCTTGACGGTGATACCCCCTAGGGGTATATATGGAGGTAACGCAGCCCGTACGGGCCTGCACTGCTCAACCCAGGAGCGATCCATGAACGAGCCACACCAGCACCCCGCACCACCCGTCGCCGCCGGCCCGGCCCCGAGCCACGAGCACGCGCACCACGAGCACGACCACTCCGGTCACGACCACTCCGGTCACGACCACGCATCCCACGAGAGCACCCTCGTCGACGAGCATGCCGCCCACGCGGAGCACGACGCCCACGCGGAGCACGACGCTCACGCGGGCCATGGTGCCCACGGAGGCCACGCCGGCCACGGCGACCACGTCGGCCAGTTCCGGCGCCTGTTCTGGATCATGCTCGTGCTCGCCGTCCCGGTCGTCGCGTTCTCCGGCATGTTCGCGATGATCCTCGGCTACGAGCTGCCCGACGCCACCTGGGTCACCGTGATCCCGCCCGTGCTCGGCACCGTCATGTACGTCTGGGGCGGTTCGCCGTTCCTCACGGGCGCCGTGAGCGAGCTGCGCTCCCGCAAGCCCGGGATGATGCTGCTCATCGGGCTCGCGATCACGGTCGCGTTCGTCGCGTCGCTGGGCGCCAGCCTCGGCCTGCTCGACCACCAGCTCGACTTCTGGTGGGAGCTCGCCCTCCTGATCGTCATCATGCTGCTGGGCCACTGGATCGAGATGCGCTCGCTCGCCCAGACGACGTCGGCCCTGGACTCGCTCGCGGCGCTGCTGCCCGACGAGGCCGAGCGCGTGGAGGGCGACCAGGTCGTCAAGGTCGCCCCGGCCGACCTGGCCGTCGGCGACGTCGTCGTCGTGCGGCCGGGCGGGAGCGTCCCGGCCGACGGTCGGGTCGTCGACGGCCGGGCCGAGATGGACGAGTCCATGGTCACGGGAGAGTCGCGCACCGTCCCGCGCGGCCCGGGGGAGACCGTCACCGCCGGCACCGTCGCCACCGACTCCGGCCTGCGCGTCGAGGTCACCGCCACCGGCGACGACACCGCCCTGGCCGGCATCCAGCGGCTCGTCGCCGAGGCGCAGGCGTCGTCCTCCCGCGCGCAGCGCCTGGCGGACATCGCCGCGGGCTGGCTCTTCTGGTTCGCGCTCGGCGCGGCCGCGGTCACCGCCGTGGTCTGGACGCTCGTCGGCCTGCCCGACGACGCCGTCATCCGGACCGTGACCGTGCTCGTGATCGCCTGCCCCCACGCGCTGGGCCTCGCGATCCCGCTCGTGGTGTCGATCGCGACCGAGCGGGCCGCCCGCGGCGGTGTGCTCGTCAAGGACCGCCTCGCGCTGGAGAGCATGCGCACGGTCGACACCGTGCTGTTCGACAAGACCGGCACCCTCACCAAGGGCGAGCCCACGGTCGCCGACGTCGCGCCCTCCGCCGACGTGGACGCCGACACACTCCTGGCGCTCGCGGCCGCGGCCGAGCAGGACAGCGAGCACCCGCTGGCCCGGGCGATCGTCCGCGCGGCTCAGGACCGAGGGCTCGTCGTCCCGCGCGCCACGGGCTTCGCGTCGTCGCCCGCCGTGGGCGTCACGGCGACGGTCGACGGCCGTGAGATCCGGGTCGGTGGGCCGCGCCTGCTGGACGAGAACCGCCAGGAGGAGGTCCCCGCGGCGGGCGCCTGGCGCGAGGACGGCGCGATCATCCTGCACGTCCTGCGCGACGGAGCGGTGATCGGCGGCATCAAGCTCGCCGACGAGGTGCGTGCCGAGTCCGCCGAGGCGGTCCGGGCCCTGCACGACCGCGGCGTCCAGGTCGTCATGATCACCGGCGACGCCGAGGCAGTGGCCCGCTCCGTCGCCGAGGAGCTCGGCGTGGACCGGTACTTCGCCGGGGTCCGCCCGGAGGACAAGTCGGCCAAGGTGGCCCAGCTCCAGGCCGAGGGGCGCAAGGTGGCGATGGTGGGCGACGGAGTCAACGACGCCCCGGCACTCGCGCAGGCCGACGTCGGCATCGCGATCGGCGCCGGGACCGACGTCGCCATCGCGTCCGCCGGCGTGATCCTCGCCAGCGACGACCCCCGGTCCGTGCTGTCGGTGATCGAGCTGTCGAGGGCGAGCTACCGCAAGATGAAGCAGAACCTGTGGTGGGCCGCCGGGTACAACCTGATCTCGGTGCCGCTGGCCGCCGGGGTGCTGGCGCCGATCGGTTTCGTGATGCCGATGTCCGCGGGTGCCCTGCTCATGTCGCTCTCGACCGTGGTGGTGGCGCTCAACGCCCAGCTGCTGCGCCGGCTCGACCTGCGACCTGGACGACAGACCCGCTGAACAGGCTGTTGACCTGGTCCGGTGCGCCGCCTAGCCTGCTGGGCGGCGCACCGGCCGCATTCCGGAGTCAAGGGAGACCTCGTGAAGCTCGTACCCGCGTTCCGTCCTGCCTTCCACCTGGTGACAGCGGTGTCAGCGCTCGCGCTCGCCGCGAGCGGCCTGGTCGTCGCGGGCACCGCCAGCGCCGCCCCGAGCGCCGTCCCGAGCACCGCCGCGGAGAGCTGGCGCGTGGACGGTCCGCGCGGCTCGCGCCTCGACGGGCTGCTGAGCCTGGACGGCGCCGGCCAGGTCACGCTCGACGTGCTCGACGAGGGGGACGCCGTGGTCTCGGCCACGCGCCTGGGCCTGCGGGGCAGCGACGGCGACCTCACCACGGGCCTCACGTTCGCGGGCCGGGCCGACCGCACGGTCTCTGACAGCTACGCCATGTCCACGGGCAAGAGCCGGCAGCGCACCTACACGCACCGCGAGTCGGTCTTCACCTTCACGGCCGCGGACGGCGGCCGGTTCAGGATCGCGGTCCGCGTGTCCGACGACGGCGTCGCCTACCGCTACCTCCTGGACGGCCCGGGCGAGCACCGGGTCGACGACGAGTCGGGCGCATGGGAGCCGGCCGCCGACGGCCCCGCGTGGATGCAGCGCTCCTACGCCGTCAACTACGAGGCCGAGTGGAGCACCACGACCGCCGCGGCGGGCAACGGCTCCGGCAGCGTCGGGTACCCGGTGCTGTTCGGGCAGGGCGACCGGTACGTGCTGGTCACCGAGGCCGACCTGCACGGCGACTACTCCGGCTCGCACCTGACCCACGAGGCCGGCGCGCTGCGCTACGACGTCGACCTCTTCGAGGGCCGCCCCGTCACCACCACCGGCGACCTGTCGACGCCGTGGCGGGTCGCGATCGTCGGTGACCTGCCGGGCGTCGTCGGCTCCACGCTGGTGGACGACCTCGCGACGCCCGCCGCCCTGGACCCGGCCGCCGACTGGATCAGGCCTGGCCGGTCGAGCTGGAGCTGGCTGACCGACGGGAGCAGCCCGCGCGACGAGGCGCGGCAGCGCGACTTCGTCGACCTGTCCGCCCGCAACGGCTGGGAGTACGTGCTGCTCGACGAGGGCTGGGACGCGAGCTGGGTGCCGCGCACGGTCCGCTACGCGCACACCCGTGGCGTCGACGTCATCGTCTGGTTCCACAGCCGCGACCTGCGCACCCAGGAGCAGCGCGACGAGTGGCTGCCGCGCCTGAAGTCGTGGGGCGTGAGCGGCATCAAGGTCGACTTCATGGACTCCGACTCGCAGGAGATCCACCAGTGGTACGACGACGTGGCCCGGGACACCGCCCGGTACGAGCTGATGATCAACTTCCACGGCGCCGCCCTGCCCACCGGCCTGCAGCGCACGTGGCCGCACATCATGAGCTACGAGGCGGTGCGCGGCATGGAGAACGGCATCAGCCCCGAGCGCAGCCTCATCGTGCCGTTCACCCGCAACGTGCTGGGGTCCATGGACTTCACGCCCGTCGTCTTCTCCCGCGACAACGACAGGACGTCCAAGGCGCAGCAGGCGGCGATGGCGGTCGCGTACGAGTCGGGCTGGCAGCACATCTCCGACAAGCCCGAGGGGTACGACGACGAGCCCAACGCGCTGCCGTTCCTGCGGAACATCCCGGCGACCTGGGATGAAGTGCGGCTGCTGAGCGGCACGCCGGGGAAGGACGCCGTGCTCGCGCGCCGGTCCGGCGACCGCTGGTTCGTGGGCGGCATGCGCGCCGGCTCCGGGGACCCGCTGCTGCTCCCGCTGGCGGGACTGACGCGCGGCGGCAAGGTGCAGGTCGACCTCCTGACCGACGACGGCGCCGACGGGTCCGCCACGGTGCACTCCACGGTGCGCACCACCGCCGGTGACACCCTGCGCGTGCCGACGGCGACCAACGGCGGGTTCGTCGCGGTCGTGTGCGCGGCGACCGGCGGTCGGGAGTCCTGCCTGGACCCGGTCGAGGCCCGGCCGGACGCCACGATCGCCGTCGAGCCGGCCGAGGCCGACGTCGAGCCCGGCAGCACCGTCGAGGTGCGGGCCGCGTTCACGGTCGCCGACCGCGCCGTCACGCGCGTGCGGCTGACGCCGGACCTGCCCGAGGGCTGGACCGCCGACCGCGGCACCCGGACCGTCGCGCGGCTGGGCGCGGGCGAGACCGCGGAGGTCTCCTGGCAGGTCCAGGTGCCCGCCGACGGCGCCACGGGCACCTTCGAGGTGCCGGTCGACGTCGCCTACCGGGCCTCCGGCCACGAGTACGTCGCCGCGAGCCAGGCGACCCTGTGGGTCACGCCGCCCGCTCCGTCCGGCAGCCCGTACGTCTCCGACCTCGACTGGACGGAGCAGTCCAACGGCTACGGCCCGGTCGAGCGCGACCGGTCCAACGGCGAGGCCGCGGGCGGCGACGGCAACCCGCTCCGGATCGCCGGCGTCACCTACGCCAAGGGCGTCGGCATGCACGCGACCGGCTCGGTGACCGCCTGGCTCGGCGGCACCTGCACCGCGTTCACCGCGCAGGTGGGCATCGACGACGAGGTGCTCGACAAGCCCGGCGACACCGGCGTCGGCTCGGTGCGGTTCGCCGTCTACGGCGACGGCGAACCGCTCGCCGAGACGCCGGTGCTGTCCAACGACGACGGCGCCGTGGCGCTCGACGTCGACGTCACCGGGGTCCGGCGGCTGCGGCTGGTCGCGGACGAGGGGTCGGACGGCAAGAACTTCGACCACGCGGACTGGGCCGACGCGCGCGTCGAGTGCGGTCAGGGCTGATCGCACTCGTCGGGCTCGCCATGCCCGCTGGGTGAGCGTTCAGCCAGTGTTCAGCCGGCCGCCGTGTGCGCTTCGCCCCGGCGGCCGGCGGCGGCGCCAGGCTCGCCTCCATGAACTCACGCATGCGTACCCGCGCCGGCGCGGTCGTCACCACGGCCGCGCTGGTGCTCTCCGGGGCCGTGGCCTCCATCGTCGCCGAGGCCGGGACGGAAGCCGGCCTGCCGGCCGGGACCGCGGCGTCGTCGGCCGCCCCGGCCGCCTTCGGCGGCGCCGGCCACGGCGGCGGCACGCCCGCCGAGCGCGCCTACCGCGACCTGCTGGACCACGGCCCGGACGCCAAGATCCTCACCGCCGCGCACCGCGCGCAGTGGCGCTCCGCTCCCGAGAACAGCGCGCCCGCCATCCTGGCCGCGTTCAAGGACGGCGCGGAGATCGTCGAGCTGGACGTGCAGCTCACCGCCGACGGCGTCCCCGTGCTCATGCACGACACGACCGTGGACCGCACCACGAACGGGACCGGCCGCGTCGACAGCCTCACGCTGGAGCAGATCGAGGGGCTCCGCCTGCGCGAGGGCCTGGGCGGCGCGCAGGCCGCGCTCACCGACGAGCGCGTGCCCACGCTGGAGCAGGCGATGCGCCTGGCCAAGGACCGCGGCCTCGTCAACCTCGACAAGGGCTGGCCGTTCCGCGAGGAGATCTGGGCCGTGCTGACCGAGACCGGGACCGTCCGCAACGGCCTGTTCAAGTCGGACGCGCCCGTGGACCAGGTCCAGGAGTTCCGTGCCACGCACCGCGGCGCCGTCTACATGCACATGGTCACCGACGCGAACGTCGCCGACGTCGAGAAGTTCGGTGCCGACCAGCCCGTGGCGTACGAGGTCAACTTCGACAGCACCGCCGACGTCGTCGCCCGGCGTCCGTTCCTGGACCGCGTGGCGAGCGGCAGCCGGGTGTGGAGCAACACGATGTGGAACGGCCTGTCCGAGCGGATGACGGACGAGGCGTCGCTCGTCGACCCGCTGCGCGGCTGGCAGGCACTGGTCGAGGGTTACGACACCACGATCTTCCAGACCGACGACGTCGAGAAGATCGAGCGCTGGCTCCGCACCGGCGAGGGCGACCCGCTGCCGCGCGGCGCCGTCCGCGTCCAGGCCGAGGACTTCCTGCCCGGCGAGGGTGTGGGTTACCACGACCTGGAGCCCGCCAACCGCAGCAACCTGCAGATGCGCCCGGGGGAGGGCGTCGACATCCAGGACCTCGACGGCGCCGTCGGTCTCGGCTGGATGCGTGGCGGCGAGTGGCTGACGTACGAGGTGGAGGTGCCGCGAACCGGCACGTACGAGGTCGCGGTGCGTGCCTCGTCGCCGTACTCGCCCGCCGGCGCGTACACCGTCTCGTTCGACGACGGCGCGCCCAGCGACCGGGTCGACGTCCGCAACACGACCAGCCACGCCAAGCAGGTGCTGCAGCCGAGCGGCGTCACACAGCGGTTGACCAAGGGCACGCACACGCTCCGGATCGGCCTGCCCGAGGACGCTTACCAGAACTGGAACCTGGACTACGTCCAGCTGACCCCCTGACACGTGGGGCGCGATGTCCGGGCGGGCGGCCGGATTGCATAGGCTTCGGGGCATGACGACACATCGACCGGAGCGGGGTGCGCCGTGGGTGGCCTGATGGGACTGCTGGACGACATCGCCGCGCTGGCCAAGCTCGCGGCCGCGTCCATCGACGACGTCGGCGCCGCGACGGGCCGGGCGACCGCCAAGGCGGCAGGTGTCGTCGTGGACGACACCGCCGTGACGCCCCAGTACCTGCGCAGCGTCGCCGCGCAGCGTGAGCTGCCCATCGTGAAGAAGATCGCGATCGGGTCGATCCGCAACAAGCTGGTCTTCATCCTCCCGGCCGCGCTGCTGCTCAGCCAGTTCCTGCCGTGGCTGCTGCCGATCGTCCTGATGATCGGCGGCACCTACCTCGCCTACGAGGGCGCCGAGAAGATCTGGCACAAGATCTCCGGCCACAGCGAGCAGACGCTGGTCGCCGCGGAGGTCAGCCCCGAGGCCGAGAAGAAGCTGGTCGCGGGTGCCATCCGCACCGACCTGATCCTGTCCGCCGAGATCATGGTGATCGCGCTCGACGAGGTCGCCGACGAGACGTTCTGGTCGCGGCTCGCGATCCTCGTCGTCGTCGCGTTCGTCATCACGATCATCGTCTACGGCATCGTCGCCGCCATCGTGAAGATGGACGACGTCGGGCTGCGGCTCGCCGAACGGGACTCCGGCTTCTCCAAGACCCTGGGCCGCGGCCTGGTCAAGGCGATGCCGCGGGTGCTCGCCGTCATCTCCGTGGTGGGCACCGTCGCGATGCTCTGGGTGGGCGGGCACATCCTGCTCGTCAACCTCGGCGCCGACGGCACGGGCTGGATCCCCTGGCCCTACGAGTGGGTGCACCACCTCGAGGTGGTCATCCACGACGGCGCCGGCGCGCTCGGCGGCACCCTCGGCTGGCTGTTCAACACGCTGTGCTCCGCCGTCGTCGGCCTGGTGGTCGGCGCGATCGTGGTGGCCGTGCTGCACCTGCTGCCGTCCCGGAAGAAGAAGTCCGCGGAGGCGGCCGCGCACTGATCTGGTGGGCGATCCGCAGAGGCGGCCCCCGGCGCGCAGGGCGCCGGGGGCCGCCTGCGTTGGTGCCCGCGGTCAGGCGCTGACCGGGGTGTGCACCATCCCGAACTCGTTGCGGCGACGGACCTCGAACCCGAGGCGCTCGTAGAGCCGGATAGCGTTCGTGTTGCTCGCCGCGGCGTGCATCATGGCCCGGGCGCCCCGCTCGCGGACGTGGTGTACGACGTCGAGCACGAGGCGCGTGGCCAGGCCCTGCCCGCGGAAGCGCTCGTCGGTCGCGACGGCGCTGATCTCCGTCCAGCCTTCCGGGCGCAGCCGCTCGCCCGCCATTGCCGCGAGCACGCCGTCGCGCCGGATGCCCACGTACCGGCCCATCTCGTAGGTCCGGGGCAGGAACGGGCCGGGCTTGGCGCGGGCCACGAGGTCCATCATCTCGGGGACGTCGGACGCGCCCAGCACCACCGCCTCCTCGTCGGGCCGGCCGACCAGCCGCTCGGTCTCGACGAGCTGCACGCCGCCGAACACCTCACCGCGGGTCCAGCCGGCCGGCAACGTCACGGACTCGGGCGGGGCGGGGAAGTCGGCGTCGTACCCGACCAGGTCGATGATCGCGGCCCAGACACCGGGGTCGTCCCACGTGCGGACGGCGGCGAAGGGCGAGACGTCCACGGGATACCGGCGCACCAGGTCGCCGCCCTCGGCGAAGTGGGCGTGCTCCCCGCTGAGCGACGACCAGGCGGCGTCGTCGAGCACGGAGAAGTCGGGGGCTGTGGTGCGTGCCGCGTCGTCGGGCGCCGCGTCGGTCAGGAGGCTCACGTCATGACCAACTTTCCGGGGACGACGGGCATTCCGCGGACCCCGTGTTCGCGTGGGTGACGCCCTTGGAAGTCAGTCGGCAGTTTGCCCCACAGACTCGGCAGTTGGCATTGAGATCGGCACAGGCCTGGACCGATCTCGATGCCAACTGCCGAAAGCCCGGGCAACGTGGCCGCCCCCAGCCCTCACCCCTCCCGCAGCACCCCGCTCGAGCCGCGCACCCGGAGCACCGCCTCCGCCTCGTACCGCACCGCCTCCGTGCGCCCCTCCAGGCGTTCCAGCAGCAGTCGCACCGCCTCGCGGCCCAGCTCGATGCCGCTCTGGTCCACGCTGGTCAGGCCGATCAGCGGGTGCCGGGCGATCGGCACGTCGTCGTACCCGACCACGGACACGTCGCGCGCGTCGAGCCCGGCCTCGGCGACGGCGCTGAGCACGCCGATCGCCAGCGTGTCGTTGCCCGCGAAGACCGCCGTCGGGCGCTCGGGTGCGGCCAGGAGGGTGCGCGTCGCGGCGTGCGCCTCGGAGCCGTCGAACAGCGTGTGCACCACCTGTGGCTCCAGCCCGGCCACGGCCATGCGCTCGCGGTAGACGGCGGTACGCACCACGTGCGCTTCGGCGCCCGCCTGTCCCGCCCACGGCGGCTCCGGCCGGGACGGGTGGATCGTCAGGTGAACGATCCGGCGGTGGCCCAGGCCCAGCAGGTGTGACATGACCTGCTCCGCGCCGGACCGGTCGTCGCCCGTGATCGTGTCGTAGCGCTCGGACCGGTCGTGCCGCCCGATCATCACGAGCGGCGTGCGCTCGGCGACCCGTTCGAGCCAGGCCGGGTCCACGCGCGGCGAGATGGCCACGATGCCGTCGACCTGGCGGTCGGCGAGGCTGTTGATCGCCACGTCGCCCTTCTGGTCCCGGCCGAGCGGCGCGATGATCATCTGGTACGGGGTGTCCGCGAGCGCCTCCGTGGCGCCGTCGACGATCATCGTCAGGAAGTCGTTGCCCACCTGCGGGATCTCGAACCCGAGCGTGAAGCTCGCCCCGCGCATGGCCCGCGCGGCCACGCGCGGCCGGTACTCCAGGCGCTCGATCGCGGCGGTGACCTGGGCCCGCATGTGGTCGCTCACGCCGTAGGCGTTGCGGATCACCTTGGACACCGCGGCCCGGGAGACGCCGGCCTCGCGAGCCACGTCCTGGATGGTCGAGGGCCGCGGGCGGCGCGTCGGTTCGGTGCTCATCGTGAGGCCATCCTGCCCGTGTAGATCGGTTGACACCAGAAATGGCGTCCCGCTAGCGTGCTCCCACTGAAAGGATTCATCGGTGCGAGTGTAGATCGCTCTACACGCATCGTCCCATCCGTCTCTACAAGGAGGTAGAGAGATGTCCCGTGCACTTCCCACCAGCCGCAAGGTTCTCGCGACAGCGGCCGCCCTCGCCGTGACCGGCGGAGCCCTGACCGGCTGCGCCGCGTCCGGCGGCGACGGCACCACCGAGATCACCTTCCTCACCTCGAACGACGCCCCCAACCCGGAGACGGCGGAGGCCCTGGCCGCCGCCTTCGAGGAGGAGCACCCCGACATCACGGTCACGGTCGAGATCCGCCCCGGCGGCACCGAGGGCGACAACCTGGTCAAGACCCGCCTGTCCACCGGAGAGATGGCCGACGTCTTCTACTACAACTCGGGCTCGCTGCTCCAGGCCCTCAACCCGGACTCCACCCTGGTGGACCTGAGCGACCAGGAGTGGGTGGGTTCGCTCACCGAGGAGTTCACCCCCGTCGTCAGTACCGACCACGGGCTGTACGGCGCGCCGCTGGGCGCCTCGTTCGCGGGCGGCATCGTCTACAACAAGCCGCTCTACGAGGAGCTCGGCCTGACCGTCCCGGAGACCTGGGACGAGTTCATGGCGAACAACGCGACGATCGCCGCCGAGGCCGACGGCGTCGCCCCGGTCATCCAGACCTACGGCGAGACCTGGACCAGCCAGCTCTTCGTGCTGGGCGACTTCGCCAACGTGCTCGCCGTCGACCCCGAGTGGGCCGACCAGTACACGGCGCACCAGCGCTCCTACGCCGAGGAGCCCGCCCTGCTGGGCTTCCAGCATCAGCAGGAGGTCGCCGAGGCCGGCTACTTCAACGAGGACTTCCCGTCCGCGGCCTTCCAGGACGGCGCCCGCATGGTCGCCGAGGGCGAGGGCGCGCACTACCCGATGCTCTCCAGCGTCATCCAGACGATCCTGCAGAACACCCCGGACGCCGTGGACGACATCGGCTTCTTCGCGCTGCCCGCCGAGGACGCCGCGAACACCCGGGCCACCATCTGGCAGCCCAACGCGCTCTACGTGCCGAGGTCGACCGAGGGCGCGGAGCTGGAGGCCGCCAAGGAGCTCGTCGCGTTCGCGAACAGCGAGGCCGGCTGCGAGATCCAGAACGAGCTCCTGCCGCCCGCCGGACCCTACGCGGGCACGTGCGAGGCGCTGGACACCGCCCCGGCGCTCCTGGGCGACATCCAGGCCTACTTCGACGCCGGCGCCACCGCCAACGCCCTGGAGTTCAGCTCGCCCGTCAAGGGCCCGAACCTGGAGAAGGTCACGGTCGAGGTGGGCTCCGGCATCAAGACCGCCGAGGAGGCCGCCGAGTTCTACGACCAGGACGTCGAGAACCAGGCCCGCCAGCTCGGCCTCGAGGGCTGGTAGGCCACCCGTGGTGGCGACCATGACCGAGGTGCGGCCCGCCCGCCGCCGTCGGACGGCGGGCTCCACCTCGGCCACCCAGCGCAGCGTCTACCCCTCGTGGTTCTACCTGCCGGCCGGCGTGCTCTACCTGGTCTTCTTCGCGGTGCCCACGTTCGCGTCGTTCTGGTTCAGCCTCACGCGCTGGACCCTGTTCGACACCGAGTTCATCGGCCTGGACAACTTCGTCCAGTTCTTCGCCGAGCCCCAGCTCTCGCAGGGATTCGTGAACACGCTGATCTACGGGTTCGTGACCTCGGCCGCCAAGGTGGTGCTCGGGCTGGCGCTCGCGGTGCTGCTCACCTCGCAGCTCGTGGGCCGCGGGTACCTGCGGTCGGTCGTGTTCTTCCCGGTGCTCGTCTCGACGATCGGCGTCGGCATCACCTTCAAGGCGCTGCTCGACCCGTTCGACGGCGTCGTCAACACCATGCTCGCCACGTTCGGCATCGAGGGACCGGGCTGGTTCACCGACCCCGACCAGGCGCTGCTGACCATCGCGGCCGTCGACGTCTGGAAGGGCCTCGGCATCGCGACGCTCATCTACATCGCGGGCATCGTCGCGATCCCGCAGGAGTACTACGAGGCCGCCCGGGTCGACGGCGCGGGCCGGTGGCAGCAGTTCCGCTCCATCACGCTGCCGCTGGTCCAGCCCGCGACGGCCACCGTGATCATCCTGTCCCTGATCGGCGGCCTGCGGTCGTTCGACCTCATCTGGGCCACCACGGGCGGTGGCCCCGGGTTCACCAGCGACGTCATCGGGTCCGTCATCTACAAGCAGTACCAGGCCGGGTTCTACGGGCTGTCCACGGCGGGCAACGTGATCCTGTTCCTCGTGGTCACGGCGATCATGGTGCCGGTCTCCCTGCTGCTCAACCGCAAGGAGGTGGACCGATGAGGCGCGCCGGTTCGTGGGCCACGGGCATCGTGGCCATCGCCGTGTCGGTGGTGGTGTTCCTGGTGCCGTTCGGGTTCATCTTCGTGACGGCCTCCAAGGACGCGTCGGAGGCATCACGGCTGGAGTTCTCCTGGCCCACGCAGTGGGCCTTCGTCGAGAACCTGACCGAGGTGCTCACCACCCGCGACGGCATCGTGGTGCGGGCGTTCCTCAACAGCACGGTGCTGACCGTCGTGAGCGTCGCCGTCATGGTGGTGCTCGCGGCCATGGTCGGGTACCTGCTCCAGCGGCGGCGGTCCCGGCTCAACCCGGTGGTGAACTTCCTCGTGCTGGCGGGCTTGATCGTGCCGCCCGCCGTCGTGCCGACCATCTGGGTGCTGCAGCAGACCGGGCTGTTCAAGACCATGCCCGGCCTGATCCTCGTCGAGGCGACGTTCGGGCTGTCCTTCTGCGTGCTGCTGTTCCGCGCGTTCGTGGCGACCATCCCGCGCGAGCTGGACGAGGCCGCGATCATCGACGGTGCCGGGCCGCTGCGGCTCTTCTTCGCCGTCATCCTGCCGCTGCTGCGGCCGGTGATCATAACGATCGTGGTGGTGCAGGCCGTCAACGTGTTCAACGACTTCACCAACCCGCTGTACTTCCTGCCCGGCGACGAGAACGCGACCGTGCAGCTCACGCTCTACAACTTCCAGAGCCAGATGGTCAGCCAGTTCAACCTGCTGTTCATGGACATCCTGCTGATCACGGTGCCGCCGCTGGTCATGTACATCTTCTTCAACCGCCAGATCGTGGCCGGCATGACGTCCGGTGCGGTCAAGGGCTGAAAGGGGCCACCCGATGGAGACCAACCCCACCCGTGTCCGCGAGGTGCGCGTGGAGCGCCGCACCGACGGCGCCTTCGCCGACGTCCCCGACCCCCGGCTGAGCTGGACCGTGGAGTCGGACGTGCCCGGCTGGTGGCAGGCCGCCGCCGAGGTGCGGCTCGACGGCGGGCCCGCGCTCCGCCTGGACACCGACGAGTCGCGGTTCGTGCCCTGGCCGTTCGAACCGCTCGCGCCGCACGCCCGGCACACCCTGGAGGTGCGGGTCACGGGTACGGACGGCGCGGTGACGCCCTGGAGCGAGCCCGTCACGGTGCGCAGCACCTTCCTGGCCGACGGCGAGTGGGCCGCCGCCTACGTGGGCCTCGCCGATCCCGTGGAGCCCGCGACGCCGGGCCTGCTGCGCGCCGAGCTCGACCTGCCCGGCGACGTCGTCCGCGCCACGCTCTACGCGTCCGCGCACGGCGTCTACCAGGTCGAGATCAACGGCCACGACGTCGACGACGCCGTGCTCAAGCCCGGCTGGACGGCCTACCAGCACCGGCTCGTGCACGAGGCCACCGACGTGACCGCGCTGCTGCGGGCGGGCGCCAACGCCGTCGGTGTCCGGCTGGCCGGCGGGTGGTGGACCGAGAGGTACGGGTTCCACGGCGCCGCCCGGCCCTTCTACGGGGAGCAGCCGGCCGCGGCCGTGCAGCTCCACGTCGAGCTCGCCGACGGCAGTACCCGGGTGCTCACCACCGGGCCGGACTGGCGCGGCGCGGCCACCGGCGTCGTGGTCGCCAGCGGCATCTACGCGGGCGAGCGGGTCGACGCCGGCCGCGCCGTCCCCGGCTGGAGCCTGCCCGGCTTCGACGACTCGGCGTGGGCGCCCGTGCGGGTCGACGCCGCCGGTGTCGTCCCCGAGCCCGCGATCGCCGAACCCGTGCGCCGGGTGGACGAGGTCGCGGTACGGGAGGTGATCACCACGCCGTCGGGCCGCACGGTGCTCGACTTCGGGCAGAACCTCGTGGGCCGCCTCCGGGTGCGGGTGACCGGGGGGCGCGGGCAGGTGATCACGCTGCGGCACGCCGAGGTGCTGGAGCACGGGGAGCTGGGTGTGCGGCCGCTGCGGCACGCCGCCGCGACCGACCAGCTGGTGCTCTCCGGCGGTGAGGACGTGTTCGAGCCCGAGTTCACCTTCCACGGGTTCCGGTACGCCGAGGTGGACGGCTGGCCCGGCGGGCTCGATCTCGGGACGGCCCACGCGGCCGTGACCGCCGTCGTGATCAGCAGCGACATGCGGCGCACGGGCTGGTTCGAGAGCTCGGACGAGCTGGTGAACCGCCTGCACGAGAACGTCGTGCAGGGCATGCGCGGCAACTTCGTCTCCCTGCCGACCGACTGCCCGCAGCGCGACGAGCGCCTCGGCTGGACCGGCGACATCCAGGTCTTCGGCCCCACCGCGAGCTACCTCTTCGACAGCGACGCCTTCCTCGCGTCGTGGCTGCGCGACGTCGCCGCCGAGCAGGCCGACCGGGGCGGCGTCTGCCCCGTGGTGGTCCCGTTCGTGCTGCCTTTCGGGGCCAAGCCGGCCGCTGCCTGGGGCGACGCCGCGACCGTGGTTCCGACCACGCTCCTCGAACGGTTCGCGGACCGGCGGGCGCTGGTCGAGCAGTACCCGAGCATGCGCTCCTGGGCCGACGCCCTGCTGGACCTGGCCGGCGACCGGCTGCTGTGGGAGGGCATGTTCCAGTTCGGCGACTGGCTCGACCCCGACGCGCCGCCGGACGACCCCGCGGGTGCCAAGGCGGACCCCGACATCGTGGCCAGCGCCTACCTGGTGCGCTCCCTGCAGCTCGTCACGCGGGCAGCCAGGGAGCTGGGCGACGCCGCAGGCGTGGAGCGGTACGGCGACCTCGCCGAACGCGCCCGGCGGGCCTGGGTGGCGGAGTACACGACGCCGGCCGGCCGTATCGTCTCCGACGCGCAGACCGCGTACGCGCTGGCCATCGCGTTCGACCTCGTCGACGACGCCACGCGCGCGGTGATGGGCGACCGGCTGGCCTGGCTGGTGCGCCGCGCCGGGTACCGCATCGGCACCGGTTTCGTGGGTACGCCGATCATCCAGGACGCCCTGACCGGCACCGGCCACGCCGACGTCGCCGCGCGGCTGCTGCTCCAGACGGGCGTGCCGTCGTGGCTGTACGCCGTGACGATGGGCGCCACCACGGTCTGGGAGCGGTGGGACAGCATGCTGCCGGACGGCAGCATCAACCCCGGCGAGATGACGTCGTTCAACCACTATGCCTTCGGCGCGGTGGCCGACTGGCTGCACCGGACGGTGGCCGGGCTCGCCCCCGGCACCCACGGGTACCGGAGGCTGCGCATCGCGCCCGTGCCGATCGCCGGGCTGGACCACGCGGTGACGCGGTTCTTGACGCCGTACGGGCCGGCGGAGGCCGGGTGGGCGGCACGGGACGGGCAGATCGTGGTGCACGCGGTGGTGCCGCCCAACGCGACGGCGGTCGTGGTGCTGCCGGGCGGCGCCGGCGAGCTCGAGGTGGGCGCCGGGCGGCACGAGTGGACCGTCCCCGACCCGCGTGACCGGTCCGTCCCCCCGCCGGTCACGCTGGACAGCACGCTCGGCGCCGTCGCCGACGACCCGGAGGCGTTCGCGACCGTGCTGGCCGCCGTCGAGGCCGCGGACACCGGGCAGACCGGCGCCCTGCGCTCGCTCAAGGAGTGGACCGACCAGCGCACCCTGGCCGAGGAGCTGGTGCGGCACCCGACCGGCGCGCCGGACGAGGTACGCACGGCGCTGGAGGCCCTCAACGCCCGCCGCGGGGCAGTGGTGGCGGGGTAGCGGTCGGCAGTTTGCACCGCAGACTCGGTAGTTGGCATTGAGATCGGCCCAGCCCTGTGCCGAGTTCGATGCCAACTGCCGAGCATTCGGGCGGGGTGCCGAGAGCTGCGACGCCCAGGCGGAAGTGCCCCCCTCAGTCCAGGCAGAACTCGTTGCCCTCGACGTCCTGCATGTTCTGGCAGGACTCGTTCTCCCCGTCGGCCAGCAGCAGCGTCCCGCGCGTCGCGCCGATCGCCTCCAGGCGGACGGCGTGGGACTCCAGGACGGCCAGGCGCTCCTCACCCACGAGGCCCCTGCCCACCTTGACGTCGAGGTGCACGCGGTTCTTGACGACCTTGCCCTCGGGCACGCGCTGGAAGAACAGCCGCGGGCCCACCCCGTTCGGGTCGCTCGCGCCGAACCACGAGTCCCGCTTCTCCTCGGGCAGCGAGAGGGTGTACTCCTCCCAGGTGGCGAAGCCGTCCTCCGTCGGGTCCGGGGGAACGTAGCCCAGCGCCTCGCACCAGAACCGGCCCACGCGCTCGGGGCTGGCACAGTCGAAGGTGATCTGGATCGGCTGCACTGTCGTCATCGGCACACCATAGGACGACGGCGGCCCCGGGATCACACTGATTCCTTGGTGACGCTCCAGCCGCCGTCGACGTTGAGCTCCACACCCGTGATGAACGAGGCCC
The DNA here is from genome assembly GCF_044389675.1 of Promicromonospora kroppenstedtii. NCBI lineage: Bacteria > Bacillati > Actinomycetota > Actinomycetes > Micrococcales > Promicromonosporaceae > Promicromonospora > Promicromonospora kroppenstedtii. Next base: position 166,578 of record NZ_JBIRYI010000002.1, on the reverse strand, counting down.
GGTCGGAGCACAGGTAGACGATCGCGTCGGCCACCTCGGACGCCTCGCCCAGCCGCCCCAGCGCCGTCGCCGCGGCCGCGCCGGCCCGCTCGGCCTCTCCGACGCCGTCCCAGTGCGGCGTGAGCACGGGCCCGGGCAGCACGCTGTTCACGCGCACCGCCGGGCCGTACTCGGCCGCGAGCTGGCGGGCCAGCCCCGTCATCCCCGCCTTCGCCGAGGCGTACGCCGCCCGGCCCGGCAGCCCGAAGTGGGCGTGCACCGAGGACACCATCACCACCGAACCGTTGCCCGACGCCGACAGGTCGGGCAGCACCGCGCGCGTCGCCAGGTAGGCGCCCGTGAGCGTCACCCGGATCTGGCGGTCCCAGCTCTCCGGCGGGGTGTCCTCCAGCGAGGCGACGCGGCCCGCGTACGCGTTGTTCACCAGGATCTGCGGCCGGCCCAGCTCCGCGCGGCACGCGGCGACGGCGTCGGCCCAGGCGACCTCGTCGGCGACGTCCATCACCGAGGCGGAGGCCTGGTGCCCGGCGGCGCGCAGCTCGTCCCGCAGGTCCAGCACCGTGGGGGAGACGTCCACCAGGAAGACGCCGGCGCCGTCCTCGGCGAGCCGCCGGGCCGTGGCCTCGCCGATGCCCTGGGCGGCACCGGTGACGACGGCGGTCCGGCCGTCCAGAGGGAGCTCACGCGACATGTCCGGTGCCTTTCGTCGGGGGACGTACCGCCGCAGGCTACCCGCCGGGGGGCGCCGACCCGTCCCGGGGCTGCCGCCGTCAGATCGGGTACGCCCGCGGCCCCGCCTGGACCGTGATCCAGCGCAGCTCCGTGAACTCCTCGACCGCCGCCCGCGAGCCGAACCGGCCCCACCCGCTGGCGCCCACGCCGCCGAACGGCATCTGCGGCTCGTCGTGCACCGTGGCACCGTTGACGTGGCAGATTCCGGACCGGATGCGGCGCGCGACATCGAGCGCGGCGGTGACGTCCCGCCCGAACACCGCGGCCGACAGCCCGTACTCGGTGTCGTTGGCGATCCGGACGGCGTCGTCGGCGCCGTCGGCCTCCGTGATCGACACGACCGGCCCGAACGACTCCTCGGAGTAGATCCGCATGCCCGGGTGCACGCCCCGCACGACCGTGGGCCGCAGGTAGAGCTCGTCGGCCGTGCCGCCGGCGATCACCTCGGCACCCTGCTGCTGGGCGTCGCCGACCAGGTCGAGCACGTGGTCGCGCGCCGCGGCGTGCACCATCGGCCCCACCTGGGACTCCGGGTCGTCGGGCGGGCCCACCGCCAGGGCCGCGGCCCGGGCCACCAGCCGCGCGGAGAGGTCGTCCGCCACGCTCCGGTCCACGATCACGCGCTCGGTCGACATGCAGATCTGCCCCTGGTTCATGAACGCGCCGAAGCTCGCGGCGGCAGCCGCCTCGGCCAGGTCGGCGTCGGGCAGCACCACGAACGGGGCCTTGCCACCCAGCTCCAGCAGCACCCGGGTCAGGTGCCGGCCGCCGAGCTCGCCGATCACCCGGCCCACCCGGGTCGAGCCGGTGAAGTTGACCCGCCGGACGGCGCGGTGCGCCACGAGCGCCTCCACCACGGCGGGCGCGTCCTGCGGCGCGTTGCTGATCAGGTTGACCACCCCGGCGGGCGCCCCCGCCTCGCGCAGGACGTCGACGATCGCGGCCTGCGTGCGCGGCGTCTGCTCGGAGGCCTTGAGCACCACGGTGTTGCCCAGCGCGAGCGGCATGGCCACGGCGCGCACGCCCAGGATCAGCGGGGCGTTCCACGGCGCGATGCCGACCACCACCCCGGCGGGCTGCCGCACGCCGTACGCGGTCAGGCCCGGGACGTCGGACGGGATGATCTCGCCGACGGCGGAGTAGGCCTGTGCCGCCGCCTCGGCCAGCATGCCCGTTGCCACGTGCACGTTGAACTCGCACCAGGGTCGCGTCGCGCCCATCTCCTGGCTCATCACGGCGGCCACCTGCGCCGAGCGCTGCCCGAGCAGGTCGGCGGCGCGCTGCAGCACCTCCCGCCGTGCGGCCGGGGGCAGGCCGGACCAGGCGGGCAGGGCGGCGGCCGCGGCGTCGGCGGCCCGGTTCGCGTCCGCGACCGACGCGGCGGCCACCCGGGCGACGGTCCGGCCGGTCAGGGCCTGCACGAAGTCGGTGTATCGCCCGCCCTCCGCGGGGACGTACCGCCCGTCGACGAACAGGTCGGCGGTGGGGACGGGGGAGGTCTCGCGTTCTGACATGACGGCTCCTCGTCGAGACGGCCGCCCTCGTCGTCGAGGGGGCACCAACGAGTATTCCGCGAGCGCCCCGCCAACGTCTTCTCCTATTACCCCTATTGCAAACGTTGACATAGAAGTTATTCGCTCCTACTGTTCACGCAGGCCGGGCCGGCGTGGACCCGGCCGGCAGCACCGACGAAGCAGCAGCGACGAACGATGGGGTTCGAATGAGCTACGTGACAGGCAGCGCGGCACCGGCCTCCGGTACGGCCGCGCTCTACGACCCGGACGTCCTGGCGGACCTGGTCGCGCGGGTGGGCGAACGGCTGGGCGGCGAGGTGGCGGACGCCGTCGAGCGATGCATGGCCGACACGCTCGCGCGGACGATCACGCCGCACCCGGACGGCACCGCCTTCGTGATCACCGGCGACATCCCGGCCATGTGGCTGCGGGACTCGACGACGCAGCTCGCGCCGTTCCTGCACCTGGCCGCGGCCGACGAGCGCCTGGCGGACACGATCGCGGCTGTCTCGCGGCGGCAGCAGGCGTCGATCCTGCGCGACCCGTACGCCAACGCCTTCAACGACGGGCCCACCGGTGCCGGGCACCGGGACCGCACGGGCGACCCGGTCACGGGCCAGTCGCCGTGGGTCTGGGAGCGCAAGTACGAGATCGACTCCCTGGCCTACCCGGTGCAGCTCGCCCACGACCTGTGGAAGGCCACGGGCCGCACCGACCACCTCGCCGACCTCGGCCCCGTGGGGCACACGGTCGTCGAGCTGTGGACCACGGAGCAGCGGCACGCGGAGGCGTCGTCGTACACGTTCGAGCGCGCCGACTGCCCGCCCACCGACACCCTGGTGCGCGACGGGCGCGGCCCGGAGACCGGGTTCACGGGCATGACCTGGGCGGGCTTCCGGCCCAGCGACGACGCCTGCACCTACGGCTACAACGTGCCGGGCAACGCGCTCGCGGCGACGGCGCTGCGGCAGCTGGCGGAGCTCGCCACAGAGGTGCTGCACGACGCCGACCTGGCCGCCCGGGCGAACGTCTTGCGCGACCACATCGAGCGCGGCATCCGCGAGCACGGCGTGGTGACCGGCCCGGCCGGCTCGTCCGTCTACGCGTACGAGGTGGACGGTCTGGGTGGTGTGCTCCTGGCCGACGACGCGAACACCCCGAGCCTGTTGTCCCTGCCACTGACCGGCTGGTGCAGCCCCGACGACCCGCTCTACACCGCGACCCGCGACCTGGTGCTCAGCGACGCCAACCCGTACTACTACCGCGGCACGGCGGCCTCCGGCATCGGCAGCCCGCACACGCCCGAGGGGCACGTGTGGCCGATCGCGCTGGCGATCCAGGGGCTGACCAGCACCGACCCGGCCGAGCAGCGCGCCCTGCTGGACCTCATCCTGGCCACGGACGACGGCACGGGTGCGGTGCACGAGTCGTTCCACGCGGACGACCCGGGCACCTGGACGCGCGAGTGGTTCTCGTGGGCCAACTCGATGTTCTGCGAGCTGGCCCTGGAGGTCGCGGGGCTGCGCACGCACCGCCGTCCGGCACCTGAGAGCAGACTGTGAGCGCCGCCGTCAGCGCCACCCGGCGGCAGCAGACCGTCAGCGCGTGGATCTTTCTGGCCGTGCCGGTCGCGCTGTTCGCGGTGTTCCTGCTGCTGCCGGTCGTCATGGCGGTCGGGCTGAGCCTGACGGACTACGCCGTCATCGGCGACTTCGAGTGGGTGGGCCTGGACAACTACGCGCGCATCGCGGGTGACCCGATCTTCTGGGTGGCCGTGCGCAACACCGCGCTTTACACGGTGCTGTACGTCCCGGCCGGCCTGGTGGTCGCGCTCGGCACCGCGCTGCTGCTCAACCGCAGCACGCGCACCGCCCGGGTGTTCCGCACCCTGTTCTACATCCCGGTGGTGTCCTCGACCGTGGCCACGGCCGCCATCTGGTTCTGGCTGCTCAACCCCCAGTACGGGCTGCTCAACGCGGCGCTCGGCTGGGTGGGCATCGACGGTCCGGCCTGGCTGTACGAGTCGCGGTGGGCCATGGTCGCCATCGTCATGATGAGCGTCTGGGCCGGGTTCGGCGCCAACATGATCATCTACCTCGGAGCGCTCCAGGGCGTGCCGGGCGAGCTGGTCGACGCCGCCCGTGTCGACGGCGCCGGGGCCTTCCGGGTGTTCTGGCACGTGACGCTCCCGGCGATCTCACGCGCCACGTTCCTCATCCTGACGCTGCTGCTGATCGCCGCGTTCCAGGTGTTCGACCAGGCGTACGTGCTGACCAAGGGCGGCCCGGGCAACTCGACGCTCACCCTCGTCTACTACATCTACGACCGGGGCTTCGGACGGCTGGAGATGGGTTACGCCTCGGCGCTGTCCTTCGTGCTGTTCCTGGTCATCCTCGTCTTCTCCGTGGCCAACGCCCGGATCACCGGACGGGAGAACGACCGATGAGCGCCGTGGCGGCCGGCCCCGTCCAGACCGGACCCGCCCTCGCGACCGGGCGCGCGCCGGCGTCGGACACACGACCCCCGACCGCGCGGAGCGTCGTCGGCAAGGTCGCGTGGACCGTCGCCGTCGTGCTGATCAGCGTGACCACCGTGCTGCCGCTGGTCTGGACCCTGTCCACGTCGCTCAAGCCCGAGGGCGAGATCCTCTCGTCCTACCTCCAGGTGGTGCCCGACAACCCCACCCTGGCCAACTACGTGGCGCTGTTCACGGACGGCCCGTTCGGCCGGTACCTGGCCAACTCGGCGGTCATCGCGCTCGGCGGTGTGGCCACCAACCTGTTCTTCGGCGGCCTGGCCGGGTACGCCCTGGCCAAGCTGCGCTTCCGCGGCCGCGGCGTCGTCTTCTCGCTGTTCCTGGGCTCCATGATGGTGCCGGGCATCATCACGATGGTCCCCACGTTCCTGGTGCTGCGCCGCTTCCCCCTGGTGGGCGGGAACGACCTGTTCGGCGAGGGTGGGGCGGGCTTCATCAACAGCTACGGCGCCGTGCTCATCCCGTTCGCCGCCGGACCGTTCGCCGTGTTCTTCATGCGGCAGTTCTTCCAGGCGCTGCCCGACGAGCTCGGCGACGCCGCCCGCATCGACGGCGCGAGCGAGTTCCGCATCTTCTGGAACATCTACCTGCCGCTGGCCCGCGCGGGCCTCGCGGTGCTGGGCGTGCTGACCTTCCAGGCGGGCTGGAACAGCTTCCTGTGGCCGCTCATCGCCCTCAACGACCCCGAGATGCTCACCGTCCAGGTGGGCCTGGCGGGATACGTCAACGAGTACCAGACGCAGTACGGGCCGCTGCTGGCCGGCACGATCCTGGCGAGCCTGCCGGTCCTGCTGGTCTTCGTCGTGGCCCAGCGCTACATCATCGAGAACTTCGCCCACTCGGGTACGAAGTGAGCACCCTGCAAAGGAGCAGAGTCATGAGGTCAGCAACACGGATCGCCGGGGCCCTCGTCGCGGCGGCAGTCATGGCCGGGGCGCTGAGCGCCTGCGGCAGCGCGTCCGACGGCGGCTCGGGCGGCGGGCCCGAGGAGGTCACCTTCTGGGGCTCCTGGTCGGGCGACCAGGCCAAGCAGCTCCAGGCGCAGGCCGACGCCTTCAACGCCGCGCAGGACGAGTACGAGGTCAAGTACGTGGCGCAGGAGCTCGTCGAGGAGAAGCTGCTCACGGCGCTCGCGTCGGGCAGTGTGCCCGACGTCGTCCTCTGGGACCGCTACAACACCCCGCTGTACGTGCCGAAGAACGCGCTCTCGCCGCTCGACGAGTACATCGAGGCCGACGGCGTCGACACCACCCAGTTCTACGACCAGGCCATGGGCGAGCTCGTCGTCGAGGGGGAGACCTACGGGCTGCCGCTGCTCGTGGACAACCGGTCGCTGTTCTACAACACCGAGCTCCTCGCCGACGCCGGCGTCGAGCCGCCCACCGACTGGGACTCGCTGAAGAACGCCGCCGAGGCCGTGACCGAGCGTGACGGCGGCAAGCTGAGCGTGGCCGGCTTCGCCCTGGACGACCCGGGCCTGTTCAACATCTGGCTGCGGCAGGCCGGCGGGCAGATGTTCAGCGACGACGGCGCCACCACGGCGTTCAACAGCCCCGAAGGGCTGGAGGTCCTGGAGTTCTGGCAGGGGCTGCTCGACGCGGGCGTCTACGAGCCCGGCTTCGGCGAGGGCGTCGACTCCTTCGCGGAGGGCTCCACCGCCATCAAGTACGACGGGCCGTGGGCCCTGACCGCGCTCGACGAGGCCGAGGTGGACTACGGGATCGTGCAGCCGCCCGTAGGCCCCGACGGCGACCAGGGCGCCGGCATGGGCGGGTTCGGCCTGGTCATCCCCTCCGGGGCGCAGCAGCCCGACGGCGCCTGGGAGTTCATCAAGTGGTGGACCACGCAGCCCGAGAACGGCGTGGACTTCGCGAAGATCTCCGGCTGGATCCCCGCGAACGTCGAGGCCGCCAACGACCCGTACTTCACGCAGGACGACCGGTACCAGGCCTTCATCGAGACGATGGAGTACGCCCAGGTGCGGTCCAACATCCCCGGCGCGTCCGACGTCGAGGGCAAGGCCCTGATCCCCGCCCTCGAGAAGTTCCTGGGCGGCGAGACCGACGCCGCCACGGCGCTGAAGGAGGCCCAGGAGCTCGGCGACCGGATCCTGGCCGACAACGCGCAGTGACCCAGCTGTGTGCCGCGCGTCCCCACGGGACGCGCGGCACACGCCCATCCCGCGCCACCACCGCGCACCAGCACAGAGGAGCCCCGTGACCGACCCCAACCCCTGGCCCGCCCGCGCCGACCTGGCCCAGCGCGGCCTCGACCACTTCTTCGGCGCACCGGAGCCGCAGCTGTTCGACAACACCTACCCGGTCGGGGACAACTCGACGTTCAACTACTGGTGGCTGGCGCACGTCATCGACGCCCGGCTGGACGCCTACGAGCGCACGGGGGAGCAGGAGTGGCTCGCGGCGGCCGAGGCGACCAGCGCCAACCTCCGCTCGCGGAACGGCGGCTCGCTGTTCAACGACTACTTCGACGACATGCTCTGGTACGCGCTCGCGCTGGAACGGCTGGCGCGGGCCACCGGCCGGCAGGAGCCCCTGGACGACGCCCGCGCCATCTGGGCGCACGTCGTCGAGCACGGGTGGAACGAGACCCACGGGGCCGGGGTCGCGTGGCGCAAGCAGCAGCTCTACTACAAGAACACGCCGGCCAACGGGCCGTTCGCCATCCTGTCCGCGCGGCTGCACGGGCACGACCCGGACCCGCGGTACCTGGACCACGGCACCGTCGCGTTCGACTGGATCACGGCCACGCTGGTGGGGCCCGACGGGTTCGTCGAGGACGGCATCAACCGCGAGGGCGACGGCCGCATCGACACGCAGTGGCGCTTCACCTACAACCAGGGCCTGTACGTGGGGGCCGCGGTGGCGCTCGACGCCGTGCAGCACCGGCCGGAGCTCGTGGCGGCGGCCGTGCGGACGGCGACGACGGCGATCCGTGAGCTCGCGCCGGACGGCGTCGTCGGCAGCGAGGGGTCCGGCGGCGACGAGGGCCTCTTCAAGGGGGTGCTCTATCGCTACCTCGGGACGCTGCTGGGGAGGATCGGCCTCGCCTCGCCCGATGCCGCGCCGCTGGTGGGCTTCGTCCGCACGAGCACCGACGCGCTGTGGGCCACGGGGCAGCGGGACGGGTCGCTGCTCGCCGGGGACGACTGGCGGCTGCCCGCACAGCCGCCCGTGCACTACTCGACGCAGGTCAGCGCGATCATGGCCCTGGAGCAGCGCGCCGCGATCGAGGCGGCGCGGTGACCTGGCCAGGGTAGATTCCGCTGTCATATCCATTCGGTGAAAGGGCATCCGTGAGCCAGCCGCTCTACCTCGAGGTGTACGAGAAGCTCCGTGACGCGATCCACGCGGGCACGTACCGCGTCGGTGACCGGATGCCCGCCGAGGCCGAGCTCACCAAGCAGCTCGGGGTCAGCGCCATCACCCTCAAGCGCGCCATGGACCTGCTGCGCGACGACGGCTACATCACGCGCCGCCCGCGGCTCGGCACCGTCGTGGTGAGCGAGACCGCCACGAACGACGCCGGTCCGGGCGGCGGGCCCAGCCCGCTGATCGGGTGCGTGCTCACCGACTTCGACGACACGTTCGGCACACGGGTGCTGGCGGGGCTGCTCGACGCGTCGGGCACCACCGCCAACCTCGTGGTCAAGCGCAGCCTGGGTGACGGCCAGGCCGAGGACGACCTGGTGCGCTCGCTGGTCGCGGACGGCGTCCAGGGGCTCGTCCTGGAGCCCAGCTCGTCGCAGTACGTGCCCCCGGCGGTCCTGGAGCTGATCACCCAGCAGTTCCCGGTGACCATCCTGGACCGCGTGTTCGACGGCGTCCCGGTGTCGTCGGTCTGCTCCGACAACGTCTCGGCGGGCCGCCAGGCGGCCGAGACGCTGTTCGCCGCCGGGTACGACCACGTGGGCCTGGTCTCGGCGGCGAGCACGGTCTCGACCGTGCAGGACCGGCTCGACGGCGTCGTCGCCGCGCACGCGACCCGGCACGTGCCGTTCGAGCCGGCGCACCAGTTCCGGCGGGTGCGCTCCACGGTGCCGGGCAGCGGCGTGGCGCCCGAGGAGGACATCGCCGAGCTGGAGAAGTTCCTCGCCGCGAACCCGGGCCTGACCGGGGTGGTCGCCACGGAGTACAACATCGCGGTGCTGCTGCGGGAGGCCGCGCAGCGGGCCGGCCGCGACGTCCCGGGCGATCTCGGCATCGTGTGCTTCGACCATCCGGACGCCTTCTACGACCAGGCCCGCTACCGCTTCACGCACGTCCGCCAGGACGAGGCGCGCATGGGCGCCGACGCCGTGCGGCTCGTCCTGGCCCAGCTCCGCGACGCCGGGCAGGTCACCAAGGTGACGCTGCCCACCGAGCTGGTGCCGGGCAGCTCGACGCGCTGATCTCCGGGGCCGGGGCCGGGGCCGGGGCCGGATTCGCGGCCGCGGCCGGCGTCCGTCAGGACGTGGGGCGGGCGAGCAGGTCCTCGACGGATGTGCCCGGCACCGACACCGTGACCTGGGTGTCCCAGGGATCGGCGACGGTGACCGAGCGGCCGTCGTCGGCGAAGGGGAGGGACGCCGCCCGCAGGCGGGCGGCGAGGGCGTCGAGGTCCTCGCGGCCGGGCACCGTGATCGCGACGTCGCCCAGACCCAGGCTGGCGGCGCGCGGCCCGGCGCCCGCGCTGTTCCAGGTGTTCATGGCGATGTGGTGGTGGTACCCGCCCGCCGAGGCGAACAGCGCGCCGGGGAAGTCCGCGAGCGTGGCCTCCAGGCCGAGCGCGTCGACGTAGAACGCCCGCGCGGCCGGGATGTCACCCACCTGCAGGTGCACGTGGCCCACCTGGCCGGACCGGCTGGGCGCCGCCGCCAGCCCGGCCTCGGTCAGGTGCGAGCGCAGGTACGCGTTCGGGTCCAGCCACGCGCTGCCCATCTTGATCTGGCCGCGCTCGCGGACCCACTGGTCGCGCGGACGGTCGACGTACAGCTCGACGCCGTTGCCCTCGGGGTCGGTGAAATAGAACGCCTCGCTGACCAGGTGGTCGCTGGACCCGGTGAACGTGCCCCGGGGGTCCTGCACCGCGCGGTAGACGGTGGCGGCCAGGGCCGCGGCGTCGTCGAACAGGAGGGCCGTGTGGAACAGCCCGGCCTGTCGCTGGTCGCCCGCGGGCAGGTCGGGGGTGTGCACCAGGCGCAGCATCGGCGTGCTGCCCCGCCCCAGCACACGGTGTACCTCGCGGCCGTGGCTGCGCTCCTGCAGCGGCTCGAGCGCGAACGCCGAGCCGTAGTAGCCGGACATCACGTCCAGGTCGCCGACCCGCAGGGTGACGGCGTCCATGGCCATGGCCGGGGTGATGACCCGCTCGTGCACGGCGGGCGGTTCGGTCGGGCGGTCCATCGGGTGCTCCAGTCCGGGTCGGTGGGGGTCGGTGGCTCGGCTTGTGAGGCCTGGTTCGGCTCAGTGGGCGAGGCTCAGCGGGCGACGGCGAGGCCGCCGGTCCAGGGGAGCTGCTCGCCGACGGCGAGGGTGAGCTGCAGGAACCCGATGGCCTCCAGCTCGTGCGCACGCTCCAGCGAGCCGGCGTCGATCGCGGCGAGGCCGGAGGACGTGACGGCCGAGATCAGCGCCTGCTTGGCGGCGGCGTCGTCCCCGGCGACCAGCACCGTGGTGGGCAGGTCACCCACGCGCTTGGCGCCGAGCGTGGCGGCGAACGTGGTGTTGAACGCCTTGAGCACGTGGCTGGCGGGCAGCTTGGCCTGGAGCTCGGCGGCGGCCGAGGAGCCCGCGGGCACGACCAGCGAGTCGAAGGTCTCGAAGTTCAGCGGGTTGGTGATGTCCACGACGACCTTGCCGGCGAGCTGCTCGGCGTAGGCGGACGCGATGCCGTCCAGTGCGGGGTAGGGGACAGCGAGGACCACGATGTCGCCGGTGACGGGCGCGGTGCCGACCTCGCCCTTGGCGATGTGGGCGACGTCGTGCCCGCCCCCGGCGAGGACGCCGCCGATCGCGTTCGCCATCGCGCCGGTGCCGATGATCGTGATGCTGGCCATGTGCTGCTCCTTCGGACACGGTCCGGGCTGCCCGAACCAGATTGTTGTACCTACAAGCACTGACCATAGACCCATTTAGTTGTAGGTGCAACCACCTGGTAGGGTGAGGGCATGAGCGAACGGCAGCTGCGGTACCCCGAACGGGTGGCCGTCGCGCGCCTGCACGCACTGCTGGAGCTGCTGCCCACGGCGCTGGACAAGCGCATGCAGCCCGCCGGGCTCACGTCGTTCGAGTTCACGCTGCTGGAGGCGCTCGCGGAGGCCGACGGCGGCAAGCTGCGGCTCAGCGCCCTCGCCTCGCGCACCAACGCCACGCTCGCCCGGCTGTCGCGCGTGGTCACGGGCCTGGAGCGCAAGGGCCTCGTGCGGCGCGCGCCCTGCCCCGAGGACGCGCGGGCGACCAACGCGGTGCTCACCGACCAGGGTCGTCAGGTCTACCGGGACGGCACCGGGCTGTACGCCGACGCGGTGTCCAGCATGATCCTCGACGGGCTGTCCGAGGGCGACGTCGACGACCTGGCGCGGCTCGCGTTCGCGATCCTCACGAGGCTCGACCCGGACCGCCGGCTGGCTGTTACGGCCGCGACGGCTGCGGCGGCGTCGGCGGGGGCGGCGGGGGTGTTGGCGGCGACGGGGGTGTCCGGGGTGTCGGCGGCGGGCGACGACTGCCCGGCCGACCCGGTGCGCCCCGCGGCGGAGGAGTGCCCAGCCGACCCGGCGGACCCGACCGCGGTCGTCGACCCGGAGCAGCTCGCGGCCGAGGCCTGCCCGGCCGACCCGCCCCGCCCGCGCCGGTAACGAAAGTGCGCTTCTGCCCAGTCGTTGGGCCCGAAAATCACGCCGACCCCGGGCCGGATGACTGGGTAGAAGCGCACTTCGCGTATCGGTCCCGCCGCCGGCCGCACGCGGAACCCCGGGACGGGTCGCACCTGCCTGGCGTGAGCGCGCAGCGGCACCCCGCCCGCGCGGCCCCCGCCGCGCCGGTTGGTCTGCACCGAATAGGTGTATTGCTGTCATTTCTCCGGTAGGTTTTGGGTGAAATCACGAGCGCCTGGGGGCAACGCCGCGCCCAGGGGGAGGAGCCCATCGATGTCGATGTTCCGTCGTACCCGACGTGTCCTGCTGGCCGTTGCCGTGATCGCCGGCCTGCAACCGGCCGCCCTGGCGCACGCCGGGCCACCACCCACCGAATCCGTGCCGGTGTCCGCCGCACCACAGGCGGACGACGTCGACGCCGCCACCGCCGTGGCCGACGCCCGGGTCTCCGCCGACGTGCTGATGGACTCCTACGACCCGGAGAAGGCGTGGTTCGCGTCGAGCTGGTGGAACTCCGCCGTCGCGCTGCAGACCATCGGCGACTACATGAAGCGCACGGGCGACCAGAGCTACCTGGACGAGCTGGACCACAGCTTCGAGACCAACAAGGGCCCATTCCCGGCGGGTGAGCGGTCCACCGACGAGATCTACGGCAACTTCACCAGCCGCGCCATCGACGACTCGGGCTGGTGGGGGCTCAACTGGGTCACCGCGTACGACCTGACCGGCGACGAGAAGTACCTCGACATGGCCGTCACCATCGGCGAGTTCATGAACGAGTTCTGGGACACCAGCACCTGCGGCGGCGGGATCTGGTGGAACGAGGAGCGCACCTACAAGAACGCCGTCACCAACGGCCAGTGGATTCGGCTGACGGCCGAGCTGCACAACCGCCTGCCCGGGGACACCCTCTGGCTGGACCGCTCCCAGGAGGCGTGGGACTGGTACGTGGCCAGCGGCATGATCAACTCCGACGGGCTGGTCCATGACGGGCTGCGCGACGACTGCTCCAGCAACAACGACACCGTGTGGACCTACAACCAGGGCCTCGGCATCGGCGCGGCGCTGGAGCTGTGGCGGGCCACGGGCGACCCGGAGCTCCTCGAGCAGGCCCGCTACCTGGCCGACTCCGCGCTGGAGTCCGACGTGCTCGTCAAGGACGGCGTGCTGACCGAGTGGTGCGAGGCCGCCGGTCGCAGCTGCGACGACAACCAGAAGCAGTTCAAGGGCATCTTCGCGCGCTACCTGATGGAGCTGGCGGACACCACGGGTGAGCCCGCCTACGAGCAGTTCGTCGCCGACCAGGCGGACTCGATCTGGGCGAACGACCGCGACGTCGTGGGCCGGCTCGGCCTGCGCTGGGCCGGGGCGACGGCAGAGCAGCCCAACGTGTTCGACTGGCGCACCCAGGCCAGCGCCCTGAGCGCGCTGATCGCCGACGTGCCGCAGGAGCAGCCGCGCCGCACCCTCTCCGCCGCGGCCTCGCCCGCGGTGGTGGCGGTGCTGCCCGCCTCCGGCACGGCCACGCGGGTGGGCCTCGACGTCACGGTGGAGGCGACGTCGGCCCGGCCGGAGGCGCTGCCGCTGACCGTGCGGACCTCCGGACCGCGCGGCTGGAAGGTGACGGCCGACCGGACACTGCGGCTGAGCCCGACCGGGCACGCCGACCCGGCGCGGGCGACCGTGCCCGTGGACGTGCGGGTTCCCGTCGGCACCGCCGACGGCAGCTACCCGGTGAGCGTCACCGTCACCGCCCGCTCGGGCCTGACCTACACCGCGCGCGCGGAGGTGCTGGTCGCGGGCGTCGTCGACTTCGCGGCCGGATCGCCCGAGGAGATCCCCTGGCTCTGGGACGCCGGCGGGTCCGGTTTCAGCGGCGGCGGCAGCCGCTACGCCGACGGCGAGAGCGCGTTCGTCTACCGGTTCCCGTTCCCCGAGGGCACGACGTCGGCCCAGGTGACCCTGGAGATCGACAACCAGTACGTCGTCGAGGTGGGGCCGGACGGCGAGTCCTGGACCACGGTGCTCACCGAGGACGAGCAGATCCGCGACGGCTCCAACCGCGCCGAGCACACGCTCGACCTGACCGAGCACCTCGGTGACGACAATGCCGCCTACGTCCGGGTGTCCGACGCCTTCCCGGCCGACGGCTGGGGCGGCGGCGTCTACCACGTGACGGCGACGTACGAGACGTCCTGACCGCTCCGCTCGACCTCTCGGTCTGACCGTTCCGCCCGACTGGTCCGCCCGTCCGATCGCTGCGATCTCCTTCGAGGCCTAAGTTTCTTGTCTTTGGACCGGTCCAAAGACAAGAAACTTAGGCCTCAAAGGTGAGGGGCCCAGTGGGGGTCGACGGCGGGGTCGACGGCCGGGGCCGGCGGCTGGGTTGCCAGCAGGGCACGGCGCAGCGGGGCAGGACGGGGTCGGCACGGCAAGGCCGGCAGGGCAGGATGGCCCCATGAGCGAATCCGATGTCTCCGCGATCATCAGCGAGGTCGAGGCCCAGGAGGCCGAGCTCGTGCTGCCCTCCTTCACGCACGACCAGGCCTGGCGCCTCGGCAGCCTGCTCGTCGAGCTCGCCGTCGAGCGCGACCTGCCCGTGACGATCGACATCCGCAAGGGCACCCAGCAGGTGTTCCACGCGGCCCGGCCGGGCACCACGCCCGACAACGACTCGTGGGTCCAGCGCAAGGTGGCGGTGGTCTATCGGTTCGGCGCGTCGTCCTACCTCGTGGGGCTGCGGGCCAAGGCCAAAGGCACCGACTTCAACGCCACGCACGGCCTGCCGTTCCAGGAGTACTCGGCGCACGGCGGCGCGTTCCCGGTCCGCGTGACGGACGTGGGGATCGTCGGCGTGGTGACCGTGTCCGGGCTGGCGCAGCAGGACGACCACGCCCTCGTGGTCGAGGCGCTGCGCGAGCTGGTCGAGGCTCAGCCGCTGGTCTGAGGAGCACCGTGTCGCCGCGGGGCGACCGTATGTACCCGGGGTGTGTTGCTCTGCGTGCGCATTGTCCACGCGGAGCAACCCACCCCGCAGGCCTAGGTTCGCCTCGCTGCGACACGCCGCGCGACACGCATGCTGGAGAGGTCCGCCCGGAGATGCGTCGCCCGTGCGGGCCGCCGACCTGCCTCGGCCCCGCCACCGGGACCCGGCGGCCAGGCGCTCGGCGGCTCGGCGCCAGGGTCCCGGTCTCGCTCGGCTCCGAGCGGTCCAGGTCGCCTCAGACGGGCCGAGGCACGCTCACGAGACCGTCCACCGCTGGTTGTCCCCGGCGTGGCAGCCGTACACGATCGCGGGCGTGCGGTTGTCGACCGCCCCGCCGGACACGTCCAGGCACAGGCCCGTCGCGACGTTGCGCACCGTGCCGTCGCCCTGCGGCGTCCACTGCTGGTTCGCCCCGCCGGAACAGGTCCGGATCTGGGCCGGGGTGCCCTGCGCCCCGCCGCTCGGGTCGTCCAGGCACATGGTGTCCAGCACGCGCAGCTCGCCGGCGGCGGACGTCGTCCAGAGCTGCGCCGCCGAGCCGTTGCAGTCGTAGATCTGCAGTGCCGCACCGTCCGTGGCCACGCCGCCGGGCACGTCCAGGCACCGGCCGGAGGCCACGCTCTGCAGCGTCAAGGGCGCCGGCGCCGGCGGGGGAGTCGGGGTGGGCGACGGCGACGGGCTCGCCGGGTCACTGACCGGCTCGGCGTCGGTCGGCTCGCTCGGGCTCGGCACCGCGGCGCTCGGCGACGCCGAGGCCTGCCCGGCCGCGTCCGTGGCGGACACGTCCCGCGTCATCACCCACACCGTGCCCCCGATCGCGCCGAGCGCCAGCACGACGGCGAGCACCCACGCGAGCAGCCCGAACGGAGTGCGGCGCGGCGCTGTGACCTGGTCGTACACCCTCGTGCTCCCTCCGTTGCCCGACGGCGCCGGCGCGCCGCCCGTTGCTCTTCCCGTCCTCGACCGGGCACCGTGCCGCCGTGCGGACCGCGCCGTGCCCGGATTGTCCCCGTGCTCCGCGCCGCACCCTACTCGGTCCCGGACGTCCGCCGGGTGCAGGATCGGAGGATGGCCGCGTACCCGAAGCACACCAGCCGGCACCCGATCAGCCCGAGCAGGCCCCGACCAGCCGACCCCGCCGCCCCGCGCTCGTACGTCGTGACCGGCGGCGCCCAGGGCGTGGGCCGGACCATCGCCGAGCGCCTGGCCGCCATCGGCCCCGTCGTCGTCCTCGACGTCGCCACGGCACTGGACCGAGAACACCCGGGCGTGACGCTGGTCAGCGGAGACGCGGCCGACCCCGACGTCGCGCGCCGGGCCGCCGACGCCGCGGAGGCGCTGGCCCCGCTGGGCGGCTGGGTCAACAATGCCGCGATCTTCCGGGACGCGCCGATCACCGCGCCGCCCTCCGACGTGCTGGGCCTGATCACCGCGAACCTCGCGCTCGCTGTGACCGGCTGCCACGCCGCCGTCGGGCACCTGCTGGCGTACGGGCGGCCGGGGGCGATCGTGAACGTCTCGTCCCACCAGGCGCAGCGGCCCGTGCGCGGCGCCCTGCCCTACGCCACGGCCAAGGGCGCGGTCGAGGCGCTGACCCGGGCTCTCGCCGTCGACCACGGGCGGCACGGCATCCGGACCAACGCGGTGGCGCTCGGGTCGATCGCGACCGACCGCTACGAGGCCTACCGGAGCGAGCACCCCGGCGTGGACGCGCAGATGGCCGCCCTGCACCCGCTGGGCCGGGTCGGCACGGGCGCGGAGGTCGCGGAGGCGGTCGCCTTCCTGCTCTCGGGCGCCGCCGCCTTCGTCAACGGCGCCGTGCTGCCCGTCGACGGCGGACGCGCGGCGCAGGGGGCCGATCCGGAGGCCACCTGACGCCGCGCGCGTGGAAGGTCAGTCGACCGCCCGCCACGGCCCGTGCTTGTCGCCCGGCGCCTGGTTGCGGGTCCACCACCTGGCCTCGTAGACCGTGCCGTCGTGCACCACGAAGTCGCCCGTGTCGAAGATCCGTGACGCCGTCCAGAGGGCGGTGCCGTCCCAGTCCTCGGCGATCTGCTGCCACGGCCCGTACGCCGACGCGCCGGGCTTCTGGTTCTGGGTCCACCACGAGGCCTGCCACAGCGAGCCGTCGTACGCGACCTGGTCACCGGCCGTGTAGATGGTCTTCGCGCCCCACTCGTCGGCCGCGGGCTCGGTGAGCACGCCGGGCTGCGCGGTGACGCGCAGGTGGTCCAGGTTGATGTTGCCCGTGTCGGTGGCGGTGTGATGCAGCAGGATCTCGTGCCGCCCGGCCGCCAGCGTGAAGCGGACGCCGGCGGAGTAGTCCCAGATGCGCCATCGGTCGGCGCCCTGGCCCAGGTTCGGGAACGAGACCGGCTGCGCCTTGCCGCCGTCGACGGCGACGGAGAGCTGCCGGTCGAGCGGCGCGACGACCATGCCGTTCGCGTACCGGAACGACACCTCGACGGTGGTGGGCGCCGCGGCCTCGTAGGTGAACCGCACGCCCGCGCCGGCCTTGGACAGGTCGCGGACGAACCCGGTTCCCGTGTACCCAGGGTGCTCGGCGTTGCTGCGTGCCCCGCCCAGCAGCGTGGCCGTCTCGGCCTCGGCCACCTGCTCGGCGTGCTGCGCCTCGACCGCGGCCAGGAGTCGCGCGAGAGTCACGCCGTCGCCGTCGGCCGCCTCGATCCGCTCCGTCAGGTCCGCCAGGGCCTCGTTCATGGCCGCGGGGTCGCCGGCCCGGGCGTGCGCCACCGCCTCGGCGGCCGGCTCGCGCAGGTCCGCGGCGGTCGGCCCGTCGACGGCGTCGGCGTCCTCGGCGTCGCGGATCAGCGCGAGGATGCCGAACAGCCCCGCCGCGCTGCCGAGGTACGGCGTCACCAGCGCGTCGATCCGCTCCGCCACGTCCGGCCCGACCGCCTCCGTGCCGGAGGTCAGCACCGCGTGCCGCACTCCCTGCATGGCCCGGCGCACGGCGTCGAAGTCGTTCGCGGCGGCCGCGTCCAGCGCCGCCTGGGCCCGCTGGTGCAGCAGTGCGGCGCGCGCCGGTGCCAGGTTCGGAGCCTCCTCGTCCAGCAGGTCCGTCAACGTGCCGTCCGGCCGCGGCAGGAGCGCCACGGACACCGGCTTGCCGGCGGTCCCGTCCGGCCCGATGACGCTCAGCGCGTTCGCCGTGCGGTAGGCGACGTCGTCGGCCGCGACGTCGAAGGTGAACGTCCGGGACGCGCCGCCGCCGACCCGGCCCGCCGCCCCGGCGACGGTCTCGCCGTCGACGGCGATCCGGGCCTGCGCCGCCGTGGTGCCGTCGTTGCGGACGGTCGCGGTGACCGTCACGGTCCCGGCCGTCGCGTCGTAGGCGACCACCGGCGCCGCCTCCAGCGTGAACACCGGCGGCGCGTAGTCGGACAGCTCCGCGAGGTCCTCGGGCGTGGCCGGCCGCAGCTTCACGGCGTGTCCGCCACCGCCCACCATGGAGGCCGAGATCGTGTCGGTCGAGTCCACCAGCGAGTGCGTCACCTCGACGGCGGTCGGGTTGCCCTTCCAGGAGGCGTCCCCGGCGTCGGCGTAGACGTCGGCCACGTAGGTGGTGCCCTCGTCGAGGAACTCCAGCGGCACCTGGACGGTGCGGTCCTTCTCGTCGGCGACCGACCCGAGGTACCAGGTGGTGCCGCTGCGGCGCGCCGTCACGGTGTGGTCGCCCAGGACGGCGTCGAGCACGTGGGACTCGTCCCAGACGGTCGGCATGTCCTTGAGGTAGGCGAAGGCCGCGGCGTGCTCGGCGTAGTTCTCCGGCGTGTCGGCCAGCATCTGCAGTGGGCTGGAGAACGTCGGGTAGAGCGCGAGCTGAGCCGTCGTCGTGGTCTGCACGCGGGTCTTGAGGTTCGCCGGGTCCCACGTCACGGCCAGCACACCCGGCGTGTAGTCGGCGGGCCCGCCCATCCACCGGGTGAACGGCAGGATCGTGGCCTGCTCGGGCGGGTTGCCGCTCGCGCCCATGTAGTTGTGCTGCTCCATGCCCGCCACGCCCTCGCCCGTCATCATGTTGGGGTAGGTGCGCGACAGCCCGGTCGGCTTGATGGCCTCGTGGGCGTTGATCGAGATCTCGTGCCGGGCCGCGGACTCGATGACCCGCTGGTAGTGCTTGACCGCCTCCTGGTCGTAGTGGCTGCGGTTCACGCCGCCCAGCTCGAACCGCGTGGCGTACCCGGTCTTCAGGGCGTGGATGCCCCACTCCTCGTACTGGTCGAAGATCTCGTCCATGTGCGCGTCGTAGTAGTCGACGTAGCCGCGTGTCTCGTTGTGCGCCATGAACCCGACGCCGTTCTCCTTGGCGTACGCCAGCACCTCGTCGATGTCGACGTCGGCCTGGGGCGTGACGAAGTCCTGCCCCTTCCACTCGCCGCCCGCGTTCTGGTTCCAGCCCTCGGCCAGCACGTACTTGGCGCCGGACTCCACGGCCAGGTCGACGTACTCCTTGATGCGCTCCGTGGTGGCGCCGTGCTTGGGCCCGGCGTTCCAGGTGGTGTCGCGCCGCTGCAGCTCCCACCACACCCCGACGTACGTGCCGGGGTCGATCCAGTCGGTGGTGTCCGCGGCGCCGTCGTCGTCGGAGTCGACGTCGCAGATGGCGCACGGGGCGTTCAGGTTCTCGATGAGGTGCGACGCCGCGAGGTCGCCCGCGCTCCGGCCCACGGTGAGCGTGCGCCAGGGCGTGCCGAAACCGTCCGCGTCCACGTCGATCACGGCCTTGTCGCCGTTCGGCAGCGCGATGAGGTCCGAGACGAGGGTGCCCGGCGTCGTGCCGCGGACCACGGTCATGCTCGGGAAGTCGATCAGGGCCGCCTCGTGCAGGGCCAGGAAGAGGCCGTCATCCCGGGACATCGTGATCGGCGTCTGCGCGGAGGCGACGTCGGGCAGCGGCTGCGTGCGGTAGTGCTGCTCGTCCGCGCTCCAGCGCGTGCCCGCCGGGATGGAGTACGCCGTGAGGTCGGCGGGCAGCGCGAACTGCGTGGTCTCGCCGGACACGACGACGCCGTCGCCGAGCGCGTCCTGCTCGGGGAAGACGTACCGGAAGCCGACGCCGTCGTCGAACACCCGGAAGACCACGTCCAGCTCGACGCCCGAGGCCTCGTGCACGGCGTGCACCGTGAGCTCGTTGGCGTGGTTCTGCACCCGGGCATCGTTGCCCCAGGCCGGTGTCCAGGTCTCGTCGACGACGTCGCGCTCGGTGGAGGTGACGGCCAGGCCCTCGGTCAGGTCCACCGCGGGCTCGCGCAGCGTGAGCCCCAGGCCCGACGGCGCGACGACGGTGGTGGTCCCGTCCCGCACGACCTCGTACGTCAGGGTGCCGTCGACGACGTCGACGGCCGCCTCGATCGAGCGGTCCGGCGAGGACACGGTCCAGCCGTCGAGCGCTTCGGCCTCCTGCGCCGTGCCCTGCGCCGTGTCCTGCGCGGCCGCCGGGGCTGCGGTCGCGACGGCCGCGGGCAGCAGGATGGCCAGGGCGGCGGCCACCGCGGCCGGCGCCTGGCGGCGTCTGCGCGGGTCTCGCGGTCTGCCGCTGGTTCGGTTGCCTGAGGGCAGGTGCACGTTCTCTCCCGGACGTCGGTGTCGGCAGCGCCGGATTGCCTCGATGCAGACCAGCGGCAGAAGTGAGTTTTCCCAGGGGCGCTGTGCACTGTCAAGGCGCGGCGGAGCTTTCACCCCGAGCCGGCAGTGACCTCCCGCACCCACGTGTCGCCCTCCGGGCGGAAGCCCACGCCGCGCAGGTACGCCTGCTCGCCCTGCGCGGCGTGCGGCACCACGACCCGGTCGAACCCCTTGGTCGCGAAGATCCCGCTGCGCCGGTACACGAACTCGCCCGGAGTCAGGTCGCGGAACCGCTTGGACACCCAGTCGAGCTCGACGACACCCGCGCCGTTCCCGGCGTCGCGCACCTCCACCACGCCCACGGTCTCGTCGCCGCGCTGCACCAGGAACGCCGACCGCTGCTCGTCGGGCTCCGGCAGCGCCACGAACCCCGGCGCGAAGCCCGCGATGTCCGCCGCGTGCGTGCGCAGCACGTGCAGCAGGTACGCGTCGTCCGGCGCCACCTCCACCACCTCGTAGACGGCGGCGTCGTGGCGCTCGCGGGTCAGGCGGCGCAGCCAGTAGATGTTGATGAGGCTGATCGCGGCGTTCATCGCGAAGAACGGCCAGATCCCGAGGATCGCGTTGTACGTTGTCGCGATCAGGGAGCCGGTCAGGTTGAGCCAGCGGAAGCGGAACACCCGCGCCTGCGTCAGCGAGAGCACGACGAGCGCGGAGCCGACCCAGCCGGCGATCTCTAGCCAGGGGAACATGCCCTGACCTTAGTGCTCCCTCGTTCTCGCTGGCCGACTGACGAGGTTGTGTTCAAGCCACGAGGTTGCAACGTTTCAGGCTCGATTCTGCGGGCAGGAGCTCGTGGCCTGAACAGAACCTCAGGAGCGACGGTGGACTACGCTCTGGCCCGTGCAGCATGTCTGGCTGGCGCCGAACCCCGGCCGGTTCCTCGGCCTCCTGTGGCTCCTCGCGAGCGGGTCGCTCTTCTCGATCTCGGGGCACGAGGATCGCGTCCAGGCGTCGGAACAGCACGTCCTGGTGATCGACCCCGGTACCGAAGCCGCAGAGGTCGCGCGGATCAGGGCCCGGTTCGACGAGCTGGGGCGGGTGGCACGGGCCCGGTTCCGGTGGTCCCGCCTCGCCAACGCCCTGTGGTGCGCGTTCCCCGTCGTGCTGATCCTGGTCGCGGTCTGGGCGAGCACCGTGGTGGTTCCGCCGACGGATCCGCTGACGGACGTCGCGACGCCGGTGGCGCTCGGCTACGGCGCCGTCACCAGCCTGATCGCCATCGTGTGCGACCGGTACACCCGTCGGTCGGTCCGGCAGATCGCGGAGCTCGAGGAGCCGTCGGTGGTGCGGACGTCGATGCCGGGGCGGGACAGGTTCATCGTGCGGCTGGTCGAGGAAGCGGAGCGGCGGACCGCGGCCGAGCAGGCGCAGCTCTCCGAGCTGCTGTGGCAGTTCGCCGTCGCCGATCAGGCTCGTCGCGACTACCTGCACCAGACGGCGGCGTTCGACGACGACGAGTTCTCGGTGCTCCGGGTCCGGTCCGAGGACGCTCGGCGCGGCCTGCGAGCGTGGGCCGGTGAGGCCGCCCCGGCCTGATCGTCCGCCTGCGCCGCGGCCTCACCACGACCAGCCGCGGGAGCTGAGCTCCAGCTCCTCCCGCAGCCGTTCGTCGGCCGCGGAGCGTTCGTCCGCGCGCAGGGGGTCAGCGTCCGTGGGCAGCTCGGCGAGGCGGCACGCCTCGCGCAGCAGCGCGTCGTACGCGCCCTGCACCGCGAACCAGTGGTGGGCGCGGGCGTACAGGCCGGGGTCCTCCTCGACGTGGCGCAGCTCGGCCGCGAGCTGCCCGAGGCGAGCCTGCAGCCGCAGGGTCACCAGCGGGTCGGGCGCCGGCTTCGGGCGCGTCAGGAACGACCAGACCATGGGTGGCACCGCCACGTCGTCGTCGCGGAAAGGTACCCCTCCAGCGTAGGTCCGTGGGACGGCCACGGCTATACCGGTGGGCAGGGTCGCCCGCCGTCGTGGCGCGACGGCGGGCGACCCCGGCGTCAGTCGGAGTAGCAGAGGTCGCCCTCGCACCCCGCCCGCACGTCCGAGCCGTGCACGCCCATCACGACGGCGCCCCCGGTGTCGCTGTCGCCGATCTGGGTGTTGACCGGGCCGGAACCCCCGATCACGACGTTCGAGTCGTCGTAGGTGACGACGTTGCGCTGGCCGCGGCTGCGGATCGACACGTCGTCGAACCCGTCGGCCCCGACCACGATCGCACCAGGGCCCGTGGCCGAGGAGGCTCCCTCGTCGGTCACCGTGGCGTAGCCGGACGTCGCGGCCCCGGCGGGCGGGCCGGTGGCGGGCACAGGGGGACCGGCCGCCTCGTCCTCGTCGGCGCCGGCGGGGCCGTCCTCCGCCGCCTCCTCCTCGTCTTCTTCGTCCTCTTCCTCGTCCGAGCCCTCCTCGTCCTCTTCCTCGTCCGAGCCCTCCTCGTCCTCTTCCTCGTCCGAGCCCTCCTCGTCCTCGGCGTCGCCCGAGTTGCCCGACCGGACCACCGATCCCGTGACGTCGACGGCGTTGAGGCCGCTGGAGTCGGTGTCGCCCGTGTTCGCGTTGATCTGACCGTCCCGGCCCAGGAACACGTTGGAGTCGTCGTACGTGACCACCTGGTCGTCGCCGACGACGCTGACCGAGTGGTCCTCGAAGCCGCTGATGGCCATGGACCGCCCGGAGCCCGGCCCGGACCCGAGGAACATGCCTCCGAACGTGTCGTTCCGGTGCGTGCCCGACGCCGACAGGGGTGTCGCCGGCGCAGGCCCGGACACCGACCGGCCGGACCGCAGGTCGGAGCCCGTCGACCCGAGCGCGAGCACGCCGCTCGACGAGACCGCGCCGGTGTTCGCCACCAGCTGCCCGTCGGCGCCGACGTAGACGATCGAGCCGTCCGCGGCGAGCACCTGATAGCTGACCCGGCGCCCCTGCACGATCACCGGCACGGCGGCCGTGCCTGGTCCCGTCACCTGGGACGTCGACGACGGGGTCCCCGCCGTCAGCGCCGGCGCGGACCCGCCGGCAGCGCCGCTGGTACCGCCCGCGCTGCCGGTGCCGCCTACGGGCGAGGGCCGCACCGACGAGGGCCGCACCGACGACGGCCGCACCGGCACCGGCCCGCTCGACGCCGTGCCGCCCGGCCCCGCGGCGCTCGGCGCCGCGCCTGCGTCGGGCGCCGCACCGGACACGACCCCCGCGGACACCGTCCCGTCCGGCGCGACCATGAGCACGACCGGCGGCGCGGCCGCCTGCGGCGCCGTCACGTACACGTCGCCCGCCTGCCCGGGGGTGGCCGGCGCCGCTGCGGGCGTCGGCGTCGGGGTGCCCGCCAGGAAGTCGTGCGCGACCCAGGCGCACATCCCGCCGACAGCGATGATCACCGCACAGGCCTGATAGCTCAGGCCGCTGCTCCTGCTCTTCCTGCTCCCGCGGTTCGAGGTCATCCCGATCTCCTTCCAGCCGCGCGAGAAGGCGCCGCCGGTGGGACCGTGCCGGGTACCTGCCTGCCGTACCGGGCACCGGTGGCTCGTGGACCGCGGGCGATCCGGCGGTCACGTGGCGGGTCGGAGGACCGAGCGCCGCTCGCTTCGTCCTGCGTTACGCCCGGGCCCGAGGCACGCGGGCGGTCCACGGAGCCCACCGCACGGCCGGCGGACGAGCGCCGGTCGCGGAGCCTCCCGCGGGAACGGACCGGGCGGGCACGCCCCGGACCGTCCGCGGCGAGCCGCCGGACGGGCCCGCCGTGCTGCCCGATGCTGTGGCACCTGCGACGATACGCGGCCGTATCGGGAGCCGCGCCGTGAACGCGCCAGTTCACCCACTCCGCGAGGACGGGGGGATCGGCTAGACTCTCCGCAGACTTCCGGCGCGAGAGCGCCGGCGGGATCCGAATGAGACAGCGGATCGAGCGGCCCCGCGGCCTCCACAGCCGCGGGGCCGCTTGTTGTCGCCCCGACGGCGCTCGGGGTCAGCCCGCCTCGGGAAGCACCAGCTCCCCGTCGACCCGAACCGGTACCAGCCCGGCACCGTCCCGCAGCTCCGGCGGCAGGGCGTGCTCCGGCGCCTGCTGCCACGCGAGCGGTCGCAGGAACCGGCGGATCGCCGTCGCGCCGACCGACGTGTGCAGGGTGTTGGTGGACGGCCACGGCCCGCCGTGATGCTGCGCCCAGGCGACGGCGACCCCGGTCGGGTACCCGTCGTACAGCACGCGCCCGGCCCGCGCCGCGAGCGCCGCCCGGGCGGCGGGCAGGTCGGCGTCGTCGGCGCCGCCGGTCAGGATGCTCGCGGTGAGCGACCCTTCCACGTGCCCGACGACGGCAACGGCCTCGGCCTCGTCCGTGTACCGCACGACGACGGCGAGCGGTCCGAAGCACTCCTCGACGAGCCGGGCGGTGAGCGCGGCGGCGTCGACCTCCAGGAGCGCGGGCCGTGTGGCTCCGGGACCGGCGGCCTCGCCCTGGGCGCGCAGGACGGCGTCGTCGGCCCGGGCCGTCAGGCCCTGCTCGTACGCGGACGCCATGCCCGCCGTGAGCGCGGGCAGCGCCGGCGCCGCGCCGATGGCGCGGCCGAACGCGTCGACCACCCGGTCGCCGTCGGCTCCCGTGGGGACCAGCACGAGCCCCGGCTTGGTGCAGAACTGCCCGCCGCCCTGGAGCACCGATCCGGCCAGGCCGGCGCCGTACTCGTCGGCCTTGGCACGGGCGGCGGACGGCGTGACCAGCACGGGGTTGATGCTGCTGAGCTCCCCGTAGAACGGGATGGGCGCGGGCCGCGCGGCTGCGGCGTCGGCCAGGGCACGACCGCCGGCGAGCGAACCGGTGAACCCGGCCGCCCGGATCGCGGGGTGCGACACCAGGGCGACGCCCGCGTCGAACCCGTGCACCAGGGCGAACGTGCCCGCGGGCGCGCCCACCGCGGCGGCCACGTGCTCGGCGAGCCGCGCCACGCGCTCCGACGTCGCGGGGTGCCCGGGGTGGGCCTTGACGACGACGGGGTTGCCCGCCGCCAGCGCCGAGGCGGTGTCGCCGCCCAGCACGGAGAACGCGAACGGGAAGTTGCTCGCCGCGTAGACGGCCACGGGCCCGAGTGGCACCAGCATGCGGCGCAGGTCGGGGCGCGGGCCCATGGGCGTGTCGCCCGCGTGGTCGATCGTCGCCTCGAGGTAGCCGCCGTCGAGCACCATGCGCGCGAACGTGCGCAGCTGGTACGCCGTGCGGGTGAGCTCGCCGCCGAGCCGGGCGGGGCCCAGGGCCGTCTCCCGGTCGGCCTCGGCGACCAGGGCGTCCCGTTCGGCGTCCAGGGCGTCGGCGAGCGCGTCCAGGAGCTCGGCACGCCGGGCGCGGGGCCACGCGGCCAGCTCGCCGGCTGCCGCGGCGGCGCGTCGGGCGACGTCGTCCAGGGCGGCCGGTGCGGTCTCGCGCACCGGCAGCTCCCGGACCTCGCCGGTCCGCGCGTCCCGCGAGGTCACGGGGCTCGTCGTCACATCCATGCCGTCGACCCGTCCCGGCGCACGGGCACCGTGCGCTCCCAGTGCACCCAGTCGTCGGTGGCCAGCGCGGACTCGTCGATCTCGATGCCCCAGCCGGGCCGGTCCGGCCGCAGCTCCAGGTGGCCGTCGACCGGCACGTACGGGTCGTGGCACCAGGAGACGTCGTCCGGCTTGTACTCGAGGATCGAGAAGTTCCACGTGGCCGCCGCGAAGTGCACGTTGGCCGCCGTCGCGAGCGGCCCCAGCGGGTTGTGGGGTGCCACGGGCACGTCGTGCGCCTCGGCGAGCGTCGCGATCTTGCGCATCTGGGTCAGTCCGCCCACCACGGCGATGTCGGGCTGGACGATGTCGGCGCCCTGCACGGTCAGCAGGCCGAGGAACTCGTTCGGCGAGTACAGCGACTCGCCCGTGGCGAGCGGGACCGTCATCTCGCTGCGGATCCGGCCCCACGCGGGCAGGTACTCGGGGCGGATGGGCTCCTCGAGGAACAGCGGCTCGTTCGGCGCGAGCGCCGCCGCGAGGTCCACGGCCTGGCGCGGCTCCCAGAGGCAGCCGTGGGCGTCGAACGCGAACTCCCACTCCTCGGGGTGGCTCTCGCGGATCTGCCCGAACCAGTCGCCGAGCTCGCGGGCGACCAGCCCGAACCGCGACCGGTGCAGGTCGCGGCGGTAGGGGCTGAGCTTGAACGCGTCCACGCCGTGGTTCTCGTGCAGCGCGGCCGTGCGCTCGACCAGCTGCGGTACGTCGGGCGCGTCGTACAGGCCCGCGTACACCCGCACCCGGTCGCGGACGGCGCCGCCGAGCAGCTGGTACACGGGCACGCCGGCGGCCTTCGCCGCGATGTCCCACAGCGCGTGGTCCACCGCGGCGATGGCGGCCAGGCCCAGCGCCCCCTGCGGGAACCGGGCCGACTGGTGCAGCAGCTGGTTCACGTACGCGACGCGGGTGGCGTCGATGCCCGCGATCTGGTCGCCGAGGTACTCGACGATCGCGGGGTAGGCCAGGTCGGGGCCGTGGTTGTAGATCTCGGCCCAGCCGTCGAGGCCCCCGTCGGTGGTGATCCGCAGCAGCACGCGCGGGCGGTTGCCCACCCGCTGGAGGTAGGTGGTCAGCCGGGCGATCTTCGTTCCGGTGGTCATGCCGAGGCCTTCCAGTCGTCGAGGATGCGCGTGATCGCGGCGCGGTCGGCCTCGCCCAGGACGGTGCTGGGCGGCCGCACGGAGCGGTCGCACAGGCCCATCTGGTGCATGGCCTCCTTGACCACCGACACGTTGTCGGCCGACCGGTCGCGGGCCCGGAGCTGCTCGAACTCCCGGATGCGGCGCCACACCGCCGACGCGCGGGCGCCGTCGTCCTGCTTCAGGGCGTCCAGGAGATCGAACGAGACGTCGGGCGCCACGTTGACCAGGCCCGACGTGAACGCGCGGGCTCCCGCCTGCCACGCCGACGGCGCGTAGGACTCGGCCAGCCCGGCGATCCACAGCAGGTCGGCGTCGGTGTCCTGCACCGTCTCGGCGAACGCGACCGGGTCCGGCACGGAGTACTTGATGCCCACCACGTTGTCCGCGGCCTGCGCGAGCGCCGCGATGTCCGTGCCCCGGATCACGGGGGAGCTCACGTACGGCAGCACGGCGAGGCCACCCGCGGCGTGCGCGACGGCGGCCGTGTACTCGACCCAGCCCTGCCGCGACATGTACGGCAGCACCGGCTGGTGCACCATGACGGCGTGCGCGCCCAGGTCGGCGGCCGCCCGGGCCTCGGCCTGCGCCGTCGCCGGGTCCAGCCCCACCCCGACGACGACGACCGCGCGGTCGCCCGCGGCGTCGGTGACCGCGCGGGCGACGTCGGCCCGCTCCCGCGGGGTCAGGGCGTAGAACTCGCCGGTGTTGCCGTTGGGGGTGATCGCGCCCAGCCCGGCGTCGACCAGACGGCCGGCGAGCCGCCCGGTCAGGGCGAGGTCGACGGCGCCGTCGGGCGCGTAGGGGACGACGGGGATGCCGACGACCGTCCGCAGGCGTTCGACGATGTCGTGGTACCCGGTCATGATTCTCCGTTCTGAGGGGTGCCGGTCCGCGGGGATCCGGCGGGGTCCTGCGGGTCGGCGGGCGTGTCGGTGCCCGTCCGGCCGTCCTGCTGCTCGACGGGCTTGATGCGCACCCAGAAGCCGTAGACGGCGGCGCTGACCAGGCAGCTGATCGCGGCGAACACGAGAGGCCACAGGTAGGAGCCGTTCGACGCCGTCAGGGCCAGGCCGATGGCGATCGGGCTGATCAGGTTGCCGAGCTGCGAGCCGAAGTTCTGGAAGCCGGCCAGCGAGCCGACGCGGTCGGGGCTGGGGGAGACCTCGGCGGGGAGGCTGAGGATGGCCGCACCCGCGAAGGAGTGGGCGGCGCTGGAGACCGTGAGGACCACCATGAGCACCACGTTGCTCTCCACGAACGGGCTGAACCCGATGCACGCGCTGAGGACGAGGCCCGAGATGATCGGCACCTTGCGGGCCACGTTCGGGGACAGGCCGCTCGCGAGCATGCGGTCGGAGACGATGCCGCCCAGCACCGTGGACCCGATGCCGATCACGGCGGGCAGCGCGCCGACCATGCCGAACTCGGCCTCGGTGAACCCGCGCTCGTTGAGCAGGTAGCTGGGGTACCAGGTCAGGAAGAACGCACCGGCGAGCGAGCGGAAGACGTAGCCGAGCAGGAGCGCCCAGGTCTGGTTGTCGCGCAGCAGCGTGCTCCAGCGCACCTCCTCGCCGCTGTGCCGCACCATCTCGGCCTGGTCGGAGCGGATGTGGTCGAGCTCGGCGGCGTTGACGCGCTTGTGGTTCTGCGGGGCGCGGTAGATCGCGAGCCAGCCCAGGATCCAGAGCAGGCCGACGGCGCCGATCACCACGAACGTCCAGCGCCAGCCCGCGAAGACCGCGATGGACGTGACGATCGGGATGGAGAGGGCGGAGCCGATCTGCTGGCCCATGTCGAACAGGCTGGAGGCGAACGCTCGCTCACGGCGCGGGAACCAGGTGGAGACCACCTTGATGTTCGCCGGCTGCACCGGCGCCTCGCCGATACCGAGGCCGAGCCGGAAGACGATCAGGCTCGTGACGCCCGTCGCGAAGGCGGTCAGTGCCGTCCAGACCGACCACCAGCCCACGGCGATGGGGTAGATCACGCGTGGCCCGAACTTGTCCAGGAGCCAGCCCGACGGCACCTGGAACAGGGCGTAGGTCCAGAAGAACGACGACAGCAGCACGCCCTGGACGGCCGGGCTGATGTGGAAGTCCTCCGAGATGAACGGCAGCGCGACGCTGAGGGCGGCGCGGTCGAGGTAGGCGATGGTCAGGCCGAGCGCCGAGAACGCGACGATCGTCCAGCGCATCTGGCTGCGCCGCGCGCGGGCCGCGACAGCCACGGGCTGCTTTGTACTATTGAGCATCGTTGCTCCTTCATCGAGTGACGTGCGTGCTCCGTCATGGAGCACTCGTTGCAGAGGTGCGGCCCGGGAACTTGGCGGTGAACGGGCTGCACCTCGTCTGCAGCGGTCCTGGCTTGCTCAGGCCCGCTTGCTCAGGTGCTGCGGGTCAGGCGGTCGCACCTCCCTGGCGGAGCCGGTCGAGGAAGCCGGCGATGTGCCGGCGGGTCAGGTCCGCGGCGAGGTCGGCGTCGCCGGCCTCGGCAGCGGCAAGGATCTGTTCGTGCTCGCGCGCCTCGTCCCGCCAGCTCGGCTCCTTGGCCCACGTGGTGACGGCGGCGAGCGCCGTCTGGTCCCGCAGGCCCTCCAGCATGCCGGTCAGGATCGTGTTGCCGGCCGCGCCCCAGAGCGCCGCGTGGAAGGCCCGGTTGGCGAGGCTGCGCTGCGCCGGCTCCGTGACCTCGGCCGCGCGCTCCAGCGCCGCCCGCGCCGCGGCGGTGTCCATGCCGCGCAGGACGCTGCGCCGGGTCGCCTCGGGCTCCAGCAGCAGCCGCGTCTCGTAGATGGCGACGGCGTCCGCCTGCGTCAGCTCGCGCACCCGCACGCCGACGTAGGGCCGCACGACGACGAGCCCGCTCATCTCCAGGGTCTTGAGCGCCTCGCGGACCGGCGTCTTGGACATCGCCAGCTCCTGCGCGAGCTCCGCCTCGACGAGCGCCTGCCCGGCGGCGAGCCGGCCGCTGAGGATGCCCTCCTTGATGGTCGCGAGGGCGTGCTCCGTCCGGGAGGGCAGAGCGGTCGGGGCGGGAGGCGTCGTCGGCACGTCGTACATCATATATGACGCTCGGGTGTGGTCGGGAGGTCCCGGGGATCCGACCGGTTCCTGCTCGCGGCGGGCGCGGCCGGGCATGTCAGACCCCGCCCATAAGATCCCGATATGTACTTATTCGATGAGGAAGCGGCAGGCCGGGAGGCCGCCGACGACGTGGTGTCGGGCCTGGCGGACGCGGTGCGGGACTGCCTCGCGCCGCTGAAGGTGGCCCAGGTCTTCGACCTGGCGGTCGACCACGTGCTGCGGGGCAACGGGTCCGAGGCTCTGGAGCGGCTGCGCGAGCGCCCGCGCGGTGCGAACGTGGTCGCCGAGCCGGACGGCTACCACCCGAGAGAGCTGACGACCGCCGTCGCCGACCTGCACCCCGGGTGGACCCGGCGGGACGCCGACGTCGCACGCCTCGCGATCTACCGGACGGCGCCGGTCGACCTGCTCGCCCGGTTCGGGCAGGTGCTGCACGCGGCCTCCGCCCGGGCCGCGGAGCACGCTGAGCGCACCTGGCTGCTGGTGCTGGCTCACGACGTGGCGCGGGTCAGCAACGGGACGGACGCGGCAGACGGGGCCCACGTGCGGCAGCGATGGACCCCGGAGCTCCTCGTGGAGGTCGCCCTCGCCGGCGGTGCCGGTGGCGCCGGTGCGGGATCGGCGGTGCGCGCGACCCTGTCGGCGCTGCTGTACGCGGACCACCCCTTCCCGGCGCGCGACCGGCGCCGGATGCTGGAGAGCGACGCGGGGGTCGCGTTCCTCGCCCGGCACACCGCCGTGCTCGCCGAGGTCGTCTCCGGGCTGGCGTTCCACGTCCGGAGCGACGTCGCGGCCCGGTGTGCGCGCAGCCCGGGGGCGCACGCGGGCCTGGTCGCCGCGCTGGCGTTCGACCCCGACGGCGGAGTCCGCGCGCAGGCGCTCGCCACACTTTCCCTGCTCGACGCGTCCCGGCAGGTCGAGGTGCTGCGGCCGCACCTGCGGACCGCGTCACCGGACCGCTTGCCGGACGCCCTCGCCCGCCTTGGCGACCTCGACGGCGGCGTCGAGATGATCGAGGAGATCCTGACCGGCGGGGTGGCCGACGGCGAGGCCGGACAGCTCGACCCGGATCGGGAGCGGTCGCTGCGGCGGGTCGTCTTCCGTGCGCGGGTGCTGCGTGCGGCGCAGGCTGCCGTCCCCGTACCTCTGGTGGCACCGCCCCAGGACGCGGAGGTCGCGGAAGAGCTGCGGGCCCTGCGCGGCCTCCGCCCGGGGGGCGGGCAGGACGAGCGCCCCTGGCACGCCGTCGGGAACCGGCTGTCGCTGCTGCCTGACGTGCGGGCCCTGCGGGACGCGCGCCGGGCCGCCGGCGCGGCCGACGCGGACCGGTGGACCGCCGAGCTGCTGGTCACCCGCACGACCGGCTGGGACCGGAAGATCGGCGCCGCGCTGACCCCCGCGGACGCCGAGCGCTGGTGGCCGTTGTTCGCCGAGCGCCTCGACCTCGCGGACGAGTACCTCGACGGCGGCGACGGCAGGCGGCACCCGGACCAGCAGGCCGTCGACACGAGAACGATGATCCTGACGATCCTCGAGCGGTTCCCCGTGGTGCCCGAGCCCCTCGTGCCGCGCCTGACCTCGTTCGCGCTGGGCGCCGACCGCCATCGTCTGGCCGCCCGCCGGGTGCTCGGCGACCACCCGGGCGCCCGGGACGCCGCACGGGTGGCGCTGTCCGACGGCGACGTGAGCACGCGCGTGTCTGCTGCGGAGTGGCTGGCCGAGCTGGGCGAACCGGGAGTGGTCGGACCGGAGCCGGGCTGGGAGTTCGGCGCAGGGGTCCTGCCCGCGTCCGTCCGGAACCTGCCCGCCGCCACGCTGTGGTGGCTGGACCGGTTCCGGGAGCAGGCGCTCGACCGGGGCGTCCCCGCGGACGACGTCGA
Organism: Promicromonospora kroppenstedtii; assembly: GCF_044389675.1. Taxonomy (NCBI): domain Bacteria; kingdom Bacillati; phylum Actinomycetota; class Actinomycetes; order Micrococcales; family Promicromonosporaceae; genus Promicromonospora; species Promicromonospora kroppenstedtii. Next base: position 134,676 of record NZ_JBIRYI010000002.1, on the reverse strand, counting down.
CCGGTGGCTCGGGCTCGCGCGCCCGGTGCTGCGGACGGCGCCCGACGGCGGCGGTCCGGTCGTCGGCCGGTTCGGCACCCCCTTGCTCCTCCCGCCGGACGTGCCCACCCCTGCCACGGCGTACGGGCCCGACCGCTCCGACGAGTACCAGCTCATCGTGACGCTCGACCTGGCGGCGATCGCACGGGACGCCACCGACCTGCCGCTGCCGCCCGACGGGCAGCTGCTCCTGTTCGCGAACGTCCAGCTGGAGGACGAGCTCCTCCCCGGCGGTGCCGTGTACGTCCCTGCGGGCACGCCGGTCGAGGAGCGGGAGGTCTCGCCCGACTACGAGCCGTACGAGTACGACTCGCCCGAGGCGCTGGACGAAGCCCTGCGGCGGACCCCCGACCTCCGCCTGGTCCCCGGCGTCTCGCTGCCCTCCTGCCCGCTCGACGCCGAGAGCAGTGCCGCGCACCCCCACGCCGAGACGCTGCAGGAGGTCTGGTCGGAGCAGTCCGACGAGGGCGGCGAATGGGCGCTCGGCGGCCATGCCTACGACTTCGACGGCTACGGCGACCCCGCCTGGGGTTCGGCGTTCCAGTGGCCCGGCGAGCCGTGGTCCCGCCCGGAGGACTGGGTGGTGCTCGCGCAGTGGGTCGGGGTGCCGATGGGGATCCTGTACTGGACCATCAACCGCCAGGACCTCGCGGCGCGCCGCTTCGACCGGGTCGTCGTGCAGATGTACGCGAACCCCTGACCAGCCCAAGGATCGAACGCGTGTTCGAGTAGACTGGTGGCATGCCCGGCGCCACGATCCTGCACGCCGACCTCGACGCGTTCTACGCGTCGGTCGAGCAGCTGTTGGACCCTGCCCTGCGCGGCCGGCCGATCGCCGTCGGCGGCGGGCCGCGCGGGGGAGTGGTCCTCGCTGCCTCGTACGAGGCCAAGGCCCACGGCGTGCAGGGCGGCATGCCCGGCTGGCGCGCGGCACGGCTCTGCCCCGACCTGGTGTTCGTCCGGGGTCACTTTGGCGAGTACCAGCGGCTGGCCGACGCCGTGATGGCCGTGCTCGGCGACGTCACGCCGACCGTCGAACGGATCTCGATCGACGAGGCGTTCCTCGACGTGTCCGGCGCGACCCACCTGTTCGGCCCGCCCGCCGCGATCGGGGCGCGGATCCGCGAGCGCGTCCGTGCGGAGGTGGGGCTGCCGATCTCGGTCGGCGCCGCGCGCACCAAGCACCTGGCGAAGATCGCGTCCCAGGTGGCCAAACCGGACGGCCTGGTCGTCGTCGACCCCGGCGCCGAGCGGACCTTTCTCGACCCGCTGCCCGTCAGCCTGATCTGGGGCGTGGGGCCCGTCAACGAGCAGCGCCTGGCCGACCTCGGTATCCGCACCATCGGCGAGCTGGCGCGCACCCCGTCGTCCGCGGTCGAGCACATCCTCGGGCACGCCGTCGGCCACAAGCTCAGTGCCATGGCGCAGGACGAGGACCCGCGCAAGGTCGTCACCAGCCGCCGCGCCCGCTCCGTGGGGGCGCAGTCGGCCCTGAGCCGGCGCCGGCCCGAGCCCGACGACGTCCGGGCGGTCCTGGCGCACCTGTCCGACCGGGTCTCGCGGCGGCTGCGGGCCAAGGGCCGCGCGGGCCGCACCGTCACGGTCGCGGTGCGGTTCGGGGGCATGCAACGGGCCACGCGGTCCCTCACCCTGCCGGTGCCGATGTCCGCCACGCTCACCCTCACCGAGGTCGCCGTGCGGCTGGCCTGGTCCGCGATCGACGACGCCGCACCGTGCGAGATCACGCTGCTCGGCGTCTCCGTGTCGAACATCGCGGACCAGTCGGCGGTCCAGCTCGAGCTCGACCTCCAGCCGCCGGACCCGTGGCGCCCCGGCTCCGCGCCGGGCGCCGCGCGCAGCGCCGTCGACGAGTCGATGGACACGATCCGTACCCGGTTCGGCGGCGACGCCGTCGGCTACCTCCCCGTGGTGCTGCGCCGCGGCGGCGTCGTGCCCGACGAGTTCCGCGAGCTCGCCGAGCACGACCTGTGAGCGTGGCGCGCCCCGGAGCGGGTCACCCGGGGGAGTGCAGCGCCCCCAGGATGCCCTCGCCGTAGCGCTCCAGCTTGGCCTGCCCGACCCCGCTGATCCCGCTCAGTGCCTCCAGGTCGCCCGGCCGTTCGGTCGCCACGGTGCGCAGCGTCGCGTCGTGGAACACCACGTAGGCGGGCACACCCTGCTCCTTCGCGGCCGCCGCGCGCCAGGCGCGCAGCCGCTCGAAGACCTCCTGGTCGGCGTCGGACAGCGCCACGGCGTCCGTCTTGGCGCCCCCGGACCGGGCCGGGCGCCGGGCGCCCGCCGCCGGGGCCGGGTCGCGCCGCATCCGCACCTCGCGGCGCCGGCCCAGCACGTCGCCGCTGTCCTCGGTCAGGAGCAGCGTGCCGTGGTTGGAGTCCACCTCCAGCAGCCCCTGCGCCAGGAGCTGACGCGCCACGGACCGCCACTCGCTGTCCGACAGGTCCTCGCCCACGCCGAACACGGTGAGCTGGTCGTGGCCCCACTGCGTGATCTTGGGCGTGGCCTTGCCCCGCAGGATGTCCACCACGTGCCCGACACCGAACCGCTGGTTGCGCTCCCGGTCGAGCCGGAACACCGCGGACAGGAGCTTCTGGGCGGCGACGGTGCCGTCCCACGCCTCGGGCGGGTTCTGGCAGGTGTCGCACGCGCCGCAGGCGCCCGGATGCTCCTGGCCGAAGTACCGCAGCAGCTGCGCGCGGCGGCACTCGACCGTCTCGCAGAGGGCCAGCATCGCGTCGAGGTGGGACGACAGCCGGCGCCGGTGCGCCAGGTCGCCCTCGGACTCGGCGATCATCTTGCGCTGCTGCACGACGTCGGCCAGGCCGTAGGCGAGCCACGCCGTCGACGGCAGGCCGTCACGCCCGGCACGGCCCGTCTCCTGGTAATAGCCCTCGACGGACTTGGGCAGGTCGAGGTGCGCCACGAACCGCACGTCGGGCTTGTCGATACCCATGCCGAAGGCGATGGTCGCGACCATGACCACGCCGTCCTCCCGCAGGAAGGTGGCCTGGTTGGCCGCGCGCACCTGGGCGGGCAGGCCCGCGTGGTACGGCAGGGCGCGGACGCCCTGCTCGGTGAGCTGCTGCGCGGTCCTCTCGACAGACGCGCGCGACAGGCAGTACACGATCCCGGCGTCGCCCTCGTGCTCGGTGCGCAGCAGGTTCAGCAGCTGCTTGAACGGGCTGTCCTTGGGAGCCACCCGGTAGGTGATGTTGGGCCGGTCGAAGCTCGCCACGAAGTGCCGCGCCTGGACCAGGCCCAGGCGCTCCGCGATCTCCTCGCGGGTGTGCTGGGTGGCCGTCGCGGTCAGCGCGATGCGCGGCACCCCGGGCCAGCGCTCGGCCAGCGCGCCGAGGCGCAGGTAGTCGGGCCGGAAGTCGTGCCCCCACTGGGACACGCAGTGCGCCTCGTCGATGGCGAACAGCGCGATCGTGCCCTGGTCGAGCAGCCGCACCGTCGACTCGACGCCGAGCCGCTCCGGGGCCAGGTACAGCAGGTCCAGCTCGCCCGAGCGGTAGGCCTGCTCCACGTGGCGGCGCTGGTCGGCGTCCTGCGTGGAGTTGAGGAACCCGGCGCGCACCCCGAGAGCCTCCAGGGCATCGACCTGGTCCTGCATGAGGGCGATCAGCGGGGAGATGACCACGCCCGTGCCCCGGCGCACCAGCGCGGGGATCTGGTAGCACAGCGACTTGCCGCCGCCCGTCGGCATCAGCACCAGGGCGTCGCTGCCGCCCGCCACCGTCTCGATGATGTCCTGCTGGTCGCCGCGGAACGAGTCGTAGCCGAACACGTCGCGCAGCACGTCGAGCGGCGTCGGCGCCAGGTCGAGCGCGGACGCGCTCCCGTCGAGCTCGGGTGCGGCGGTGTCCGGGTGAGTCATGGCGGCCAGTGTGCCAGCCGACACCGACACCCGCGACGCCCGCGCCTCCCGGGCGGCCGGGTCGCTAGCCGGCGAGCTCCCGCAGCGCCGGCAGTGCCCCCTCCAGCATGTCCGCGGTGGCGGTCAGGCTGATCCGGAAGTGCCCCGGGCGGTCGAACACCGTGCCCGGCAGCACGTACACGCCACGCTCGGCGAGCGCGCCCGCGAAGGCGACGGCGTCGCCGCCGGGCGCGACGCCCCACAGGTAGAACGTGCCCTCGGGCACGGTCAGGTCGTACCCGGCCGCGCCCAGGGCGCCCACCATCAGGTCCCGTCGCCGCGTGAGCTCGGGCACGTCGATCGACACCTTCTCCAGGGCCGGCACCGAGTACTGCATCACCGCGTCGGGGAAGCCCCAGCCCAGGCCCATCTGCAGCGGCACCAGGGCCGAGCGCAGCTCGGCGCGCTCGGCCGCGGGGATCCGCGGCGACAGCGCGAGGTAGCCGAGCCGCTGGCCCGGCGCGAGCAGGACCTTGCCGTAGCTGTAGTCCACCAGGGTCCACGGGTAGCACTCGGCGGGGCTCGTGAAGCCGATCCCGTCGAACCTGATCCGGCGGTACGGCTCGTCCGACAGCAGCCAGATACGGCGGCCCGTGCGCGCCGACGCCGCCTCCAGCGCCGTGGCGAGCTCGTCCAGCCGGTCCCGGCCGTACACCCGGCCGGTCGGGTTGGCGGGCGAGTTCACGACGACGACGCGCGTGCGTGGCGTGATCGCCCGTTCGACCGCCTCGACGTCCAGGTCGAAGCTGCCCGCCGCCAGCGGCGCCCGGACCGGGACCAGGTCGGCGGCCCGGAGCATCGGGGCGTAGAACCAGCCGGGCTCCGGGATCACCACCTCGTCGCCGGCGTCGGCCACCAGCCGGAACGCGACCGCGATGGCCCCGAACGCGCCCTGCGTCATCGCGATGTCCTCCGGCGCGAACGGAACACCCTGCTCCGCGTCCAGGCCCGCCGCGATCGTCTCCCGTGCCGGCGCGAGGCTCGTCTTGTACGCGAACCAGTCCGCGGACCGCGGCTCCACGTTGGTCCGCAGGGCGTCGACCAGCCCGGGCAGCGGCATCTCGTGCGGGTCGCCGAACGTCAGGTCGACGACGCCGGGCCGGCCGTCCAGGGCCCGTAGCGACAGGAAGAACGACGTGACGGGCTCGATCGCCTCCTGCGCCGCGCGAGCCCTCTGGGACAGGGACATGCCGCGCTCCTCCCGCGAGAATCCGGCTGCCCCCTGTGCTCCTCATGATGCCCCCGAACCGCGGAGCGCGACATCGCGCGGCGGGGTGGTCAGCGCCCCAGCTCGGCCGGCAGCAGCTCGAACGTGCGCACGTGGGCCGCGCGGGCGTGCCTGGTCATGTACCCGGCCACGGGCCAGGGCGCGGTGACCTCGGTGTTCTCGGTGAGCACGGCGCCGCCGGGGGCCGACGTCGCCCGGGTCACCGTGCGCAGCGTGCAGCCCGGTGCGGCGCGCACCGACGACATCATGACGTCGTCCGCCGAACGCTCCACGCGAGCCGGGAAGCGCAGGGTGTACCGCAGCGGGCCGAGCCGGGGCCGCTCGACGACCTGCCAGTCCTGCCAGGGCCCGTCGGGCCCTGTGCCGCTCGCGACGATCTCGGCGGACACCAGGTAGGGGTGCAGGCCGCGGTGCCGCGCGAGGTCGGTCAGGAAGTCGATCGCCGCGTGCGGGCCGACCGGGACGGAGGTGCTGAGCTCGAAGCTGCGGGTCGTCACGCGAGAAGTGTGGCGCACGCGGTTCCCGTGGGAGCCCCGGTCAGGCCCGCCGCAGGTCGTCGTACGTGGCCAGGGGAACCAGCCCGGCCGCCGCCTCCGCGATGTGGTGGTCCCCGGCGACCAGGACGTCGGCCTGCAGGGTGGCCACCGCGAGGTACTCGGCCTGGGCGGTGTCCGCCCAGCCGAGCTGCCGCGCGACCTTCCACGCGGTCGCGCGCGAGACCCGGTCGCCGAGCAGGCGGATCTTGAGCGTGGCGAGCCGGTCGAGCAGCCGCCGCGCCGTCCGGTCGTCGAGGAGGCCGGCGGCCGCGTCGTGGTAGAGCATCGACATGGCGTGGCTCCGCAGTACCACGGGCGCGACCAGTGGCACGTGTGCCCCGGCGCCCGGGTCCTCACGCACCAGCCGCAGCGCGGTGACCGCGTCGATCGCGAACCGGGTCGGCGTCGTCCGCGTCTTTCTCACCGTGCCCGGGCCGCCCGTTGGTCCGTCCGTTGGTCCGTCCATGGGTCAAGGGAACACCCGATCGCCGACACCCGCCGTCACGGATCGCCGTACCCGCCGGTCAGAGGGACGAGAGGGACGGACGACGAGAGGGAACGAACGAGATGAGCGACATCGCCGAGCAGGAGACCGCGGGCGCCCCCGTGCTGCCGGAGGCGGCCGGGCACCGGGCAGTCACGGTTCCGGGGACGGTCGAGGCCGGGTCCGCCCGGATCCGGGCCTACAGCGCGGGCGTGCTCGTGGCCGACGCCGACCCGCCCCTGCTGGTCTGGGAGCACAGCTACTACCCCCAGTACTTCTTCGCGCCGGACGCCCTGTGGGCGGGCCTGCGCCCGGCGGGTCCGGGGCCGAGGTCGCGGAGCCTCGGCGTCTGCGAGCTGTTCGACGTCGTCGTGGGTGACACGGTGCTGACGGGCGCCGCCCGGCGCTACCCGGAGGCACCGGCCGAGGTCGTGCGCGATGCGGTGACGCTCGACTGGGCGGCCCTGGACACGTGGCTCGCCGAGGAGGAGGTGATCCACACGCACGCGCGCGACCCGTACGTGCGGGTCGACGCGATGCCGTCCGGCCGGCACGTGCGCGTCGTGGTGGGTGGCGAGGTCGTCGCGGAGTCGCGCCGGCCCGTCGTCCTGGTCCAGACCGGGCAGCCGCCCAGGTACTACCTGCCCCGGGCCGACGTGCGGATGGACCTGCTGCGGCCCACCGGGACCGTGAGCTTCTGCGCCTACAAGGGCACGGCCGCGTACTGGAGCGTCGCCGCCGGCGGCACGGTGCTGCGCGACGTCGCCTGGGGCTACGACACGCCGCTGCGCGAAGGGCTGCGGATCGCCGGGATGGTCTGCTTCTGGCCGGAGAAGAACGCCGACCTGGAGGTCTACGTCGACGGCGACCCGGCGGAACCGGTCCGGCGCGGGTAGCCGGCGGCGCCGACCTCGGCGTCCATCGCCTGGTCGCCCAGCACGATCGCCAGCGCCAGCCGCTCGGCGTCCGGAGACCCGGGCTCGCAGGTGTAGACCATGATCCGCAGGTCGTCGCCGGCCACCACGAGGGTGTCGCAGTCGGTGCGGATGCGCCCCACCTCGGGGTGGTCCACCACCTTCAGCCGCCCCGGTGACTCCTGCGGGGGCAGGTCGATCGCCTCCCACAGCCGCGTGAATTCCGCACTCCGCGCGCGCAGCTCCGACACGAGCCGACGGAGGCGCGGGTCCGCCGGGTAGCGGCCGGCCGTCAGCCGCAGGTCGGCGACCAGGCCCGCCACCAGCTCGGCCTCCTCCTCGTCGGTGTGCACCACCCGGGAGGCGGGCCCGAGCAGGTGCCGCCACACCGCGTTGCGCTCCAGGCCCTGCCACGCCGTGGTCCGGCCCATCAGGGCGTCGTAAGCGGCGTTGGCCGTCACCAGGTTCCACATGGCGTCGTGGACGACCACGGGGTGCCCGTCGAACCGGTCGAGCAGCCGCTGCACGCTGACCGGGATGCGCACGGAGACCATGCCGGGCCCCGGCGCCGTCAGCCCGGCGAGCCGGAACAGCAGCTCCCGCTCGGGATCGCTCAGCCGGAGCCCCCGCGCGAGCGCCTCCACCACCTGGTCCGACGGCGCCGTGGCCCGCCCCTGCTCCAAGCGCGTGAGGTAGTCGACCGAGATGCCGGCGAGCTGGGCCAGCTCCTCGCGGCGTAGCCCCGTCGCGCGCCGTCGGGCACCGACCGGCACCCCCACCGAGGCGGGGGAGACCCGGTCGCGCCAGTGTCGTACAGCCGGTCCGAGCTCCATGACCCCCAGTCTGCGCTCCGCTCCTGCTCCTTGTGGTGGCCCTGCCAGTCCTACGACAGGGCGACGACTGCCTCCGGCCGCGCCGGCGACCCACGATGACCGTATGACGACCTCACGCACCGGAACCGTGCTCATCACCGGACCGACCGGCGGCCTCGGCCGCTCCACCGTCCTGGCCATGGCCCGACGCAGCCCCGAACACCGGCCCGACCTGCTCCTGGTCGGACGCCCCGGACCCCGCCTGGACGCGATGACCGGCCAGGCCAGGGCGGCGGGAGCCACCGCCCACGCCGTCGGCGCAGACCTGGGAAGCCTTGCCGACGTCCGCGCGGCCGCCAAGGAGGCCAGGCGCCTCCTGGACGACGGAGCCGTCCGGCCGCTGCACGCGATCATCGGCAACGCCGGGGTGTCCATGGCCGACACCCACGCGGCCTCCGCCGACGGGCACGAGCTCACCTTCGCGATCAACCACCTGGCGCACGCCCAGCTCGTGCGCGACCTGGCCGGGGCGCTCGCGGCACCGGCCCGGATCGTGCTGCTCGGCTCCAACACCTACTACCTGAACACTCCGCGCCGCCTGCTCGGTGTGCCTCCGGCCGCCTGGCGCGACCCGCTGGACCTCGCCCGGCCGACACCGGCCGCGTCGCCGTCGGGCACCCGGGACGCCGGGACCGCCTACTCGAACTCGAAGCTCGCGATCCTGTACTACGCGCACGAGCTCCAGCGCCGGCTGCCCGACGGCGTCGCCGTGTCGGTCTTCGAGCCGGGCTTCATGCCGGGCAGCGGCCTGTCCCGCGACCACGGTCCCGCGATGCAGCGCATCGGGCGTGCGGTCGGCCGCATCCCCGGCGTCTCGACGCCGGAGCGGTCGGGACCGTTGCTCGCGGCCATGGCGCTCGACGACCGCTGGGCGCACCTGCGCGACGGCGCGTTCGTGGTGAAGACCGCGGAGCGTGAGGTGGAACCGTTCGCACACGACCGGGACCGTGAGGCGCGGCTCTGGGCGGTCACGGAGCAGCTCCTGGGCTGAGACGAAGCCCCTGGTCGGCCGGTCGCCGGGCCCGGCCGGGGCCGCCGGCGCCGGGGTCCGGGCATCGTCCGGGCGCCCGGTTCCGAGAGCGGCCCAGGTCACACGCTTTTCGATTCGGACCCGACCCGGTCTGCGTGCTATGTTTTTCCACGCACCGGGAAGGCGGAAACGCCGAGAACGGGTCACCTGTCCGGGTGGCGGAATGGCAGACGCGCTAGCTTGAGGTGCTAGTGCCCTTTATCGGGCGTGGGGGTTCAAGTCCCCCTCCGGACACTTTTATCGTAACGCCCTGTTGTGATCAGCGGGTTTACGGAGAAGACGACTTCTGACGCAACGGCGTCGAAGTCGACACGAACGCCGAGTGCCTCGTAGAGGTCTCGGCGTTCTTCGTCTGTAGCGCGAGCCAGGACGTTGAGCGACCCGCCCACGGTCCGTAGGTCTTCGGCCAGTTGCTGGCTGGCTTCCGCGCACGCGCACGCCACTTCGGCCGCCGTGCCGGGGCGGGTGTCCTGACCGGCTGCCAGCCGGTCGAGGAGCTCTCGGTAGTGCGAACGGCTCACGAACTCCGTAGCCATCAGGTCGTGCGTCGGTACGAGCAGTCCGAACCCGTGATGAAGGAGATCGCCTTGGGCGGGGTGTCGAGCGATAGCGGCGGCGATCTCGCTCTCGGCCCATTCGATCTGTTCCAGCGTGGTGCCGATGAGGTCGGTGGACTCCTGCAGTATCGCGGACAGGGGATCGTTGTGACGCGCGTTGACCATGACGGACGACCTCTCGGGGCGGCGCCAGGACGGTGGCTGTGGGGGCCTGGTCCTCGGCGCAGTCGGGCTGTGTCATCCCAGAGGTGTTCGCCGTGCCCCATCGAGCTGATCCATGCTCGGCAGCGCACGGGGCGGTCGAGCTGACATGCCACCGAGCCGTGCAGGGGCCGCACGGGAGGGTGATTGCAAGTGAGCTGGCAGTGCTTAGCGCCCGCGCCAGCGCTCCTCGCGAGCTTTTTGGTACGCCTCGCCACGGGCCGCGGCTTCCGGATCGGCGAGGATGATCTTGTGCGGCTTGTCGGATAGCCACTCGCGGTGCAGTTCCAGCTCGATCAGGGACAGGGTCCGCGACTTGTTGCGCAGGTGTTGCCAGGTCGGGCGCGCTGAGTTGATCTCGTCGTCGCGGGCCATGCGGACCTGTACGGGTTGGATCGCCAGGTCCACGTCGCCGAGGCGCTCAGCATTGGTGAGGTACGAGCCGAAGACGACGACCTCGGGTACCTGGTAGAACGCGTCCTGATCGGCGTTCAGCGCCCGGACGCGGTCGAGGAACTCGTGCAGGACCCGGTCGGCGGTCTTGCGAGTCACCGTGGTGAGCGAGGCTTGGCTGAAGGCGATCCCTTGCTCTGTCAGCTTCACCACGTCTTCTTCTTCGTCTCGTTTGACCAGTCCGCGACTGACGAGGGCATCCACAAAATCCTCGGCCTGATCTCCTGGGTAGTTCACAGCACGGGCGAGCCAGTAGGGCGTGACCCAACGGCTGTTGGGCCGGCGTAGTGCATCCCGTACACGGCGAGCGGGCACACCCGCGAAGGTCTCGGTCAGATCGAGGCGCATGACCCACAGTGTGCCCAAGTGATCGCTGAGCTGCTCGTGCATGCTCAGAGCAGCGAGGTCCGGGCACGGCTCGATGTTGTCTTGAGAGTCTGACCTGCGGATTTGTCTGGTGTGTGAGCGCAGGTGGTGCTGTCAGATCCGACAGGGCTCCTCGAACGCCAGTCCGGCGGCTACGTGCTCCGAGCGGACGAGTCCGCGGTGGACATGCATCGCTTCCGTGCGCTCGTCACGCAGGCCAGGCGGGCCGACGGCGACCACGCCGGCGCTCTCTGGCAGGAAGCGATGGGCCTGTGGCGGGGCCGGCCGGTCGCCGACCTGGACAGTGGCTGACTGCGGTCGACGACAGTCAGGCTCGAGGCAGAGCGCCTGGCGGCCGTCCTCGATCACAACGACCTGCTGCTGCGTTCCGGCGAGCACGCGTGCCTTCTGCCCGACGTGACCGCCGCAGCGGAGACTCACCCGCTCGACGAACGCCTCGCCGGGCAGGTGATGCTCGCCCTGTACCGGTGCGGACGTCAGTCCGACGCGCTGGCCCACTACCGGCTGCTCCAGGAACACCTGGTCGACGAGCTCGGCAGTTACCCCGGCCCTGAGCGGCGCGAGCTGCACCAGCGCATCCTCCGGCACGACGCGGAGTTTCCAGTCCGGGATGGCACATCGGATGCGGACCGGAGCGTTCCGGCATCCGCCTCGCAGGCACGCCCGGCCCTTGATTTCTTCAAGGGGGTCGCAGGTTCAAATCCTGTCAGCCCGACAGATCGCCCCTCACCTGTTCACGCAGGTGAGGGGGGTTTCGTTGCCTCGGAACCCTCGCTGCGACGGGTCGCCGGAACGAGACTTGTCCCCGATCCGTCTGGCCACCCACCAGGCGCCGAATGTCGGGCCGGCGTCGGTCAGCGTCCGGTGGTCCGGGTAGGGGTAGCGGGCGGTCATGGCCGGGACTGGTGGCCGGCCACCCGCTGGAGCACGTGGAGCAGCACCCCGCTGTTGACCAGTTGAGGGGTTGGCAGCGCAGGTTGCGGACCGCTCTCCACCGGTTTGCGGCAGGGGGTGCTGGGATCGAGGCTTCGACGTTCTCAGAGGCGCGTGAAGCCAGGCCCCGGAAGCACCATGCCCCCAGGGGAGCTCGTATAAGTTCTCGCGGGTATGGCCGATTCTCGCCCTGGTGTGACGGGCGAGGCCTGGTAGAGCTTCAACGGGCGTCTCCAGCCCAGAGGGAGGTAAAGGACTGTGGCGAGCACGCCGTTCGTCTTGGAATCAATGATCTGGTGGATCGTTCAGCGCGAACCGTCGGAGATTCGCTTCCCGGCCGTGCGAGACGTCATGAGTCGAGCGCTCCGCCGCATGGAGGCGCTGGATCGCGACAGTGCTGGACTGTACGCGCACTTGCTCGCGCGCGCCGAGTCCGAATTCGAGCACGAGTACCTTGATTCCGTTTTTCCGGAGGCGGCCGGTTTGACCCCGGCTCCGGAGGTTTTCCTACGCGATGTGCCTGGCACTCCGATGCAGATCGACCACCCGGAGCATCGATGGCGAGCTGACAATGTCGACTTTGCGATACGCGACCTGGACGCCGTCGTCGAATTATGGTGGTTCGGCAGGCGTAACAGAGAAGTGCTGGTCGATCTCATCTTTGACGGCGTCGAAATTGCTGTCTGGAACGTGTTGGGACGCTCCAAGCGTCAGGCCAGGGCGTTGTTCGATGGGCTCTGGGATGCGGCGCGCGACGCTCACGAGAGGTCCTCGTTGATCACCGCACTCGCCGAAGAGTTCTCTCGACGAGATATCTTTCATGAATTTCCGATCTTGTATCGGTGGACCGACGTCGATGGTCCGGTTCGCGCCGAGATGCTGAATCAGGGCTATCTGGCCGGCCGTGCGGACGGTCCATCGGATTTACCTCCCGAGCGGCCTGGCTGGGTGGCTATCGCGAGGAGCTTTTGGACAGACGTGCGTGAGCTGGACGAGGAGGGCCGCCGGGATGCTGCGATAGACATGGAGGTGCTGTTGCGCGGGCCGGTGTTTCAGTCCGTTTCCATCTTCCGCGAACTGTGGTTAAGTGCATACAATGACGACGAGCTGATCTGGCTGTTGGACTATTTTCGTTTTCCGTTCTGCGAACTAGGTTTGGCGACGAAAATCCCAGAACTCAAGGATGCTGCCCGCCGAAGTGCGGAAATTCGACATGTGATGGAGAGGCTCTCGTCGAACCAATGAGGGTGTGTCAGGGCTGCTCCAACCGGAGCTGGTGGGTAGGCGCGAGAGATCGCACCCACACGCTCGCCAGTGATTTCCTCCCCGCGCCGTCGATCTCCACGTGCTGGATCCGGCCTGGCTGTCGACCTGGCTCGGCTGGGCCTGGCCGTAGTCTTGGGTCGTGGAGAATCGGCCTGCGGCGGAGCTCGAGGAATTGCCCGACGGGTCGCTACGCGGGCCGAGCGAGGTCGTCTACCGTCGTACACCGCAGCGCGTCGGTCGCAGGCTCGGGGGAGACCTGGTTGCCGCAGGAGCCATCGCGGTCACCGACGTCTTTCCGGGGGGCTCATGCTCCATGTGGGTGACTCGGCCGCGGACGCGTGGTCGCGGATTGCTCCAGATCTCGTCACCGGCCGTCGACCCACCGTGCAGGACCTGCAGTGGATCGACCAGATCTGGGTCTCGGAGGACGGAGACGTCCTCATACGCTTCCAGGGCGAACACTAGGCCGGGTGGGGGCGGGCCACAGGGCGGTCCCGTCGCTCATGCCGGGGTCCCCGAACCCACCCAGCGCGAAACAAAGCGCATCCTGGTGGTGAATAGACTCGACCCGCCGCCAGGTCCGCGATGAACGGCACTGCAGCCGCGGTCACGGGATAGACCGTCCCCTGGTGCCAGATCGAGGAGAAAGAGTCATCGAGCGCCTCGCCCGGGAGCTCCTCGTCGGACGAGGCAAGACCTCGCAAGATCTCGCCTGTGTCGCCTGCAGGGCCATAGGCTCCGTCCAAGCTGCCCCAGTTGATCGTGGCCAGGTCCTCGAGCACTGCGCGAGCCTATTCGCTGCCCGGCCGGAGGCCGACCTCCGTGCAACAGCGCCGCGACCAGACCAGAGGCCCGGTACTGAGCAAACCCGGACATGGTTTCCGACCGAGACGTGCGGACTATGCTCTCGGCCACGATGAGTGAGTTCCAGCGCGACCGGGCCGTTGACAGCTCCTTGTTCGCGAAGTTCGCGAAGAACAACCGTGATCGCACGACGCGGAGCCTGGTGGTCGTGATGCTGATGGTCTGCGCGATCGCGACGCCTACGACGTGGTTGTCGGTGGAGCACTTCCGTACGTTCGCGATCCTCGATGAGCGTGGAGTGACGACCTCGGCCAAGGTCGTTGCGCTGATGGGCGGTGGCGAGTCCCCTGTTCTTGGTTGCCTTGCGGGCGCTTGCGTGCGTCTGCCGGAAGGGTGTCTTTGCGATGACCATCTATTCTCAGCATCCCCGTCGTGGCAAGGTCCAGGTCCTGGCCACGTATCGCGGTCCGGACGGCGTGGTGTCAGCGACCGTGACCAGCATTGAGTCGGCCGAGCTGGCGGGACCGGTTGTTGACGCGCTCAACCGGGTCTCGGCGGCGGCGACGGTGCCGGTGAGCGTCTACGACGAACGTGGTGAGACCAACGAGATGTACCCGAGTGCGCATTTGGCCGCATTGACTGATGTGGCTGCTCGCGCCGACCTGCTCACCACGACGCACAGCACCTGGTATGCGATGGCGACCTGGTTGCTGCACGAGGCCCTGACCGATCTCGACGATGCCCTGTTGGCTGTGCCGGTGCCGGTGCGTACCTCGGTGCAGGTCGAGTTGGAGACGGAGGCCAGGTGGCTGTGTCTCGCGCTGGCCGAGTACACCGAGGGCGATGAGCTTCCGCAGGACGATGACCGTCGCGTGTGGGACTTCGGCGAGCACCTTGTAGCGCTGGTCGAGGGTGGTTTGGCCGACCGTGATCGGGAGATGCTGGACCGGCATGAAGTATCCGCCGCGGCCCGAGAGGTGGTGGAGGCCACGCACGACCTGCGGGTGCTGCTCGAGGCGCATGCACGGTCGACCGAGCCTGATGTGGAGCTGGATCTGTTCGGGCCGGTCGTCAGTGTCGATCCCACGTTCGCGGTCGATGTGCCGGACGGCGAAGAGCGATACGAGATCTCGGTGCACGTGCCGGTGCTCGATCCCAGGTGGCGGCGTAGATGGGAGATCTCGCTGCATCGGTGGGTCGACGACCAGTTCGACCAGGACGGATACGCCGCCGCGTCCCACACCGAGGAGGTGCTGTGCTGTGCCCTCCCGGAACGCCCAGAAGTCGCCGATGTCCTCCAGGTACTCGACCAGGCCCGAGACCGGCTCACCGAATGGGCGGACACCCCGACCGGCGAGGTGCTCGAGGGAACTCGGTTCGTCGTGACACAGGGCGCGGAGAACTAGCCGCCAGCGTCGCACATCCCGCAGTCTCGCAACGTCGGGAAACCCCAGGCCGATATTCGTCAGGCCTGGGGTTTTCGCTTTTGGGCCCGCCCAGCAGTGACCGCGTCCGCATTTGCGACGGCGTGGCTGGCGATGACCTGGAACGAAGCGTTGGTTCCGGGGGCTGCCGACATGGGCATACGAGTAGGGGCCGGTTCGATGCCCGGGTGGTCTTCGCATGAGTTCGTCCAGCACTCGTGCGGTTAGCGCCGTTGTCGGCGGGCGATCTCCTCGGCCATGAACGCGCGGTAGATCTCTTCGGTGATGATGAGGTCGCCGAAGTCGTGGCGTGCTGCTTCTAGGACCGTGGGGTCTGGCGTGTCGTGCGCGTACCAAGCACCCGGGTTGGGGTGCTGGACCAGGTGTCGGTCGTTGCCCAGATCCGTGATCGTCCAGTTCGACAGATCGTGGGCGCGCTGGAGGTGGCGCCCGGTCAATACCTGAGTGCCGTACGCGTCCAGGGTGTACTCGCGCGCCAGGCGGATGTCGTTGACGGACGCGATCCTTCCCGGAGGCGCCGGCGGGGTCGAGTTCAAGGTCGACCATGTGCTCGCGTAGGGCTGGGTGAGCCGGATGACGCCGACCTCGAGCCGCGGCCCCAGCTGTTGCAATACTTCGGTCGCCTTCTCCAGCCGGGACTGCCAGGGCTCGCTTGTGGAGGCGATCGCGAACGTCGCTTCTGCGCCTGCCATCAGCGCGGCTGAAGCCGTCGTGCGGGCGGTGCGGTCGACCCAGGTGGCGAACGCTTGTTGGTTGCGCAGCGCCGCCCGGACCCATGCGGCGCCGAGCCCGGTGACTGGCGCTGGCCCGTCAACGTCACCACGGGCCAGATAGACGCGGTCGGTTCGCTGAGCGTTCCACTGGTCCACCAGACGTGCCAGGGCGGAGAGGTCGTCTTCACTCAGGTCGACACCTGGGATGTTCGGGTCCGGCTGAGGCACGGCCCATGGGGTGAAGCGCGCGAACGCACCGATGGCGTAGCCGATCTCGACCCGATCGGCACTCCAGGCGGGTGGTCCTGTCACGCGGGCGGCACGGATCGCACCGGCCCAGCCGAGCGCTGAGAGCCGCTCTGCCAGGAGCGTGAACCAGGTCGTGACCTCGTCGCCGTCGCCGCCCGGGTTCATCAGAGCTACCACGCCGTGGTCGCTGTCGGAGGCCCCTTCGACGAAGGGGGCGTCGTCCAACCCATACCTCTCGACTGCTGCCTCGTTGACTTCCCCGACCGCGCCTTCCACGCTGCGCAGGACATCGGCGTCGCCGGCCCCAGCTTGCGGCGAGGGTCGGAACTCGAAGAAGAACTCCTCGCCACGCGCCTTGCGCCACGCCTTCGCGATCGAGTCGCGATCCACCTGCACAGTCATGCGCCTATGGAACACCACATTGCGCCGGCCGGTCATCCACCCAACCGGCCGGGTGAAGTCCAGCGCTCGTGAGGGTGAACTCCACGGCAAGCGCTGTCATTCGGGCGATGTGCATGTAAGGCTCCTTGCCGGTTAATTGCCGACCTGTGGGGGTTTGTGGCGATGTGGATTGGTGGAACGTGGCGTGGCTTGGTCACGGTCGTGACCGCAGTCGCGGTCAGTGTTGTCTCAGCACAGATCAGTCCCGCCCAGGAGGACCCAGGTGGCCATCGGCTGAATGCCGCGGAACGCACAGCCGTGGCCCAGATCCTCGATCGCGCAGCTGAGCAGGCCACGGCCGTGGCCGCCTGCCCTCCGAATGACACCGACACCGCGACCGCATCGGGTCGCCGGTGTATCGCCGAAGAGGTCCGCGGCAGCCGGTCCGGCCTCCTGGACGCCTGCTTCAACGCGGCGAAGGCGGCCCTGGCAAACGCCATCTACACACGGCACGAGTGCCACAAGGGCTATGGCGTCCAGGCCGAGGCGATCGCACAGGGCCGAGCAATCCAGAAACTCAACAGCGCTGGCGTGTATGGAAAGGCAGCTGTCGCCGGTGGCATCACCCCCGACATCCAGTGGGAAGTCACCTACCCCGGGACCACGGGCAAGAAGAGCGGCCGGATCGACATCCTGCTGTACGACAAGGACGACCCCATCGCACCGATCGAGCTGGTGGAAGTCAAGAAGAAGCCGAACGCGCGCGACGCCGCGGCACAGCTTGCTCGTTATCAGCGGGACTTCCCCAAGGGTGCCAACAACAGGACCGTCCAGGCGCGGGACCTGGCCGGGTACTCCGACACCTTCCGCGTCCTGGTGCGGGACTGCGCCGAGCGTGGCGTGAAGAAGGAAGTGATCGAGAAGTTCACGGTGTACCAATCAGCGCCAGGGATCCTGCTCTTCGCCAAGAACGGCAAGGACGTCCGGGACTGCGGTGAGCAAGAAGAGCAGCCCGGTGGCGGTGAGGTCGAGGTGCCGGAGGCAGTTCCTGAGGAGGTGCCCCAGTTCTGCGCCGACGGATGTTGGGCGCCAGCGCCTGGACGCGATGCTGACAACGACGGGAAGGACGACTTCTGGGAGTACTTCCTCGACGGCCACCCCGAGTTGAACGACCTGCCCGCTTGGCCAAAGCTCCCGGTCGTTCCCATTCCCGACGACGAAGAGGTCTGGGTCACTGTTGCCGCCGCCGCGGCACTAGCGGTCGTGGTGCTGGGGATCATCGCATTCTGCACCGGTACCGCAGGCGGGTGTCTTGCCTTCCTGGGCGTTGCGGCCACAGCTGAGGCCGGGGGTATGTCCGTTGGCCTGGCCGCCGGCATTGCAGCAGCGCTGGCCGCGATGGGCGTGGGCTGGCTGGTCTACGGCGACCCCCACATGGTCACCCTCGACGGCCGTGCCTACGACCTGATGTCCGTCGGCGAGTTCACCTATCTGCAGATACCCGAGCTCGACGTCACGGTCCAAGCCCGCTTCGAAGCCTTCAACGACAACCTGTCGATCCTCGGGCCGATCGCCACCGAGGTGAACGACCAGCACGTCGAGATCGGCACGGACTACGTCCAGGTCGACGGCCAGGAAATCGTCCTGGATGCGGACGGTGGGTCGCTGCTGCTCGGTGACGGGTCGGCCATCGTGCGCGATGGCACCGCATACACGCTGCTGTGGGCCGGAGAGAACGAAGGCGCCGTCCTGCAGCGGCAAGGCCGCAACGTCCGCGCCTTCGTGCCAGAAGGCCTCGAGACCGCGGGGCTGGCCGGCAACAACAACGGCGACCCCACCGATGACTTCGACTACCGCGACGGTACACCGGCAGGCGCCGAACCTTCGCCGGAGCTGATCCATGGCGCGTACGCGGATTCCTGGCGGATCACCGCCGAGGAGACGATGTTCACCTACGGGCCCGGCGAGTCGACCGACACGTTCACCGACCCGGACTTTCCAGAGAGCATCGCTGATGTGTCAGACCTGTCCGACAGCGTGGTGACAGCTGCGACGACGGTCTGCGCCGACGCCGGCGTCACGCCGGGTCCCCAGTTCGACGCCTGCATCCTGGACGTGGCTCTGACCGAGGACGACTCGTTCGCCGCGGACTCGGCGCTCGTGGAGGGTGTGCCGCATGACCCGTCACAGAGCGCCTTCGGCAGCGGCTCACTCACCGAGGACTTCGAAGGGCAGGTCAGCTCGAGCTTCGAGTCCAGGACCTACGAGACCGTCGGGTCGACGACCTTGGCTGGGCCACTGTTCGACACCCCCGGATACCGGATGCACGTCACGAACGCGCCCCGGCACGACCAGATTGACCTCGGATTCGACCTGTACCTGTTCGGGCCGGTCTCCGGGACGAGCACCCAGCAGCGCCTCGAGGTCGCGGTCGACGGTCAGGAGATCTCCGAGTTCAACCTGGACGGCGCCGCACCTGTCGCGTCGGGCGGTCCGGACTGGTCCTTCAACGCCTTGGGGCAGGGCCAAACAGCCGACGGGACGGCTTACACGAGCTTCCGGGCGACCACCACGATTCCGCATGCCCAGCCGGGTCTCTCGATCGACCTGCGTCCCTCCAACTTCCGCGGACTGCTGGACACCGCACTCGGCATCGACAACGTCGAGCTCGATCTCGCCGTACCAGCACCGGCCAGTACTACGGGCACACTGCCATTGACGGTCAGCCCAGGTGCTGCGGGCGGGCGCTTCGAAGCGACCAGCGAGGCGGACACCTACGTCGTCAATGTCACCGCCGGCGATCGGTTGACGTTCTCGCCGACGACGTGCACCGCGTCGGCCAAGTTCAGCCTGGTCGACACGGCCACGGACGAGGAAGTATTCGGCCAGGACCACTGCCTGAGCTCCATCACGACTGGGGCCCTGGCCGGTGGGCAGTACGAGCTGCGTGTGACGCCTTGGGGTCCGGCGGCGTACCCGGGTGACTATGGCTTCGACCTGTTCACCGTTCCTGACGCCCAGACGTTCGCCTACTCCCTGGGCGAAGTTGTGGCCGACGGCGAGCCGGGGACCGGCGCGGGCAACTTGGAGACGGCGTCATCGGTGGACCGGTACACGTTCTCTCTGCCGACCGGTACGGCTATGCGCTATGAGCGTCTGGGCTCTTACTTCAACTACCGCATCATCGACACTGCCACGGGCGATGCCGTCGGCAACGGGTACACCGACGCCGACTTCAACCTTCCCGCAGGCAGCTATGTGCTCGAGGTCGGCCACAGTGGCGACAAGGGCACCTACTCGTTCCGACTCTTCGAAACCCCCGCACCGCAGACTTTCGGTTACACACTGGGGTCGACCGTCTCCGACGGTGTGCCCGGAGCTGGGGCGGGCAGGCTGGAGACGACTGCGTCTGTTGACCGGTACACGTTCAATCTTTCTGCCGCCTCGACACTCCAGTATCAGCAAGTCCTCCAGAAGTTCTTCAACTACCGCATCGTCGATACCTCCAGCGGTGACGTTGTCGGTACCGGGCACACCGACAAACAGTTCAACCTGCCAGCCGGGTCTTACGCCCTCGAGGTCGGCCGCGGAAACGACAAGGGCATCTATTCCTTCAAGCTGTTCAGCGTCCCCACGCCGCAGAGCTTCGCGTACACGCTGGGCGCCACGGTGGCCAACGGGGTCCCGGGGGCAGGTGCCGGCACCCTGGAGACGATCGCGTCGGTCGACCGGTTCACGTTTACCACCACGGCCGTGACGGCGTTGCAGTACGACATGCTGAGCGTCAACTTCCCGAACTTCCGCCTGGTCTCGCTCAGCAGCGGACAAGTCGTGGCATCCGGGTTCCGGGACCAGCAGTTCACAGTCCCGCCTGACCAGTACGCGTTCGAAGTCACTGGCATCCAGGGCAACTACTCGTTCAAGCTCTTCGAGGCGCCGGACCCGCAGACGTTCGCATACGCCCTCGGCTCAACGATCTCCAACGGTGTCCCCGCAGCAGGGGCGGGCAACCTTGAGACCGTGGCCTCGGTCGACCGGTACACCTTCAGCGTCCCCGCTTCTGGCGAGTACCAGGTCCAGATCACGGCACTGACCGCGTACAAGGTCATTGACGCCCTGACGAACGCGGTCGTACTGTCCGACACCACCTCCCGGCGAGTCAGCCTCCCGGCAGGGGAGTACGTCACCGAGGTGGGACCGGGCACGAGCGGGACCTACACCCTGCGGATCTACGAAGTTCCCGCACCGCAGGTGTTCGCCTACACGCTGGGCTCCACCGTCTCCAACGGCGTGCCCGCAGCGGGAGCCGGCAACCTGGAGACAACCTCGTCGGTCGACCGGTACACCTTCACGTTGGCGCAAGAGACCAAGCTGCAGTACGAGTACTTCAGCCCGTCTTTCCCGTTCAGCTTCTCGGTCATCAACCAGACCAGCGGGCAGGTCGTCGGGACCGGGAACAGCAACAAGCAGTTCACCCTTCCCGCAGGCCAGTACGCCTTGGAGTTCGGAGGTGGCCAGAGCGGCACCTATTCCTTCCAGTTCTTCCAGGTGCCTGTCGCGCAAGAGTTCCAATACACGCTCGGGACCGTTGTCTCCAGCGGCGTACCGGCGGCTGGCGCAGGCAACCTTGAAACCGTCGCGTCGGTGGACCGCTACGCGTTCACACTCAGCCAGAACGCGACCGTCCAGTATGAGTACCTCAAGATCACCGCGCCCTACGCGTACAAGATCATCAACGTCGCGACTGGGCAGACCGTTGGGACGGGAACCGTCAACAAGCAGTTCACGCTGCCCGCAGGTGACTACGTCATCGAGTTCGGCCCCGGCAACAAGGGCACTTATTCCTTCAGGATCAGCACCATCGCGGGATCCATCGCTGGACCCGGGGCGTGGGTGATGGTGTAGGCGAGGTCACCCCGGTGGCCTCCCAAGTGGTGTGCCTTTCAAGGTATCGGCGGTTGCATGTTCGTGTCGTCCGCATAGCCTGAGCCGCACCTAGGAGGAGGGGCGCAGATGGTGACGGCGGCGGTTTATGTGCGGATATCGCAGGACCGCTCAGGTCTTCAGGCAGGGGTCCTGCGGCAGCAGGAGGACTGCCTGGACCTGGCGGTGCGGCTGGGTCTTGAGGACCCCGTCGTGCTGGTCGACAACGACGTCTCGGCTTATGACGGTGGCCGGCGCCCGGGGTATGACTTGTTGGTGGACCAGATCCGTGCCGGGGTGACGACTGTGGTCGTGTGGCATGTGGATCGGCTGTATCGGCAGCCGCGGGAGCGGACTGCGCCGCGATCATGATCGCGGTCTGCATCGGGGGACGACCTCCGCGTACGCGGAGCGGACAGCGTCGACGACGCCGGCAACGTGCTGCAGGTCGGGCTACCTCCGCATCCGCGGAGCGAACGAGTGGCTCGGTCCGGTGAACGCCTCGCCGTCGGGGCTACCTCCGCGTACGCGGAGCGGACACCAGTCCGGTCGGGTTCGCAGACAGGGCCGCCGGGCTACCTCCGCGTACGCGGAGTGGACGCTTGGGACAGGTCGGAGACCGACCCGACGGCCGGGCTACCTCCGCGTACGCGGAGCGGACTCTTCCTGACCTGCGTTGATGCGATGGTCCTGTCAGTTTCTCATTCACTTGGTCCTGTCGGTGTGTCTGACTGTCAGAGGTTCCTACTCACTCGACGCGCCTGTCCTGACGGCAGACTGCAGGGACTGCGTCGAGCCAGCGCCCACGGTGCCCGATTTCTTGACGTCTGATCAGAGCGAGACGGGCGGCGATGGCTTCGAGCAGGGTGGACTTGCCTGACCCGTTCGCTCCCACCAGGATCATGATGTCGCTGGTGAACTCCACACCGTGCGCAAGCAACTGCCCGATGGCGGGGACCGTCCGGGGCCACACGGCACGGTCCTGAACGCCCCGGGGACGCACGTGCACGTTCTCGATCAGCACCACCGCAGGCTCACGACACCAGCACGGAGAGACAGATGACTTATGACGAGCACCGCACCATGCTCGCCGGCTACCTCGCCCAGGCCGCGAACAAGCTCGATGTCACCCTGGACGGGATCCCGGTTCACGGGCTGTACGACCGCACCATGGCGGTCAAGACCACCCACCGGCCCCGCCTGGCTCCGCCTGGCCGCCGAGCGGCCTACCTGGGCCACCGCGGACACGCTGTGGGACGGTATCGCCACCGCCGCCGGGGCACCGTTCGACCAGATCCCGATGCCTCGCCACCTGACGTCTCTGGTATAGACCGAGGACGACTACGTTGTCCGTGCGTGAGTCGTGGCTCGCCAACAGTCCTGGGCAGGCCATTGGCAAGCTCGCGACTTTGCAGCTCACGCCGCCCTCGCGAGCAGGTAGGGGTGTGACGATACCTGCCAGGTCCCCCTCCGGACACACAAATAGGACGGTACAGCCGTCTACTGGAGCGGGCTCACCTGGATGGTGAGCCCGCTTTTTTGTCGTGTCGTAGCGAGCATGAGCTGAGGGCGGGCTCCGCCACAGACGGCCCCGACACAATGGCGGTCGTCCGCGACTAAACGAGTCGGGCATCGCTCGCCGCGATCGTGCCGAGGGCGCAGCGCCGGCGCGGCGAGATCGAGGTCATCGAGGTGACGTTCGACCGTTCACACGAAGGCGCGGTTCCGCCTGTTCGGAACGTACCGAACAATACGATAGGCTGCCCGCATGAGCGCCATCGAGGACTTCACCGAGGAGGCCGGGCTGTTCTACGAGCGGCTGGGGCTGAGCCGCACCGCCGGCCGCGTCGTCGGGCACCTGCTCGCGTCGGACGACGACAGCGCGGATGCCCCTGACCTGTGCGAACACCTCTCGGTCGCCAAGAGCAGCATGAGTGTGGCCCTGCGCCAGCTCGAACAGGCGGGGATGGTCGAGCGGTTCCGGCGACGTGGCGAACGCCGCGATCGGTACCGCCTCGCCGAGGACGTGTTCGGCCGGGCGTTCCGGGCGAAGATGGCCGAGTTCGACGCGTTCCAGGAGCTCGCCGCCCACGGGCTGGCCGCGGTGGGCGACGACCCGCAGCGGCGCAAGCGGCTGGAGAACATGCGCGACATGTACGCCTTCATGGCGGACCGGTTCCCCGCCCTCCTGGACGAGTGGGAGGCCTCCCGGTGAGGGTCCTCCTGGTCACGACAGGCAGCCGGGGAGACGTCGAGCCGTTCGCCGCGCTCGCCGCAGGGCTCGCTCGCGCGGGCCACGACCCGCTGCTGGCCGCCCCGCGCCGGCTGACCGAGCACGCCGCGGGCCGGGGCGTCCCGGTGGCGCCGCTCGACGACGGCATCTTCGCCCTCCAGCAGGAGGTCGCGGGAAAGGGGACGCGCGCCTCCGTGACGGCGGCCCGCTCCGCGCTCCCGCTGCTGCGCCGCTGGCTGGACGACGTGGCCACGCTGCAGGACAGCGGCGCCGACATCGTCGTCTACGCCCCCAAGTCCCTGGGTGCGCACCACCTGGCGGACCGCCTGGGTGTGCCGTCGATCGCCGCCCTACCGGTCCCGCTGTTCAGCCCGACGGCGCGGTTCGCCTCCCCGCTCAGCGCGGTCCGGCCGCCGCGGTTCCTCAACCGGGCGAGCTGGCGGTTGGCCGGTGCCGTCGAGGCCCCGTACCGGCGCATGGTCAGGGGGTGGCGCTCCGAGGTCCTCGGCCTCACCGGACCGACGCCGAACCTCACCGACCGGGTCGCCCACGACGGCGTGCTGCACGCATGGAGCCCGCACCTGCTGCCCGCACCGGACGACTGGCCTGCCGCGCTGGCGCCGATCGGGTTCTGGAGCGCACCGTCGGACGACTGGACGCCACCCGACAACCTGACCCGGTTCCTCGACGCCGGTGAGCCGCCGGTCTACGTCGGCTTCGGCAGCATGCTGGCCAAGGACCCGGACGCCTTCACCCTGGCGGTGCTCGACGGGCTGGCCCGGTCCGGCCGGCGTGCCGTGCTCGCGACGGGCTGGGGAGCGCTCCGGCCTTCTCACGTCCCCGAGTCGGTGTACGTGCTCGACCAGGCGCCGCACGACTGGCTCCTGCAGCGCACCTCCGTCGCTGTGCATCACGGGGGAGTGGGTACGGTCGCGGCCGCCCTGCGGGCCGGGGTGCCGCAGGTCATCCGGCCGTTCCTGGGGGACCAGCCGTTCTGGGCGCGGCGCGTGCACGAGATCGGGATCGCCGCCGCGCCGCTGACCGGGCGGTTCACCGCGGACCGGCTGGCCGCGGCGCTCGACGATGCGACGCCCATGGCGGGCGCGGCCCGCGAGATGGCCGCCCGGGTGCGGGAGGAGGACGGCGTGACCGCCGCCGTCGCACGGATCGAGCGGACGGTCGCGAGAGCCTGATCGGGCATGAGCTACCCGCTCGGCTTCGGCGGAGTCTTCTCGCGACGCCTGGTGATGCTGGGCCTTGTCGTCATTGGTCGGCCTCGACGGCGCGCTCGATGAGGGCGACCGCCCGCTCCAGCCCTTGCTCCCGAGCGACGCGGTCGGCAAGCTCGGACGCCGCGGCCAGCACGGCGGGCGCACACGCTTCGGTGACCCGCTCAGCCAGGGCAGGTCCGGTGAGCCGGCGCTGGGACAGAGGCATCGGTGCGACGCCGCGCGCGTGGGCCACGCGCCCCCAGAAGGGCTGGTCGGCCACGAACGGGCACACGACCTGGGGGCGTCCAGCCGTGAACGCGGTGCCGGTGGTGCCCGCTCCGCCGTGGTGCACGACGGCGGCCATCCGTGGGAACAGCCGCTGATAGTCGACGTCGCCCACCACGAGCAGGTCCACGCCGTGCTCCGTGGCCGCGGTGCGTGCCGTCTCGGCGTCGAGCCCGCCCCAGGCGGTGGCCATCACCAGCCGGTTACCGGTCAGGTGCGCGGCCTCGACGACTGCCCGGGTGCTCGCCTGCGGGGCCAGGCCTGACATCGAGCCGAACCCGGCGAACAGGGGAGCGGCACCGTCCGCCAGGAACTCCTCGACGGCGTCCGGGAGCCGGGGCTCCGGCGGTAGGGGCCAGTACCCGGTGACCTCGGCCCCCGCCGGCCAGTCCTCGGGCTGGGGCAGTACGGCAGGGCTGTAGGCGTGCAGGACCAGGGCCGGGCCGCCGTCGGGACGCAGCGTCGGATCGTGCCGGCCGCGCCGGGATGACAGCCCCAGGGTGTCCCGGCGCCATCGGTCGATCACGCGGCCGAACATCGCCGCGGGCAGCCGCATCCCGCCGAACGTGGCTCGGTTCAGCCGGCCAGGGAGCCCGAAGGGTAGTGACTGTCCCGGCCACGGGTACTCGCGTGTCGGGACGTACATCGGCAGCGGCAGGCCCAGGACCGCCGGGATCCCGAGGGCCTCGGCGACGTGCTGCCCGGCCAGGATCTGCCCGTTGTGGATCACGACGTCCGCCCCTGATCCGGCGCCGTGGGCGGCGACCTGCCAGGAGTCGGCCAGCACCTGGTCGAACATCGACGGCATCTCGCGGATCTGCCGCAGCCGTGTGCGGAGGCCACCTGCGAACGCCTCACCGGCCTCCGCGGGCGAGTCCAGCTGCCGCATCGGGCCGTCATCGACCCCGGCGAACGACACGCCGTTCCTCGTGACGAACTCGCCGAAGCGGTGTGGCGCGCACAGGACCGTCTCGTGGCCGGCGGCGTCCAGCGCCTGCGCGAGTGCGACGAACGGCTGCACGTCGCCGCGGGTGCCGAGGGTCATGATCAGTGCCTTCATCGGGAGTCTCCTTCGGGATCGACGAAATGACCGCCGACCAGGCTTCCCGGCACACCAGTAACGACAGTAGGCCCCGGCATGGTGGCGCGTCAAAACAAATATCCGATATGTTTTCAGGGTCACAGAGAGGGGAGGCTGACAGTGCCACGAGGATTCACCGCGCAGGAGCGCGACCGGATCAGCCGGACGCTGCTGGCGTCGGGGCACGATCTGTTCACGAGGCAAGGGCTGCGGAAGACGGCACTGGAGGAGCTGGTCGCTCCGGCCGGGATCGCGAAGGGGACCTTCTATCAGTTCTTCGACTCCAAGGAGGCGCTCTACCTGCGGCTCATGCTGGACGAGGCAGGGCAGGTCAAGGCCCAGGTGATCGATCGGGCGCTGCTGTCCACCGAGGACGTGCGCGAAGGGCTGCGCCGGTTCCTGCACGCCACGCTCGAGGTGTTCGAGACCAATCCGCTGTGGCGGCGCCTGGTCACGCATCCCCAGGAGATGGTGGCTGTTGCCGCTCGGCTGGACCCGGAACGGATGGCGGCGATGGGGGAGAACAACCCGGCCACGGCGCTGATGGAGTTCGTCCGTGACCGGCAGCGGTCGGGCGACCTGGTGGGCGACGACCCGGCCGTCGTCGTCGGAGCGCTGCAGTCGGTGCTGCTCATGCCCTTCAACGCCGAGCACGTCGCGGGCGGCGACGCTGCCACCTATCGCAAGACCGTGAACCTGCTCGTCGACGTCGTCACGACAGGGCTGACCACCACCGACCGAGGAGACCTCACATGACCGCACGCCGTCCTCGCGCCGTCGTCGTCGGAGCCGGCATCGCCGGGCTCGCCACCGCGCTGCGGCTGCACCGGGCGGGCTGGGAAGCCCTCGTGATCGAGCGGACACCGTCGCGCCGGTCCGGCGGCTACGCCGTGACGTTCGCCGGCCCGGGATACGACGCGGCCGAGCGGATGGGAATCCTGCCCGAGCTCGCCGAGCGACACATCACGCCCGACCGGATGGACTACGTGCGGCCCGACGGCCGCACCCGGTTCTCCGTGCCCGGCCCCACCGTCCGGGCGATGGTCGGCGATCGGTCACTCAACATCCTGCGGGGTGACATCGAGGACGTGCTCTACCGTGCGGTGACCACCCGGGCGGCCGACACGGTGCGGATCCGGTTCGGCACCACCATCGCCGGAGTCCGGCAGGACCCGGACGGCGTGGACGTCACCCTCCAGGACGGCACCGTCGAGCGCGCCGATCTCCTCGTCGGCGCGGACGGACTGCACTCGACCACCCGACGCCTCGTCGTCGGACCAGAGGACGACCTGCGCCTGGACCTGAACCACATGGCGGGCGTGTTCACGCTCGACCGGCTGCCGGACGGCGTCGAGCCGGGCGTGACCGCCTCGCTCACCGACACCGGCCGCACCCTGGCGGTGGTCAGCCTGGGAGCGGATCGCGCGGTGGCGTTCTTCGGCTATCGCACCGACCGGCCCATGGCCGAGCTCGCCGACGGCCCGCAGGTCGCGCTGCCGCGTGCGTACGGCGACCTGGGCTGGGTCGCACCCCAGGTGCTCGACCAGCTCACCCGCGCGGAGTCGGTCTACTTCGACACCGTCAGCCAGATGGTCCTCGACCGGTGGAGCCGGGGCCGGGTGGTCCTGCTCGGCGACGCCGCCTGGTGCGTCACCCTGTTCGCCGGGTACGGCTCCTCGCTGGCCGTGGCCGGGGCCGACGCCCTGGGTGCCGCGCTGGAGCGGCACCCGGCCGACCTGGCCACCGCGTTGCGCGAGTGGGAGGCCGAGATCCGACCCGAGGCCGAGCGCAAGCAGAAGCTCGGACGTCAGGTCAAAGGCCTGTACGCGCCTGCCGACCGGTTCGGGCTCTGGGTGCGTGACCTGCCGTTGCGCCTGGCGTCCTTCCGCCCGGTCTCGGCCCTGCTGCAGCGCAGGCTCCAGCTCACTTCGTGAGCGGTGGCGGTGCCCACCGCCAGGTGGGATTGCCGTCCGGTGCGAGGCCCTTGCGCCACAGCGCGGCGGGCATGAGCTGGACCATCGTCATCAGGACGCGCTGTCCGGTCCGGGAGGCGGTCCGGGCGCCGTCGGCCCGGGCGCCTCGGGCGGTGGCCTGGTCACGCGGGCGACGCTCCGCGTCGTACCGCGCCAGCGCCACCTCGACCGTGGGCTCGGTCGCGAGCGCGTGGGCGAGCACCACGGCGTCCTCGAGGCTGTGTCCGGCGCCCTGGCCGCGGTCGGGGCTCATGGCGTGGGCGGCGTCGCCGAGCAGCACCGCCCGCCCCCGCACGTAGGTGTCCAGCGGAGGTAGCTCCCGGATGTCGGTGTGGATCACCGCCTCGTCGGGGGTCGCGCGGACCAGGTCGGGCACCGGGTGGTGCCAGTCCGCGACGTGGTCCAGCGCGGTCGCCTTTTCGTCGTCGTACCGGACGCCGGCGGCGGGTTCGGATGTGAGCAGCGCCCAGTACGCGCGGCCGCGTGACACGGGGTGGATCAGGAACAGGTCCCCGTTCCCCATGGTGACGCTGCCGGACAGGTCGCCGGACAGGCCCGCGACATCGGCGACGCCGAGCCAGGCCGTGCGTCCCAGATGGCGCGGCGGCTCGGCGTCCGGCCAGACCGCGCTCCGGACGGCGCTGTGGATGCCGTCCGCGCCGACCACCAGGTCCGCCCGGTACTCCGTGCCGCCGGCGACCACGGTCATGCCGTCGCCGTCCTGCCGCACGTCCGTGACCTCCGCGTTCGTGCGCAGCCAGTCGCCGGGCGCGGCGTCGAGCAGCACCCGGTGCAGGTCTGCGCGGTGGAACGCGAGCAGCGGGGTCGGGTCGACGGGTCGGGCACGCTGCAGGTAGCGGCCGTCGGCCCGGCGCAGGTTGTTCGCCGAGTACGTCGGCACGCCGACGGCGCGCGCCTCGGCCTCGACACCCAGCTCGGCCAGTGCGCGCAGTGCGTTGGGCGCCTGCGACATACCCGCGCCGACCTCGCCCAGCTCCGACGCACGCTCCAGCACGGTGGCGTCCCAGCCGACCCGGTGCAGCGCCAGGGCGGTGGCGAGCCCGCCGATGCCGCCACCGACCACGATCGCGTGTCCGGTCATCGCCTCTTCTCCTCGTGGTCGTCGTCGTGCGTGGGTTCGTCCGGACCGGTCGTGAGCGGCGGCGCGGCGGCGAAGGCCGCGGCCATCCACTCGAACGTTCGGTGTGCCTGGCGGACCCGGTCGTCGTTGCCCGGGCCGGCCAGGGCGATGCCGTCGCGGCTGAGGTCGAGGAACGATGCCATGCCCGCGATCTGGCGTCGGACCACGATGGACCAGGCGTCGTCGGCCATGCGGTAGTAGGTGGTTCGGTTGCCCGGCCTGGTCCGCGAGCTCAGGAAGCCCATGGTGGTCAGCAGGCGCAGGTTCGACGTCAGGGACGCCCTGCTGGCGCCGATCGAGTCGCTGATCTGCCCGGCCGACTGCTCCGGCGGGTCGCACACCATGAGCCAGCCCAGCACCCGCCCGGCGATCGGTGGAACACCATCGCGGGCCAGGTACATCGAGACGCGCTCGACCCATTCGAGCACGGGGTCCTGTGGGTCCATGCCGCCTCCAATGTCAGTTGTTTCACTATCAACTGAAATTGGCGCGGGGTCAAGCTGCCACCCCGCGCCGCACCGTTGGCCCGGACTATGGGTCACCGGGCGGTGGGTCTCACGGGCTACCGTGACCCTGGGCATCACGGGACAGGCCTGGACCGGTCTGCGCGTGTGCCGTGACGGACGAACAACGGTGACGGGAGCGAGATGCGGTTCAGCAGTCCGGTCGGGCGGGAACGGGGACGGGCCGTTGCTCTGCAGCGGCGGCCGGGCCAGCTCGTGGTCGTCGGCTTCGTCGGCGCCATAGTGGTCGGCACGCTGCTCCTGCTGCTCCCCGTCTCGGCGTCGGGTGAGCCGGCCTCGTTCATGCAGGCGGTGTTCACCGCGACGTCGGCCGTCTGTGTCACGGGCCTGATCGTCACGGACACGCCCGTGTTCTGGTCCGGGTTCGGGCAGGCGGTGATCCTGGTGCTCATCCAGATCGGCGGCCTGGGCGTGATGACCGTCGCGTCGCTGCTGGGCGTCCTGGTCACCCGGCGTCTGGACCTGAGCTCCCGGCTGGTGGCCGCGGCGTCCACCCGCACCGTGAGCCTTGGCGACGTGCGCCGCACCCTGGTCCGCGTGGTGGTGATAGCGCTGATCGTCGAGGCGGCCGTCGCCCTGGTGCTCACGGTGCGTTTCGTCGTCGCCTACGGCGAGTCACCGGGCCGGGCGCTGTGGGACGGCGTCTTCCACGCCGTGTCCGCCTACAACAACGCGGGCTTCGCCTTGTTCTCGACGTCGCTGATCGACTTCGTGGCCGACCCCTGGATCTGCGTGCCCATCGCCGTCGCCACGATCGTGGGCGGCCTGGGCCTGCCGGTGCTCCTGGAAGTCCTGCGCAATCGCCGTCGTCCGGGGCGGTGGAGCGTGCACACCAAGATCACCCTGCTCATGACGGGCCTGCTGCTGGTCGGTGGCACGGCGTTCTTCCTGGTCACCGAGTGGGACAACGCGGCGACCACGGGCACGCTGAGCACCGCGGACCGGGTCCTTGCCTCCTTCACCCAGGCCGCCAACGCCCGCACGGCCGGGTTCAACTCCGTGGACACCGGCGCGATGCACACCGAGACCTGGCTCGGCACGATCATCTTGATGTTCATCGGCGCGGGCACCGGTGGCACCGGCGGCGGCATCAAGGTGACGACGTTCGCCGTGCTCGCGGTGGTGATCTGGTCGGAGCTGCGCGGCGACCCGGACGCGGACGCCTTCGACCGGCGCATCTCGGCGGCCACCCAGCGACAGGCGCTCTCCGTGGCCCTGCTCGCGGTGGCGATCGTTGTCCTGCCCTCGCTGTGGATGACGGCACTCTCGCCGTTCCAGGTGGACGAGATCCTGTTCGAGGTGACCTCGGCGTTCACGACGACGGGCCTGTCGACGGGGATCACGGCACAGCTCGCGTGGTATCACCAGGTGGTGCTGTGCGTACTGATGTTCATCGGGCGGCTCGGGCCGATCACCCTCGGCACCGCGCTGGTACTCCGCGCCCGCCGGCGCCTGTACCGGCGCCCGGAGAGTGCACCGCTCATCGGCTGACCGTCGCTGATCGACGACCGGGCCTCGACGCTCTGCTCGTCGGTCCTGCGCGCCGGGTCGGCCCGGCGCTCACGCGCGGTGTCGACGTACTCGCCCAGCCGGTCGGACGCGTCGCGGCGCAGGTCGCGCGCTATGGTGACGCCCACAGGCTGCACTTCCTAGTAGGGCGCAGGCCGCACAACTCTGCCCTGAAAGAGGACCCAAGTGAATCCCACACCTGAGCCCACCCCGATGCCGCTGCACGCTGATCTCGAGGAGGTGCTTGCCGGCGGTGCGAGACCGCCGGTTGGGCGATACCGCCTCGACCTGGCGACGGGGGACTGGGTCTGGTCGGACGAGGTGTTCGCCATGCATGGGTTCGAGCCGGGCGGCATCGTGCCGACCACGCCGTTGATGCTGTCGCACAAGCACCCGGACGACCGAAGCAGGGTCGACGGGATCCTGCGCCGGGCGGCGGAGACCGGCCTCCCGTTCAGCTCGGTGCACCGGATCATCGATGCCACCGGCAAGACGCGCACGCTCGCCGTGACCGGCCAAGGGCGACGCGACCAGGCCACCGGTCAGCTGGTCGAGCTGTTCGGCTACTTCATCGACGTCACCGATGTGCAACGCGACGCGGCAGCGCGCGAGGCGTCGGCGTCGATCCGGGCATCGGCGGAGAACCGATCCGTCATCGAGCAGGCCAAGGGCGTCGTGATGGTCATCCAGGGCGTCGACGAGGACGAGGCGTTCGCGCTGCTGCGCCAGACCTCCAACCGGGCGAACATCGCCGTCCGTGACATCGCCGCCACCCTGGTCCACATGTTCTCGGGACCGAACGTCACAGAGGTCCCCACACGGGAGGCCATCAATACGTTCCTGGCCGACCCGACTGCACCAGGCGACCACTGACGGTCCGTGGGCCGGGCTCGCATCCGGCGGTGATGGACGCAGGCTGGAGCACGGTGACACGGCCGGTAGTGCGACTGAAGAGTCGTGATGCGACGGTGGCAGGGGGAGGTGAACGGACCAGATGGACCCGCCGGAAGTCCTCAGCCTGCTTGCGCGTTCCTTCGCCGACACCGACTCCGACCGACCGTTGCCGGTGCGTCTGTGTGAGACGTGCGTCGACACGTTTCAGGCGCAGGGCGGGGCGCTGACGGTATCGGCCGGCCCGGGAGACCGGATCGCGGTGAGCACACGCGGCGCGTTCGAAAGACTCGAACCCCTCCAGGAGGTCCTGGGGGAGGGCCCGGTGCCACGGGCACTGGCCGTGGACCGGCTGGTGGTCATGCGCGTCGAGGCCATGGTGGACGAGTATCCCGTCTTCTCCCACCTTGCCGGAGCCATCGGCGACGGTGTGACGCTCTACGCGGTGCCGATGCGGGTAGGCCCGCACGTGATCGGGGTCCTCAGCCTGTACGTGACCGACACGCCGTCGGGCTGGGACCTGGACGACCTGCAGTTCGCGGCCGACGTCGTCGGGGCCGACCTGCTGAGCAACTTCGAGCTTCTTGACTGGTCCGCCAACGCGCCGTTCCATCAGGCTACCGGGATGGTGGCCATGCAGCTGCGCATCCGGCCCGATGACGCATCCGCGCTGATCCGGGCGCGTGCGTTCGCCCGGTCGGCGCGCCTGCTCTCCGTCGCTCAGGACGTCCTCCAGCGGCGAGGACTCGTCAGCGACGATGACTGACCGCCGCTTCGTGACGCTCCCGGCGGTCCGGGCATCTCCCTAGGTCGGGTCGGCCGGGCCGGCGTCGATCGCTCCGGCGACATAGGCGCGCCGGATCCAGCTGGCTATGACGGGTACGGCCAGCGGATAGCGCTCGACGAGCAGCTCTGCCACCGTCAGGTCTTCCGCAGTGTCCGTGAGGATGCCGCTCGCCGCCAGGGCGGCGATGAGCTCGTTCTGTGTCATCTGTCAGCTGCCACTCCGGTTCGCGGTGTCGACGCCGACGACACTACGGCCTTAACCGCGGTTCTGCCCGCGCCTGCACGGTGGGTGTCGCAGGCGCGGGCTTGTCTCGGCGACGTCTCACGCCGCGCGGCCGGCACCCCCCCCGCCGCCTGGGGAGGCTGGATCAGCGAACGCGGTCGTAGACCAGGGCGAGCTCTCCCGACGTGCCGGTCTCCTGGTGGGTCAGTGCCCAGGTGGAGGCCGGGAGCCCGTCCTCGAACAGACGCTGTCCACCACCGGCGATCTCCGGCAGGACCATGAGGTAGAGCCGGTCGACCAGGTCGGCGGCGAGCAGCGGCTTGACGATGCTCGGGCTGGTGTTGACCAGGATGTCGCCCTCGCCCTCGTTCTTGAGCTCGCGCACGACGTCGGCGGCGGGTGCGTTCACGATCCGGGTGCGCTCCCACGGTGCGTCGGTCAGGGTGGTGGACAGGACGACCTTCTGCGTCCGGACCAGCCACCGGGCAT
This sequence comes from Promicromonospora kroppenstedtii, assembly GCF_044389675.1. Taxonomy (NCBI): domain Bacteria; kingdom Bacillati; phylum Actinomycetota; class Actinomycetes; order Micrococcales; family Promicromonosporaceae; genus Promicromonospora; species Promicromonospora kroppenstedtii. The sequence continues at coordinate 100,978 of NZ_JBIRYI010000002.1, read as the reverse complement.
ACTCCCGGTCACGGGGGTCGGCGTCCGGGTCCTCTGCGACGGACGGCCAGAACCCCATGAATCCTTCGGCGTTGCCGCGGGCGAGCACTGCCGTCGTCGCGTCGGCCCACATGCGGCTCATGTGATCACGGGCGGTGTCGCTGGTGACGTAGGGCATGAAGGTGGCGAAGTCCGCCGGCCCGCCCGCGCCGTGGTAACGGCCGTCGAGGGTGAGGCTGAGGTTGGCGGTCACGGTGCGGCCGGTCGAGCGTGTCATGTCGTCCTCCTGGAGCTGTCGCGCCGCCTCTCGGCGCTTCCGACCCTAGGACGGAGCCACGCCACGCTTCTCGACATCGGCCCTGCGGCGCGATGCGTGCGACGGTGATCCGAACGGCACACCGGCCACGCTGCCGCCCGTGCGCTCAGGCCGGCGGCAGCAGCCCGGCCTGCCGGTAGACCCGACGCAGGTAGTCGAGCAGGACGTCGCGGTCGAGGTCGCCGGGCTGCAGCAGCCGGTAGATCAGTGCCCCGACGGTCATGTCCAGGAGTACCTCGACGTCGGTCTCGCGCGGCAGATGCCCCTCGGCCACGGCGCGCTCGAGGACGACAAGGGCGGTGCGGCGGCGAGGCACGATGTGGTTGTCCCAGAAGACGTCCATGAGGTCGGGGTGCGTGAACCGTGCCCCGAACACGGCCGCCAGGAGCGCCCGGTACTGCGGGTCGGCCAGCAGGCCGGCGGCGGTGGGCAGGGCGTTGTCGATCAGGTGGGTCATCCGGTCATAGGTCAGGTCGTCGTACGACGACGGCGGGTCGGGCTGGTCTCCCAGCGTCCGTGCCGGCAGGCCCGTGCCGGCCGACTCGAACGCCGCGGCCAGCAGCTTCTCCTTGGTGCTCCACCGCCGGTAGACGGTGACCTTGCTGACGCCGGCGCGCCGTGCGACCTGTTCCATGCCGGCACCCGCCACGCCGTCGGAAGCCAGCAGCTCGCGCGCGGCGCGCAGGATGGCGACGTCCGCCTCGTTGCTGCGTGGTCGTCCCCGGGGCCGCGTGGCCGGGCCCGGGTCCGTCACGGGCGGTGACCGGACGTGAGGGCGGAGCGCAGCCACCGGTCCAGGTCGTCGGCCCCGGTACCACGCCAGGCGAGGTGGCCGTCGGGGCGCACGAGCCAGGTGTCCCCGGCTGCGTCCGTTGGCTCGGTGCGGTGCAGCACCTTGACGTGGGCGCCCAGGGCGGTCGGCGGTGCCACGGGGATCGGCCCGGCCGGCGCGACCACCACCCACGATCCGCCGAGCTCGGCGTGCAGCCGGGTCGTGGCACCGTCCGGTGCGCGCAGGGTGAGGTCGCCCACCCGGTCGCCGGGCCGTGGCCGGCGAACCCAAGGTGCTGCGCCCAGCGGGCCCCTACGGTAGGAGACCCAGAGCTGAGAGGTGGTCCACGTGGCCCATCGCTGGATCCACGGGGCGCGGAAGGCGCGCACCAGCAGCTGGTCCCGCAGGAACCGGCCGGCGGCGGAGCGTGTGACGTCGATCCTCGTCAGGGCGGACGTGCCGCGCAGCACGTCGGAGGCGAGCGGCCGGCGCTCGGCCTCGTAGGTGTCCAGCAGGTGCGGGGCGGCGGCTCCTCGGATCACGAGCGCCAGCTTCCACGCGAGGTTCTCCGCGTCGCCGAGGCCGGTGAGCATGCCCTGGCCGCCGAACGGGGCGTGGGCGTGGGCGGCGTCGCCGGCGAGGAACATCCGGCCGGCGCGGTAGCTGTCCGCGAGCCGCCGGTGGACGGTGAACTCGGACAGCCACTCCGCGGACCGGACCGTCGCGGGCCGGCCGGTGCGGGCAGGCACCAGGTCGGTGATGCGGGTCAGGATCTCGTCCTGCGTCAGAGCGTGGTGCGCCCGGCCATCCGGGTCGTACGCCAGCACCCGCCAGAGGTCGCCGTCGGGGTGCGGCATGGGCATGAGCCCCACCAGGCCCGCCGGACCGGCCCATCCGGACGTGCCCGACCGGTCCAGGTCGATCTCGAGGTGCACATCGGCCAGCAGGAACCGCTCGCTCAGCCGCACGCCGGGAGCGGTGATCCCCGCGGCCTTGCGGACGGCGCTTCCCGTGCCGTCGCAGCCCACCACCCATGCGGCACGCAGCGTGCTGCCGTCGGTGAACCCGGCCGTCACGCCGTCGTCGTCCTGGGTGGCCGTCTGCAGGCCGCGTCCCCACCCGGGTGAGACGCCGAGATCCGTGAGGCGGCGCCGGAGCGACTCCTCGACGCGGGCCTGGGAGACGACCATCGGCGGCCCCGCGGTGCGCAGGCCCGGGTCGCCGAAGCGGAGCCGCATCATCGGCCGGTCGCCGAGGTAGGTGGTGACCTGCATGGCGCGGCCGGCCTCGGCGGGTAGGTCGCCCAGCGCGCCCAGCCGGTCCAGCACCTCCGAACCGCGCGCGTGCAGGAAGTTGGCGCGCGAGGTGGTCGCGGGCCCGTCCGCCCGGTCGACCACCCGGACGTCGACCCCGTGCAGGCGCAGCCCGCAGGCCAGCGCCAGACCGGTCGGCCCGGCGCCGACGACGAGGACCTCGGTGTCCGGCATCGTGCACTCCCCACTATTTTATGAACGGCTGCGTTCACAAAATAGCGCGGGCCGAACCCTGCCGTCCAGGGCGGATGCCTTCCCTGTTCGTCATGGGGGTGGAGCGAGTCTCGTCGATGCGGAGGGGCGCAGCCCGGGCGACTGGATCAGGGCCGCTCGGCGACGGTCCCCGAGGGCGAACACCGTCGAGGCTGATCAGAAGTCGCGGTCGTTGTCGGTCTCGGTGTACGTGGTGGTCGACATGTCGTTCCCGGCAGGGTCGGTCACGCCGGTGCTTGGCGTCCAGGTGGCGTTCGCGGCCGCGGCCGCCGTGCCCACGTTGCCGCTGGCGGTGCCGAGGGTGATCGTGACGCTGTTGCCCGACATGGCGATCGTGGACGCGGTGCCGGTGACGCCGAAGGTCCTCGCCGCCGTGACGTAGTCGTTCCTGTTCAGGCTGATGGTGCCGAGCGGGAGCTGCGTCGTGTTCGCGGCGTTGTAGACGGCGAGCCTGTCCCTGGAGTTCCCGCTCCCGGTGGCCCGGACCACGACGTTCTGCGAGGTCGCCCCGTTCCACCCGGCGATGATCGTGCTCGGCACCATCGGCTCCGAGAAGGTCAGCGTGAAGGTGTCCCCGGCCTCGAGACGGCTCGCCGTGCCCGCGTTGGTGGTCGTGAAGCCGACCGCGGTGGGTCTGGTGCGGTCGATGCGGTACGTGGTCGTGGTGGTGCGGGTGTTTCCGGAGACGTCCGTGACGCGCACCGACAGCACGTAGGTGCCGTCGGCGGGGAAGGTGGCGGCGGCCAGCGGGTACGACCACGCGGTGGTGCCGTTCGCGGTGATCCAGTTCTCGCTCGCCGAGCTGAACGTGGTTCCCGCCAGGTAGAGCCCGGTCTCGGCCCGCTCGAGGCTGAGCTCGACCTTGGCGACGCCGCTGCCCGCGTCGGTGGCGGTGCCGCAGAGGTCGCCGGTGCCGGCCACGCATCCGGCGTCGAACGTCGTGCTGTTGTAGGCGCCGCCGGTCGCGGGGAACGTGACGACCGCGGCGGGGGCGGTCGCGTCGGTCGTCCAGCTCCGGCTCGTCGCCGCGCCGGTGTTGCCGGCCGGGTCCACGGCACGGACGTCGAACGTGTGCGCGCCGTCGGCGAGGCCGGTCACCGGGCTGGGACTCGTGCAGGCCCGCCAGGTCCCGGCGTCCAGGCGGCACTCGAAGCTGGCCCCGCTCTCGCCCGTGAAGGTGAACGTGTCGGCGCCCCGGGTGATCCCGCTGGGGCCCGAGACGATCGTCGGTGCCGCGGGCGCCGTGCGGTCGACCGCGAAGGAGACCGCGTCGGTGGCGGTCAGGCCGGCCGGCGTGGTGACGCGTGCACGCACGGTGTACTGCCCCTCGGCCGGGAACCCCGATGCCGCCATCGGGTAGGACCACGAGCCGGTGCCGGTCATGGGCAGGAACACCTCCGTGGTGCTGGTGAACCCGGTGCCGTCCCAGTAACGCGCGGTGCTGTGACGCAGGATGCTCACCGCGCCGGTCAGGCCGCCCTGTGCGTAGGACGCGGTGCCGCACAGGTCACCCACCGGCGAACCGCAGCCGGCCTCGAGACTCGCGTCGTCGTAGGCGCGGCCCGCGCTCGGGAACGCGATGTGGACGTCGGGCAGGCTCGTGTCGACGGTCCACGTGTAGGAGCTGACGGCACTGGTGTTGCCCGCCGGATCGGTCGCCCGGACGGCGAACGTGTGGGTGCCCGACGTCAGCTCGCCGTAGCTGACGGGGGCGGTGCAGGTCGTCCAGCTCCCACCGTCCAGCCGGCATTGCGTACCGGCCGACTGTTCGGCGACGGTGAAGTCGACCTTGACGGCGGGGCCGCTGGGGTCGGGCGGGCTCTGGACGATCTTCGGGGCCTGGGGCGGCGTGCTGTCGAAGGTCAGGTCGACGCCGCCGGTGCTGACGTTGCCGGCGGCGTCCACGGCGCGCCAGCGCACGGTGTAGCCGCCGTCGGCGGGAAAGCTGGTGCCGGTGAACGGATAGGACCAGGCGGTGGTCCCCGTCGCGGTGTGCCAGGCCTCCGTGGGAGCCGCGAAGGCCGTACCGTCCCAGTAGGCGCTCGTGGCGGCCCGCCGGATGCTGACCGAGACCGAGGTGAGGCCGCTGCCGACGTCGGAGGCGGTGCCGCAGATGTCGCCGGTCGCGGGTGTGCCGCAACCGGCGCTCCAGCCGGCCTCGTTGAGGCTGGTGGCCGTCGGGAAGGCCATCGTGACGGCGGGCGCGGTGGCGTCGACGGTCCACGTGGTCGACGTCGCTGTCCCCACGTTGCCCGCCGCGTCGACGGCGCGGACCGACGCGGTATGGCTGCCGCTGGTCAGGCCCGTGTACCGCACGGGGCTCGAGCACGGTTCCCAGGTGCCGTTGTCCAGGCGGCACTGGAACACCGCGGCCGGGTCGGTGCTGGTGAACCCGACGGTCGCGGAGGAGCCGCCGGGGTCGGGTGGCACTCCGGTCAGAGCCGGGGCAGGTGGTGCGGTGCGGTCGATGGTGAAGGTGCGTGAGTCGTAGCCGAGGCTGGTGCCGTCGCTCGCTCGGGCGCTGACCGTGTAGTCGCCCTCGGGCAGCGCCGCCGCCGCGATGCCGTAGCCCCAGTCGCTGGTGCCGGTGGCCAGGAGCCAGGTCTCCGTGGAAGCGGAGAAACCGGTGCCGTTCCAGTACAGGCCGGTACTGAGCCTGCGCAGGCTGACGCTGACCGCGGCGACCAGCACGTCGTCCTCCGCGAAGCCGCACACATCGCCCGTCGTGGCGGTACCGCACCCGGCGGTGAAGCCGGCGTCGTTGTACGAGGTGCTCATCCTCGGGAAACCGAGCTGGACGGTCGGCACCGCCGTGCTGACCGTCCAGGTGTACGACGTCGTGGTGCTGACGTTGCCCACGGTGTCGACCGCGCGCCTGGAAGGTGTGCGAGCCGGCCACCAGGCCGGAGTACTCCACCGGGCTGTCGCACGGGGCGAACGACGCCGTATCGAGGCGGCACTCGACCGTGGCGGATGCCTCTGCCTCCGTGAACGCGAAGCTCACGCTGTCGCCGCTGGTGGCGGTCGGGGTCAGACTCAGCACGGGCGCCGGCGGCGGACTGCTGTCGACCACGATCGCGGCGGACGTCACGTCGCCGCTGGGCGAGGCCACGGCGTACACGGTGTGGTTGCCGTCGCTCGTGCCCGTGGGCACGGTCACGGTGACCGTCCCGCCACCGCCTGCCGGGACCTGCGCCGGTGCGGGCGACCCGGCGAGTGTGCCGGGCAGCTCCTGGCCGGTCGGGCTGTCGAGCCGGAAGCGCAGTGTCTCGCCGGGCAGGAACCCGGTCGCGGTGCCGGTGACCTGGGTGCCGGGCCTGAGCCGCGAGGCGGTGAGGGCGAGACCGGGCGCGGCGACGGTGGCGGGGGCGCTCCGCACGCTCGGCTCGCCTCGCCACACCGTGCCGACCAATGGTGTGACCGAGTACACCCAGCGTCCTGCGGGGACCCTGGTCTCCGTGCACGTGGTGGTCGTGAGCGGCTCCTGGCAACCGGTGCCGACCGGTTGCGGGACGAGGGTGCCGGCGTCGTAGCGCTGGAGGGCGTAGCCCGCTACCGGGTCGCCGTTGGAGAGGGTCGTGGCCGCCCAGCTGACCGTGACGGATCTGCCCGAGACGCTGACCGAGGGTGTCGCCCCCTGGCGGACCACGGCCGCGCCCGAGGCACCGCTGCTGCCCGGCGCGGCCGTCGTCGTCCAGTAGGCCCAGGCCACGGCGCCGAGCAGGCAGAACACGAGCACGGCAGCCGCGCCGCACACGATCCCGCGGGCGCCGCGAGCCGCGAGCCGGTTCATGGGCCCGCCGCCAGGAACACGGTGAAGACCGCGCCCTGGCAGGCGTCGGCTGCGTCCGGGCGCATGGCGAGGGCGTCCCGCAACGTGATGGACAGCTGCCCGTCACCGGAGCTGTTCCGGCCGGGGACCGTCCACCCGATGCCGTCGTTGGTCTGTGTCTCGTAGCTCAGCGCCGCCGTCGGGCAGCCGGCGTGGCCGGGGTCCACCGCCAGGCCGCCGTCACCCCTTGTCGTGTCCAGCCGCAGGGCGGTGATGGCGGCAGCCGCCGCGTTGGGGTTCGCGACCGTCAGCACCACGTCGGCCCTCTGGCCGGGGTAGAGGTCGGCCGTGGGTGTCGCGGGGGTGAGCACGACCGGGCGGACCGTGCTGCTCACCCCGGTGCCCGTGCCCCCGCCGGACACCGTCCAGAACGCGAACGCGATGCCGGCCACCGCGGCCAGCGGGGCGGCGAGCAGGAGGACCGACAGGGCACGACCCCACGCCGCCCGTCGCACCCGGCTCACGGCAGCGACCTGCCCGAGCCGACGTAGCTCAGGGTGACCGACGCGCCCTTGCACCCGTCCTGGTTGACGGGGTGGTCGATCATGCGCACGCGCGGCCAGTCCCTTCGTGGCACGCCCAGTGCGCTCAGGCTACGGGTGGCCCGCGCGGGAACGATCACCGAGACGTCGGACGTCATCTGGCTCACCGCGAAGTCGGCCTCTGAGCAGGGGCGCCGCTCGTCCGCGTGCGGGGCCGTCACGTCGCGCACCCGCACCCGGAGCCCGGTGACCCGCAGGTCGCCGTGCGCTCGGTTGACGAGCTCGACGTCGATCGGCGCCGACCTGCCCGGGGAGAGCGGATCGCCGGCATCACCCCTGATCACGAACGACTTCCCGGCCGAGGACACGTCGTGCTCGCCCTTCCCCTCCATGTCGGCGGCGCGGTCGGCGCCCACCAGCAGAGCGATGACCGTGGCCGCCAGGACGGCGACACAGGCCACCGCCGCGAGCGTGAACCGGCCGCGGGGTGTGAGCGTCATGTGCTCGGCCGAGGGCCGGTCGGACCACTCAGTTGGCGGTGTACTGGATCGAGACGACGGCGTTCTTGCAGGCGTCCTGGTTGGCCGCCGGCTTGTTGTTGAACTGGATCGTCAGACCGGACCACGAGCCCACGCCGTCACCCGGCGGGATCTCCGCGTTGACCGGGGCGCTGCCCGCGATCGTGTAGTCGGTCGCGTCACAACCGTCCTGGTCGGTGCCGGTGACCTCCGCGGTCACCGAGGCCGTGTACACCGGGCTGTCGTTGGGGTTGTCGAACGTGCCGCTCAACGTCTGGGGCGGCTGTCCCGGGGCGAGGCCGGTGATCGTGCTGGTCTGGTTGATCACGAGGCTGTCGTTCGAACCCGTGGTCGCCTCACCCGTACCCGAGCCCGAGTTGGTCCAGTACGCGAACGCGACACCACCCATGACCAGTACCAGGACCACCGAGAGAACGACGACGGCCCTCTTCTTCTTCGGACGCTGCATGACGTAACCCCTATCGGTCGGGCATGGCTCGCCGGGACGCCCTGGGCCTCCATCCGCGCCCCGGATCCCAACCGTTGACCGAGCCAAGCGTTATCGACCGTACAAAATCACCCTGCAGTCGGCCACCGGGGTGGTCGCGGCCCGCTGCGACCGGTACGGCGATCGCCCGGCCGCCGGTATGTGGACGGACGCCGGCTGGAGCGTGGCCACGGTCGTCATCCGAGAGCTCTCGAGGCGGTCCGGTCACGGTCCACGTCGTCCAGCCGGCGCAGGACGCCGTCCGGGTCGTACTTGGTGCGCATCTCGCGGACGCGCTCACCGGTCGTGCCCGGGTAGGTCTCGTCGAAGGTTCGCTCGTCGGGCCGGCTCTCGAAGTTGCGGTAGGCGCCCCGGGAGAAGGGTCGTAGGCGCGACACGGCGTCGTCGAGGTCCGAACCGGGCCGGGGTGGGAACACCGTGAAGGTGGTCATCAGCTCGACGTCGCGGTGGGCGAACGAGGTCTCGTCCGGGCGGAGGTCGTGCATCGCGCCGCCGAGCGACCGGAGCTGGACGAACGGCCCCGCCCGGTGCGTGGCTCCCGCCACGAGGGCGCGGGCACTCTCGCCGGTCAGTGTGGGCAGCAGCAGGTTCGTCGTGACCGCCGGCTGCTGTCCGTAGTTGCCGTGCAGGTGGTCGGACGAGACCAGCGCGGTGTACGGGCCGAGCTGGGCCTGCATGCCGAGCGTGCGGGTGCCGAGGTCTCCGAGCGGTTCGACGAGCTCACGGACGCGGTCCGGGTTCTCGTCCGCGACGACCGCTGTCATCTGCAGCACGAGGCGGTCCCGGCCGCCGCCGAGCATCCCGTTGACCGTCAGGTCGCGTGGTGCGGCGGCCATGTGCTCCGACCAGCGTTGCAGGGTGGCGGCGTCGGCCTCGACGGTGACCTGCGCGATGCCGATGGTCTCCAGCGGCATCGCGTCGATCTCCAGGTCGGTGACGATCCCGACGCTGTCGGCGGCTCCACGGACCGCCCAGAGCAGGTCGGGTTCGTGCTCGGCGTCGGTCCGCACGACGCGGCCGTCGGGCAGGACCACGGTCGCGGCGCGCACGTGGTCGACGGTCAGGCCGTACGTGCGGGTGAGCCAGCCCATGCCACCCGCGGTGGCCAGGCCGCCGACGCCCACGTTGCCGTGGTCGCCGGAGCTGATGGCCAGCCCGTCGTGGGCGAGCCGCTCGGCGACCTGCCCCCAACGGGCACCGGCCTGCAGGCGCACCAGGCCGGTCTCCCGGTCGAGGAGGTCGACGGCGTCGAGCTGCGACAGGTCGATCACCACGCCGCCGTCGTTCGAGGAACGGCCGTGCAGCCCGTGGCCGCCGCTGCGGACCGAGACGGGCAGATCGGTGCCGCCCGCCCAGGTCAGGGCCTCGGCCACCTCGTCGGCCGTGCGGGGCAGCAGCACGACGGCGGGGGAGTGCACCGTCGTGTAGGTGGACCGCAGCGCCTCCCACCGCCGGCCACCGGGCCATACGGCCTGGTCGGCGAGAGAGCGCGGAAGGTTCAGGGCGGTCATGCGTGGTTCCTCTCAGACATCGTGCTGTCGACCGGGCCGGCGACCTGCTCGGCGCGGTGTGCGGCGACCCGCTCGCGGACGGCGGGCACCACCTCGTCGGTGAAGACGCGCAGCTGGTTCTCCGCGTCGGTGATCGGCCAGAAGACGAACGTGTCGAAGCCCAGGTCGACGGCCCAGGACGTGAGCGTCTCCACCCACTCCTGCACGGGCCCGACGAGCCCTTGCCCGCCGCGGAACGGGCCGATCGCGCCGATGACGTTGTAGATGCGGCGCACGTCGCGCGGGTCGCGCCCGGCCTTGCGGGCCGCGTCGTCGATGATCTGTTGCTTCTCGGGAACCTCGTGCGGCGCGACGTAGATGTTCAGGGGAGAGATCCAGCCGTCCGCGGCACGCCCGGCGACGCGGAGCATGCGTGGCCGCTGGCCGCCGAGCCAGATGCCCACGTGCCCGGACGGGACGGGACCGGCCTGGTAGCCGGCGACCTGGTGCTCCGCGGTGTCCGCCTGGACGGCGTCGCCGTCCAGGGCGCGGCGCATGATCCGGATCGCCTCTTCGGTGAACTGGATGGTCTCGCCGCCGGTGCGAGGGCGGCCGCCCATCGCGGCGACGCCCTGCGCGCTCGCCCCGCCGCCCACGCCCAGGTGGACGCGGCCGCCGTTCATGGTGGCGAGCGAGGCGGCGGCCTTCGCGGTGAGCGTCGGCGGGCGCAGCTGGAGGTCCAGGACGTCGCCCATCACGGAGATCTGCTCCGTGCGGGCGGCGAGCTGGCCGATCAGGGTCCACGCGTCGAGGTGCGTGGGCTGGTAGGGGTGGTCCTGCACGGCGAGCAGGTCGAGGCCCGCGGCGTCGGCCTGCTGGGCGAGCCGAAGAGCCTGGGGGTAGTCGGTGGCGGTCGGGTCGATGCTGACGCCGAACCGGAGGGTCTGTCCGTAGTCGGTCATGTCACTCATGGTCCGCGGGACCGTCCCCGTTGCCAAGGGACCCATTAGGTCCTTACTATTCGTAAGTATGACCAGTCAACGACACACCGGAGGCGGGCCGGATCCGGCTCAGATCCTCGACGACGAGGCGTGCCGGGCGTTCCAGGGTGCGATGGACATCGTGGGCAAGCGGTGGACCGGTGCCATCATGCTCGCGATCTCCCGGGGAGCGCGCCGGTTCGGCCAGATCCTGCGCCTGGTCGACGGGCTGTCGGACCGGCTGCTCTCCCAGCGGCTCAAGGAGCTGGCCGCACACGGCCTGGTCACGCGCACCATCGTGCCCACGACCCCCGCCTACTCCGAGTACGAGCTCACCCCCCTGGGCGAGCAGCTGATCGAGGCGATGCAGCCGCTGGTCCTGTGGGGATACGTCAACCGGCTGCCGGCGACGGACGGGCTAGAACCTTAGGACCATGCGGCCTCGGACGCCGCCCGCCTCGAGCCGCCGGTGCGCGGTGACCGCGGCGGCGGCGGGCAGCTCCTCGGCGACGCGCAGCGTGAGAGCAGTGGTGACGCTCATGTCATGGCTCCTTGTCCTGAGCCGGAAGCCCCTGGTGGACAGCCGGCGGGTCGACTGTCCACCGTGCGGCCTGTCACTCGCATCCGTGGGTCGCCTAGTGGCGGACCCGGGGCCGGGGCGCGGTGGCCTCGTGGATCGCCCAGGCGGCGTTGATCAGGCCGATGTGGCTGAACGCCTGCGGGAAGTTGCCGATCAGTTCCCCGTCGGAGACCTCCTCGGCGAGCAACCCGAGGTCGTTGGCGTAGCGGCTGGCCCGCTCGAACGTCGCCGTGGCCTGCTCCAGCCGTCCCGCCTGGGCCTGGGCCTGGGCCAGCCAGAAGGTGCACAGCAGGAAGCTGCCCTCCTCGCCGGCGAGCCCGTCCACACCGGTCGAGGTCCGATAGCGGTAGACCAGGCCCTGGTCGTCCGTCAGCCGGGCGGCGACGGCGTCGATCGTGGACAGCACCCGAGGATCGTCCCCGGGCAGGAACCCGACGATGGGGATCATCAGGGCTGATGCGTCCAGGTCCGATGAACCGAACGACTGGGTGAACGCGCCGACGTCGGGGCTCCATCCGTTCTCGAGGATCGCGGACCTGATCTCGCCGGCGACCGTCCGCCAACGCTCGCTCCTGTCCTCGGCGCGCAGCTGTACGGCCAGGGCTGCCGCCCGGTCCAGGGCTACCCAGCACATGAGCTTGGAGAAGAGGAACTGGCGGGGCTCGCCGCGCACCTCCCAGATCCCGTTGTCGGGCTGGTCCCACAGGGCGGCAGTGGTGTCGGCGAGGCCGACCAGAAAGTTCCGCGTCGCCGCGGACGGGGTCTTGAGCTGGTGCCGCAGCCGATACGCGGAGGCGAGCAGCTCGCCGTAGACGTCGAGCTGCGGCTGTGTCCAGGCATCGTTGCCGACCCGGACCGGTCGGCTGTCTCGCCAGCCGGAGAGGTGGGGCAGCGTTCGTTCGGTGAGGTCGTGCTCGCCGCCGATGCCGTACATGATCTGCAGCGAGCCACCGGTGCCGTGCGCCGCGGCCGCGGCCATGAACTCGAAGAACTCGTCCGCCTCGTGCGGGCAGGCCGCGACCCACAGGGCGTCCATCGTGAAGCTCGCGTCGCGTACCCAGGAGTAGCGGTAGTCCCAGTTGCGCTCCCCGCCGATCTCCTCGGGGAGCGAGGTGGTCGCCGCGGCCACGATCGCCCCGGACGGCCGGTAGCTCAGCCCCTGCAGCACCCGGCCGGACTGCAGCACCAGGTCGCGCCACGGCCCGTCGTAGGTCTGGTGCTCGGCGGACCAGGCCTGCCAGACCTCTATCGTCGTCCGCAGGGACGCAGCGATCTGGTCGGGCGTGTACGGCCGGAGCGGCGGGTCGGAAAGGTGTGCGTGCTGCAGGGCGAACCCGACCGTCTGGCCGGCGGCCACGTGCACGGTCGCCCACGCCGCGCCGTCGCCGATGGTCCAGTCGGCGTCCGAGGAGAGCAGGAGCCGGCTCGCGCCGCCGGAGCAGCCCACCGCTCCGTCGACACGGGTCAGCAGCGGGACGATCAGCCCGTACTCGGGTCGGGGCCGAACCATCACCTCGAGCTCCACCGCTCCGCTGATCCCGCGGAGACGGCGGATCATCGTGTGCGGTGCGTGTTCGCCGAGCCGGTGCGGATCCTCCGCGGTGACGTCGGCGGCGTCCTGCCGGGGGTCGGTCACGGCCAGTGCGTCGGTCAGCTCGACCGATCCCGTGGGCGTGGTGAAGACCGTCCGGAGAACCAGCGTGCCGGACACGTAGCTTCGCTCGACCTCGACGCCATGGTCGGCCGTGCCATCCGTGGTGGAGGAGCCGACCGGCCGGATCCGCCACGTCCCGGCCTCGGCGTCGAGGAGCCGGCCGAAGACGGACGGGCTGTCGAAGCGTGGGAAGCCCAGCCAGTCGACCGAGCCGTCGCGGCTGACCAGGGCTGCGGAGTGGCGATCCGACAGCAGCCCGTAGTCCGCGATCTCGATCTGGCTCACGGCAGTGTGAGCGGCAGCTTCTGGCCGTCGAGGACCTGCTGGCAGGAGCACTCGTCCTCGGGGAGCGCTGCCACCGTGGCCTCCAGGATGCCCGAGAGCTTGGACACGTTGGCGGCGAACAGCTCCAGCACGGCCTCCTGGGTCACGTGCTCGCCACCTTCGACGCCCGCGTCGGCGTCCGTGACGAGAGCGAGGGTGGTACAGCACAGGGCCAGCTCGCGTGCCAGCGCCGTCTCTGGCATCGCGGTCATGTTGACGACGGTCCCGCCGTCGCGGGCGTTGCGTCGCGACTCCGCCCGGGACGAGAACCGGGGGCCCTGGATCACGACCATCGTGCCGCCGTCCACGGCAGGCAGGGGCCCGGCCTGTGCCGCGGCCACGGCGGCGGCGCGACCGCGCGGGCAGTACGGCTCCGCGAACGGGACGTGCACCACCGGGCCCTCGGCGTCGTAGTACGTGTGCGCGCGGTCCCACGTGCGGTCGATCACCTGGTCCGGCACCACGACGGTCCCCGCGGCCAGCTCCGGCACGAGCCCGCCCACCGCGCACGACGTCACGACCTGCCGGACTCCCAGCGCACGGAGGGCCCAGAGGTTCGCCCGGTACGGGATGCGGTGCGGCGCGAACCGGTGGTCGGCACCGTGCCGCGGGAGGAACACCACCTCACGTCCACCGAGCACACCACGAGCGGGCGCCTGCGACGGCGGGCCGTAAGGGGTGTCGACGACGACCGGTTCCGTCTCCGTCAGCAGCTCGTACATGCCAGATCCGCCGATGATCCCGATAGGTGCGCTCATGCACTCCAGGCTAGGGCGGACGGCGGCACTCGGCGGGTCCGCGGGCCGACCGTCAGCAGACGGTCAGGTTCGGGCGCTCGCGCCCGCCTGGTCGTGGCGGTTGACTCGACAGCGGAGGAGTCGTCGAGGGAACGGAGCGAAGATGCGTGTGCTGGTGACGGGAGGAGCCGGGTTCATCGGCCGGGAGGTGGTCGCGGAGCTGTCCGCGCGGGGGGACGACGTGGTGGTGCTCGATTCGCTGCGCGAGGACGTGCACGGTCCTGCGGCGGTCGCCGACGAGCGCACCGTCGTCGGCGACGTCCGTGACCCGGGAGCGGTGCAACGGGCTCTGACCGGGTGCGACGCCGTGGTGCACCTGGCAGCGAAGGTCGGTCTGGGGGTCTCCCTGGCCGACATCGACGACTACGTGTCCTCGAACGACCTCGGGACCGCGGTGCTGCTGCGTGCCGCCGAGGTGCCCCACATCGTGTACGCCAGCTCCATGGTCGTCTACGGCGAGGGCCGGTACGACTGCCGGGAGCACGGACAGGTCGCGCCGTCGCCGCGTCGCGCGGAAGACCTGGAGGCCGGGCTGTTCGAGCCGCGGTGCCCGGTCTGTTCGGCACCGCTGCGGCCCGGCCTGGTCACCGAGGACGCCCGCCTGGACCCGCGGAACGTCTACGCCGCGACCAAGGCCCACGGCGAGATGCTCCTGGCCGCATGGGCGCGGCAGACCGGCGCCGGTGCCACCGCTCTGCGGTTCCACAACGTCTACGGTCCCGGGATGCCGCGTGACACGCCGTACGCCGGTGTCGCCGCGCTGTTCCGGTCCGCCGTGGAACGCGGCGAGGCGCCGACCGTCCTGGAGGACGGTCAGCAGCGCCGCGACTTCGTCCACGTGACCGACGTCGCACGTGCTGTGGCGGCGGCGGTCGCCCAGCCTCGTACGGCGGGCAGAGTGGTCCCGCTCAACGTCGGGTCCGGGGTGGTGACCACCGTCGGCGAGATGGCGCAGGTCACGTCCAAGCTGCTCGCCGGCCCCGAGCCCGTGGTGACGGGCGGCTACCGGCTCGGTGACGTGCGACACGTCACCGCGTCGAGCGAGGCGGCGGCGCAGGCACTCGGCTGGCGCGCCCGCACAGGACTGGAGGAGGGACTGGCCACCCTGGCCTGAGGCCGTGCGCGCCCTGCCCCCGTCACTCCGCGGCGGGCAGGCGCACCTCCACGTCGCAGCCGGCCCCGGTGCTCCGCACCGACACCTTCCCGCCGTGCTCGTCGACCACCCGGTCGACGAAGGCGAGCCCCAGCCCCGAGCCGCCCGCCTTGCCACCCTGGAAGCCCGCACGGAACATGTGCGGCACCTCGTCGTCAGGAATCCCGCCGCACGTGTCGCGCACGGACAGGCGGGCGAAGCCGTCCTGGCTCACCACCCCGACCAGCACGCGGCCGCCGGGCCCGCTCGACCGGACCGCGTTCGACACCAGGTTGTCCAGGACGCGGCTCAGCTCGTCCTGGTCACCCCGAACGTGTACCTCGCCCGCGACGGACTCGTCGAGCTCCACCCCGTTCTCCGCGGCGGCCGGGCGAGCATGGGCGAGGACGCCCTGAAGCACTGCGGCCATGTCGACCAGGCCCGGCTCGGCCCGGCGGGGCAGGTCGTCCGACCGGGACAGCTCGCCCAGGTCGCCGACCATCCGGGACATCCGGCCCACCGCCGCCTCGATCCCGTCCAGCGCCGTCGTCGGGTCGGGAAAGATGCCGTCGCGCAGCCCGTCGGTCGCCGCGCGGATGCCCGACAACGGAGAGACCAGGTCGTGGCTCACGAAGCCGAGGATCTGCCGCCGCGCGTCCCGGGCTGCACGTTCGGCGGCGCGGGACGCCGAGAGCCGCTCCCGCGTGGCCTCCAGCTCGGCCATCACCGCCGCCAGCTCCGCGGTCTCGGGGGCCGCCACGCCGGAGCGGGACGTACCGGCGCCGGGCACGTCGAGCGCGGGGACCTGCCCGAGCTCCCGGGCACCGTCGACGACGAGCTGGACCTCCCGCGCGACGATCCGGCCCAGCGCCAGGGCCAGCAGGATCTCGAGCACGGACGCCGTGCCGAGCACGAGCCACACCACCGAGGCGTCGTGCGGCGAGATGAACATGGCCGACACGTTGACGGCCAGGGCAGCGACCACCGCCGCGACCGGGAACAGCGCCGCGAGCAGCAGGGCGAGCATCAGCGACCTGCGGCGGGCCGCGCGGATCGCGACCAGCCCCACGACCGCGGCCACGACCGAGCACGCGACGGTGACCAGCACCATGAACTGGACGTCGGTCATCGCACGGTCTCCCGAGGTCCCGGAGCGACTTCCGCGTCGGCGTCCGTCACCAGCGCGTACCCGCTTCCGCGCAGGTTCACGATCAGCTCCGGGCGAGCCGGGTCGTCCTCGAGCTTCTTGCGCAGCCGCCGGATGTGGACCATGACGGTCGAGTCGTCGCCGAACGTCCAGCCCCAGACGCGGCGCAGCAGCTCCCGGCGGCCGAACGGATGGCCCGGGCGCTGGGCCAGGAAGCTCAGCAGCGCGAACTCGCGAGGCGTGAGCTCCACGACCCTGTCCCGGTACCTGGCGGTGCGAGCGGCCCCGTCGAGTTCGAGGCCTCCCGCCTCGAGCCGGACCGGTGCGTGCTGCACGTCGAACGGTCCCCGACGCAGCAGCGCCTCGACGCGCAGCACCAGCTCACGGGCGTCGAACGGCTTGGTCACGTAGTCGTCGGCACCGTGCTCCAGGCCGATCACCCGATCATCGGCGCTGGCCAGACCGGACAGCATGAGCACCGGTGTGGCATCCCCGTCGTGCCGGCGCCGGGTCAGCATCTCCAGGCCCGAGCTGCCGGGCAGGAGGACGTCCAGCACCACGGCGTCCGGCTGCCACACGCGCCACGTGTGCTCGCCCTCGACGGCGTCGGTGGCGGTACGCGGGTCGTGGCCGGCCTTGGCCAGGTACGCGGCGACGCTGGAGGCGACCAGGGCGTCGTCGTCGACCACGAGAACCTTTGTCATACGGAAACCATATCGAGGGCAGGTCGGCCGGGGCGCCCGCTCGTCCGTGTCGGGGCCTCGGCCCGTCGGACGTCAGGTATCGGTCAGGTGCCTCGCCGTGCCCACGCGGCGGCCCGGCGCCTAACGTCAGGATCATGTTGCCGACAGTGGACGTCGTCCTGCCCTGCCTCGACGAGGCCGAGGGCCTCGCATGGTTGCTGCCGCGGCTCCCCGACGGGATGCGAGCGGTGGTCGTGGACAACGGGTCCACCGACGGTTCCGCCGACATCGCGCGCGACCACGGCGCCCTGGTCGTCCATGCCCCGCAGCGCGGCTACGGCGCGGCCTGCTCCGCCGGGCTCGACGCGGCGAGCGCCGACGTCGTCGCGTTCTGCGACGCGGATGCCAGCCTCGACCCGAAGGACCTGACCCGGGTCACCGGACCGGTGCTCTCCGGACACACCGACCTCGTCCTGGGACGACGGCGCCCGGAGCCGGGCGCGTGGCCGTGGCACCTCCGCCTCGCGAACGCCGAGCTGGCGCGCCGGGTGCGCCGCCGTACCGGCGTGCGCGTCCATGACATCGGGCCGATGCGCGCCGCCCGCCGGGAGCCGCTGCGGGCCCTGGGCCTGCGTGACCGACGCAGCGGCTATCCCCTGGAAACGCTGGTGGCGGCCGCCGAGGCCGGCTGGCGGGTCGCAGAGGTCGACGTGCCGTATCGCAGACGGCGCGGCAGGTCGAAGGTGACCGGCACGCCGCTCGGCGCATGGCACGCCGTCCAGGACATGTCGAAGGTGCTGGCATCATGACCGGCACGATGGCCCCCCGCACCGTCATGGTGCTGGCCAAGGAGCCGCGGCCCGGCAGGGTCAAGACCCGGCTGATCGGAGATCTGACGGCCGCGGAGGCCGCGGCGCTGGCGCAGGCGGCGCTCGCGGACACGCTGGAGGCGGTCGACGACCTGCCCGGCGTGCGCCGGCTGCTGGTGCTGGACGGCCGGGCGGGCCCCTGGGTCCCGCCGGGCTTCGCCGTGGTACCGCAGGTCGGCGGTGGTCTGGACCGTCGGATCGCCGCAGCCTTCGACCATGCTCTCGGTCCGGAGGGGTATCCGGGACCCGCCCTGCTGGTCGGCATGGATACGCCGCAGCTCGGTCCTGTCCTGCCGGCGGTGGACTTCGCCGGGCACGACGCGGTGCTCGGGCTCGCGGACGACGGTGGGTACTGGGCGGTCGGCCTGCGACGAGCGGACCCCGCGCTGTTCCACGGCGTGCCGATGTCCGAACCGGTGACCGGGGAGGCGCAGCTCGAGCGGCTGCGGGGAGCGGGGCTCACGGTCCGGCTCCTGCCTCCGCTGCGCGACGTCGACACGGTGCGCGACGCAGTCGCCGTGGCCCGGGCGGCGCCCGGGACGCGGTTCGCCCGCACGTGGTCCGGGGTGGCGCACCGGGTGTCGGCCGGAGACGTCCCGGAGGGCCGCGCGTGACTGCGACCGCCTCGCCCGATCCGGTGAGCCCGTTGATCCTCTTCGAGGCGGCACTCAGGGGGTTGCTGGTGACCGCGACACACGTCTCCGACCCCGTGCCGGTGGACGTCGAGGCCTGGACCGCGGAACGGGACGCCGTGGACGAAGCGATCGTCGCGCTGTGCGAGGGGCCGGTGCTGGACGTGGGGTGTGGACCGGGGCGGTTCGCCGCGGCGCTGGCGGCCCGCGGCGTACCCGCGCTCGGTATCGACGTCTCGCATGCGGCGGTGCGCCGGGCGAGGGCCCGCGGTGCCGTGGCGCTGCGGCGCGCCGTCGAGGGGCCGCTCCCGGGGGAGGGGCGTTGGGGGACCGTGCTGCTGGCGGACGGCAACATCGGCATCGGCGGTGATCCGCGCGCCCTGCTGGAACGGTGCCGCGACCTGGCCCGGCCGGGCGGCCTGCTGCTCGTGGAGGCCGATCCCGACCCCGACACGGACATCTCCGGGCCGTTGGTCCTGCACGCCGAGGACGGACGACGTTCCCGTCCGATGCCGTGGGCGCGTGCGGGCAGCCGGGTGCTGCGGACGCTCGGCGGTGAGCTCGGGATGGTCGTCTCGGAGGAGTGGGAGCTGGCCGGCCGGGTGGTGGTCTCGGTGCGCACGCCAGGCGCCGTCGAACAGGGCTGAGGGCACGTCCGGACGTCCGCCGCGACGGTCCGGACGTGCTCCTTCCCTCAGCGGTTCGCGCTCCAGAGCGTCACGAGCCACACCAGCAGCAGCGTGCCGAGCACCATGACGGCTCCCCGCAGGGCGACGCCGGCCCAGACGTACGCCGGGCCGCTCGCGCGGACCTGTCCCTCGGACCGCGTGCGCACGAGCGCCGGCAGGCGGACCAGCACGAGCCAGCCGAGCACGATCACCAGCGGGGCGATGACGGCGTCGTTCAGCGCCACGGACCCGGCCAGCCAGATGCCCCAGGGCAGCCACCACTGCGCCGGGATCGAGGTGAGCGCCAACCAGGCCCACCAGCCCATGCAGGCCACGCCGGCCATGACCAGCACCCGGCGCGTCCACGTCGCCGCGCTCACGTCGGGTTCCCGACGACGAGGCGCGAGACCCACTTGGTCTGCAGCACTCCCGGACGGTTGGGCGCGATGATCCGCGCGGGGAAGCCGTGGTCCAGGTCGAGGTCCTCCCCGGCCAGGGTGAGGGCCAGGAGGGTGTCGTCATGGGCGACGTAGGCACCCGGCAGGTCGGAGGTCGAGTAGAAGGTGCCCGCGGGTTGCAGGCTCACCACGTGGACGGGGTCGTCGGGCTGCCCGCCGGACAGGGTCGCGAGGTCCCGTATCCGGACGCCGGTCCACCGCGCCGTGGCGCTCCAGCCCTCCACGCAGGCGATCGGCAGCACCGCCTCGTGCTGGCTCATGGCCAGCAGGTCCGCGCGCGTCAGGTGCGTGGTCCCGCCGGGCCCGACCAGCTCCAGCGCCCAGTCCGGGTCGGTCGCCAGCTCCTCGACCCGCGCGGCCCTCGCCGTCTTGTTGACGGCCAGGCCCTGCGGACCGTCGAGCGGGTCGCGTGGTGCCAGCAGGGCGATGGCGCGCAGCGGGGTGACGGTCTGTCCCACCGTCAGTGCCGTGACGAACAGGGCGGCGACGGCCACGGACCCGAGGAACCCGCGTCGGGTCGTGCCGTCCCCGGTCGTGCCGTCGGCCGTGTCCCCGTTCGGCGGGCTGTCAGGGCCGGGGCGGGCGGCGTCGAGGTTGCGGGCACCGGCGGCGAGGGACCGGACCACCACCGGGAGCTTGATTCCCACGTGCACCAGGGCCGCTCCGAACGCGAGCCAGGCCGTGGCGTAGTGGACGGTCGTGAAGCTGAAACCGAAGACGTAGAGCTTGAAGACGTTCAGGATGCCGGTCACGACCTGGAAGACGGTCGACGCCACGAGCACGCCCACCGAGGCGCGTTCGAGCGCGTGCTTCCATCCGGTCACCGGGGGCCGTACGAAGAACTGCGGGTAGACCGTGTAGAGCTTGGCGAGGACCAGGGGCAGGCTGGCGAAGCCCACCGCGACGTGCAGGCCCTGGTTGAGCCGGTAGGCCCAGGCCGGTTCCGGTCCGAAGGGCAGCCACGACACGGGGTGCTGGTGCAGGTGCGAGACCAAGCCGGTGACGAACAGGATCAGGATCGCCCCACCGAGGTACATGCCCAGGCGGGCGACCACCCGTTGGTCGTGCACCGGCGACCGGAAGTCACTCGGTTCGGGTAGTCGTAGCCACGCCGGACGGATGTCGGACAGCGGACGTCTCACCATGGTGACTCCAGGATCGTGTTGAGCAGGATGGCCAGGCCGCCCTGGGCCCACAGCCAGGACGCGGGCAGTGCGGTCGGCCGGTCACGGACGACGTCCGGCAGGGCCGTCGCGGGGCCCCCTCCGGCCACTCGGAGGCCGATCGCCGCCGGAACCACCCAGTAGGCGACGGGGAGCCAGATGCGCTCCACCTCGCCGCGTTCGAAGCCGAGCAGCGCGCCTGACAGCGCGGCGGCGAGCGCGAGGCCCACCAGCACGCGGGTGGCGCGATCGACACGGCGCAACCTGGTCAGGCCGCCGACGGCCGCTGGACCGACGAGGGCGCCGAGAACGGCGAGGTCCACGAGCAGGAAGTAGAGGTAGGGCCGGGCATTGCCCACCGGGGCCCAGACCTCGTGCGTGGCGGCCACGCCGTCCCACACCCAGAACCCGCCCGCACCGAAGGCGACGACCACGCCGACCGCGACGGCCCCCGCCAGGGCCGTGGCGGCCACCCGTCGCGACACGATCAGCGGCGCGAGGGCGATCAGGCCCATGTGGAGCAGCCCGTACGACAGGATCGGGCAGGCACCCAGGAGGAGACCCGCGGCCACCGCGTACGTCCACCGCGCGGCGCCGCGCCGTTCCCGGTCGGTGGCGAGCGCGAGGAACGCGACGCCCCAGGCGAGTATCCCGGCGAAGAACGCGTCGGCCGAGGTCGCCACCCAAAGCGCGGCGGGGGCCAGGACGAGTGCGGGGACGACGGCGCGGGCGACGCGCTCGGCAGCGGCTCCGCCGGGCGGCCCGGCCGCCTGGACGAGACCGAGCATCCGCAGCGTGATCAGTACCGCGGGGACGGCCGCCGCGCCGCCGAGGACGAACAGGGTGGCTGCCCAGCCCGGGCCTCCCAGGCCTACCCGGTCCAGGAGGGCGAGCAGCAGCACGAGGCCCGGCGGATGGCCCCTGACGTGAATGGGATAGCTGGGCAGGTCGTCGACGAAGCCCGCGAGAAAGGCCGCGGGGTCGGCCGCGGCGATCGGCACGGCCGGTAGATATTCGTGCTCGCCGCGGACCGGCTCCGTGAGGTCGTTCCACGAGGTGAGGGTCGCCAGCGCGGCCGCCCACGCGGCGGTGGCGGCCCAGGACACGAGCAGGAGCGCCCGCCAGGGCAGGAGCGCCACCAGCGCGGGCCCGAACCGGACGACGGCGATCAGCAGTGTGAGCGCCGCGAGGAGACCCGGCCCCGTGCGCAGCACCCAGTGCCCGACGAAGGGCTCTGCGCCGGTCAGCAGCGGCACGTCGCTCGCGGACCGCAGCGCGGCGCCGACGAGCCAGAGCGCAGGGATCGACGCCGCCCAGACGGACAGCGCCGCCACCGGTCCGTGCCGCTGCCACCAGGTCCCGCCGGCAGGAGGCGCCGGGTCGGCGGCAGGGCGAAGCCCGGTCGGTCGGGTCGCTGCGGGCTCGTGCCTCGGTGATTCCGCCACGGTTCCATCGTCGCGGCCTGCCGCCGCGAACGTGATGCCGGCGGACCTGACGAACGGCTGACGTTCGACCCGGTCGCCGGTCCTCACCCGGGGTCCGTGGCTCGTCAGTCGAGCGTGAGCTCCAGGGCGGCCGGCGCGGCGGTGAGCGACGTGCGGATCAGCGCGCACAGCTCGGCGCGGCTCGCGCTCGTCGTGGCGTCGGGCGGTGAGCACCAGGCGTCCACGGCGGCCCGGTGGGCGGTGACCACGACCGCGCACACGACCCGCGCCGAGAGGTCCGCGGCGGGCGCGCCGTCCAGCCGTTCCGCGATCGCGTCGACGACCTGCCGGGTGAAGCGTTCGCACACCAGCATGCCCGCGGCGTCGACGACCCGGTGGGTGCCGCTCAGGCGCGCGCTCAGCACCGCGGGACGCTCCCAGCCGGGCGGCATCCGCTCGACGACCTCCACGAGGGCGTCGCCGACGACCTCCAGCAGCGGACCGCGCCGGGCGAGCACCTCGTCGAGCTCGGCGATCAGGGTCCGCCAGACGTCGTTCAGCGGGGTCAGAGCGAGGTCTTCCTTGCCCGCGAAGTAGCGGAAGAAGCTGCGCTTGGACACCTCGGCCTGGTCGCACAGCCAGTCGACGGTCACCGCGTCGTACCCGCGCTCGGCGAAGGCCGGCAGCGCGACCTCCACCAGACGCTGCCGGCTGCGGGCGATCCGCCTGGTGCGGAGCGTGCCGGCGCCGGTCGATGTCGTCATGCGGCCATCATAGCGAAATGGCACTCAGTGGCAGTTGGCATACAGTAGCGCCATGCTCGCTTGGACGGTCGATCACGCCTCACCCAGCCACCTCAGCCTGCGCGAGGTGCCCGATCCGGAGCCCGGGCCGCATGACGCGGTCATCGAGGTGCGCGCCTTCGCGCCGAACCACGGCGACCTCGAGTCCCTCCCCGGTACGCCCGGCGGCGCGGTCCCGGGCTGGGATGCCTCCGGCGTCGTCGTGGCCGAGGCGCTCGACGGCACGGGGCCACGGCTGGGTCAGGCGGTGGTGTCGCTCGGGGCCGACGGCGCCTGGGCGCAGCGCCGGCTGGTGACCGCGGAGTCCGTGGGGATCGTCCCGGCCGGCGCGGACCTGGACGTCGCGAGTGTCGTGCCGGTCGCCGCGACCAGCGCACTGCGCGGGCTGCGGCGCCTCGGCCCGGTCCTCGGCCGCCGCGTGCTGGTGCTGGGCGGTACGAGCGCCGTCGGCCTGTTCGCGGTGCAGCTCGCCGCGCGCAGCGGGGCGGAGGTCGTCGCCACCACCAGGAACCCTGCCGCGCGGGAGCGGCTGATCGAGCTCGGCGCGCACGAGGTGGTCACCTCGCCGTCCGACCTGGGCGGCGACGTGTCCGGTGTGCTCGACCTGCTGGGCGGCTCCCATCTGGTGCGGGCGTTCGCCCGGCTCGCACCGGGCGGCACTCTCGTCGCGCTGGGGCACGCCGCGGGCGAGGGGGAGCGCTTCGCGTACGGCGACCTGTTCGGCGACGCCGCCCGGCACGACCGCTCCCTGACGACCTTCTTCCTCGGGGCCGAGGTGGACCTCGGCCCCGACATGACCTGGCTCGCCCGCGAGATCCACGAGGGGCGCCTCGACCCCGTGGTCTCAGCCGTGCGCCCGTGGCGCGAGCTGCCGGACGCCTTCGCGGCCGGCGTGGGGCGGACGTACGGGAAGACCGTCCTGACCGTCGGGTAGGGCCGTCTTCTACAGGTGCTCGGTGTAGAAACCGGCCAGCCGGTCGACGGCGGCTTCGACGTACCCGGGCACGTCGTACGTCTCACGCCCCGGAGGAGGCGCGATGAGCGGCGACACGTCACGCACTCAGCCCCGGCGCGGTGACGTTTCGTCGAACTCGTCGCGCGCGGCCTCGATGTGGTCCATGTTCTGCCGCGTCCACTCGCACATCAGGTCGACCGTCGCCCGCAGCCCATGGCCGGGACCGGTGAGCCGGTACTCGACCCGAGGGGGCACCACGGGGTGCACCGTCCGCTCGACGAGGCCGTTGCGCTCCATCATGCGCAGGTTCTGCGTGAGCATCTTGTGGCTGATGCCCTCGAGCGCGTCGCGCAGCTCGCTGAACCGCCGGGTCTCGTCACCCAGCGTCTCGATGATCAGCAGTGCCCACTTGTTGGCGACGTCCGAGAAGATCTCTCGCGCCAGCGTCCCGGCGCGCATGATGTCGTCCTGGGCGGCCGGGCTGCCGGCCTGAGCGGTCACCATCTGGTGCCTCCGTCACTGAGAAGTGCGTTCTTCCGCACCGAGGTTAACTCTCTTATGGTTCCTGAGTCACTAGAAGTGACCCAGGCCGCCCAGGGAGGCGGCCTGAACTCACCACGATGCGCGAGGGATCCCCACCATGGCTGTCACACTCACCAACCCGCAGGACCTGCCCCGGGTCGACGTCTACCACCAGGTCGCCGTGGCCACGGGCACCCGGCAGGTCTTCGTCGCCGGCCAGGTCTCGTGGGACGCCGACGGTGTGACCGTCGGCGTCGGCGACCTGGCTGCCCAGGTCGAGCAGAGCTACGCGAACGTCGCCACGGCGCTTCGGCATGCCGGAGCGGGTGTCGACGACCTGGCCCGGCTCACGTTCTATGTCGTGGACTGGACGCCGGACAAGATGCCCGCGCTCCTGGACGGACTGTCCCGTGCCGCGAACCGCCTCGGTTCCACCGCGACGCCGCCCGCCACGCTGATCGGCGTCGCGGCCCTGGACGTCCCAGAGCACCTGGTCGAGATCGAGGCGACCGCTGTCGTCGGCGACCGGCCTGCCGAGCCGGCCGATGCCGGGCCGCGGTTCTTCGCGACGCCGGGATACGGCGACCGGCAGCTGGCGCGGATGGGATACAGCCAGGCCGTCCGCATCGGGGACCGCGTCGAGACCTCCGGCCAGGGCGGCTGGGACGACGACTTCGACTTCCCGGCCGACCTGGAGGACGAGATCGTCCGGGCGTTCGACAACGTCGAACGGACCCTCCTGACCGCGGGTGCCACGTGGCGTGACGTCGTGCACGTCAACTCCTACCACGTGCCCGAGACGCCCGGCTTCATCGGCGAGACCCACAACCGGGTCATGGTCGAGCAGCTCCGGGCTCGCACGGGTGACCGCGCGCCGATCTGGACCGAGACCGGTGTGCCGGCCCTCGGAGCGCCGGGGATGCGCGTCGAGATCCGGGTCACCGCGATCATCGGGTCCTGACCGAACGGGACGGGACCGTACGGGATCAAGCCGTCGGAGCCCTCTCGACGAGCCGGCCGTCGAGCACGCGGACCACGTCGTGCATCCGGGGCAGGTGCGCGACGTCGTGGGTGACCAGCAGGGTCGACGTCGCCAGCTCGTCGGTGAGCCGCAGGATCAGCTCGATGATGCTCGCGCCGCGCTCCTGGTCCAGTGCGCTGGTGGGCTCGTCGACCAGCAGCGCACTCGGCTCGTTCATCAGGGCGCGGGCGATGTTCACCCGCTGCCGCTGACCACCCGAGAGCTGGTGGGGGCGCTTGTCCCGGTCACCGGAGAGACCGACGGCGTCCAGCAGCGCGTCGGCCCGTTCTCCCGCTGCGTGGCGCCGGCGGCCGGCGTGCCGGCCACCGAGCTCGTTCATCACGCACAGCTGTTCCCGGGCCGTGAGGGAGGGGATGAGGTTGGGCTGCTGGAAGACGATGCCGATCTTGTCGCGGCGCAGCGCGGTGGCCTCGTCGGGACGCAGCGCGGTCGCGTCGACGTCGTCCACGAGCACCCGGCCCGAGTCGGGGCGGACGAGGGTCGCCGCCACGGCGAGGAGGCTGGACTTGCCCGAGCCGCTCGGGCCGGTGATGCCCACGACGGTGCCCGGGCGGGCGGTGAGGCTCACGTGGTCCACCGCGGTGATGCGATCCAGGCCGTCAGGAAAGGTCAGGGTGATGCTTTCGAGCCGGATCATCGGTTGCTCCCGAGGGCGGTGAGGGGGTCGGCGGAGGTGACCGAGCGCAGGGCGAACGCCGCCCCGGCGAGGCCGAGCGTCGTCATGAGCGCGCCCGGCAGGAGAGTGGTGACCGGGCTCAGCAGGAACGGCAGCGAGGTGCCGGCCAGCGCGCCGAGGGAGGTCACGACGGCGAGGCCCGAACCGATCCCCACCAGCAGCACGACCAGGGCCTGCCCCAGTGCGTCCCGGACGAGCGACCGGGTGCTGGCACCGAGCGCCTTGAGCACCGCGACGTCGCCCTTGCGCTGCATCGTCCAGACGGTGAAGAACGCGCCGACCACCAGCCCGGAGATGCCGAACAGCAGGACGACCATGAGCAGGAGCGACCCGATCTCGGACCGGAAGGCGGAAAGCGCGGTCAGCGAACCGAGCGGGGTCGTCGACACGGTCGAGCCGGCGGCCGGGTCGGCGCCCTGGTCCGCGGCACCGGTGACGGACAGGACCGTGGCCCAGGCGTCGGGCGCCCCGGTGGCCGCGGAGTAGACCTGCCAGTCGCGCAGTGTCATCTCCACGACCGGCGTGTGGCTGTACCAGCCGTCACCACCGACCTTCTCGACCGTGTAGGCGGTGCCGGCGATCGTGACCTCGTCGCCGGTGGCTACACCGAGCTCCCGCGCGGCGGGCGTGGACAGACCGAGCAGGCCGTCGCCGGACGGGGCCCCGGCGTCGAAGCCCGGGCGCACCCCGAACACGGCGACCGCGGCGCGGGTGCCGGCCGACTCGGCGCGGGTCTGGCTGATGCCGACCGGTTCGACCGCCGTGACGCCGTCCGCGCCGGCCCAGGCGGCGGCGTCCTGCTCGGTGACGGCCGAGTCGGCGAAGCTGATTCCGGAGCTGCCGGGCTCGGGTGCGGAGAACACGACCCGGTCGCCCGGGAGCGAGAGGACGGCGGAGACATTCTGGACGGCCAGCCCACCGGTGAGACCGCTGAGGAAACCGACGAGAACGGTGATGAGCGCGACGACGGAGCCGATCAGGACGAACCGGCCGCGAGCGAAGCGCAGGTCGCGCAGCGCGACGAACATGTGACTTCCTTTCCTGTCACCTCGGCGGTGACCCGTCCACTGTCCTGTGCGACGGCCGGCGGGTCATCGGCTGCCCGGACGGCGTCGCGCGCCCGAACGATGGTCGTGCGAGTCGTCCTTTCGGACGATGCAGTCCGCGCGCCCGTGCGTAAGGTGAACGGCATGGCCCACATCGCGCTCACGCCCGTCTTCGTGGGCCTGCGCACCGGCCTCCATGTCCTGTTCGTCGCGCTCACCCTCGTGGTGATCGCTCGTGCGGTGCTCGCGCCGACGACCGCGCCCGCCGTGGTCGTCGTGACGTCGGTCGTGCTCCTGGCGACCTACGCGGTCGGCGGCGTGGTCGCCGAACGGGGACGCCGGCACGGCCGTGCGCCCGGGCTGCTGTGGCTGGGCGCGCTGAGCCTCGAGTGGCTGGTACTCCTGTGGCTCGTCCCCGAGGCCGCCTACCTCGTGTTCCCCCTGTTCTTCCTCTACCTCCACCTGCTGGGCCGACGGTGGGGGTCGACGGCGATCGTGGTGGCGACCGGCGTGGCGATCTGCGCGCTCGGCCTCCACGGTGGCTGGAGCGTGGGAGGTGTCGTGGGGCCCCTGGTCGGCGCCGGGGTCGCGCTGCTCATCGGCCTCGGCTACCAGGCGCTGGCTCGGGAGGCGACGCAGCGTGAGGCACTGATGCGCGAGCTCGTCGCGGCGCGTGACCAGCTCGCCGCCACCGAGCACGAGTCCGGGGTCCTGGCCGAACGCGCGCGGCTGGCGCGCGAGATCCACGACACGCTCGCCCAGGGCCTCTCCAGCATCCAGCTGCTGCTGTACGCGGCCGAACGGGCCGACCCCGGACGACCCGGCGTCGAGCACATCCGGCTCGCCCGTGAGACCGCCGCCACGAACCTCGCGGATGCCCGCCAGTTCGTCCGCGAGCTCACCCCGCCCGACCTCGACGACCACGGCCTGGGCGGCGTGCTGCGCCGGCTCGCGGACTCCCAGTGGGCCACCCGTGGACTGCGGGTGGACGTCCGCGTCGCGGACACCGTCGACCTGCCCATGCCCCTGCAGGCCGCCCTGCTGCGCATCGCGCAGGGCGCCGTCGCCAACGTGATCCAGCACGCGCACGCCACCACGGCGACCATCGCCCTGACCGTCGACGAGGACCTGCTGCGGTTCGTGGTCTCGGACGACGGCCAGGGCTTCGACCCCCGAGAGCCGCCGCCCCGGATACGCGCCGAGTCGGACTCGTTCGGCCTGCGGGCGACCCGGGAGCGCGTGCAGCAGCTCGGTGGGGTCCTGACCATCGACTCCGCACCCGGCGCGGGGACGACGCTGGTCGTCGAGCTCTCCCGGAAGGACACCACATGATCAGGCTCGTCGTCGCGGACGACCACCCCGTCGTCCGGGCGGGGCTGCTCGCCCTGTTCGGCTCCGAGCCGGACATCGAGGTGGTCGCCGACGTCGCCGGCCCCGACGAAGCCGTGGCCGCCGCGGAACGGAGGAACCCGGACGTGGTCCTGATGGACCTCCAGTTCCGCGCCCACGCCACCACGGGCGCCGACGCCACCCGCCGCATCCGGGCGCTCGATGCGGCGCCCTACGTCCTGGTGCTGACCAACTACGACTCCGACGCCGACATCCTCGCCGCCGTCGAGGCGGGCGCCAGCGGGTACCTGCTCAAGGACGCGCCGCCCCACGAGCTGACCGCCGCCGTCCGCGCGGCCGCAGCCGGAGAGAGCGCACTGGCCCCCGTCATCGCGACGCGTCTGCTCGACCGCATGCGCGCTCCGCAGGTGAGCCTCAGCTCGCGCGAGATCCAGGTGCTGGAGCTGGTGGCCGCCGGCCGGTCCAACACGGAGGTCGCCTCCGACCTCTTTGTGAGCGAGACCACGGTGAAGTCCCACCTGGCCCACATCTACTCGAAGCTTGACGTCAGCTCGCGGACGGCCGCGGTCTCGGCGGCCCGCCGGCGGGGCATCCTGCGCCAGGGGTGAGAGCAGCCGCGGCACGCTGCCTCCCGGTCGTCTAGGGCTCCGTCCTCGCCCCACGACGACGCCCGCCGGTGCCGCCGTCGACCTCGCGCCACCTGCCGGGGTCCCGCAGCATGTGCGACTCGATCAGGTCGTGGCGGCGCAGGTAGGTGTTGGCCGTCGCCTGGATCGTGGCGGCGATCGGCAGCGCGAGGAACGCGCCGAGCGCGCCGAAGACGGCGCCGAACCCGAGCACCGCGAGGAAGCTCACGGCGGGGTTCATCTCCAGCGCCCGCGCGGAGACCTTGGGCGAGAAGTACAGGTTCTCCAGCTGCTGGTAGCCGATGATGAAGGCGAGCACGGCGAGCGCCTGGGGCAGCCCCTGCGACGTCAGCGCGACCGCGACCGGCAGGGCACCGCCCAGATAGGTGCCGATCGTCGGGACGAACTGCGACACCACGCCCACGAAGACGGCGAGCGGCAGGGCGTACGGGGTGCGCATGATCAGCAGGAACACGAGCGTGAAGGAGCTCGACAGCGCCGCGAGCACGATGCGCGAGCTGATGTAGTCCGAGACCTTGACCTGGGTGACCTCCCAGAGCGTCAGCACCTCCTGTTGCCGGGCCGGAGTGAGCCAACGGCACACGGCGGCCCGGAGGCGCGGTCCGGCCGCCAGCAGGTAGTAGGTCACCAGGAGGACGGTCAGGGCGGCGAAGACGCCGCCGAGCACCGTGGTGCCGACCAGGAGCGCGCCGGACGCCACGTCGTCGCCGAACTCGGTCAGGACCTCGCGCAGCAGGTCGTCGGAGTCGGGGAGGGCGACGCCGAGGCGTTGCGTGACGAGGTCCTGGAAGCTCGCGTAGATGTCCGGCACGGTGCTCAGGAGCTGGACGAGCTGCTGGACGAAGAGGTTGCCGAACAGCGCCAGGACCACCCCGACCGCCAGGATGGAGCCCAGCAGCGCCGCGGCGGCGGCCAGGCCACGACGCCAGCCGTGCCGGACGCACCAGACCACGGGCGGTTCGAGGGCCAGCGCGAGGAAGAACGCGATCAGTACGTTCACCGCCAGGCCCCGCAGCGACCCCATGGCGTACCAGCCGAAGATCCCGGCGTAGACGGCCACGACCGTCATCAGCAGCGCTCGGGGGAGCCACCGGGGCGGGCGGGGAGAGGCCGGGGTGCCTCGTCGTGCGGCGTCGGGTGCGGGCACCGGGGCTGTCATGGCACGGACGCTCCCTCGGTGTTCCCCGCGGCGGCCACCGCAGCGTCGACGGTGCGGAAGACCCGGCCCTCGCGGTCGGCACCGGCCCACCAGGGGGCCGCGAGGGCGTGCTGGTTCACCTCCGCCGGGAAGGCGGCGAGCAGGAGCGTGACCCCCTCGCGGGCGAGGTCGGCGTCGAGGCTCTCGAGGGCGTCGAGGAGCGGGATCGTCACGCGCCGGACCGCCGCGCCCTCCAGGACCACCGCCCGCGGGGCGGGTTCGGCGGCGAGGACGGCGGCGAGCACGGCGTCCTGCGTGGGCTGGGCGTTGCCGGTGTAGATGGTGATGTCGAGGTGCAGCAGCACCAGCCCGGCCGGTGGTGGCGGCGCGCCGTCCTGCCGCGCGTTGGTGGTCCAGCCGCCATGTGGTCCGGGGTACAGGGGGCGGGCGGCGCTGCCGCTGACGGCCCGCAGCACCAGGAACAGCGTGAGCACCACACCGGCGCCGACGGCCGGCAGGAGCCCGGCGGTGAGCCCGATCGCCGTCGTGACGACCGCCACCCAGAACTCGGTCCGGTCGACGCGGAACAGCCTCGCGTACTCGGGTGGGGAGACCAGCGAGACCACCGCGACGAGGACCAGGGCCCCGAGCGCGGCGGCCGGCAGCTCGCTGAGCACTGGTGCCAGGAAGAGCGCGACGAGCACGGCCAGCACCGCCGTGGTGAGGCCGGCCATCTGGGTGCGGGCGCCCGCGCCGAGGTTGACGGCGCTCTGGGAGAAGCCTCCCGCTGGCGGGAGGCACTGGGTGAGGCCGCCGCCCAGTGCCGCGAAGCCCACCGCGAGCAGCTCCTGGTCGCTGTCGACGGCAGGCTCGGACCGCTGCCGCTGGGCGCGCGCGACCAGGACCGTCTCGAGGAAGGCCATGACGGCGATCGCGAGCGCGGCGGGGACCAGGCCCGGGATCTCGTTCCACAGGGGCGGGCTGATGGCGGGCAGGCCGGCCGGTACGGGCTCGATGAGCGTGAGTCCTCGTTCCTCGACGTCGGTCAGGGTGACCAGCAGGATCGATGCCGCCACCACGACCAGCGCGGCCGGCACCCGGGGTGCCGTGCGGCGCAGCACCAGCAGCGTGCCCACCGCCACCGCCGAGAAGACCGCCGTGAGCGCGTGCGTCGTGGGCAGTGCGCCGACGACGTCGGAGAGCTTGCCGAAGAACCCGGTGTCCCGGTCCGGCACGGTGTGGCCGAGGAGGGTCGGCAGCTGGGTGACCGCCACCGTGAGCCCGACGCCGGTCTTCACGCCGGTCAGCGTCGCCGGGCTGATCTGCTCCACGAGCGAGCCGAGGCGCAGGAGCCGCATCACGATCAGGCAGACGCCGACCAGGGCCGTGAGCGTGAAGGTGGCTCCGAGCAGGTCGTCGGACGCCCGGCCCGCGAGCGCCGACGCGGTCAGGACGGCGATGGTCGACGTCGTGGACACGCTCAGGGTGCGTGAGCCGCCCAGGAGCGCGTAGAGCAGCACGGGGACGACGCAGGTGTAGAGGCCGACGGAGACGGGCAGGCCAGCGATGGTCGCGTAGGCCATGGCCTGGGGGACCACGACGACCCCGGCGGCGAGCCCGGCCAGCACGTCGGCCCGCAACCATGCCCTCCGGTACCCGCGCAGCGATGGGGCAAGCCAGGTGCGTCGTGCCGAGGTCGCGTCCACAGCCGTCAGCCAAGTCGTGAGGGCGGGCGGGGCGCTCACCTGCTTCGGGTGAGAGCCGCCACCGCGCCCGGATCAGGTGACCCCGTCATTCGCGGGCCAGGGCCGCGGCAGCCTCCCGCTCGAGGTCGAGGTACTGCTCCTCGCTGACGTCGACCCCGACGCCGAGGATCGTGCCCCCGGTGAACCGGAACGGCCCCTGGTACAGGCGGCTGACCGGGTCCGCGCTGTCGTAGCCGACGCAGAGCCCGTCGCCGCACAGCGTGAACTTGCCGACCTGCGCACGCATCGGTCCCTCGGCGACGACGTCCTCGCCCACGAAGAGCCGGGCCCGGCCCACCGACTCGCCGTGCTCACCCGGTGACTCGCGGAGGAACTCCACGCCCAGCACGGCCTTTCCTGGCTCGAGCACGGGCGAGGTGAAGACCTGCTCGGGCCGGATGCCGAGGAAGTTGTAGACGTAGTGCAGGCGGTGGTCCTTGACGAAGAGCGCGTGGCCGCCGAACCGCGATCCGTGCGCGAAGAGGATTCCCTCGGCGTCCGGTGTGAGGTCGACGTCGGCCACGATCTTGTACGAGCGCCCGCGGATGTTGACCGCCACCCCCTCGGGGACCGGGGCCGCTTCCGGGTAGTAGACGTACCGGCTGCGGGGCGGCTCGGCCTGCGGGCGGTCGACCGTGAGCTGCTCGACGGCGGACCGGTCGTCCAGCGGCAGCACGTTGTTGCGCTCGGCCTCCTCGAACCACGCGGCGATCAGCTCGCGTAGCTTCTCGGGATGCTCGGCGGCCAGGTCGTGCGCCTCGGCACGGTCCTCGTCCACGTGGTAGAGCTCCCAGGCGTCCTGGTCGAACCGTCCGTGCCCGCTGATCGGGGCGTGGACGGCCGCGGCCTTCCAGCCGTCCTTCCAGATGGCGCGGGTGCCGAGCATCGCGTAGTACTGGGTGTCCTTGGTGGTCGGCGCGTCGCCGTCGTCGAAGCTGTAGCGCATCGACACCCCGTTCAGCGGGTGCTGGGGCACGCCGCGGTAGGTGTCGGGCATCTCGACGCCGGTCACGTCCAGGATGGTCGCCACGATGTCGGTCGCGTGGTGGTACTGGTGGCGCACCGCCCCCTGGGCCTTGATCCCGGCCGGCCAGTGGACGACCATCGGGTCGCACGTGCCGCCCGAGTACTGGGCGTACCGCTTGAACATCTGGAACGGCGTGGAGAACGCGGCCGCCCAGCCGGTGGGGTAGTGGTTGTAGGTCTCGGGGCTGCCCAGGGTGTCCAGGTACCCGAGGTTCTCCGCGAGGTCGTCGGGGTAGCCGTTGAAGAACTTGTTCTCGTTGACCGAGCCGTTGGGGCTGCCCTCGCCGGACGCCCCGTTGTCGGCGCAGTAGAAGATGAGCGTGTTCTCGAGCTGCCCGGTCTGCTCCAGGTAGTCGACGACGCGGCCGATCTGCACGTCCGTGTACTCGGAGAAGCCGGCGAACACCTCGGCCATCCTGCTGAACAGGCGCTTCTCGTCGTCGCTCAGCTCGGCCCAGGGCCGGACGTGGTCCGCGGGGTTGGCGGCGTCCTCCGGCAGGGGGTCCAACGGCGTGAGGTCGGTGCCCTCGGGCACGATGCCACGCTCGATCATCCGGGCCAGCACCCACTCGCGGTAGGCCTCGTAGCCGTCGTCGAACATCCCCTGGTACTTGTCGATGTACTCCTGGGGAGCGTGGTGCGGCGCGTGGTTGGCACCGGGGCAGTACCACATGAACCACGGCTTGGACGGGTTGGACGAGTTCTGGTCGCGGAGCATGCGGATCGCCTGGTCGGCCAGGTCCTTGGAGAGGTGGTAGCCCTCCTCGGGGGTGTAGGGCGGCTCGATGAACCGGTTGTCCTCCACCAGGTCGGGGTACCACTGGTTGGTCTCGCCGCCCAGGAACCCGTAGAACCGGTCGAAGCCCTTCTGCAGCGGCCACTCCGAGCGGCTGCCGCCGCTCGCGATGTCCTCCTCGGGCACGTTGTGGTCCTTGCCCAGCCAGAAGGTGGACCAGCCGTTGTCCTGGAGCACCTGGCCCACTGTCGCGCACTCGGCGGGCAGCCTGCCTGCCGCGCCGGGGAACCCGTTGGTGGCCTCCATGATGGCGGCGCACCGGTTGACGTGGTGGTTGCGGCCGGTGAGGAAGACCGAACGGGTGGGGGAGCACAGGGCCGTCGTGTGCCACTGCGAGTAGGTCAGCCCGCCCGCTGCCAGGCGGTCCAGGGTGGGCATCGAGACGCGGCCCCCGTAGGTGGACCACGCGGCCATGCCGGTGTCGTCGTAGAGGATCACCAGGACGTTCGGCGATCCTTCCGGCGCCTTCTTCAGCTCGTAGGGGGCCCAGTCCGGGACGGAGTCCCGGACGTCCAGCTCGATACGGCCGTTGAACTGTTCCACCATGTTCTCCACCCCATCTGTCGGTGACCACGACGGCCGGGGACGAGCTCGACCGCCGAGCTGAGCCGGCCGAGGTCGTGGCCGGCCACGGCTGATCCTTCGCAGCGGGTTGCTGCCGTGGGTCACCTAGATCGGGTGAAGCGTCCGAAGGGGCGTTCGTCGTGGCCGGGTCCACGGCACTCCGACGACGCGGTGCGGCCGGCGGGGTGGAGCCGCCGACCGCACCGTCGCCCGTCGGCGTCAGGCGCCCGTGTCCTCCGTGAACAACCGGGGGAGGAAGTCGATCAGCGACTTCTGCCAGACGTCCCAGCTGTGCGGGCCCGGGACGATGGGCGCGAACTCGTGGTTCACCCCGCGGCTCTCCATGGCGGCGATCAGCTGCAGCGTCGCGCCGTAGGTGAAGTCCTGCTGGTCACCGGAGTAGACGCGCAGCAGCTTCGTGCCCTCGTTGATGGCCTCGACGTCCGCGGTGGCCGGCGGCGCACCGAACGCCGACATGGCGCCGATGTAGCCGAACTCGCCCGGGTGCGCCCACAGGGTGCTGAGCGTGTGGCCCGAGCCCATCGAGAGCCCCGCCAGAGCGCGGTGGTCACCCTCGGTGCTGATGTTGAACTGCTCCTCGGCGGCCGGCACGATGCGCGTCGTGATCTCCGTGGGGAAGTCCACGCCGTTCCCGTTGGCCATCACGACCACCATCGGCTCCATGGTGCCCCGCAGGTAGTGGTTGTCGAGGATGCGCTGGACGTGTCCCACCTCGACCCAGTCGGTCCACGTCTGCCCGCCACCGTGCTGCAGGTAGAAGACCGGGTACTCCTCGGCGCGGTCCGCGTCGTAGTCCGGGGGAGTCCACACGTACGCCGAGCGCTGGGTACCGCCGCCCGCGGTGCTGGGGTAGCTCATGACGCTGACCTCCCCGCGCGCCTCGGGCGGCACCTCGGCGGTGTACTGAGCGCGCACCGTGTCGCCGTCGGCGGTGAAGGTGCTCCACGTCGGCTCCGAGAGCACCTTCGTGGGGTTGCCGGCGTCCTTGTGGTCGACGCCGTCGACCACGAACTTGTAGTAGTACGAGCCGCCCTCGACGGCCAGCGAGAGCCGCCACGAACCGTCGGCCTGCTGGACCATGTGGGTGCGCGGCCAGCTTCCGGCCGGGCCGAAGTTGCCCCAGACGGTGATGTTGTTCGCGTCGGCGAACTCGGTGCCGAGCTCGAAGGTGACGACGCCGTTCTCGTCGATCCATGGTGTCGGGGT
Source organism: Promicromonospora kroppenstedtii (assembly GCF_044389675.1). Classification (NCBI taxonomy): domain Bacteria; kingdom Bacillati; phylum Actinomycetota; class Actinomycetes; order Micrococcales; family Promicromonosporaceae; genus Promicromonospora; species Promicromonospora kroppenstedtii. The sequence goes on along the minus strand of NZ_JBIRYI010000002.1, from coordinate 65,507 downwards.
CGTGCCCGCGGGCGGGAGCTCGTGCTTGACGAACGGCAGGTGGCCCTCGCTCGGGCCCTCGTCGTCGACGTCCTGGAAGATGCGCCCGGCGAAGTCGTGCAGGTTCTTCTGCCACGTGTCCCACGTGCCGCCGGTCTCGGGGTTCGAGCCGTCGGACTGGAACTGCACGCCCGCCTTCGTCAGCCTGTCGGCCAGGGCGACCGTGTCGTCGTACGCGGGGTCGGTGACGTTGCCCGCGTAAACGCGGACGACGTCGGTCGAGTCGTTGATCTGCTTGGCCTTGCCGCGCGAGATCGGCTTGTCGTAACCGGCCGAGAACGAGCCGACGCCCGCGAACTCTCGCGGCTTGTCCACCACGGCGCCCAGGGCCGCCTCTCCACCACGGCCGATCCCGGCGATCGCGCGGTCCGACCCCTTGTCGGAGACGTTGAACGCGCGCTCGACGGCGGGCAGCAGCTCCTTCGTCACGCCGGCGGGGCCTGGCGTGCCGGCGTCGCCCATCACGACCACCATCGGCTCGGCGTCGCCGTCGAGCGTGAGGTTGTCCATGATCTGGCCCAGCCGGCCCAGCTCCACCCACTCGCGGTAGCTCTGCCCCTCGTCCTGCAGCAGGTACAGCACCGGGTACTCCTCCGCACGGTCCGCGTCGTAGCCCGGGGGCGTCCACACGAGAGCTTCCTTCGTGTGCTTCGGTCCCTTGCCGTACTCGATCGTCTTGAGCTCGCCGCCGTCGGCCACGTCGTCGAGCCACTCGGCGCCCGGGCCGGGGACGAACATGGTGCTGTAGGTGGGCTTCGACGTCACCTCCTGGGGTACGGCGGGGTTGCGGAAGGCGACCGCGTCCTGGTCCGCCGCGGGGCGGGCGGCGTACTGGTAGTAGTACAGGCCCGGCTCGAGGGGGCCGAGCGTGGCGGTCAGGTCCGATCCGCTGGTTCCCATGTTGAGGTCGGTCCACGCCTTGCCCGGGCCGAAGTTCCCCTGCACCGCGACAGGGCCGCTCCCGATGCCGGTCGCCTCGGTCACCGCGGCCCGGGGCACCGTGAAGCGGTAGACGTCGGAGATCGGGTTGTCCGCCACCTCGCTCACCCACGGGTCGGCGCTCACCGCCTGCGCGGCGGCGTGCGGCGCGGCGAGCACCGCCGCCGTCACCACCGCGGTCGCGGCCGCGGTCGCGACCGCTCGTCGTCCTCGTCGGATCGGGTGGGCGGACCTTGCCTGAGATTCCATCGCCATCGACTTTCCTCTCGTTCGGACTTGTTGACCTTCGACACGAGGACCGGCACCTCGCCGTGCCTCGCGCATGACCGATGTACCTCTGTCACGTTGGTGGCGAGTGCGGGGCGGTGTGCTGCCTCGTACCAGGGCCGGACTGCCGGCGCAGGTGCTGCAGCCAACCCGGATCGCCCGACTCGTGAGCCATCCACGTGCTCCCTTGCACGAGTGCGGTCCGGTCATTCCGAACTTTAACGATAAATACGAGGCGCGACAAGGCCTTGTTCCCGCCAGGTCACTGAGGGGCATTTGCCGTATATGTCTTGTGTGTGATGGGAGTGGCGCGCTACTGTATCGATAAATTTGCCGCCACTCATGGGCCTGCGTGCAACAACGGTGTTAGCGCTCACATGTTCTGGCCCGTGCAGCAGGCTCCGCCGGATCCACGGTGCTGACCGCACCATCGGTGGTGGTGGCGCGCAAAGCCCAGGCGCGGCCGACGGCGGCCGCGTCCCGACAGGCAAAGGAGCGAAGGATGAGGAAGTCCATCGCACGTCTCGTGCTCGGGCTGGTCGCGGCCCTGGCGCTGGTCCCGGGAGTCGCGGGCCCCGCCGAGGTCCCACCAGCGGCCGCGGCGAGCAGCAACCTGCTCACGAACGGGGATCTGGAGAACGGCACGACCGGCTGGTCGGCCTTCGGCGCCGGGACTGTGGCGTCCAGCACGAGCCCGGTCCACGGCGGAACCCGGTCGCTGCTGCAGACCGGTCGCACCGCGGCATGGAACGGCCCGGCCCAGACCGTGACGTCCGTGCTCACCAACAACACCAGCTACACGGCGAGCGTGTGGGTGCGCTCCCAGAGCGGCACGCCGACCGGCCGGGTCACGCTGGCCGTGACCGCGGGCGGAACGACGAGCTACATCAACCTCGCCCAGGGCGCGGTGAGCTCCTCGGGCTGGACGCAGCTGACCGGCACCGCGACGGTGTCCTGGTCCGGGACGCTCTCGTCCGCCACCTTCTACGTGGAGACGGCGGCGGGCACGGACGGTCTCTACGTCGACGACGCCTCGTTCGTGAGCAACACGGCCTCGGCCTGCGACCTGCCGTCGACCTACCGCTGGACCTCGACCGGGGTCCTGGCCACGCCCAGGTCCGGCTGGGTCTCGCTCAAGGACTTCACCGTGGCTCCCTACAACGGCCAGCAGCTCGTCTATGCGACGACGCACGACACCGGCACGTCGTGGGGCTCGATGAACTTCAGCCTCTTCTCCAGCTACTCGCAGATGGGGAGCGCCTCGCAGAACGCGATGTCGTCGGCCACGGTGGCCCCGTCGCTGTTCTACTTCGCCCCGCGGAACATCTGGGTGCTCACCTACCAGTGGGGTCCGTCCCCGTTCATGTACCGGACCTCCAGCGACCCGACGAACCCGAACGGCTGGTCGGCCGCGAGCCCGCTCTTCACCGGATCGATCTCCGGCTCCAACACCGGCCCCATCGACCAGACGATCATCGGCGACGGTACGAACATGTACCTGTTCTTCGCCGGGGACAACGGGAAGATCTACCGGGCCAGCATGCCGATCGGTAACTTCCCGGGCAGCTTCGGCAGCTCCTACCAGACCATCATGAGCGACACCACGAACAACCTGTTCGAGGCTCCGCAGGTCTACAAGCTCAAGGACCAGAACAAGTACCTGATGATCGTCGAGGCGATCGGCGCCAACGGACGGTACTTCCGCTCGTTCACGGCGAGCAGCCTCTCCGGGTCGTGGACGCCGCAGGCCGCGACGGAGAGCAACCCGTTCGCCGGCAAGGCGAACAGCGGTGCCACCTGGACCAACGACATCAGCCACGGTGAGCTGCTGCGGACCTCCGCCGACCAGACCATGACGGTCGACCCCTGCAACCTGCAGCTCCTGTACCAGGGTCGTTCCCCCAGCTCGGACGGGGTGGACTACGGCCTGCTCCCGTACCGGCCGGGGCTGTTGACGCTCCAGCGCTAGGCCCTTCCCGGGGCGGACGGCGCGTCCTCTCGCCCGCGTGAGCGCGGGCGGGAGGACGCGCCGTCGGCGCGCTCCTGATCAGGCCTGATCGCGTCAGACCCGTTCGAGCCGGATCATCGACCACGAGACCGGCGGCAGGTCGACGTGCGCGCGCTCGTCGGCGACCTTGGCCGTCGTGTTCGTCCGCGGCAGCACCGAGGTGGCGTCGTCGGCCGTGGCCGACCAGGTGTGGTCGGGGTTGGCCAGCGTGAGCGCCTCGGCCACCCGGAGTCCCGGGAAGCCGCGCAGGTCGACGTCGAGCGCCACGTCGTCGGTGAGCGACCGGTTGACCGCCAGCACGACCACGGCGCCGGTCTCCGGGTCGTGGGTGGCCACCGCGTCGAGCACGGGGACGGGACCGAACTTCGCCGTCTCCTGGACCGGCGCGTCCACCGCGAGGCGCAGCACCTCGCCGGCCGCGTGCCGCGCGGTGAGGGCGAAGGGGTGGAACGTCGTCTGCCGCCAGGAGCGGCCGCCCGGCTCGGTCATGATCGGCGCGATGACGTTGACGAGCTGGGCCAGCGACGCGGCGTGGACGCGGTCGGTGTGCCGCAGCAGCGAGATGAGCAGGTTGCCGACCACGACGGCGTCGGCCACGTTGTAACGGTCCTCCAGCAGCACCGGGGCCACGGGCCAGTCGTCGCCCGACGGCGGGCGCGACTCCGCGCGCTTCTGGTACCAGACGTTCCACTCGTCGAACGAGACGTGGATGTGCTTGGTGTGCTTGCCCGCGGCGCGGACGGCGTCGGCGGTCGCCGCGACGGAGTCCACGAAGTGGTCCATGTTCACCGCGGAGGCCAGGAACGAGGCGAGGTCGCCGTCCTCCTCCCAGTAGTAGGCGTGCGCCGAGATGTGGTCGACGTGCTCGTAGGCCTCGGTGAGCACCGTGTGCTCCCAGTCGCCGAAGGTGGGCATCTGCGATCCCGACGAGCCGCAGGCGACGAGCTCGAGGTCGGGGTCGACCATCCGCATCGCCCGCGCCGTCTCGGCCGCGAGACGCCCGTACTCCTGCGCGGTCTTGTGGCCGATCTGCCACGGGCCGTCCATCTCGTTGCCCAGGCACCACATCTTGATCCGGTACGGGTCCTCGGCGCCGTTGGCCCGGCGCAGGTCGCTCCAGGTGGTGCCACCCGGCACGTTGCAGTACTCCAGCAGGTCGAGGGCCTCCTGGACGCCGCGCGTCCCGAGGTTGACGGCCATCATCGGCTCGACGCCGGTCCGGTCGCACCACCGCATGAACTCGTCGACGCCCACGAGATTGGGGTCGGTCGAGTGCCAGGCCAGGTCCAGGCGGCGCGGACGCTGCGCGACCGGTCCGATCCCGTCCTCCCAGCGGTAGCCCGAGACGAAGTTGCCGCCGGGGTAGCGCACCGTCGTCACGCCCAGCTCCCGCGTGAGCTCGACGACGTCGCCCCGGAACCCGTCGGCGTCCGCCGTCGGGTGGCCGGGCTCGTGCAGCCCCGTGTAGACGCTGCGACCCAGGTGCTCGACGAACGAGCCGAACGTACGGGGGCGTACCGGTCCGACGACGAACGCCGGGTCGATGGTGACGGATGCGGACAGCATGGGTGGTACTCCTCGGTGGTCGGTGCTTGAGGGCATGCTTCGCGCAGGCGGGGCGGCTGCCGTGGCGACGGCCACGGTGGCCGCCCCGCCTGCGCGATCGGACGTGCGGGGACCTACTGCCCCAGCTGGTTCTGCAGGTCGGCCTGCGTCTGGTCCAGGGCCTCCTGGACCGGCGTGCCGTTCTCGTAGATCTCGTTCAGCGTGACCGTGCGGAACGTGTCGTCGACGGTGGGCCAGTTGGGGTCGCTGAACGACTCGAAGTGCCCGATGCCGTCCTTGACCTCGTTCAGCACGTCGAACAGGTTGGTCTGGAAGTACTTGTTGAACTTGTTGTCCGGGTTCTTGGTGACTTCCTCGTCCTCCCAGACGGCCATGTTCACCGGGTCGAAGCCCAGCACCTCCCACACGGCCACGTTCGCCTCGGGGGACAGCTTCGCGAACGCCAGCCACTCGGCGGCGAGGTCCTTGTTCGGCGAGACGGCGGGGACCGCCGCTCCGGTGCCGCCACCACCGATGGTCTGCACGACGGCGTCGTCCGTGACCGGCGCCGGGGCGATGGCCACTTTGCCGGCGAGGTCGGGCATGTAGTCGACGAACCGGGAGGTGTACCACGCCGGGTAGACGATCGCGGCGTAGTCGCCGTCGTTGATCGCGCCGTACGCCTCCTCGGAGTCGGGGCTGCCGCCGGGGATCGTGGAGATGGCCCCGGCGTCCTGCATGTCCTTCATCATCGACAGGGCCTCGACGACCTCGGGGCTGTTCACCTGCACGTTGCCGTCGGCGTCGAGGTACTGCCCGCCGAGCTGCGCCGTGATGAGGGGCTCGAGGAACATGACGCTGGTGCTCGCGACTCCGAACGCCTTGCCGGTCTCCTCGTGGTACTTGACCCCGGCCTCCTGGAAGTCGTCCCAGGTCTTGATGGTCGAGTAGTCGATGCCGGCGCCCTCGAGCGCCTCGGTGTTGTAGAACGTGGTGAACGCGCCGACGTGCGTCGGGAAGCCGTAGATCTTGCCGTCCTTGCTGTACAGGTCGAGGCGGGCCTGGACCACGTCGTCCTTGTACGGGGCCGCGGCCTCCGTCAGGTCGAGCAGGGGCGGGTTCTCGCCCTTGACGAAGTTGGCGAACTTGTTCACCTCGATGTCGACGACGTCCGGCAGGCCCTCACCGGAGTTCACCGCGAGCTGCAGCTTGTTGTGCATGTCGTCGTAGGGGTAGACGGTCACCTCGAGCTGGATCTCCTGGTCGGGGTTGGCCTCGTTCCACCGCTCGGCCATCTCCTCGTAGTAGGTCGCGTGCACGTCGGCGAACGTCCACATGTTCAGCGTCGTGGAGCCGTCCGCGTTCTTGACGGGTGCCTCGGGCTGGCTCCCGCCGCATGCGGCGAGCGCGGTCACCGCCAGTGCGGCGGTCAGCATGGACACCGTCGTCCGTAGCCTGGTCATGTTTTCTCCGTTCGATCTGAGGTTCGATCTGAGTTCTGAGGCGCGGTCAGCCTTTGACCGCGCCCGCGGTGATTCCTTCGATGAAGAAGCGCTGGAAGGCGAGAAAGAGGATGAGGACGGGGATCAGCGAGAAGAAGGCCCCGATGATCAGCAGCTCGTAGTTGTTGCCGTAGGGCGTCAGGAGCGTGTTCAGGCCGATCGGCAGCGTGAACTTCTCCGGGCTGCGCAGCACCAGCAGCGGCCAGAGGAAGTTGTTCCAGCAGAGCATCCCGTTGAGGATCGCCATGGCGGCCATGGCCGGCTTGGTGATCGGCAGGACCAGCCGGAAGAAGATGCCGAACTCGCTCACGCCGTCCATGCGTCCGGCCTCGAGGATCTCCTTCGGTATGCCCAGGAAGTACTGGCGGAAGAAGAAGATCGTCACCGCCGAGGCGAGGAAGGGGAGCGCGATCACGACGTATGTGTCGGCCAGCCCCATGTCGTTGACCTGGACGTACAGGGGGAGCATGAGCATCTCGAACGGGACGGTCATGACCAGGAGCACCATGATGAACCACAGCGTCTTGGTCCGGAACTCGTACATCGCGAAGCCGTAGGCGACGAACGCGCTCACCAGCAGGGTCCCGGCGACCTGCCCGACCGTCAGCAGGAGGGTGTTGGCGAACCAGCGGAAGTACGGCCCGGAGTCCGTGAACAGCAGCACGTAGTTGTCCAGGCTCAGCGTTCCGAGGTCGACGTCGAAGGTCATGCCGCGCCGGATGACCTCGTTCCCGTCCTGGAACGTGCCCACGAGGATGGCCAGCAGCGGCACGAGCGAGATCAGCGCCATCACGACGAGGAACACCGACTGGATCCACGCGGCGGCGGAGGGCCCGCGGCGGCGTCGGGCGGCGGTGGCAGGAACGGTCGTCACCCGGTCCTGTTCCTGGAGAGCGGCCATCACGCGGCCTCCTTCCTGAAGGTGCCGCTGGCGACGAGATAGGAGATGTTGATCGTCATCACGATGACGAGCAGCACCACGCCGACGGCAGAGGCGAAGCCCAGGTCGTTCTCCTCGATGCCCTTGCGGTAGAGGTATCCGACGACCGTGAGGCCCTGGTTGTTGGGCGAGTTGTTGCCGGCGTAGAGCATGAAGCTCTCGAGGAACATCGCCAGTCCGCCGTAGACGCTGATCGTGACGACGTAGACGATGGTCGGCCGCAGGTTCGGGACGGTGATGTGCAGGAACTGACGGAACCTGCTCGCCCCGTCGATGGAGGCCGCCTCGTAGTACTCGGTCGGGATCGCCTGCATGCCGGCCAGGAAATACATCATGTTCACGCCGGTCCACCGCCACAGGGCGATGGCCAGCAGGGCCACCAGACCGGTGATGTCGCCGCGCAACCAGCGCACCGGGCCGAAGCCGAAGAACTCGGCGACCTGGTTCATGATCGCGGTGTCGGACTCGGCGAAGATGAGCCGGAACACGATGCCGGCCACCACCACGGAGGTCAGCGCGGGGACGAACATCGAGGCCTTGAAGAACCCCTTGATCCGCGCGCTACCGATGTTCGAGTTGATCAGCGCCGCGAGCGCCAGCGGGATCGGGATGAGCAGCACGAGGGTGAGGACCATGTAGCGCAGGCTGTTGAACAGGGCCTGCCAGAAGATGCGGTCCTGCCAGAGCCGTTCGTAGTTGTCGAGCCCGATGAACGTCGCCTGGCCGTAGAGCACCTCCTGGGTGCTCATCACGAACGAGCGGCTCAGGGGCACGACCCAGAACACGGCGAGGGTCACGAGGAACGGAAGGATGAAGAAGTAGGGCGCAAGCCTCTTCGAGTACAGGAGCTGCTTCACGGCGGTCCGGATCCTCCTTGATCAGAGCCACGGGGTGACGCCGGCGCGGTCGGACGAGGTCGTCGATCGCGGGGTGTCATGATGGTCGGCGTGGTGAAGATGAGCGATGTGGCACACGAAGCAGGCGTCTCGACGATGACCGTCTCGAATGTCGTCAACGGGCGGCCGGGGGCCAGCGAGGACACCCGTGCTCGTGTGCTCGACGCGGTGGCCCGGCTCGGCTACCGGATGAACGCCACCGCTCGGCAGCTGCGCGTGGGCCGCAGCGGTGCCATCGGCCTCCTGGTGCCGCACCTGGACGGGCCGTACTACGCCCACCTCGCGGCGCGGCTGGACACGCTGGCGCACTCGCGGGGCTACCACGTCATCATCGAGCGGACCGGCGCCAGCAGGGAGGGGGAGCTCGACGCCATCTCGCCCGAGCGGGTGCGGCCCTACGAGGGCGTGGTGTTCAGCCCGGTGCAGATCGACACCGCGGACGTGCGGGCGGCCGGTATCGAGGTCCCGGTGGTCCTGCTCGGCGAGCGGCGGCTGGCCGGCTCGTTCGACCACGTGATGATGGACAACGTCGGCGGCGCCGAGCTCGCGGTCTCGCACCTGCTGGAGCACGGCGCGCGGCGCATCGCCCTGATCGGCGGCCGTCCGGACACCGGTGTCGACAGCATGCCGACCCTGCGCAGCCGCGGTTACCGCAGCGCGCACGCCAAGGCCGGCGTACCGGTCGACGAGCGCCTCGTGGTGGACGCCGCCTCGTTCACCACGAAGGACGGCTACGAGGCGGTCATGCGCCTGCACCGCGAGGGCATCACGTTCGACGGCGCCTTCGCCCTGACCGACGCGGCGGCCATGGGGGCGCTGCGGGCGCTGGCGGACGTCGGGCTGCGCGTCCCGCAGGACGTCCAGGTGGTCGGCTTCGACAACGACGCGGAGGGGGAGTACCTCATCCCACGCCTGACCACCATGGACCCCGACAACGACTCGATGGCCGAGCGCATCATGGAGCTGCTCCTGGCGCGCGTGGAGGCGGGGGAGACGGGCGGGGCGGCGGCCGGCGACGTGGTCGAGGCCGTCATGTCGGCCCGGATCGTCGTGCGCGAGTCGACGCTCGCGCACACGTCTGGTTAGTCGATCGGTCACTGGTTCTCTTCCTCGAGCAGCCGGCCACCCCGGTGATATTTATCGATAAAGTAGGGGGCATGGCGCCACGTGTCAACGGCGCCCTCGAGGTTTCGCCCGCCGGTCGCGTCCGGCTGCGTCGGCCGGCCCTACCGGCGGCGGGCCGGCGGTGCGGTCGTGTCGCGGACGGTGAGGCTGGTGGCGAGCTGGACGTGACGTGACGCGGGCTGGACGCCGTCCGCCATGGCCAGCAGCGTCTCGACGGCCATCCGCCCCATGCCGGCCAGCGGCTGGTGCACCGAGGTGAGCGGCGGCGACGTCCAGCCCGCCTGGGGCGTGTCGTCGAAACCCACGACGCTGAGCCGCCCCGGCACCGGGACGTCCAGCTCCCGGGCCGCGGCGAGCACGCCGACGGCGATCTCGTCGTCGCCCGTCACGATCGCGGTCGGCGGTTCGGGCAGCGCGAGCAGCGCGCGGCCGTGCACCAGGCCCGTGTCGATCGAGAACGAGTCGCTGCGCACCAGCTCCTGCTCCAGCTCGATGCCCGCGGAGTCCAGCGCCGCCCGGTAGCCGTGGAGGCGTTCCCGGGCGGCGGCCGACGCGGCGGGGCCGCCGATCCATCCGACGCGGCGGTGCCCGAGGTCGAGCAGGTGCTCCGTCGCGGTGCGCCCGCCCGCCCAGTTGGCCGACCCGACGCTGACCGTCCCGGGCGCCTCCACGTCGACGGGGTCGATCATCACGAACGGCATGCCGACCTCCTTCGCGGCCTGGAGCACCGCGTTGGGTCGGGCGAGGGTGATGCCGACGATGCCGATCACGCCCGACTCCCTCTGCTCGGCCACCCACGCCCGGGCGGCAGCCTTGGTGGCGCGCACCGCGCGGTCGGGTGCGGAACGCACCAGGAGGTTGGTCTCGGCGCTCGTGGCCGCGGCCAGGACGCCGTCCAGGACGTTCGCGACGTAGGGCGAGGCCAGCGCGTCGAACACCGCGGCGATGGTGCGGGTGGGCGGCGGCTCCCACTGGGTGGTCGGTCGGTAGCCGAGGGCGGCGACGGCCTCCAGCACGCGCTCACGGGTGCTCCGCGCGATGTCGTGGCGCCCGTTGAGGGCCTTGGACGCGGTGCTCGTGGAGACGCCCGCGTGCCGCGCGACGTCGGCGAGCGTCGCCCGCTCCTTCGATGGCCGACCAGCCATGGGATTCCCTTCGTCGAAACTATTTCGGAGACTACTGATCGCCCGGGGCGACGTCAATCGCGGTAATTGGTCGCTCGGGACCCGTTGACGCTCTGGACAGGGCGCGGCTACAGTCCCGCTTGATCGATAAAGTTGCGAAACTATTTCGCAACCTCTCAACGAGGAGGGACAGGGTGATGAGGCTTCTTACCAAGGCATGGGCGGTCGGCGTCGCGCTCGTGACGGCCGGCGCGCTCACCGCGTGCTCGGGTACGGGCGGGACCGCGGCGAGCGCCGGCGGCGGCAGCGCCGACCAGCCGGTGAAGCTGACGGTGTGGAGCTGGGACGGCACGGTCGAGCTCGCGGTCCCGGGCTTCGAGAAGGCCAACCCCGGCATCGAGGTCGAGGTCGTGAACGCCGGCTCGTCCACCGACGAGTACCAGGCGCTCGACAATGCGATCCAGGCCGGTTCCGGTGTCCCGGACCTGGTGATGTTCGAGTACTTCGCGGTCCCGTACTTCGCGGTCCCCGGCAAGCTCGCCGACCTCGGACCGCTGGGTGCGGCGGAGCTGGCCGACGACTACGTCCCGTCGGCCTGGAACAACGTCACGATCGGCGACGGCGTCTACGCCCTGCCGTCGGACTTCGGGCCGGCCGTCATGTTCTGGAACGAGGCGACCTTCGCCAAGGCGGGGATCGACGAGGCGCCGGCGACCTGGGACGAGTACTACGAGGACGCCAAGAAGATCCGGGCCCTGGGCGACGACTACTACATCACCCAGGACACCAACGACCTCTTCTTCCTGCTCTCGCTGATCTGGCAGGCCGGCGGGCGGCCGTTCGAGGTCGACGGGACCACCGTGCACATCGACTTCTCCGCCCCGGAGACCCAGAAGGCAGTCGCGTTCTGGCAGAAGATGATCGACGAGGACCTCGTCAATACGAAGATCAGCGCCTGGTCGGACGACTGGAACCGCGCCCTGAACGACGGCACGCTCGCCTCGCAGAACATGGGCGGCTGGCTCACCTCGACCCTGCCCGAGCGGGCGCCGGACGCCGCCGGCGACTTCCGGGTGGCACTGATGCCGCAGTGGGACGAGGGCGAGAAGGTCGGCGCCGAGAACGGCGGTTCCTCGTTCGGGATCCCGGAGGCCGCGGCCAACAAGGAAGCGGCCTACAAGTTCCTCGAGTACTTCACGCACGGCGAGGGCCTGCAGCCCCGCGTCGACGCGGGCGCGTTCGTGCCGAACAAGTCGGTGCTGGACAGCCCGGAGTTCCAGGACGTGGAGAACCCCTACTTCGGCGACCAGAAGACCGGTCAGGTGCTGGCGGAGGCGTCGAACATCGCCGCCGTCGGCTGGCAGTACCCGCCGTTCTTCGAGTGGGCGCGCAGCACCTACGGCGACATCGCCACGCCCTTCTACACCTCGGGCAAGGGCTCGCTCGCCGAGGTCCTGCAGACGTGGGAGCAGCGCTCGGTCGAGTACGGCAACGAGCAGGGGTTCCAGGTCGACTGACCGCTTCCCGGCGGCGTCTCGTGACAGTCCGAGCGCGAGACGCCGCCGGCGACCTGACCGACAGACGAGAAAGGACCAGTCATGAGCGCGACGGAGCGCATGACCCGCCCCGCGGTGGCCGTGCCCGTGCCCCGCGGGACGCCGCAGCACTACCGGCGGCGACGCACGCGACAGATCGGCTGGGCGTTCGTGGCGCCCTTCGGCATCCTGTTCGCCCTGGTGTTCATCGTGCCGATCACCTACGCCGCCTACCTCAGCCTCTTCCAGGACCGGATGGTGGGCGGGCCCTCGTTCGTGGGCCTGGCCAACTACACCAAGCTGTTCGGTGACGCGCAGTTCTGGGACGGCGTCACCCGGGTCGTCTCGTTCACGCTGATCCAGGTACCCGTCATGCTGGTGCTGGCCCTGGTGCTGGCGCTCGCGATGGACTCCATGCGGCTGCGCGGCATGCGATTCATGCGGGTGGCCATCTTCCTGCCCTACGCCGTGCCCGCCATCGTCTCCACGCTGATGTGGGGCTTCATGCTCGGCGTCCGGTACGGGCTCTTCGGGAGCATCAACGGCTGGCTCGGCACCGACATCGACCCGTTCCGGCCGAGCACCACGCTGATCTCCATCGGGATCATGGTCACCTGGGCCTTCACCGGCTACAACATGCTGATCTTCGACAGCGTGCTCAAGGCCGTGCCGCAGGAGCTGTACGAGGCGGCGGCCATCGACGGCGCGGGGGAGTTCCGGGTGATCCGGGCGATCAAGCTGCCCGCGCTGCGCGGCTCGCTCGTGATCACCGTCATCTTCTCGATCATCGGCACGTTCCAGATCTTCAACGAGCCGCAGATCCTCCCGTCGATGGTGGCCAACAGCGGGATCACCACCTACTACACGCCCAACCTGTACGCGTTCAACCTCGCGTTCACGGGCTCGCAGCAGGGCTACGCGGCCGCTCTCGCGCTCGTCATGGCCGCGTTCACCATCGCCATCGCGTACGCGGTCCAGATCCGGGGCATGCGCGATGCCCTCGACCAGTAGCAGCCGGAGACCTCTCATGACGACCACTGCCGTTGTCCGGCGCCGCACGCGCCTGCACACCCTCGCCAACCCCCGCAAGAGCGGCACGCTGACCTTCCTGACGGGGCTGTTCACCCTCTACTGCCTGGTGCCGCTGATCTGGCTCACGATCAACTCCACCAAGTCCCAGGCCGACTTCGTCTCGAGCTTCGGCTTCTCCTTCGGCCAGCGGTTCGCGCTGTTCGACAACATCGTCGAGGTCTTCACCTACGACGGCGGCATCTTCACGCGCTGGCTGCTCAACACGGTGCTGTACGTGGTCGTCGGGGCGGTCGTCTCGACGTTCCTCGCCGCGCTGGGCGGTTACGCGCTCGCCAAGCTGGAGTTCACCGGCAAGCGGGTCTTCCTGTTCGTGGTGCTCGGTGCCATCTCGGTCCCGGGGATCGCCCTGGCCATCCCGCAGTTCCTGCTGTTCGCCCAGTTGGGTCTGACGAACACGCCGTGGGCGGTGCTGATCCCGTCGTTCCTCAACCCGTTCGGGCTGTACCTCATGTGGGTGTTCGCCGCGGAGGCCGTCCCCACCGGGCTGCTGGAGGCGGCGAAGATCGACGGCGCGGGGGAGTTCCGCACCTTCTGGCAGATCGCGCTCCCCATGCTCGTCCCGGCCACCGTGACCGTGCTGCTGTTCTCGTTCGTGTCGATCTGGAACAACTACTTCCTGCCGCTGATCATGCTCAAGGACCCCGACTGGTACCCGCTGACCGTCGGCATCAACCAGTGGAACAAGCTGGCCTCCACGGCCGGCAACGGCGAGCTGCTCCAGAACCTCGTCGTGACGTCGTCGCTGCTCACGATCATCCCGCTGATCATCGCGTTCATCTCGCTGCAGCGGTTCTGGCAGTCCGGCCTGAGCCTCGGCGCCGTCAAGGGCTGACGCCGTCCGCGGCGCGCCCCGCACCCCACGTAGAGAAGAAGACAGAGGAGAACCTTGGACACCCACACGACCCCCGGCCTGACGATCGACGGCGAGGCGACCACCGCCGTCCCGCTGCGGCACATCTGGAACGAGTGCGTCGGCGCGGGCCGCGCCAACGAGGCGCTGCGCGCCGACTGGCAGGCCCACTTCCGCGAGGCGGTCACGCGGCTGGGGGCACGGTTCGTGCGCTTCCACGGGCTGTTCCACGACGACATGTTCGTCTACCGCGCCAACGACGGCGGCGGCTTCGGGCCGCCCGTGCCGCTCGACACCCCCGTCCACACGTTCAGCTACGTCGACAAGGTGTTCGACTTCATTCTCGAGACGGGCGCTCGCCCGTTCGTCGAGCTCGGCTTCATGCCGCGCGAGCTGGCCACCGAGACCGAGACGCTCTTCTGGTGGAAGGCCCACTGCAGCCCGCCCACGGACATGGCCCGGTGGGTCGAGCTGGTCACCGCGACCGTCACCCACTGGATCGACCGGTACGGCCTCGACGAGGTGCGGCAGTGGCGCTTCGAGGTGTGGAACGAGCCCAACCTCGTGCCCCACTTCTGGACCGGGACGCGCACCCAGTACTTCGAGCTCTACGAGGCCACGGCCCTGGCGATCAAGGAGATCGACCGGGAGCTCAAGGTGGGCGGTCCGTCCACGAGCGTGTTCGTGCCCGACGACCGCTACCAGGGCGAGTGGGAGGACCGGTCCGTCGAGCACGCGACCGCCGAAGCGGAGGACGTTGACGCCCTCGACTGGCGGCCCGTCTGGATCCAGGAGCTCGTCGACTGGTGCGCCGCGCGCGACGTCCCCATCGACTTCCTCTCCACCCACCTCTACCCGACGGACGTCGCGTTCGGGGCCAACGGGCAGATGCGGCACATCCGCCGCCACGTGGACGCGACCCACGACGACCTGGTCGCCCTCCGCAAGCTCATCGCCGGCAGCCCGTTCCCCGACGCCGAGCTGCACATCACCGAGTGGTCGAGCTCGCCGTCCAGCCGCGACTCGATCCACGACACCCTGTTCGCCGCGACCTACATCACGCGCGCCTACCTGCGGAGCGCGGCGCTCGCGGACTCGATCTCGTACTGGACGTTCACCGACGTGTTCGAGGAGGGCGGCGCGGGCATCGGGCCCTTCCACGGCGGGTTCGGCATGGTCAACGAGCAAGGCCTGCACAAGCCGACGTTCCACGCGTTCGAGATGCTGTCCCGGCTCGGCGACACGATCCTCGCGGCCCTGCCCTACGGGGCGATCACGCAGCACTCGGCGACGCACGAGGTCTCCGCCGTGTTCTTCAACTATCCGGACGACATGGGCCGCCAGGGAGTCGGGTCCGAGCTCACCTACGCGGCCACCCGTGGTCTGGCGCAGAGGGGTCCCGCCCGGCGGGTCCGGCACACCGTCGCGGGGCTCACGCCCGGCGCCGTGTTCGCGGTGGAGCAGATCGACTGGGACCACGGGAACGTGGCCGAGGCCTGGCATCGGATGGGGGAGCCGCTCAACCTCACCCCGGCCCAGGCAGCCGAGCTGCGGGAGAGCGCCGACGGCCTGCGCCGCACGTCGCTCACGGTGTCCGGGGACGGCGTGCTCGACGTCGACCTCGAGCTGCCGGCGTGGGCGGTGCTGTCGATCACCCCGGCGCGCGGATAGGGCGGCGCGGGGCGGGGTGGCGGATCGAAAAGTTTCGGACCGTCGGCTTCGCCTCGCGGCGATCCAGGCCCGGAGTTCCGCCGAAAAGAGGGCGTGGATCGCGATCGTCGAGGGTTGGTGCGCGAGCAGGGCGCCTTGTACTTTTCGGGACCAGGCGATACAACGGTCGCAACGAGGAGGCAGCCTTGACGAAGAAGACCGGGCCGGCACGTCCCAACCTCTCGGCCGTGGCCGCGCACGCGGGGGTGTCCACCGCCACGGCGTCCAAGGTCGTGAACGGGCGGCCGGACGTCGCCGAGGACACCCGGGAGCGGGTCGAGACGGCGATCACCGCGCTCGGGTACCGGGGCCCGTCCCGGACCACCACGGCGCACACGGTCGAGCTCATGGTCGACACCCTGGACACCACCTACGCGTCGCAGATCCTGCGCGGCGTGGTGCTCGCGGCCGAGGAGCTGGGCCTGGAGGTCGTCGTCGGGCGGGTGCGCCGCAGGTCCGCGAACGGGGTGCCGGAGTCGAGCGCCGCCTGGGCCCAGCGGCTCGCCGCCGCCGAGCGGGTGGGTGCGATCGTGCTGACCTCCGGGCTCGGCCCGGACGTGTACGCGAGCCTCGCCCGCGCGCGCGTCCCGCTCGTGGTGATCGACCCGCTCGACGTCACCGAGGAGGGTGTGGTCTCCGTGGGGTCCACGAACTGGCTCGGCGGCCGGAGTGCGGCGGAGCACCTGGTCCGCCTCGGGCACCGGCACCTCGCGGTGGTGGCCGGGCCGGCGGAGTCTCTCAGCGCCGTCGCGCGCCTGGACGGCTTTCTCACGTACTGCCGGCAGCAGGACGTGGAGATCGAGCCCGAGCTGGTCCGTCCGATCCGCTTCGACCACGACCAGGCCGTCCAGGTCGCGGAGCGGTGGTTCCAGCGGTCCGACCCGCCCACCGCGATCTTCGCGGGCAGCGACGCGCAGGCGATGGGGGTGCTGGAGGCTGCGCGGCGCGCCGGCCTGCGGGTCCCGGAGGACGTCAGCCTCGTGGCCTACGACGACACGCCGCTCGCGTCGTGGGCCAACCCTCCGCTGACCGCCGTCCGGCAGCCGCTGGAGGAGATCGGCCGGCGGGCCCTGCTCACCGTGCAGCAGCTGCACGAGGGCAGGCCGGTCGACTCCCACCACATCGAGATCGCCACCACGTTCGTCGTCCGGGACTCGACCGCCCCGCCACGGGCCGAGCCGCTCCGGGACACGCGGGGCTGAACCGCCGCCGGTCCTGACCGGCGGACCGAGCACCACCCGCCGGGCGATCCGTCCGGCGGCCGAACCACGATGCCGCGCGGCATCCCAGATCGATGGAGATCACATGCGCACAGCCGAGAACTGGCCCGTCGCGGCCAACATGCTGTCCTTCGGGTCGACGACGCCGGACGGGATCCCCAACGTCGACGCGCCGGCCGAGTCCTGGCGGGCCCAGCTGCAGCAGGTCGCAGACCTGGGGTTCACGCACGTCGACCCCACCGACGCCTGGCTGTCGATCGGCGAGCTGAGCGACGCGCGGTTCGCCGAGCTGCTCGCCGTGCTGAAGGAGACGGGGCTGTCGGTCCCGTCCGTGTCCACCACCCGCCGCAGCGTCATCGACGCCGCGCGGGGCGAGGACTACCTGCGCTTCGGCCACACGATCATCGACCGTGCCCCGGAGCTCGGGGCGGAGGTCGTCAACTTCGGCTTCATGCAGGCCCTGACGCCCGCCCAGGAGCGCGCCCTGTGGTTCTGGCTCGCCGAGGGGCACCACGACGACCTCGACGACAAGGACGCCTACGACCTCGCCGTGCGCCGTATCCGCGAGCTCGCCGACCACGCGCGCGACCTCGGGGTGCAGGTCAGCCTCGAGATGTACGAGGACACCTACATCGGCACGCCGGACCTGGCGGTGCGGTTCGTGCAGGACGTCGACCGCGACAACGTCGGCATCAACCCCGACCTCGGGAACCTGGTGCGGCTGCACCGGCCGATCGAGGACATCCCGACGATGTTCGAGAAGGTCCTGCCCCTGACCAACTTCTGGCACATCAAGAACTACACGCGGGACGAGGACCCGGCGACGGGCGCCTACGCCACGCATCCGACGCCGCTGGTCCAGGGAGTCGTGAACTATCGCGCGGTGATCCGCCGGGCCCTGGAGCTGGGGTTCGAGGGCGTCTTCGTGTGCGAGCACTACGGCTCCGACAGCCTGGGCGTCGCCGCCATCAACCGGGAGTACATCCGCGAGGTGCTCCGCGGCGCCGGACGCTAGCCCTGTCAGCAGCAACCACGTCCCCGAGCAAAGGTGCAGGTGAGATGACCTACGTCCACAACAGACCGCAAGACTTCGTCCCCGAGGCCCTGCGCGGCCTCGTCAAGGCCCACCCCGGCCGGCTCCGCCAGGTCCCCGGCGGGATCGCCCGCGCGGACGGCACCCGCCCCGGCAAGGTGGCCGTCGTCGTCGGCGGGGGATCGGGCCACTACCCGGCGTTCGCCGGGCTGGTCGGCGACGGCCTCGCCGACGCCGCCGTGTGCGGCGACATCTTCACGTCCCCGTCCACCCGCCAGGTGCTGGACGTGTGCCGGGCCGCCGACGGCGGGGCCGGGGTGCTCCTCACCTTCGGCAACTACGCGGGCGACGTGCTCAACTTCGGTGCCGCGGCCAGCCGCCTGCGCGCGCAGGGCACGGACGTCTCGATCCTGCTGGTGACGGACGACGTCGCCTCCGCCCCCGCCGAGCGCGCCCACGAGCGCCGGGGCGTGGCCGGCGACCTGGTGGTCTTCAAGCTCGCGGGAGCCGCCGCCGAGGAGGGGGCCGACCTGGCCGAGGTGAACCGCCTCGCCGCGCGGGGCAACGAGCGCACGCAGTCGTTCGGAGTGGCTTTCGACGGGTGCACGCTGCCGGGCCAGGACCATGCCCTGTTCAGCCTCGAGCCGGGCACCGCCGGGTGGGGACTCGGTATCCACGGCGAGCCCGGCGTCGGGGAGGAGGCCAGGTCGACGGCGGCCGCGCTCGCCGTCGAGCTCGTCGACCGCGTGCTCGCCGAACGCCCCGCCGACGCGGACGGCCGGGCCGCGGTACTCCTCAATGGCCTCGGCGAGGTCAAGTACGAGGAGCTGTTCGTCCTGTGGGACAGCGTGCACGACCTGCTGGTGGAGCGCGGCGTCACGATCGTCGCACCGCTCGTGGGCGAGTACGTGACCAGCCTGGACATGGCCGGCTGCTCGCTGACGGTCACGTGGCTCGACGACGAGCTCGAGCGCCTGTGGCTCGCCCCCGCCAGCACGCCCGGTTTCCACCACGGGGCATGGCGCCCCGCGCCCGCGTCCGTTCCCGCGCCGCTGCCCACCGAGCCGGAGACCGAGCTGGTGCGTGCCACCACCCCGGAGGGCATCGCGGCGGCCGGCGCCGTCACGGGCATGCTGCGCCGAGCGCAGGGCGCCCTGCACGACGCCGAGCAGATGCTCGGCGACCTTGACGCGGTGGCGGCGGACGGCGACCACGGCCGGGGCATGTGCCGCGGCATCGACGCAGCGGTCGACGCGGCCGACGCCGCCCGCGCGGCCGGGGCGGACGCGCCGTCCGTGCTGCGCCGAGCGGCCGACGCCTGGGCGGACAAGGCCGGTGGGACGTCGGGGGCGTTGTGGGGAGTGGGTCTGCTCGCGCTGGCTGACGCGCTCCCGCCGGACGCGCCCGTCACGGTCGACCACCTCCTGGCCGGGTTCACCGCGGCCCGGGACCAGGTGCAGGCGGTCGGCGGCGCGCGCGTCGGCGACAAGACGATGGTGGACGCGCTGCACCCGGCCGTCGAGGCGTTCGCCGCGGCGGTGGACGCGGGCACCGCCCCGGCCGGCGCTTGGAGTGCCGCGGTCGTGGCCGCCCGGGCGGGCGCGGCGTCGACCGAGAACCTCACGGCCCGCCGAGGCCGTGCGCGGGTGCTCGGGGACAAGAGCCTGGGCGTCCCGGACCCGGGGGCGACCTCCCTCGCCCTCCTGCTGGGCGAGGCGGGCGCCGAGGCCGGCGTCCCCGTGCCCACGACCTCGAAGGTGGAATCCTGATGGTGGACGGCCTGCGACTGGTGATCGGCTGCGACGACGCCGGGTACGAGTACAAGGAGATCCTGAAGCGGGACCTGGAGGCGGACGAGCGCGTCGCCTCGGTGGTCGACGTCGGGGTGCGCAGCGACGAGCACACCCCATACCCCTACGTGGGTGCCGCCGCCGCCCGACTGGTCGGGGCCGGGGAGGCGGACCGTGCACTGCTCGTGTGCGGCACCGGGCTCGGGGTGGCGATCGCCGCCAACAAGGTGCCGGGCGTGCGCGCGGTGACGGCGCACGACTCGTTCTCGGTCGAGCGTGCGGTGCTGTCCAACGACGCCCAGGTGCTCTGCTTCGGCCAGCGCGTCGTCGGCATCGAGCTGGCCCGCCGGCTGACCCGCGAGTGGCTCGGCTACCGGTTCGACCCGGCTTCGCCGTCGGCGCCCAAGGTCATGGCGATCGGGGAGATCGAGGACCAGGCCGCGGGGAGCGACCCGGCGCCGAACCCGGCGTCCTGCGGCTGACGCCTGTTCGTAAACGTTTCAGTAGGGCTGTCGGAGAGGACATCATGATCAGCAGCATCAGTTCGGTCGCCGTCGTCGGGGCCGGGTACATGGGTGGGGGCATCGCGCAGTCCTTCGCGCTCGCGGGCCTGCCCGTCGTCATCGCGGACGTCTCGGCCGAGGCGACCGAGGCCGCGTACGCGAGGCTCCTCGTGGAGGCCCGGGAGTTCGAGGAGCAGGGCCTGTACGACCCCGGAGCGGCCGAGACGATCCGCGCCAACCTGAGCACGGCACCGTCGATCGAGGAGGCGGTCGCGCACGCCGACTTCATCGAGGAGGCGGTGTTCGAGTCGGTCGAGGTCAAGCACGACGTGCTGGGCCGGATCTCGGCCGCGGCCCGTCCGGACGCGATCATCGGCAGCAACACCTCGACGATCCCGGCCCGGGTGCTGGTCGAGGCGGTGGCGAACCCGGAGCGGTTCCTCACCGTGCACTTCTCCAACCCGGCGCCCTTCATCCCGGGGGTCGAGCTCGTGCTGAGCGACCGCACGGACCCGGGTGCGGTGCCGGTGGTGCGTGAGCTGCTGGCCCGTGCGGACCGGCAGGGCGCGCTGGTGGCCGACGTGCCGGGGTTCGTGCTGAACCGCCTGCAGTACGTGCTGCTGAAGGAGGCGATGTCGATCGCGGAGGAGGGCATCGCGTCCCCGGAGGACATCGACACGGTGGTGCGTACGACGTTCGGCTTCCGCCTGGGGTTCTTCGGCCCGTTCGCGATCGCGGACCAGGCAGGGCTTGACGTCTACGCGGGCGGGTTCCGCACGTTCGAGGAGAACTTCGGCGAGCGCCTCGCGACGCCCGCCCTCATCGAGGACGCCGTGGCGGGGGACCGCAAGGGTGTCAAGAACGGCCGGGGGCTGCTGCGGGACTACACGCCGGAGCAGGTCAAGGCGCTGGTCGCGTACCGGAACAAGGCGTACGGGGAGATGGGGCGGCTGCTGCGCTCCCTCGGACCGGCTCCGGCCTGACCCGGCCGCTCTCGCACGGCCGGATGCTCGCTACGCCCGGGCGTCCAGCAGTGCGAGGGCGATGTTCCGGTCCGCGGGAGCGGCCGGTCGAGCGCCAAGGGTCAGGCCAGTGCGTCGGCGATGTCTGCCGGGGTGGTGCCGGAGGCAGAGGCGAGCGCGACGATGCTCCGAGCGAGCTCCCGCACGGCGACGTTGGTGTGGTTGGAGGTGGAGCGCAGGCGCTCGAACGCCTCCTCCGGGTCGATGTGCAGCGCGAGGGAGATGATGCCCTTGGCCTGTTCGATGGGGGCGCGGGTGGCCGCGGCGGAGCGGATCGATGCCGAGGCGGCCTCGTTCGCCTGGATCTCGATACCGGCCGTGATGTCGACGAAGAAGCCGGTCAGCTCGCTCACCTGCGTCGTGTCGGGGTCGATGCGGCCCTGCCCGACGACGGTCAGCGTCTTCTGGTCGCCGTGGGCGTCCATGATGCGGTGGACGCTGCTGAACGGCTCGCCGGTCCGTGCCGCGGTCTGCAGGACCTGCGAGACGCGAGCGCGGTCCTGCGGGTGCTTGTGCGCCAGCACGAGTGCGGTGGTCGGAACCACGTCGCCGGGCTCGAAGCCGTGGATGCGGTAGGTCTCGTCCGACCACCACCACACCTGCTCGGCCAGGTCGTAGCTGTACCGCCCCACCACGTGGTTGGCCCCCAGGGCCAGCGCCCGCTCGATCTCCATCGGTTCGGTCATGTGTACCGCCTTTGACGCGCTTCATCCACGGACGAGCCGCGTCATGACCCACACCGACCGTAGCGGAGAACCGTTGTCAGGGGAACCGGACCCTGTGGCGACCGCTTGCGCGGCGTACCGCCTGGTCCGCTCGTCCCGGCGTATGTCGCGACGGCAAGGAGCGCGACATCCACCGGGGCGAGCGGCAAGGCCATGGTGACCACCGTGCGTCGGCGCTCGCACGTCGAGCGGCAGCCGGCAGCGCTCCCATCGGTGTCACCGGTGGCCGGCCGCTGTAGCCGGACCGTCGGCAGCCAACGCGTCGACGCCACGGTGCAGGGCGACGACGAGCGCACCGGCGACGAACAGGTCATCTCCCGAGGACCGCTGGGTGGCGCGCACCGCGGCGGCCAGCCGGGAGACGGCCTCGGCGGCCCTGACCGCGGAGTCGTCCTCCCGGTCCGACCGCAGCGCGGCGGCGTACGAGCGCAGCGTCGTGGCCAGGACCGGGCGGATCTCGGGGCCGAGTGCCACGTCCGCGCGGTCCGTGTGCTCCCACTCGGCCAGGAGCCGCACCACCTCGTCGAGCACGTCGGCGGCGGCCCACAGTGCCTCCGCGCGCCCCGCCTGCGCACCGGCCCACCTGCTGTAGCGGTGCCCGCGGCGGTTGACCCGCATCGCCTCGCGGGTCTGGGCGACGGCTCCATGAGCCCTGTCGTTCGGCGGCACCACTGCTCGTCGTCGTCGCTGCCACTCGTCGGCGACGAGGGGCCCCGACCGTTCGAGGCGGTCGGCCAGCACCTCGGCCTGGTCGACGAGCACACTGCGCAGCCGGTCCAGCGCGTCCTCCGAAGGCGTGAGGGGCAGCGGTGGGAACAGGAGGTTGACGGCGGTGCCGATCACCGCGCCGACGACGATCAGGCCCGAGTAGACGGTGATGAACTCGAGCGGTTCCGACCCGCCCAGGATCAGCACGAAGAGAGCTGACGTCGCCACCCAGCCACCCATCTCGCCGAAGAGCCGCCATCCGGAGCACAGCAGGGCCAGCCCCACCGCGAGGGCCACGGACAGCGTGCTGGAACCGAGCGTCAGGTCCACGCCGTGGGCGAGCACGGCGCCGACGAGCACCGCTCCCGTCGCCTGCGCGGACTGCCGCACCGAACGGACCGCCGTGCTCGACATCGCGATGATCGCCCCGAGCGGCGCGTAGTACGGCTGCTCGGAGAACGGCGCCGGTGCGAGCACCGCGACGACCCACGCCAGCGACGCCGCGAGCGAGCCCTTGACCGCCAGCGCCCAGCGCGGGTGGCGTGACCAGCGGTGGTGCAGGGCGACGAGGAGGCGCGGCGGGGTGGGCATGACCGCAAGGCTCACCCGGTGCCGGGTCACCCGCATCCGCACGGTGCCCGGGGCGTGTCAGGTGTGGTCCGTGTCGTCAGCGCCGGGCGAGGTTCTCCGTCGCCGGGCCCTCCAGGAGCGTCCCGTCCGCGGCGAAGCGCGAGCCGTGCACGGGACAGTCCCAGGACTGCTCCTGGTCGTTCCACCGCACGACGCCGCCGAGGTGCGGACACACCCGTGACACCTCGCTCCCGGCCGGCGCTTCCCCCGTGGGCCGGGTCGCCGCACAGGCCCAGCCCTTGGACTGCTCGCCGAAGGTGGCCGCCGACCGGGACGTGGGCTCCGGTGGCCTGGCCCACGGTTCCAGGGCCGAGCCCCACTCGACCGGTTCGCCGAGCAGGCGGCCCGCCAGGGCCAGGCCGGCGCCGGCGCCGGTCGTCAGGCCCCACTTGCCGTAGCCCGTCGCCACGAGCACCCGCTCGTCGCCCGGGACGGCCGGTCCGACGAACGGCAGGCCGGTGTCGCTGACGTAGTCCTGCGCGGCCCACGCGTGGTGCGCGGTCCCGACGGGCAGGTGCGTGCGGGTCCAGTCGTCGAGCGTCGCCAGCCGCGCGGCCGGGTTCGGCTCCCGTCCGGTGAGGTAGCCTTCGCCGCCCACCATGAGCAGTCCGCCGGCCATGCGCAGCGAGCGGGTGGGGGAGCCGGCCGTGATCGACATCGTCCCGGCGAAGCCCGCTGGGAGCGCGGCGGGGTCGGGTACGTCCCAGGTGGTCAGCAGACTGCGGCCGGCCTCGAGCCGCAGGAACAGGCCGCCGAGCCGCCCCGGTGGGGTGCCGGTGGCCAGGACCACGTGCTCGGCGAGCACCGTGCCCCGCGTGGTACGCAGCGCGACGCCCGACCGCAGCCGGCGCACCTGCCGCACCCGGACGCCGTCGTGCACCGGGACCCCGCGGGCGCGCAGCCGGGAGCGCAGCGCCGACAGCATCCGTAGCGGGTCGACCTGGCCCTGTCCCGGCAGGCGGACGGCGCCGAAGGCGGGGACGGGGTAGGGCGGTTCGTCCTCCCACGTGGCCGCGAGCCCGTGCCGGGAGCAGGTCGAGAGCACGGCCTCGACGTCGGGCGCCTGGGCTGCAGTGGTGGCGACGGTGAGGTCGTCACGGTTCTCGACGGGCACGCCGAGGTCCTCCAGCGTGCGGCGCAGCCAGCCGAGCCCCGCGAACCCCGCCGCGAGGTAGCTGCCCACCGCCTCGTCGCCGTGGTGCGCGACGCGCGCGAGCTGCACGCCCTGGAGCACGGAGAGCTTGCCGGTGGACCGGGCGGTCGTGGTGGCGCCTGCCGCGGCCTTGTCCAGCACCACCACGTCGGCGCCGCCGTCGGCGAGGAGCAGGGCGGTCGCGACGCCGGTGATCCCGGCGCCCACCACGACGACGTCCGCGCGCAGGGGCCCGGGCGCCAGGACACCCGGACCCTCCTGCCCGCCTGCGGCTTCGGGGGTCTCCTGGCTCACGGTGCGCCTCCTGTGCCGGTGGTCGGGTGTCGCGCTGCCGGCCTCCTCAGGCTGGCACGCGGTACCCGCACTCGCACGACGCCTACGGGCCGGTCGTGGCGGGCCGGAAGTGGGAGACCAGGGCGTGCACGAGGGCTTCCGGGTTCTCCTCGGCCACGTGGTGCCCGGAGTCGATGCCGTACCCGTCGAGGTCGTCCGCCCAGGCACGCCAGATCGCCAGCGGGTCCCCGTACAGCTCCTCGAGGTCGTCGCGGAGCGACCACAGCACGCGCAGCGGGGCGGTGACGCGCCGGCCCGCCGCGCGGTCCGCCTCCTCGTGCATGCGATCGACCGTCAGGCCGGCGCGGTAGTCCTCCAGCATCGAGCGCACCACGTCGGGGTCCGCGACGGCGGCCATGAGCTCCGCGTGGTTCTCGGCACCCATGGTCCGGGGATCGGCCTTGGGCCCGTACCAGGCGGCGGGGTCCGCGTTGATCACCCGCTCGGGGATGTCCGGCTGGGCGAAGAAGAACCAGTGCCACCAGCTCGTGGCGAAGACCGCGTCGGCGCGGCGCAGGTGCTCGCTCACGGGCAGGCAGTCGATCAGCACGAGGCGGTCGACCGCCCCGGGGTGGTCGAGCGCGAGCCGGAGGGCCACGTAGCTCCCGCGGTCGTGTCCCACCAGGTGGAAGCGTTCGTGGCCGAGCTCCCGCATGACGGCCACCATGTCGCCGGCGACCGCTCGTTTGGAGTGGGCCTCGTGGCCGGCAGTCGGCGCGGGCCCCCGGGACCGGCCGTAGCCGCGCAGGTCCGGGCACACCACGCGGAACCCGGCGTCGACCAGACGGGGCGCCACACGGTGCCACGTCGCCGAGGTACGAGGGTGCCCGTGCAGGAGCAGGACGGGCGGGCCGGACCCGCCGTGGCGGACGAAGACCGACGCGTCCTGCGTCTCGACCCGTGCGGTCGCGAATTCTTCGAACACGCGGCCAGGGTAGCGACGTCGGCACGGCTCGCGGACGACGGCGCGCCTGGGCGGACGTCCCCGGCCCGCCACGCCGCGCGACCGCGACGCCGCTGTCGGGGAACCCGAGGCGGGCTCAGCTGACCAGGGCCTGTGTGGCCGACTCCTTGAGCTTGCCGCTCGCCCAGCGCGCCTGGCGCTGCGTCTCGGCGCCGCACCGCTCGGCCAGGTCGAGCAGCCGGGTGTGGCGCAGGCCCTGGGCCGCCTGGGCGAGCATCTGCCAGTCGGCCGCCACCCCGGCGGCCGCGAGGTAGACGCCCCGTAGGTCGCGCAGCAGCACCAGACCCGGATCGTCGCTGTCGGCGAGGGGGCCGGCTCCGGTCCCGGGCGCGGCCGGGCCGGACGGCGCTCCCGGGCGGCCGTCGACCTCGGCGCCGTAGTCGGGGGCGATCGCCGCGATGTCGTGGGCATGCCGTCGGGACCACACGGCCAGGTCCTGGGCCACGTGGAAGACGTCGTGGTCCGCCCGGTGCTGGTCGGCGAGCCGCAGCAGGTCGTCGGCGAGGTCCGTCTCCGACCAGTACACGTCCCGCAGCACGATGCCGATCTTCACGACGCGCTCCCCGCCCTGGCGCCGGGCAGGCGCTCCTCGGCCAGCGCCGCCGGCCCGCCTGCCGTGGGCGGCACACCGGGCACGACCGAGGCCGAGGCCGTCGACGGCGCTGGCGCCGGGGCGCCGTCGGCGTCCGCCAGCTTGCGCACCCGCGCCGCCGCGGTCTTGAACAGTGGCTGCTTGGAGCACGGGTCCCAGGCCGTCATGGTGAGCTCGTTGGCCGCCCGGTGACGGCCGCCGTCGTCGTCCTCGACATCCCAGTAGCCGTAGTGGAAGGGCACGAACAGCACGCCGGGCCGCACCCCGCTGACGCGGACCCGGGCCCGGACGGCGCCGCGGGGCGTGGTCACCTCGGCGAGGTCGCCCTCCGCGAGCCCGAGCGCGTCGGCGTCGTGCGCGGAGACCTCGACCCACACGTCCGGTGCCGCTGCCTGGAGCTGCGGGGCCCGCGCCGTCTTGGTGCGCGTGTGGAAGTGGTAGAGCGTGCGCCCGGTGACGAGCTGCAGCGGGTACCGGGAGCCGGGCACCTCGTGCGGCTCGACGTAGTCGGCGGGCTTGAGCATGGCGCGGCCGTCCGGGTTCAGCGCGGCGTACTCGGTCGCGTCGAGCGGCGCTCCCGTGGCGAGGTCCCGGCCGTAGGTCTCGCACTCGTCGCCGCGGCTCCAGAAGCGGCCGTCGGCGTACAGCCGCTCGGTGCCCTCGGGATGCTCCTCGGTGCAGGGCCACTGCACGCCACTGCCGCGCAGCCGGTCGTAGGTCAGGCCGGTGTAGTCGCACGGCCGCCCTCGGCTGCACTCCTTCCAGGCCTCGAACGCGGACTCCGGGTCGTGCCAGCGCACCAGCGGACCGCCGTCCTTGTCCCGCAGGTCCATCCGCCGCGCGAAGTCGAGGAAGATCTCGAGGTCCGGCCGGGCCTCGCCCGGGGGTTCGATGGCCTTCTCCGACAGGTGGACCGTCCGGTCCGCGTTGGTGAAGGTGCCGGTCTTCTCGCCCCACGTCGCCGCGGGCAGGACGACGTCGGCGAGCTGCGCCGTCTCGGACAGGAAGATGTCCTGGACCACCAGGAACAGCCGGTCCTGTGCCAGGATCGCGCGGATCCGCTCGAGCTCCGGCAGGGAGACGGCGGGGTTGGTCGCCTGGACCCAGAGCATCCGGACCGAGCCCTGCTCGGCGTAGCGCATGATCTGCATGGCGTGGGTGGGCGCGGTGTAGTGGGGGATGCTCATCGGGTCCACGTTCCACACCCGGGCCAGCTCGTCGACATGCTGCTTGTTGGACCAGTTCCGGAACCCGGCCAGATCGCCGTCCGCCCCGCACTCGCGGGTGTTCTCCGCCGTGGGCTGGCCGTTCATCTGCAGCAGGCCGCACCCCGGTCGGCCGAGCATGCCGCGCAGCAGGTGCAGGTTGTTCACCTGGACCGAGGCCGCGGTGGCCTGGTGGGCCTGGTAGAACCCCTGCAGCACCGTGGACAGGAGCCGTTCGGCGGTGCCCAGCAGCCGCGCCGCCGCGCGCAGGTCGGCCACCGGCACGTCGCAGATCCGCGCCACGCGTTCGGGCGGGTACTCCTGCACCGTCCGCAGCAGGTCGGCGTATCCGATGGTGTGCCGGTCGACGTACTCCTGGTCCACCCATCCATGGGCGACGATCTCGTGCAGCAGGCCGTTCATCAGGGCGAGGTTGGTGCCGGGGCGTGGTGCCAGGTGCACGGTGGCGGCCCGGGCCACGGGGGTCGCCCGGGGGTCCACGCAGAGCACCGCGGGCGGGTGGGGACCCGCCAGCCGGTCGAGCACGCGGGTCCACAGCACGCTCTGGGTCTCGGCCATGTTGTGCCCGAACAGGGCGATGACGTCGGCGTGGTCCACGTCCGTGTAGGAGCCGGGCTGGCCGTCCGAGCCGAACGACTCCTTCAGGGCCTCGGCCGCGGTCGCGGTGCACAGGCGCGTGTTGCCGTCCACGTGGTTGGTGCCGATGCCCGCGTGCGCCACGACCCCGAGCGTGTAGTACTCCTCCAGGAAGAGCTGGCCAGAGGTGTAGAAGCCGATCGCGCTCCCGCCCTGCTCCGCCAGGAGGCGCCGGGTGTTGGCCACCACCCGGTCCATCGCGTCGTCCCAGGTGGTCTCCACCAGGGTTCCGCCCCTGCGGACCAACGGCCTGGTGAGCCGGTCGGACGACGCGTTGGCCTGCCACCCGTAAAGGTCCTTGGGACCGAGCCGGCCGTGGTTCACCCGATCCTCGGCTCGTCCCCGGACCCCCACGATGCGGCCGTCCTTGACGGCGATGTCGAGCGCGTCGCCGTTCGAGTGCAGGAGCGTCGCGGACTGCACCCAGCGGTCGACCTGTCCTTCCTCGACGCCGTCGGCGAGGAAGGAGTCGGTGCGCACCGGCCAGTCCTCGCCCGGCCCGTACGGCGTGCGCGTACCCCAGGGCTCCGCGATGCGGTCGGTGGACGTCATCCGTCCAGCGGACCCCTCACGCGCGTCGCTCGCAACCGCTGGTCACCCGGGACGCGAGCCGACCAGGGCCTGCCTATGGTCGGGAGACGACGGCCGTGCGGCAGCACGGGAAGGGGACGACGACATGCGCTTCGGATACACCCTGATGACCGAGCAGAGCGGGCCGCGCGAGCTGGTCCGGTACGCAGCGGCGGCCGAGGAGGCCGGGTTCGACTTCGAGGTCTCCAGCGACCACTTCTCGCCCTGGCTCGCGGAGCAGGGGCACGCGCCCAACGCGTGGGTGCTCCTGGGGGCGGTCGCGCAGGCCACGAGCCGGGTCGAGCTGATGAGCTTCGTGACGTGCCCGACCATGCGCTACCACCCGGCGGTCGTGGCGCAGCAGGCGGCGACGCTCCAGCTCCTGGCCGACGGCCGGTTCACCCTGGGCCTCGGCGCCGGCGAGAATCTCAACGAGCACGTCATCGGCGAGGGCTGGCCCGGCGTCGCCGTGCGACACGACCTCCTGGAGGAGGCGATCCACATCATCCGCGAGCTGCTGACGGGCGACCTCGTCACCTGGGAGGGGCAGCACTTCCGCATCGAGTCCGGGCACCTGTGGGACGTCCCGGACGCCGGTGTCCA
Organism: Promicromonospora kroppenstedtii; assembly: GCF_044389675.1. NCBI lineage: Bacteria > Bacillati > Actinomycetota > Actinomycetes > Micrococcales > Promicromonosporaceae > Promicromonospora > Promicromonospora kroppenstedtii. Next base: position 36,227 of record NZ_JBIRYI010000002.1, on the reverse strand, counting down.
GATCGGGGTCGCCGTGTCGGGGGAGCACGGCGTGGAGCGGTTCGCCCCGCTCGCCGACCACCTCGTCCAGACCACGCCCGACGCCGACGTCGTGCGCGGCTGGAGGGCGCGTCACCCGGGGTCGACGCGGGTCTTCGGTCAGGTCCCGGTGTGCTGGGACCCCGACGAGGACGCCGCGGTCGCCCGGGCACACGCCGAGTTCCGGTGGTTCGGCGGCGGGTGGGCGGTGAACGCGGACCTGCCGACGCCGGCCGGGTTCACGGCCGCCGCCCAGTTCGTGCGGCCCGAGGACGTCGCGTCGTCGATCGCGTGCGGGCCCGACCTGGACAAGCTCGCCGAGAGCGCCCGCCCGTTCCTCGAGGCCGGCTTCACGGACCTCGCCTTCGTACAGGTCGGCGACCACCACCAGAACCGGTTCCTGGCGGAGGCGGCGGGCCCGCTGCTGGAGCGGGCCCGGGCGCTCTAGGCCCCCGGTAGGGTGCGGCGTGCCTGCTCAGGCCGGCTGCGGGCGCACGACGTCCGGTGGCTCGTCGGCCGGTTCCGTCGCCTGCACCGGCCGGACGGCGGTGAGTCCCCGTTCCAGCATGTCGGCGGCCGACTCGTCGGAGTCGATGCCGGCCCCGAGCGCCGCCATGATCCGCACCGCCGCCACGCTCTCGGGGACCTGGGCCTCCGTGGCCGCGTCCTGCAGGACCTGCTGTGCCTCGTCGTCCTGGACGTCCCGCGCCACGGCGATCACGCACTTCGCCCGTTCGATGGCCACCTGTCCGATGACGCTGTCCCGGCTCATGGATGACATGCGCAACCTCCGGATCCGGCAAGGATCGAGAGCCGCTTCATGACCCTGAGCTGTCCACTCTAGGCCATCGGGCCTGGTCAACACCAGGCCCGGCCCTCCTGCTGGGCCCTCGTGCGAGTGCCGGGGCCCCGGGGGACAGTGAGGGCTGCCGGTGCAGCACACCGCCGCCGGCCCCCAGCCAAGGAGGCACGACCATGGCCAAGCAGACCGCCGCAGATGTCATGACCCCGGCACCCACCACCATCGACCAGACCGAGACGCTCGAGGCAGCCGGCCGCCTGATGGCCGAGCAGGACGTGGGGGTGCTGGTCGTCCGGGCCGGGCCCACCGCCGTCGGTGTCGTCACCGACCGGGACCTCGTCGTACGCGGCCTCGCTGCCGGCCTGGACGCCGACGCGACCGTGCAGCAGGTCACGACCGACAAGGTGATCACCGTCGGCGTCAGCGACCCCGTGGAGACCGTGGTCGAGGTGATGCGCGCGGGCGCCGTCCGCCGCGCACCCGTGCTGGACGGGAACGTGCTCGCCGGGATCGTCTCGATCGGCGACCTCGCCGTCGAGCGGGACCCGGACTCCGCGCTCGCGGACATCTCCAGGGCGCGGCCCAACCGGTGAGCGCACGGGCCGGGCCTGGCCCCGGGCCACGGTGAGGCTCTGACCACGCACGACGTGCGAGTACCGCCGCCGACGAGGAACATCGAGGCCATGAGGGTGATGCGGTGGCGGTGGGTGGCGCGAGGCGCCGTCGCTGCGACCGTGCTCGCCGGGACGGCCTCGTGCACGGTCGCCAGTCACCAGGAGCCGGGGCAGGCGAGCGCGGCCATCGCCGATGCCCTGTCCGAGGCGGGCTCGGCGGCCGAGACCACCCGGATCGTCGTCGAGCAGCTGTCCCGGGGACGGCTGACCGGGCCGATGGCCGACACCGCTCTGCTGGACCAGCTCCGCGTGCTGGACGACGCCGAGACGGCGCTGACCACCCTGGTCCCGCCCGACACCACCTCGTCCGAGCAGCGGGCCGCCGGGCTCGCGGCCGTCGGTGGGGTCACGGACGTCGTCGTCAGCGCACGGGAGTGGGACGCGGCCCGGGCCGGTGGCGACCTGGGCGGCGCGGCCGCCGTGCCGCCGTCGGCCGACGCGCTGCTCGCGGACCTGGAGAAGGCCACCGGCGCGGTGGAGCAGGCCCTGGCCGAGGCGGGCGGCCCATGAAGAAGGTACTGGGGGTCGCCCTCGGCGTCCTGACGGCGATCGGGGGCTTCGTCGACATCGGTGACCTCGTCACCAACGCGGTGGTCGGGTCCCGGTTCGGGCTGTCGCTCGTCTGGGTCGTGGCGCTCGGCGTGGTCGGGATCTGCCTGTTCGCGAGCATGGCGGGCCGCGTCGCGGCCGTGAGCGGCCGCGCCACGTTCGAGATCATCCGCGAGCGGCTCGGCCCGAAGGCGGCCGGCGCCAACCTCGTGGCGTCGTTCGCGATCAACCTGCTCACGCTGACGGCGGAGATCGGCGGCATCGCGCTCGCGCTCCACCTCGTCAGCAGCGTCGAGCCGCGGCTGTGGATCCCGGTGGCGGCGCTGGCCGTGTGGCTGGTGCTGTGGCGCGTGAAGTTCCAGGTGATGGAGAACGTCGCGGGCCTGATGGGGCTGCTGCTGGTGGGCTTCGGCGTCGCCCTGTTCCTGCTCGGTCCGGACTGGGGCGAGCTGATGCGGCAGGCCGTGCCGCCCTCCCCGCCGTCCACCGAGCACCCGGCGGCGTACTGGTACTACGCCGTCGCGCTGTTCGGTGCCGCGATGACGCCGTACGAGGTGTTCTTCTTCTCCTCGGGCGCGGTCGAGGAACGCTGGACGGCCAAGGACCTGACGATGAACCGGGCGAACGTGCTGATCGGCTTCCCGCTCGGCGGGCTCCTCTCGGTCGCGATCGCGGCGTGCGCGGCCGTCGTGCTGCTCCCCGCCGGGATCGAGGTCTCGTCGCTCTCCCAGATCGTACTCCCGGTCGCGCAGGCCGGGGGAGTGCTGCTGCTGGCCCTGGTCATCGTCGGCATCGTCGCCGCGACGTTCGGCGCCGCCCTGGAGACGGCGCTGTCCAGCGGGTACTCCCTGGCCCAGTACCTCGGCTGGTCGTGGGGCAAGTTCCGCAGGCCGGCCCGTGCGGCGCGGTTCCACGTCACGATGGTCGTGGCGATCCTGCTCGGCGTCGGCATCCTGATGACCAGCGTCGACCCGATCGCGGTGACGGAGATGTCGGTGGTCTTCTCGGCCGTCGCCCTGCCCCTGACCTATGTCCCGATCCTCGTGGTGGCGAACGACCCGCAGTACATGGGCCGCCACGTCAACGGGCGGGTGGTCAACGCCCTGGGCACGGTGTACCTGGTGATCGTGGTCGTGGCGGCCGTCGCCGCGATACCCCTGATGATCGCGACAGGAGCGGGGTCATGACTCGCGAGCGGATGGTCGACGCCCGGCTGCACCTGCTCAGCCGGCAGGTGCTCGACGTCGACGGCGAGCCGGTCCGCGCCGTCGACGACCTGGAGCTGATCGGCCCCGACGGGCAGGCGGCGCGGGCAGGCGCCGAGGTCCGCGTCGGCGCGATCCTGGTCGGCCCGGTCCTGTTCGTCCGGCTCTTCGGCGGGGCGGTCCCCGTCTCCCGGCAGCCCCGGATCGCGTGGGAGGACGTCGGGCATGTCGGCACGGCGATCGAGCTCACCGTGCCGTCCGACCGCCTCGACGCGGACTGGGTGGAGCACTGGCTGCGCGACCACGTCGTCGGCCGCATCCCCGGGGGCCGTCACGACCCGGAGGGGGACGGATGAACGTGGGCGACCTGCTCGACGCACGGGTGCTGGGGCCCGACGGCGCCACGCTCGGCGTCGTCGTGGACGTGCGGTTCGCACTGGAGGTCGTCGACGAGCCGGACGACGACGCGCGGGAGCGGGACCGGGAGGACCCTGAGACTCCGTTGAGCGCGCATCTCGACCGGGACGCCGTCGCTGGCGCCCGGCTGGTCGGACTGCTGGTGAGCCCGCACAGCGGGGGATCGTTCCTGGGGTACGAGCGCACCGAGATGCGTTCGCCCTGGCCGATCGCGCAGCTCGTCCGCCGTCGACATCGCGGCACGTTCCTCGCGGGCTGGTCCGACGTCGCCGAGGTGCGCACGGACAGCTCGCCGGTGATCGTGCGGCTGGTGGCCGGGTTCGAGAGGGGCTCGCCCGCGCTGTAGTCACCACAGGACGCACGGAGGAGAGGCGGTTGGATGACGTTCTGGATCTGCCGGAGATGCGGTGTCGAGCACGAGCCGCGGCCCGCGGTCTGCGCGGTCTGCGCCGACGAGCGGGAGCTGGTGCCCGCCGACGGGCAGCGGTGGACCACCTTGGAGGAGCTTGCCGCCGAGGGGGCGAGCTTCGTCGTGGAGGAGCTGGAGCCGGACCTGTCCGGCCTGACGGCGCAGCCGGACGTCGGTATCGGACCGACCGCGAAGATCGTCCGGACGGCGGCGGGGAACCTGATGTTCGACGTCCCCGGTTACCTCGACGACGCGGCCGTCGCCGCCGTCCAGGATCTGGGCGGGCTGGCGTACATCGTGGCGAGCCATCCGCACATGTACGGGGTGCAGGTCGAGTGGAGCCGGCGCCTGGGCGGTGTCCCGATCCTGGTCAGCGAGGCCGACGCCGGCTGGCTCGCGCGGACCGACGAGGCCGTCGAGCTGTGGAAGGGGGACCGCGAGATCCTGCCGGGTGTGACGCTGACCCAGCCGGGCGGGCACTTCCCGGGGTCCGTGGTGGCGCACTGGGCGGCCGGTGCGGAGGGCAGGGGTGTGCTGCTCAGTGGTGACACGATCTTCGCGAACCCGGACCGGACGTCGGTGTCGTTCATGCGCAGCTACCCGAACCGGATCCCGTTGTCGGGGGCGGTGGTGCAGCGGGTGGCGCGGCACGTGGCGCGGTTCGAGTTCGACCGGCTCTACAACAATTTCCGGGGCGTGATCCCGGTCGATGCCCGGGCGGTCGTGCTGCGTTCGGCGGACCGGCACGCGGCCTGGACCAGCGGCGCCAACGACCACCTCACGTAGCCGGACCTCGTCGGGCCCGGTTCAGTCCTCGTGCGGCGGCACGGGGTGCGCGGCGAGCGCGGACGCCACCGCGTGCAGGTTGTGCGCCATCAGCCGGCCCGTGCTGTGCGACCACTCGTGGCCGTGCTCGGTGTCCGGGTACTCGGGCCCAGGCCCTGGGCCCTGGTTCCAGTAGGTCCAGGCCTGTCCGGGCACCGTGTAGCCGATGTCGCCCAGCGCCCCGCTGATCTCGGAGATCACGTGGTGCGCGCCGTCCTCGTTGCCGGTCACCACGACGCCCGCGACCCGGTTGTAGGCGACCGGCGTGCCGTCGGACGACGTCTCGGAGAGCATCGCATCCATGCGCTCCAGCATCCGCTGGGCGACCGACGACGGCCGGCCGAGCCAGGTCGGGGTGACCACGACGAGGATCTCGGCGTCCAGGAGGCGTTCGTGGACCGCGGGCCAGTCGTCGCCGTCGCCGAGGTCGGTCTCGACGCCCGGCGGCACGGACAGGTCCGTGAGGCGCAGCCGGTCGACCGCCACGCCCCGTTCCTGCAGGGCGGACGCGACCACGTCGGCGAGCGCCTCGGTGTTCGACGGGGCGGGGGAGGGCTTCAGGGTGCAGCTCAGGAACAGCGCCTTCATGGGACTCCTGTCGGGTCGGTCAGCCGGGTCGGTGGGAACGAGGCGCCCGGGTGGGCGTGCCGGATCCACCATGGATCACCTACCGACGACCCGCACGCCGCGTCTCCGGGAGCGTCCGGCTGCGAGTGCCGTGGGTCCGTCCTAGCGTCGGGAGGGCCGGCCTGGGCGAACCAGGCCCGGGAACGCTCGGCGAGAGGAGCACGAGATGACGGTCTACACGCTGCCCGACCTGCCCTACGACTACTCCGCGCTGGAGCCGCACATCAGCGGCCGGATCATGGAGCTGCACCACGACAAGCACCACGCCACCTACGTGGACGGCGCGAACAAGGCGCTGGAGACGCTGGAGGAGGCCCGCGAGAGCGGGGATCTCGCCACGGTGAACCTGGCGGAGAAGAACCTCGCGTTCAACCTGGGCGGCCACATCAACCACACCGTGTTCTGGAACAACCTCTCGCCCGACGGCGGCGGCGAGCCGGACGGTGAGCTCGCCGCCGGGATCACCGAGTTCTTCGGTTCGTTCGCGGCGTTCCAGGCCCACTTCACGGCGGTGGCGACAGGAATCCAGGGCTCGGGCTGGGCGGTGCTCGGCTGGGACGGCATCGGGCAGCGCCCCCTCGTGTTCCAGCTCTTCGACCAGCAGGCCAACGTGCCCCTGGGGATCACCCCGCTGCTCATGCTGGACATGTGGGAGCACGCGTTCTACCTGGACTACCTGAACGTCAAGGCGGACTACGTCAAGGCGTTCTGGAACCTGACGAACTGGCCCGACGTCGCCGGCCGGCTCGACCAGGCCCGCGCCGCGACGTCGACCCACGCCGTCTGACGGGCCGATCGGCCCGTCGTTCCGCAGGAGAAGAGGACCGTATGGCCTCCCACACCGTTTCCACGTACATGACCGGTCCGCCCGTCGTCCTGGAGGCGACCGAGTCCCTCCGGGCCGTGGCCACGGCGATGTCCGAGCAGGACATCGGGGCGGTGCTGGTGCAGGACGGCACCCGGCTGGCGGGCCTGGTCACCGACCGGGACCTCGTGGTCCGGGGGCTGGCTGCGGGCCTGGGGCCTGACGCCCCGGTGCTCCAGGTCACGAGCAAGATCCTGGTGGCCGTCGGTCCCGACGACTCCGTGGCCACAGCGGTCCAGGTGATGCACGAGGCCGCGGTACGCCGGGTGCCGGTCGTCCACGACGGCGCCGCGGTGGGAATCGTCTCGATCGGAGATCTCGCGGTCTCCCTCGACCCGGACTCGGCACTCGCGGACATCTCGTCGGCGTCGCCGAACGACTGATCGACCCGGCGTGAGCTGGTGCCGGGACCGGAAGGACACGACGCAGATCGGACGGCGGACATGAGAGCACTGACGTGGCAGGGCCAGGAGCAGGTCGGGGTCGAGGACGTACCCGATCCCGTGATCCAGGAGCCGACCGACGCGATCGTGCGCGTCACGTCGACCGCGATCTGCGGGTCCGACCTGCACCTGTACAGCGTGCTGGGCGCGTTCATCGACAAGGGCGACGTGCTGGGCCACGAGGCGATGGGCGTGGTCGAGGAGGTCGGCCCCGAGGCGGGCGGCCTGACGCCCGGAGACCGTGTGGTCGTCCCGTTCGGGATCGCGTGCGGCCGGTGCTGGATGTGCGAGCGCGGGCTGCAGTCGCAGTGCGAGACCACGCAGGTCACCGACCAGGGCAGCGGAGCGGCACTGTTCGGGTACACCAAGCTGTACGGGCAGGTTCCCGGTGGGCAGGCGCAGTACCTGCGGGTCCCGCAGGCCCAGTACGGCCCGGTCGTGGTGCCCGACGACGGCGAGCCCGACGAGCGCTACCTGTACCTGTCGGACGTGCTGCCGACGGCGTGGCAGGCGGTCGAGTACGCACAGGTCCCGGAGGGCGGGTCGGTCGTCGTGCTCGGCCTGGGCCCGATCGGCCAGATGGCGGCCCGGATCGCCGCGCACCGGGGCGCCGGGCTGGTGGTCGGCGTGGACCTGGTGCCCGAGCGGCTGGCCTTGGCGGCACGGCACGGGGCAACGGTGATCGACCAGAACCGGACCGACGTCGTCGGCGCCGTCCGCGACCTGACCGACGGGCGCGGCCCGGACGCGGTGATCGACGCGGTCGGCATGGAGGCGCACGGGTCACCCGTCGCGGAGGCGATGCAGAAGGCGGCCGGCGTGCTGCCGGACGTGCTGGCCAAGCCGATGGTCGAGCATGCGGGGACGGACCGGCTGGCTGCCCTGCTCACTGGCATCGACCTCGTGCGCCGCGGCGGCGTCCTCTCTCTGGCGGGCGTCTACGGCGGTGCGAAGGACCCGCTGCCGATGCTCACGCTCTTCGACAAGCAGGTGACGATCAGACAGGGGCAGGCCAACGTGCGCCGCTGGACGGACGACCTGCTGCCGCTGGTGAGCGACCCGGCCGACCCCTTGAGCGTTCTGGACCTGCGGACCCACCGCTGGCCGCTGGAGCAGGCGCCCGCGGCGTACGACATGTTCCAGCGCAAGGAGGACGGCTGTATCAAGGTCGTGCTGGACCCGTCGGCCTGATGGCTCCATGACGTCCACACCCGTCGACCTGAACCCGGCCGATGCGGCCCGGGTGGCCACCGCCGTCCTCGCGCCGCTCGTCGCCCAGGGCGCGATCATCCGCCGTCCGCGCGCCACCGCCTGGGCGGAACGGCACCAGACCGACCGCACGGCGCGCAAGGTTCTGGCCGGCCTGCGCGCACGGCACGACGGCGCCCCGCTCGTGCTGCGGATCGGGCCCCGTCGCCTGGTGGTGGTCACCGAGCCGGGCGACGTCCAGCGCCTGCTCGAGGGCTCGCCCGAGCCGTTCACCCCCGCGAACAGGGAGAAGATCGGCGCCCTCAGGCACTTCCAGCCGGACGGCGTCCTGATCTCGACTACCACCGACCGGCGGTATCGCCGCCCCTTCAACGAGACCGTGCTGCGGCCCGAGATGCCCGTGCACGACGACGGAGCCGCCTTCACCGACGCCGTACGGCGCGGCGCGGCGGCCATGGCCCGGCGGCTGCACGACTCCGGTGGACTCGACGCGTCGACGTTCACCGACACCTGGTGGGAGATCGTCCTCCAGGTCGTGCTCGGGCCGGCGGCACGCGCCGACCGCGAGCTCGTGGACGTGCTCGACGCGCTGCGCCGCGACGCGAACTGGTCGTGGTTCCACCCGCGCGACGACCGGCTCCGCGCCGAGCTCGGCCGCCGGATCGAGTCCTATGTCGCCGTGCCGGAGCCCGGCACGCTGGCCGCGGCCGCCCATGCCGCGGGACCCGTCACGGCCCCGGGCCAGGTGCCGCACTGGCTCTTCGCCTTCGACGCCGCCGGGGCAGCGACCCTCCGGGCGCTGGCGGTCGTCGCCGCCCGGCCCGAGGTACGCGCGCGGGTCCTTGCCGAGGTGGCGCCCGGCGTCGAGCCCGCGCTGCTGCCGTACGCGCGCGCCTGCGTGCTGGAGTCGCTGCGTCTGTGGCCGACGACGCTCGTGGTGCTGCGCGACTCGACCGGCCCGACCACCTGGGGCGAGCGCACCCTGCCCGGCGGGACCGGGTTCGCCGTCGTGAGCGAGTTCTTCCACCGCGACCCGGATCGGCTCGACCATGCCGACGGCTTCGCCCCCGAGGCCTGGCTGGACGGCCGCAACAACGCCGACTGGGGGCTGGTGCCGTTCAGCGGCGGCCCGGTCTCGTGCCCGGGCCGGAACGTCGTCCTGCTGGTCACGTCGCACCTGCTCGCGCACCTGGCCGCGCACGATCTGCGGGTCGAGCGCGGGCGCTACCTCGCGAGCGACCCGCTCCCGGCCACGATGAACCACTTCGGCCTGCGGTTCGGGCTGCGAGTCGGCGGATCCGCCCCGACGGTGGAAGGACCCGAGAGAAGGAGCAGCGCATGACGAGCATCATGAAGTCCGTCGACGTCGACGTCCCGGTGCGGACGGCGTACAACCAGTGGACGCAGTTCGAGGAGTTCCCCCGGTTCATGGGAGGCGTCGAGGAGATCCGTCAGATCGACCCGACGCTGACCCGCTGGAAGACGAAGGTGGGCGGCGTCGAGCGCGAGTTCGACGCGCAGATCACCGAGCAGCACCCGGACGAGCGCGTCGCGTGGAAGAGCGTGTCCGGACCGGAGCAGGCCGGTGTCGTCACGTTCCACCGGCTGAACGACGAGCAGTCGCGGGTCACGGTGCAGCTCGACTGGACCCCGGACGACGCGGTGGAGAAGATCGGCAGCGCGCTGCACATGGACGACCGCCAGGTCCAGGGTGACCTCGATCGGTTCAAGGAGTTCATCGAGGGCCGCGGCACCGAGGACGGGGCCTGGCGCGGCGAGGTACGCTGACCGGTCGCGCTCGACAAGAGGTCTCAGCCGGGCTCGTCCGGCGGAGCTGTCCTGAGGATGTCGGCGAAGGAGTAGGGAGGCCAGGGCCCGAGGTAGCGGATGCGCGCCCCGGGTTCTGCCTCCTGGATCGACGTCAGCGCCGCCCCGACGTCCTGCACCGCGTCCGCCCGGACGAGCAGCGAGGCGGACAGCACAAGAGCGGTGTCGGGGCCGGGGCGTGCCCGGCGGTTCTCGTCGAGCTCGTCGCTGACCCCCTTCAGGATCTGGTGGTAGCCGTCGATCCGCTCACGGGCCACCGCCTCGGTGACGTCGCGCTCCAGGTGGTCCAGTCGCTTGCGGAGCAGGCGCTGGACACCCGGTGGGCGACCGTCCAGCTCGGTCCGCGCCGCGACCACGTCCGGATGCCGCCCGGCCGTCAGATGGTGGTCCAGCCCGATCTCCACCCGCAGCTCGACCCGCCCGGACAGTGCGTCCAGGCGGTCGCGCAGGCTGTCGGCGTGCGCTGCGAGCCAGTCCTGCAGCCGGTGATGCGCGGTCATCGCCCCCTCCGGCGCGACGATCACGTTGAACGTGGCCGGGAGGATCGTCCCGGTGAGCCGCCACACCCGCTCGACCGCGGTGCTGTGCTCCACCACCCACCGCTCGACGTCGGCATCCGCCCCCTGGTACGGCTCGCCCTCATGGCCGTGCACGACCGCCGCCACGCCCGGCGGCCCGGGCACCGCGTGCAGCGGCAGCGCGTCGATACCGGTCCCGAGGTCGGCGGGCGCGGTGCCCACGATGCCGTAGAGGTACAGGTGGTCGGCGGTCATCGAGGCGCCCCGTCGGGTTCCTGGACCCACCGCGCCGGGTTGGCGAGGCGGTCGACGAGGTCACCGACCACGTCGTCCAGACCCCGCCTGAGGTCCGCGACCGACGCGGTCAGCCCGTGGTCGTCCTTGATCTGCGTGATGGCCTCGTCGAGGTCGAGCAGCGCCTGCCCGAGGCGCTCCTGCTCGTCGTCGGTGAGCTCGCCGCCCTCGATCCGTCGGATCGCCTGGCTCTCCAGTGCTTCCTCGATGACCTCGACCAGCGTGACGACCAGGGTGAGCAACCCGTTCTTGAGGCTCGTCTCATCCACCTGCATCGTGGCCGTCCCTTCGGGGGTTCGGGCCGGGTGTCCCGACTCCTTCGGTGGGCTGGGCAAGAGCTCCCGCACGGAGCGTGTCGTAGAGCCTCCGGGGTGCCGCCGCGGTCAGCAGCGCGGGTCCCTGAGGGGTGTCCACGCACACCCGCAACCGGTCCGCTCCGCCCACGCTCGCCTCGGGACGCAGCTCCACCGCGGTCACGTCGCGCAGAGCCACCTGCCACAGCAGCTCTCGCGGGTCCGGCCGCCAGACGAGCAGCCGCTGCGAGGTGACGTAGACGATCCCTGGTCGCCAGGTCCGGTACGGCGTCTCCTGAAGGTGCCCGCCGGACAGGCGCAGCACGACCTCCTCGCCGTCGAGCAGGGGTACCTCTCGGTCGGCGCCACTGCGGCCCGACCGGCGGATCTGCTCGTCCCAGCCCTGCATGAGGCCGTGCTCGAGCATCGTCTCGACGCCCGCGACGGCAGCCCGCAGACTGACGCCGATCAGCGGTACGTCGGCGACCGTGATGACGAGGTCGAGGTCGAGGTAGACGCCCTTGTCGAGCACGACGTCAAGGAGGTCGGACAGGCCGGCGCGGAGGTCGTGGGTCGGCTCCATCCCGCTCTCCGGGGCGACGGGCGACCGGATCTCGGCGATCACGATGGTTCCTCCTGACCGGTGATCTCACCGGCAGCGCGTTCGGCCAGTGCGCTGCGCCAGCCGCACCAGGGGCAGAGGTCTTCGAGCAGCTGCTTCCTGGGGGAGGACTTGCCGCACCTCGGGCACGTCTCCTTCTGCTCGACGGCGCGCCGCCACGCGACCGTCTCGGTGTTGGTGCCGGCAGGAAACTCCAGCCCGTAGCGTGCCGCGGTCTCGAAGGACGCGAGGGCCGCCCGGATCCGGATGCCCAGGAGCTCCACGCCTGCCAGCGACACCATGATGTCCGCGTTCACGACCAGCCCCTTGTCCAGGAGCGTCTCGATCACGTGGTCGAGGGAGCCGTTCGCGTCGTGCTGCGGAGCCATCACGCGTGACCTGTCGGGCACTCGTAGCGGCTCCATCGAGCTATCCCGGTCGCCGGCCGTGCTCATCCGTGATCACCTCCTCCGAGTGGGCACGCGGTCCGGAAGGTCGCCCGCCGCCGGACGCCGGTCACCCCTCCTCCGTGCGACCGCGCACGTACCGCGACCGGCGCCGGTAGCCGGTCAGCTCGCCCTCCGCGTCGAGCTGCACCTCGTACTCCGCCATGACGTCGGCACTGCTCGGTACGTGCGGGTCCTCGACCACCTCGATGACGACGGTGAACGTGCCGTCCTCGGACCTGATCCCCACGATGCTCTCGAGCTCGCGGGTGATGAGCTGCGAGAGCTGCTCCGCCGCCCTGCCGGCCGCCTCGGTGGCGGTGAGGGAGCGGCCGCGGGTCCGGTCATCGACCTGCTCGTCGGCGTCACCCATGGCTCTCCCTGCTTCGCCGGTTCGCCTCGATCAGCCGCGTGATCAGCTGTTCCTCCAGCGCATCAGCCTCCGCGTCGTCGAGATCGCCGCTGTCCCGGGCCAGAGCCACCTCTTCGAGCTGGCGTCGCAGGGCCCCGGCGTCGTAGTACTGGCGCTCGGCCTCATCGAGCACCTGCTCGGCGATCCAGACCGTCCCACGGACGGGAGCCAGCGGAAGCGACAGGAGACCGGAGAGAATGCCCATCACTCACCCCTCGCCCACGAGGTCGACGAAGTCGTAGGGCGCCTGCGGCCCGACGAGCCGGAACGTGGCCCGCCCCCAGGCGCTCGCGGCCAGCTTCTCGAGCGCTGCCTCGAAGGTGGTCAGCGCGGTCCGTCGGACGAGCACGGCCACCTCCACGACGTCCTCGACGAGTTCGGTCTCGTGCTCCTGGAGCTCGATCGCGAACGGTGCGAGCTCGTCGCGCAGAAGGGCCACGTCGTGCTCCCGCTTGCGGGCGAATCCCTGGACGATCAGCTCGCCGAGGCGGATCCGGGCCTGGTAGGCCGTGTCCGTCGGCAGCACCTGGAGGAAGGAGCGCAGCTCGGCGATCTCGGTGTCCTCCGTGATCAGCTCGGTGAGCACCGTGTCGGTGACATAGCGGACCTGGAGTGTGAACTGGGCGAGTCCGTCCAGCCGGCGCAGCGCCGCGGCGAGCGACGCGCGCCGTTCGGCTGGAAAGGCGTCGTCCACCGCTCCCTCGTCGAGCACGGCGGTGCCGAACTTCAACGGGAGGACCGGGTGCTCGGCGGCCACACCGTCGAGGACCGCGGTGTAGGCGCGTACCTCGGCGGGCATCCCGATGACCTCCGCCTCGGGGATCTCGGAGGTCAGCGCGGCGATCTGGCCCAGTCCGACCAGGCGCACCCCGCCGACACCGAGACCGTCGACGTCGTCGGGCACGTCGGTGGTGGGAAGGACCAGACCGTAGAGGTAGAGCATGGTCGGCTCACCGGTGGACGGAGGGCTCAGCGGGAGCGTTCACCGGAGACGCGCCGGCGGGGCCTGCGCTGCTCGCGGCGTCGTGGGGCGGGCTCGGTATCGGCATCGTCGTCGCCCTCGTCCTCGTCGGATGGCGTGTCCCGGGACTCGTTCTTGTCCTCGTGGCTGCCCACGAGGGCTTCCTTGGCGCTCGCCAGCACCCCCTTGGTCTTGCCCTTTGCCCCGCTCCGGGAGACGTCCTCCACGAGCTCGGGCAGGTCCCGACCCCCGGTCTTCGCCAGGTCGAGGCGGTTGGTGGCCTCGGCGAACCGCAGGTAGGTGTCCACGCTCGCGATGACGATGCGTGCGTCGATGGTGATCACCTCGATCCCGACGAGCGACACCCGTACGAAGGCGTCGATCACCAGGCCCTTGTCGAGGATGATGTTGATGACGTCCGCCAACGACGAGGACGACGGGCGTTGGAGGTACCCCGAGCCGCGGGGTCGGGTACTCAGTTCGGTCATGGCGCGCCTACCTGTTCTCGGACCCTGTGTCCTCGGTCTCCTCGGTCTCCTCGGTCTCTTCCTCTTCCTCTTCGTCGCCCTCTTCGTCGTCCCGGGCAGCCTGCTCGTCCTCGACGACGTCCTGGTGGCTCCGGATCATCTCCTCGTCCCGGATCTCGGCGCGAAAGCCCTCGTCCTCCTCCGGCCGCAGGACCGACTCGGTCATGACATGCCGGACGAAGTACTTCAGCTCCAGGCGCACCCGTCTGTTCACCGCCCGCCAGATGTTCCCGGTCTTCTCCATGAAGCCCTGGGGGTAGTACGACACGACGAGGACGAGACGTGTCAGGTCGTCGGCCAGCTCGTGGAACGTCACGACCCCGCTGAGATGTCCTTTGGCCCCGCTGGACTTCCAGACGATCCGCTGGTCGGGCACCTGATCCGTGATGACGGTGTCCCACTGCCGATGGGACCAGAGCACCTGCCCCTTGAGCTGGACCTCCCCGGACTCCTCGTCGAGCTCGGTGTGCTCGACCTTCTTCATGAACTCCGGCCACTTCTCGTACGACGTCCACGCGTTGAAGACGACCTCGACCGGCGCGCCGACGTCGATGGACTCGACGATGTTGTTGAAGGCGAACTTCTTGCTGCCTCCGCCGCCTCCGCCGCTCCCGCCGCCGAACGTCTCCTTGAACTTGTCCTTGACGCCCGCCACGGCCGCGGACAGCCCTGCCTTGACGGGCGACGCGCCCTGCGCAAGCTCCTCGGCGCCCTTCGCGGCCGCGGTCGCCTTGGCCCCTCCGCCCTCGCCGGACCCGTTCGCGTAGTCGGTGAGCCGCTCGCTCAGCCCGCTCACCCGGTCGGTGAGGCTGTCGACCGCGTGGCTCGCCAGCGCCTTGACGTATCCGCCGGCCGACTCCTTGAGGGCAGTGAGCGGCTGCGAACCTGCGCGGTCCGTCGTACCGGTGGACTCGTTGCTCATGGAATGCTCCTTTCCGGCGCCGACCTCGTCCGTCGGCATCGTGTCCGGGCCCGACTAGCGGGAGCCGGACCTCCTTGCGGAGCTGGTGCCCGACGACTTCCTGGCCCGGGTGCCCGAGCTGCTCTGCTTCGAGGTGCCCTGCTTCGAGGTGCCCTGCTTGGAGCTGCTCTGCTTCGAGCTGCTCTGCCTCGAGCCGCTCTGCGCCGAGGAGCGCGAGGAGCGGGCCCCGCCGGACGTCGAGCTTCCCCGGCTGCTCCGCTTGGCGGCCGGCGCCTCCTCGTCCTCCTGGGCCGGCTCGTCCTCCTGTGCCGTCTCTTCCTCGTCCGACGGCTCCTCGGTCTCCTCGTCGGCCGACTCCTCGTCGGCCGACTCCTCGTCGGCCGACTCCTCGGTCGGCTCGGGTGACTCCTCGGGAGCGTCCGCGGGCTCGTCCTCGTCCGGACCGTGCTCGGCCTGCCGCGCGCTCGCGCGTTTCTCCAGGTTCGAGACGAGCCCGTCGACCCGTTTGGCCGCCGCCGCCACAGCGGCTGTCTTGCCTGCTTCGACGAGCCGGCCGGAGAGCTCGTCGGTGAGCTTCTTGACCGAGGGGGAGGAGAGCACGGAGCTGCCGGCCTTAAGGAGATCCGGGTTGGACCGGAGCTCTCTGACGGCGAGTGCGCCGGCAACGGCCAGCGCCAGCTTCATCCTCTTGGTCCGTCCCAAGACGTACCCACCGAGCAGGACCGCTGCGAACTTGAGCTTGTCGTCCATGGTGATTCCCTAGGGACCCTGAGGAGCAGACGACGCGCCATCGCGCCGTGGGGGGTCCGCATTTTCAGGCTAGCACCGAGGTTTTGGAGTCGCGTCCCGGCGCCAGGAGCT
This sequence comes from Promicromonospora kroppenstedtii, assembly GCF_044389675.1. Lineage (NCBI taxonomy): Bacteria > Bacillati > Actinomycetota > Actinomycetes > Micrococcales > Promicromonosporaceae > Promicromonospora > Promicromonospora kroppenstedtii. The sequence continues at coordinate 20,522 of NZ_JBIRYI010000002.1, read as the reverse complement.
CGTCTCCGGCGGCCAGGGCCCGCACCTGACATTGCGAGTGCCGCGCCGCGGGCACAGGGTGAGTACGCCGGTGAAGCAGCCCGCCGTCGTCCACCACGTGAGGAGCGCGCGATGACCCAGCAGACCGTCGCTGACGTCATGACCCCGTCGCCGACCACCGTCGACATCACCGACACACTCCGGACCGTCGCACAGACGATGGCCGAACAGGACATCGGAGCACTCGTGGTCCGCGCCGGTACCGCCGCGGTGGGCATCGTCACCGACCGCGACCTCGTCGTACGCGGGCTGGCGGCCGGACTCGCCACCGACACCCCCGTGCAACAGCTCGTGACGGGCCAGGTCGTCACCGTCGGACACACCGATCCCGTCGAGACCGCGGTAGAGGTGATGCGCAAGGCCGCGGTTCGTAGAGTCCCCGTCCTGGACGGCGACACCCTTGTCGGGATCGTCTCCATCGGTGACCTCGCCCTCGAGCGCGACCCGACGTCGGCGCTCGCGGACATCTCCCGGTCGGAGCCCAACCGGTGAACCGAGACCTGCTGATCGGTCCGGTCCGACCCGTAGGGACCTGATGCGGCCGCATCCCGGCCGGGGCCGGTACCGGCCCGACCACGCAACGGAGGAGTGAGCATGGAAGACGACGACCGCCGCCCGACGCCGACCGACGACACCGGGTCCACGTCCGGCGGACATGTGCCGTCCAAGGAAGAGGCCGACCGGCTGAAGCCGCACCCGGACCGCCCCGGGATCCCTGGTGAGGATCCGGAGGACAACCCGGACGAGGAGGGCGAGGACCGCTTCGACGCGGGATAGGTGACGCGGGACAGGTCCGCGCTCAGCTGCCTGACGTCGAGACGTCGTCCAGCGGGACCAGCAGGGACGAGTCACCCTTCTTCCAACGGTCGAGTGCGAAGGCGGCCACGTCCCCCTCGATCGCCAGGCAGGCAGCGGCGCCCAGGAGGATGTCGTCCCGCAGGCCCGGCTCCTGCTCGGCAAGGCGGCCGGCCAGGTCTCGGCCGGCGATCTGCTCGTGCACCGCGTCGGCCTCGACGTGCTCGTCGAAGTAGCGGGTGGTGTCCGCGTCGTGGCCGAGCCGGCGAAAGCCGTTGCCGTACAGCCGGCTGGGGACAGACGACGTCATCTCGTACGCGGCCAGGTGTCCTACGATCGCGCCCCGGAGCCGTCGGTGCAGACCGAACAGCGACATCATGTTGAGCGCGACGAGCACCGGGACGGGCACTGCGTCGACGTACCGGCCGTACGCGTCGTCGAGCCCGGCGCCGCGCATGGCCCGGGCAAAGAGCTCCGCATGCATGTGACCTGCCTGGCCACCGCCGTACTCGTCCGTCTGGATCTCGACCAGCGCGGCCTTGGGCGCGCCGGCGAGCCGGGGGATGGCCCACGTGTGCGGGTCGGCCTCCTTCAGCTGGTAGAGCGACTTGAGCACGAGGTACTCGCGGGCCTGCCCGGAGTCGGCGTCCTTGGCGACGTAGCGCGCCAGGCTCGGTGCGTCGTCGGCCGCGACGAGCTGGAACAGGCGCCGGGCTACGCCCGCGGCGTCCGTCTCGACGCAGCTCGGCTGGCCGGCGCGGGACCACACGGCGGCCTCGAACGGGCGCTCCAGCGACTGGCGGACGGCGAGCAGCCCGGGCTCCCACTCCCACGCGTCGTCGACCTCGTCGACACCGCGGTGGTGCAGCTCGTACAGCACGGTGAGCGTGAGCTGAACGTCGTCGTCCTGGAGGACGTCGCGGCCTCCCCGGACGAGGTCAGCGGCGGCCTCGCGCAACGTCGCGACACCCGCCTGCGAGTCCTGCGTGGGCGGACCGGCGGTGAGCGTCGCGAGGAGAGCGGCGCTCAGCGGGCCGCGGGCTCGTGGGAGCGGGAGCCGCCGGGTCCGGCGTGCCTCCTGCTCCGCCACGCCGTGCGTAGCGCGGTCCTGCGTCCGCGAGGACGTCCTGGCGGTCACGGCAGTCATGGAAGCTCCCTGCGTGGTGCGGTGCGCGGCGGCACGTCGGGGTTGTCGCGTCATCGTGTGCACGGAGCTGCCTGCTCGCAAGGGGGACGAGCGGGACGCGCGAGGTTGCGAGTGGCGGCGATCGTCCTACGTTGAGGAGGAAGTCATGAGGGACGGACCTTGGGGGCGGCATGGCGGAATCAGCAGAGGGCGCGCCCTCCGGCGGGGCCACCGTCTTCGCGTGTCCCGACGGTCCGCTGCTGGTGCGCGGCTCCTTCACGGTCGTGGACCAGAACGGCGAGCCCGTGCCGCGCAACCGCGCGACCGTGGCCCTGTGCCGCTGCGGTGGCACCGCCATCGCGCCCTGGTGCGACGGCACGCACAAGGTGAACGGGTACCGGTCCGACGGCTGATCCGCGCACCGGCGGAACGGTCTCGACCGACGACAGGAAAGGGCGCGCCATGGACCATCCGCTCGTAGCCGACTTCATGACGCCGGTACCGGCCACGGTGGAGGCGACCGAGACGCTCCGCCAGGCCGCCCAGGAGATGGCCGAGCACGACATCGGGGCGCTGGTCGTGCGGGCAGGGCGCAGGGTGGTCGGCGTCGTCACCGACCGAGACCTGGTGGTGCGCGGTCTCGCCGCCGGGCTCGGGGCGGACGCCACCGTGCAGCAGGTCACGAGCGGCCAGGTCGTCACCGTCCGCCACGCCGACCTCGTCGAGAGCGCGTTCGACGTGATGCACGCGGCCGGGGTCCGCCGCGTCCCGGTGCTGGACGGAGACATGCTCGTCGGAATCCTCACCTTCGGCGACCTCGCGATCAGACGTGACCCGACGATCGCCCTCGTCCCCTGGTGAGGCTGGTGGCCCCGACACCACCGCGGCGGGGCACGGGCACCACCACGGAGACGGTCGGGTTGGGGTCAGCGGGCATCGTCGGAGTCCTGAGCGGGTCGCCAAACGGCGATGACGACGCCGGCGGCCAGCGCGCCGAGCAGGCCGAACGCGAGGTCGCCGATCGTGTCCGCGTACCCGACGCGGATCTCGTCGTCGACATAGGTGTACCCGGCCCATTCCCCGAGCTCCCAGAGCACCGCGCCCAGTGCGCCCACTGCCGTGGTCGTCACGATCAGGCCGGCGCGCCTCCAGCCGGACGCCCAGGGCGCCACCACCCGCGAGCGGACCAGGGCGAGGACACCGACGGCGGCGACGAGGCCCGTGCAGACGGCGTGCACCAGGAGGTCGAGCCACGAGACGGCTTCGTACCACCGGAGCAGCGCCGCCCAGGCCGCCAGCAGGAGGCAGCTGCCGAAGCAGACGTCGAGCACGGTGCGCAGGCCCAGGAGGCGGGGGACGAGTGCCCCGCCGAGCACGAGGAGGAACAGTGCCGCGGCCGGACCGCCGAAGGTCGCGCCACCGACCACGACACTGACCGCCACAGCGGCCCGCACCACGTCGCCCGGCAGGAGCAGGTGCTCGACGGTCGTGCCGCGCATGGCCCTCCGCGGGGTCGGGGTAGGTGGCACCCAGTTTCGCACCGAGCCCGGTCATCCGCACCAAGCGCTGACGCCGGAGGTGCCCGGTGTCAGCCCACCCGCTCGCCTTCCAGTGCTCCGCCCGCGGCGCGCCACGCCATCAGGCCGCGGGCGAGGCTCACCGCGTCGAACCCGAGTTCGGTCAGGAGGTTGGCCGCGCCCCGGGACAGCAGGCCTCCGGTGCAGAACGCGATCAGCACGCGGTCCTCGGGCAGCTCCTCGGCGCGGTCGGTCAGCTCGTCCAGCGGCAGGTGCACCGACCCGGGCACGTGGTGGTTGCGCCACTCCCGCTCGCGGCGCACATCCACCACCAGCGCGCCGTCCTCGATGAGCCGGAGCGCCTCGGCCACACCCACCTCGGGCGGACGGTGGACATAGTGACGCAGGCTCACCGGCGTGTTTCCCGTCGCACGTTCACCAGGGTGAAGACGCCGCCGAACACCGGGACGAGCGCCAGGAGGCGCGTGCGGAGCAGGAGCCCCTGGCCGAGCAGGGCCGTGACCGCCACCGCCAGGTAGAGGGCGCCGTGCGCGGGCCCGAGCGCCGACGCGACGCCGTCGACGTGCACCGTGGCCAGGTTGGCGAGCAGGGCGGCCACGCTCACCAGCTCCAGCACCGAGAGCACCTCGAGGGTGCGCAGCAGCGGCCTCATACCGACCCCGGACGCACGACCATGAGCACCACGACCGCGGCCCACAGCAGGTTGAAGACGCCGGTCAGCATGCTCAGCCCACGCAGCCGGGCGGCGTCGCCGGGGACCTCCAGCACGGCCCGCTGGGCCGGGGCGATGCGTAGCGCGAGCAGCCCGCCCGCGACGGCCGTGAGGACCATAGCCACGATGACCCAGACCTCGCCGAGACGGCCCTGGACGGCCGCCAGCACGAGACCGAGCACGGGTACCACGAGGGCCAGGACACCGTAGACGCGGGTGACGCCGTGCAGCATCCGGGCCACCGAGGCGCTGCGCTCGTTCCGGACGGGGGAGCCGGGCGTGGCCGAAACGTCGGTCGAAGTGCCGGCGGACACGGGCGCGAAGCGTGGGAACAGACTTGTGGTCACCGCCACGGGACCGACGAACAGGATGCCCGCGAGCACGTGCGCGGACAGCAGCAGATTCTCCATACCTTCAGCCTAACTGAAGGATGGTCATGCTTCAGACCGCCTGAAGGTTGCCCCGCTCCCGGAACGGACGGCCCGTTCCGGTCCGCGGGCCGGAACCCAACGCCTCGCGTCATCCGTTCCGCGACATGCGCTCCTCGATCTGTCGCCGCAGTCCCTCGGTGAGTACGGGGTACTCCTCGGCGAACCGGGCGTCGAGCGCGGCGACCCGCTCCGCCGCCTGCTCCAGGAGTCGCTCGCCGGCAGTGGTGACCCGCAGCCGAGAGGCCGCGCCGGCGCGGGCGGTGGTGTCCTCGACCAGGCCGTCGGCGGCGAAGGCGGCGACGGCGGTGTGGGCGCTCTGCACGGTGATCCGCGAACGGCGGGCCAGCTCGCTGAAGGAGACGTCCGGCGTCGCGCGGATGTGGCCGAGCAGACCGTACTTGCGGGTCGTCAGGCCGAGCGGCTTGAGCGCGTCGGCGAAGGCGGCGTCCCACACCCGGCTGACCGTGAGCAGGGCGACGGTCGGGCTGAACGGCGGTTTCTCGGGCATGGCAGCAGGCTAGTTGCCAGGGTCGGATCAAGGCCCTTCATCGACGCCCAGGCGCGCCACGCGGCCGGCCCGAGGGCCAACCCAGTGGCACGTCCGGTGTGGATCAGCCGGCCGAGGGCTCGACCGGGTGGTTCCCCCGGACGAGGTCCGTGGGGTCGTAGCGGTGCTTGACCCGTCGCAGGCGCGCGAGCGTGTCGGCGTCGGCGAAGGGGGCCCCGCCGGGACGCTCCGTGAAGTTCAGGTACGACGTCGGCGCCACCCAGTCGTCGAGGGCGGCGCGCAGCGCGTCGAGGTGGCCGTGGGCCGCCTTGGCGGCGGCCTCGTCGGGAGTGAGCGCGGCCGAGAAGACGGCGTACCCCGCGTCGAGGGCGCTGACGGCGCCGCCCCGCGCGCCCTCTGCCGACGGAGCCGGAGCGAGTGCTCCGCCCAGGTGCCGGATCTCCGTGCCCAGCACGGGGAAGTCCTGGTCCGGTCCGGTGACTGACAGGAAGGCGTCGAGGGCGGCCGCGGGCAGGTCCCTGAGCAGGAACCCGTCACCGGTGGCGGGCACCGGAGCCGGCGGGTCCATGTGGATGGCGGCCAGCTCCGCGGGGCCGCACGCGCTGGCCGTGTCCAGGTCCGGGACGAGCGCGCGGAGCGGCGCGAGCGCGGCGTCGGTGGCCTCCTGCCCGAGCAGGGAGACCAGCTCGACGACGGCGAACGACCGGCCGCGCACCGCCTCCGGCAGCTCGGGCAGCGGAGGGAACCGCAGCAGGCGGCCGAGCGAGGTGATCTCGTCCGGTGCGGTGCCGGTCCACTCCCGCCAGGCGTGCAGCACCTCGGAGGCGCGCTCCAGCGGGAAGAAGAGGGTCCCGCCGTGCAGGTCGGGCACCCGCACCAGGCTGATCTCCAGTGCCGTCACGACGGCGAAGCTGCCGCCGCCGCCACGGATCGCCCAGAAGAGCTCGGGGTCGCTCACGGCATCGACGTGGCGCAGCACGCCGTCGGCGGTCACCACGTCGGCCGAGATGACGTGGTTGGAGGCCAGGCCGTGCGCGCGCCCCAGCCAGGACAGGCCACCACCGAGGGTGTAGCCCACGACGCCGACGTCGGCCGCGGTGCCGGGCAGGCCGGAGAGCCCGTGCGGTGCGACGGCGGCGGTCAGGGCGCCCCATGTCACGCCTGCCTCCACGCGCACGGTGCCCGCGGCGACGTCTGTCGTGGTGCTGGCAAGGCCGGAGGTGCGCAGCAGGATCGTGCCGGCCAGCGGTCCCAGCGGGCCCGCGTTGTGACCGGTCGACTGCGCCGCGACCCGGAGGCCGGCCTCCCGGGCGGCGTTCACGGTGGCGATCGCGTCGCTCTCGGTGGCGGCGAGGACGACGGCATCGGGATGCTGGTCTGCCGTCAGCTGCCACGCCCGGCGTGCGTCGTCCCAGTCCGGTTCGCCGGGCAGGACGAGGCGGCCGTGGAGGTCGGCTCGCAGCCGATCGGCGTCCAGGGTCTGCGGGGGCATCGTGCTCCTCGTTCGTTGGGTTGCGGTGCGCCCGACCGTAGGTCCCCGCGGTGCCTTCAGGCCGACTTATTACGGTTCCGAAAGGTTCTCCGACCTGGGGTTTCGTGCATCCGCTCCGACAGGGCCCGGGACTCCCGTCACCGCCCGCAGGAACGGGACGACGTGGCTGAGGACGCCTTCCCGGTCGCTGAGCGTCGTCGCGTGGTCGTGCCCTTCGAGCTCCAGGACCCGGGCGTTGCGCATGACGCGTGCCGCCTCGCGCGAGGCGTCCAGGCGTGCCCGGTCCCTGTCGCCCGCCAGCAGCAGGGTCGGTGTGGTGACGTGTGCGAGCCGGGCTGCAGGCACGCCTGGCTCGTGCTCGATCGCGGCGAGGATCGCGCGCATCGCCGCCGGGTCGTTCGCCCGGAACGCCAGTGAGGTCTGGGGGTCCAGCGGCGCTCCGCGATGGCGTCCCCAGCCCTCCACGAACCCGGCCATGCCGCCGCGGCGCAGTGCCTCGTCGAAGTCCGGGAAGAACACCTCTGCCGGACCACCGGCCGTGCTGCGATGGGTGCCGCCGAGCGAGACGAACGACGTGAGCCGGTCGGGCCCGACGCCGAGGAGCGTGAAGCCGATCCGTGCTCCGAGTGAGTAGCCGAGGTAGTGCGCCCGGGGGATCGCGAGCGCGTCCAGGACGGCCACGACGTCGGAGGCGAACCGCGCCGCGGTGTAGTCCGACGGCGACGACGGGCGGCCGCTGCGTCCGTGTCCGCGAAGGTCCAGCGTGATGACCTGGTAATCGGAGAGGGCGTCGACGTACCCGAGGCCTCGCCACACGACCTGGGAGAGTCCGGTGCCGTGCACCAGCACGACCGGCTCGCCGTCGCCGTGGGTCCGGTAGGCGATCTCGGTTCCGTCGGGGGCCCGCACCACACCACGCCGCGTCTTGCTCACCAGCGGAGCGTAGCTGTCCGTGCGGGGCAGAGACCCTCGCCGTCGACGTCGACACCGGCTGCCGGCTACCGGCGCCGCCTGCGTCGTCGGCGACGGCGGCTCTCGTCAGGTGCCTCCGCGCGAGCTCTCGCTCGGGCCTCCGCGGCCCGCGCCCTGCGATCCGCCCAGGCGGCAACCGTCGCCTCGACGTCCCGCGGCATGGTGACCAGGGGCGGGCCGGCAGGCGGCTGGTAGCGCCCGCGGAGCACCCGCTTGTTGAACTCCTCGATCTCCTGACGCACCTCCGCCTCGCTCCACAGCTCGTCGAGTCGTCCGTCCAGCGCGGCATCCTCCTTGCGCAGCTGGATCGACGGCGGCAGCAGCACGATCCGCTCGCGCTTCATGAGGTTCTTCAACCACCAGTCGGGATCGTGCCGGTCGGGCAGGTCGAGCGGCTTGCCGCTGCCGGGAAGGTCGTCGAACTCGCCACGTTCGATCGCGTTGCGGATGTGCATGTCGGCCAGCAGCGCGATCGCCACCTCCTCGTCGATGGCGACGGCGTACGGGTTGAAGAACTGGGGTGGCGGGTGCGGGTCGGTCATAGGCGCTCCGTCTCATGGTTTTGCGGTACGCGTGTATTATGTCATCTGTATTGCAAACGGGAAGGGGTCAGGGTGCCGAAGCTGGTGGACCACCAGGAACGACGCGAGGCGATCGCCCGTGCGCTGTGGCGGGTCGTCGACCAGCACGGCTGGACCCGGGCGACACTGCGTGAGGTCGCCGGCGAGGCAGGAGTCTCGCTGGGGATGCTGCAGCACTACTTCGCGTCACGTACGGCCATGCTGATCTTCGCGATGGAGTTCGCGGCCGACCGGACCGCCGACCGGATCACCCGCGGGCTGGCCACGCTCGACCAGCCTCCGCACCCCAGGGACGTGCTGCGACTGGTGCTCACGGAGATGCTGCCCCTGCACGCCGATGCCCGCGCCTCGTCCCGGATGAGCGCCGCCTACGTCCTGGAGGCCCTGCACGATCCGGTACTGCGCAAGCAGGCGACCCTCGGGCTCCGGGACGGCCGCTCCATGGTCGAGCGCCTTGTCCGGGAGGCGATCGCGCAGGGTCAGATCGCCCCGGACCGGGACCCGGACGTCGAGACGGACCTGATCATCGCGCTGACCGGGTTCACCCCGCTGCTCGAGCTCGAGGTGATCGAACCCCGGGCTGCGCTGGCGGCCATCGACCAGCATCTGGACCGCCTCTTCGGCTCCCTCGTCGGGCCCTGAGGCAGAGGCGCCGGCCCCGGCGTGTCCGTCGGCTCAGGCAGGGTCCTCGGCGGTCTGGTCCCAGGATCGGGGCGTGAGGTCGGGTCGGCGGTTCTCGTAGTCGCTGGACAGGAGCGGTGACGAGATGATCATGTCCGCGGTGGCCACGTTGCAGGCCATGGGCACGTTCCACACCGCACCGATCCGCAGCAGGGCCTTGACGTCCGGGTCGTGGGGCTGGGCCTCGAGCGGGTCCCAGAAGAAGATCAGCATGTCAAGTCCGCCCTCGGCGATCCGTGCCCCGATCTGCTGGTCCCCGCCGACCGGTCCGGACAGGAACCGGTGCACGGGAAGGCCGAGCTCGTACTCGAGCATCGTGCCGGTGGTGCCGGTCGCGTAGAGCTGGTGCTCGGCGAGCGTGTCCCGGTTGTACTCGGCCCAGCGCAGGAGCTCGACCTTCATGTTGTCGTGCGCGACCAGGGCGATGTGACGTTGCTTGACGGCCGGGTTCATCGAGACCTCCGATCGGCGCCGGGGCAGGTCGTCGCGCTCACCCCGGCGCAGGCGTCGTACTCGAAGTATCTGGCCGCTGCCCGACGTTGTCACCCGGGTCGTGCTGCGCCGTCCCGACCGTCGCGGCGGCTCCCCGAGCCCAAGGAGCGGGACCCCCGTCCCCCAGGCCGGGTGTCCCGCTCCTGCCCGAGCGCGGGCCCAGACCCCGCGCTCGGGTCCCGACCCGGGTCAGCCCCGGGCCTCTGCCCTGCCTGGAGCCTATGTGGGTCGCGGGTCCTGGGTTCGCTCCGGGACGGGTGAAATAACCGATTGGGGGATGACGCCCGCCCGAGCCGCCCGGGCTAATGGTTCGCCGTCGCGACGGCCCGGCCGCTACGGTCGCCCGGGTGGACGTGGAACTTCGACCGCTGACGCTGCACGATGCCCCGCCGATGGCCGCGGCGTTTCGAGCGCTCGGCTGGCCCGGCAAGACCGAGGAGGACTACGCCGCGTACTTCGCTCGCCAGCAGTCCGGTGAGCTCGTCGTCCTGGTCGCTTGGTCAGGCGGGCAGTTCGCCGGCTACGGCTGCGTGTCCTGGCGAAGTGATTACCCTCCTTTCCGGGACGGGTCCATCCCGGAGATCCAGGACCTCAACGTGTTACCGGACCACCGCCGGCAGGGCGTCGGAACGGCGCTGCTCGATGCCCTGGAGGCCCTGATCGCCGCCCGGAGCCCGGTGGCCGGACTGGGTGTCGGCGTCTACGCGGACTACGGATCCGCGATGCGGCTGTACGTCGCGCGTGGCTACCAGTTCGACGGGCGCGGACTGATGTCGGCGGGCCGGCCGGCCGAGCCCGGGAGCACGGTGCGCATCGACGACGACGTCACCCTCATGCTCACCAAGAATCTCCGGCCTTGACCGGCCGCCTTTTCGAACAAGGGCGCGCCGTCCGCGCTGCTGCCTCCCATGAAGGAGATCTACCGGATGAAGTGGCTCGAATCAACCGGCGGCCCGATGGTCGTGATTCAGGCGGCCTCGGTACCCGAGTGGTCCGGCTATCGCGGCCCCGACTACGACCTCGCCTGCTCGGTCTACGACCTGGGGACGGTCGACGAGGGTTCCGCCGCGTGCCGATTGGTCAAGCTCGTCCCGATAGAGTCCACGCCGTGAGCAGTGGATGGAGCGACATCATCAGCTCGGTGCAGGAGGGCGAGAACGGCCCGTGGTCGTGCCCGGTGTGCGACGAGTTCACCGTCGAGCTGGGTCAACGGTTCGTGCGCCGCGGAGTCGTGGAGTCGACCCTGCTCTGCCTTGCCTGCGAGGCCGGGGCAGACGTGCCGGCCCCGTAGCGCGGCCACGCACGTCGTTGACCGGTCCGGTTCGGGCCCCATAACCTGTCCGCCGGGTGTTCCGGGCGCCACGGACCGGTCGGAGTCGAAGGAGACTTCGCGGGGCCGCGTCTGGCCACACCGTTCAGGGCCGAGCACGGGCAGCCGAGATCGCCCGGCGGTCTCGGCCGCAGGGGTGACGTAGGGATCGAGCCGAGGAGGAGACGCCGCACACGCGCTCGTCGGGATGACAGCGCTGACATCCACCGTGTCGCACCCCACCGAGTGACCTAGCACCACCGAACGAAGGAGCGAACGATGAGGTTCACCAGAGTTGCCGGCACGATCGCCGCGCTGGCCTGCGCACTGGGGGCGGCGGCCCCTGCCGGTGCGCAGGTCGGGGACGCCTCCACGGTGTCGCCGCGCACGCAGGTGCAGCGGGCGGTCGCCTCGTACGACGCGATGCAGGAGTACATGGCCGCGGACGACGGCTCCGGCCTCTTCCGCGAGCGGTACCCGAGCGGGGCCGATGACCGCACCTACTCGTTCGAGTGGCCGCACTCCCAGGCGCACGTGGCGACGCTCGACCTCACCGGGCTGCCCGGGGCCGCAGGGCGGTCGTTCGCGGACGACCTCGCCGACGTCGCCCGTGGGCAGGAGCACTTCTGGAATGCCGACGGCGGCACCACCGGGCTGCCCGGCTACGACTCGTACCCGCGCGCCCCGTACGGCGGTGGCGGCGACATGTTCTACGACGACAACGAGTGGGTCGCGCTCGCCAAGGTGCAGCAGTACCTGGCGACCGGTGACGAGGCGGCGCTGGGGCGCGCCGAGGAGATCTTCGAGCTCGTGGTCTCCGGGTGGGACACCGACCCGTCGCACCCCGCGCCCGGCGGTGTCTTCTGGACCCAGGCCACGTGGAGCACCGACCGCAACACCGTCTCCACGATGCCGGGCGCGCAGCTCGCCACGCGCCTGTTCATGATCACCGGGGAGCGCGACTACCTCGACTGGGCCCTGCGCATGGTGGGGTGGACCGACGAGCACCTGCTCGCCCCGAACGGCCTCTACTGGGACAACATCAAGCTCGACGGGTCCATCGACCGCACGCAGTGGTCGTACAACCAGGGCGTCCCGCTGGGCACCTACACCCTGCTGTACGAGGCGACGGGCGACAAGAAGTACCTGGTCAAGGCGAAGGCGATCGCGGCGGCGTCCTACCGCTACTACGTCACCGAGGGGCGGCTCGACGGCCAGCCCATGTTCTTCAACTCGATCTGGTTCAAGAACCTCCTGCTGCTGGAATCCGTGACCGGCGGCACGAAGTACCGGGACGCCATGGCGGACTACGCGGACCACCAGTGGCGCACCGAGCGCGAACCCGCGACCGGGCTGTTCAACGCCGGGGACGAGCACACCGAGCTGCTGGAGCAGGCGGCGATGGTCCAGATCTACGCCACCCTGGCCTGGCCCCGCGGACAGGCGTCCATCCTGTACTGAGCCGGCTCCGGGTCGGCCGGCGCCGTCAGCCGACCCGGAGGACGCGGACGCCGCCCGCAGGCACGGTCAGCACGGCCATGAATCGATTCATGACAGTATGTCGCACAACGTGACAGAGCGCGGATCCCGACGTTCCGCCCGCCCGCAACGACGCGACGAGAGAGAGCTCCATGGGTACCGATCTGACGGCCGTCATCAATCTCGACCTGCCGGGCGCCACCATCTCGCGGCACATCTACGGCCACTTCGCCGAGCACCTCGGGAGATGTATCTACGGCGGCTTCTGGGTGGGGGAGGACTCCGACGTGCCGAACGTGGGCGGCATCCGCTCCGACGTCGTGGCGGCGCTGCGGGCCATCGCCATCCCGAACCTGCGCTGGCCCGGTGGGTGCTTCGCCGACGACTACCACTGGCGTGACGGCGTCGGTCCGCGGGACGAGCGGCCCAGGATGGTCAACTCCCACTGGGGCGACGTCGTGGAGGACAACTCCTTCGGCACGCAGGAGTTCATGGCGCTGTGCGAGCTGCTGGGCGCCGACCCGTACGTGTCCGGGAACGTCGGTTCCGGCTCCGTGCGCGAGATGAGCGAGTGGATCGAGTACCTCACCCGCGGCGACGACTCGCCGATGGCGACGCTGCGCCGTCAGCACGGACGGGACGCCCCGTGGCGGGTGCCGTTCTGGGGTATCGGCAACGAGGCCTGGGGCTGCGGCGGCAACCTGCGCGCCGAGCAGTTCGCCTCGCTCGCGCGGCAGTACGCGACCTACGTGCGTGAGCACGCCGGCAACGACGTGTACCGGATCGCCGCCGGCGCCAACGTGGACGACTACCACTGGACCGAGACCCTGATGCGGTCCTTCGACCCGCTGGAGGACGGCGAGGGGCGTTCCGCCCCGTTCCAGGGCATCTCCCTGCACTACTACACGATGACCGGCCCCTGGTCGGACAAGGGCTCGGCCACCGAGTTCGGCACCGAGGAGTGGTACCGGGCGCTGGCCCGCGCGGCGCACATGGAGCACCTGCTCGACCGGCACGGCGCGGTGATGGACCGGTACGACCCGAAGAAGCGGGTCGGCCTGGTCGTCGACGAGTGGGGCACGTGGTGGAACGTCGAGCCGGGCACCGATCCGGGGTTCCTGTACCAGCAGAACACCCTGCGGGACGCCGTCGTGGCCAGCCGGCACTTCGACGCCTTCCACCGGCACGCCGGCCGGGTGGTCATGGCCAACATCGCCCAGACGGTCAACGTCCTGCAGGCGATGATCCTGACCGACCCGGAGACCGACGCGCTGGTGCTGACGCCGACCTACCACGTGTTCGCGATGAACACGGGGCACCACGACGCCGACGCCCTGGACGTCCACTGGCGCGGCGAGGTGCCGACGTCCGCGGTGGACGACGTCGAGCTGGAGACGCTCTCGGCGTCGGCGTCCACCCGTGGTGACACCGCGCTGGTGTCGCTGACGAACCTGGACGTCGAGCAGGACCGGACGATCGTCCTGGACCTGCGCGGCCGCGACCTGCTGAAGCACACCGCTCAGGTACTGACCGGCCCGACACTGAGCGCGCACAACACCGCGGCGCAGCCGGACGCCGTCGCGTCGGCCCGGCATGACGGCGTCCGACCGCACCCGCGCGGCCTCGAGGTCGACCTGCCCGCGCACTCGTACGTCACGGTCTCGCTGGGCCTGGCCTGACCGCTCTCGCTCGACCCGAACCAGTCCTTCTCCGAGCTGCTCGGAGTGCGATGACGCAGGGAGGAATGAGCTGTGCGAACGACCAGAACCACCGTAGGAGCAGTGGCCGTGCTGATGGTGGGCGCGCTCGCCGTCGGGGGCGGCCCGGCAGGGGCGCAGCCCGGCCCAGGGGGCGACGCCGGCAGCGCCGGGAACGTACAGCTCGAACATCTCGACCGCGGGCTCGTCGCCGCGAGCGCCGGCGAGGGGATCTTCCTCTCCTGGCGCCTGCTCGGTGAGGAGGTCACGGGACACACCGAGACCGGGATGGCCGGGCCGGACTTCGTCGTCTACCGCGACGGCAGGCGGGTCGCCACGGTCACGGACTCCACCAGCTACGTCGACGCCGACGGCGGTGCCGCGTCCCGGTATGCCGTCGCGCCGGTGACGCGGGGCGAGGCCGGCGCCGAGCGGATCGGGCAGCGCAGCGCGCCGGTGACCGCCTGGTCCGACGGCCACCTCGACGTCCCGCTGAACAAGCCCGCCGACGGCGTGACGCCCGCGGGGGAGAGCTACACCTACTCGGCCAACGACGCGTCGGCGGCCGACCTCGACGGCGACGGCGCGCTGGAGATCGTGCTCAAGTGGGACCCGTCCAACTCGAAGGACGTGTCGCAGAAGGGGTACACGGGCAACGCGTACCTGGACGCCTACGAGCTCGACGGCACCCAGCTGTGGCGCATCGACCTGGGGGTCAACGTCCGGGCGGGCGCGCACTACACGCAGTTCCCCGTCTACGACTTCGACGGCGACGGGCGGGCCGAGGTCATGGTGAAGACCGCGCCCGGCACGAAGGTCACGACCTACCGCGGCGGCCGGCCCGCCGGGGAGCGGTACGTGCCGATCTCGCGGGAGGACCGCAGGGCAGGCGTCACGAACGAGTCCGACTTCCGCTGGAGCGCGGCGGACTACGCCGACCATCTCGTGGAGCTGTTCCAGGGATGGACCGACGAGCCCGAGGTCCGCGGCGGGCAGTGGCCGGCGACGCTCGAGGAGGCGTTCGGCATCACGCCGCGGTACGCCTACCCCTTGTCGCAGGGCGACGCGCGTGACCTGGTGGACTACTACATCGACGAGTGGGCACCGGCCCGGTCGGACCGCAACGACCTGCGCACCTTCGCCGGCTTCGTGCAGACGGGACCGGAGTACCTCACCGTCTTCGACGGCCGCTCCGGCAGGCCGTTGGAGACCGTCGACTACGAGCCCGGGCGCACCGACGACGGCCTGCGCTGGGGCGACTACGAGTGGACGCGGATCGAGCCCGGCAACCGGGTCGACCGGTTCCTCTCAGGCGTCGCCTACCTCGACGGTGAGCACCCGTCGGCGATCTTCGCCCGCGGGTACTACACGCGGGCCGCGATCGTCGCCTACGACTGGGACGGACGGAGCCTGACCACGCGCTGGGTCGCGGACTCCGGGTTCAGGCCGATGAAGAACCCGTTCCTGGACAGCGAGAACAAGGGCGTCCGACCCGATCCGGACGACGAGCTCACGCAGCTGTGGGGCCAGGGGTTCCACTCGTTGTCCGCGGCGGACGTCGACGGCGACGGCAGGCACGAGATCGTCTACGGCGCGGCCACGCTCGACGACGACGGCACCCTGCTGTACTCGTCGTCGGACGTGCTGCCCGAAGGGTCGTCGGACCCCGGGGCGGTGAAGAACCTGGGACACGGCGACGCCATGCACGTGACCGACGTCGACCCGTCCCGCCCGGGCCTGGAGATCTGGACCTGCCACGAGGGCGGCGCGGGCGTGCCGTACGGCTCGGTGCTGCGCGACGCCGCCACGGGGGAGGCGCTGTTCGGCGTGTACTCCGGCGTCGACACCGGGCGCGCGCTCCTGGGCGACGTCCGACCGGACGTGCCCGGCCTGGAGGTCTGGCGCAGCGCGCGGGCGGGCGACGACCGGCCGCAGGCGGCCGGCCTGCTCAGCGCGACCGGCGAGCGGATCGAGGAGACGGGGCCGGGCCTCAACCAGAGCATCCGGTGGGCCGGTGACGGCACGACACAGGTCGTGAGCGGCGACCGCGAGCAGACGCCGACCATCGAGGACTGGACCCGGGGCACGGTGCTGACCGCCGAGGGCACGCGCACCAACAACTACTGGAAGGGCAACCCGTCGCTCGTCGCCGACATCCTCGGCGACTGGCGTGAGGAGCTGGTGACGCCCACCGCGGACTCGTCGGCCCTGCGCGTCTACACGTCCACCGAGGTGAGCGGGATCAAGATGTACACGCTGCTGCACGACCCGCAGTACCGTGCCGAGGTGGCGCGGCAGCAGACCACCTACAACCAGCCGTCGCACCCGGGGTTCTACCTCGCGTCCGACACCGACTGGTCACGGGTGCCCGTTCCGGCTGGTTCCCGTGGGTGAGTCGCTCGACGCGGTCCCGTCGGGCTCCAGCAGCCGGCGGATGCGCTCGTACTCGGCGGCCATCTCCGGTGCGGCGAGGAAGTCGTCGAGATCGGCGGACACCTGGTGGTCGACGTCCTCGATGGAGCGGATGGCGAGCTCGTAGAGCTCGCCGCGCCGGTTCTGCTCCAGGTAGCTGTGCCAGTGCGCCAACGCGCTGATGGCGGTCAGGACCTCGGCATCGAGATCGTCGTCGACCAGGATGCCGTCGTAGATCGTCGCGAGCGCATCGTGCAGTTCGCCTGCGCTGATCGTCAGGACGTCGCGCAGGCGGTGGCGAGCGCACCCTGGGCCTCTCGGGTGAGCTCGTCCTCCGCCGCGCCGTGCAGCAGCACCGGCTGCACGAGGCGGGTGACCGTCTGCTCGCCGAAGGTGCGGACACTGCTGTCGGTGGCCCCGACGATGAGCCTGAGGACCTCTGCCTCGAGTTGGTCGTATCTCACGCCCGCAGCCTAGGGTCCTCGGGTGCGACGGCGGTCCACGGCACTAGCGCGCCGCGGCGCAGGCGATGCAGGTCCTGGCCGTGGGCCGGGCCAGCAGGCGCTCGCGGGCGATGGCCTGTCCGCAGTGCTCGCAGCGGCCGTAGGTGCCCGCGTCGAGCCGCGCCAGGGCGGCGTCGACGTCGGACAGGTGCTCCGTCGCCGTGGCGAGCAGGGTGCTGGCCTGCGAGCGTTCGAAGGCGATCGTCGACCCCTCCGGATCGTGCTCGTCGTCGGAGGCGGACAGCTGCGTCGCCTCCACCATCGAGGCGATGCTCGCGGTGAGGGACGAGACCACCTCCGTGGTGCGCTCGCGGTCGGCGAGCAGCAGCTCGTGAAACTCCGTGGCCGAGACCATCGATCCTCCGTCCCTCACTCCTCGGCGGCGGCCCGGGGGACTGGTCCACCGTTGATCGCGGCCTCTACCGCCGAGCCGATGCGCTGCAGGGCTTGCAGGTCCCGGGGCTCCAGCGGGTCGATGAGGTACTCGCGGACCGCCGCGACATGTCCGGGCGCTGCCGCGACGACGACGTCGTAGCCGGCCTCGGTCAGCGTGGTGTTCGTGCGGCGTCCTGGGCCGGGGATCCGGGACCGGGTGAGCAGCCCACGCGTCTCCAGCCGCCCGACGACGTGGGACAGCCGCGACAGCGAGGCCGACGTCCGGACGGCCAGGGCGCTCATCTGCATGGTCCGGTCCTCCTGCTCGGAGAGTACGGAGAGAACCATGTACTCGAAGAAGGTCAGCTGGGACTCGCGCTGCATCCGGGCGTCGAGGGCGGCGGGCAGGCTGATCATGATCGCGGAGTTGGCCAGCCACGCCGCCAGCTCCTCCTGGTTCAGCCAGCGTGGCTCGGCTCTTCGGGCGCCCGCGGTCGAGGTCATGCGATGCAGCCTACGGCCGCGTTGTTGACGCATCAAGTTCCACCGGGGTAGAAATTGACGCGTCAAGTTCATCTTGAAGCGTCAAGTTCACTCGGTCGCGCGGGCGTTGCCCGCGGCGACCGATCCGGGAAAGGACCATCCGTTGCGCACCACATCACTCGGCGGGCTCGAGGTCTCAAGCCTCGGCCTGGGGGTCATGGGCATGTCTGCCTTCTACACCGGGAAGGGGGAGTCCGAGGAGGATGCCGTCCGCGCCGTCCGGCACGCCCTCGACCGTGGGGTCACGCACCTGGACACCGCGGAGGTCTACGGGCCCTACACCAACGAGGTGCTGCTCGGCAGGGCGATCAAGGACCGCCGCGACGAGGTGGTGGTCGCCACCAAGTTCGGCCTGGTGTCCCATACGGGCCGACCGGGTCCGGGCAGCAGCCCGGCGAACATCCGGCTCGCCGTGGAGGGGTCGCTACGGCGCCTGGGCACCGACCGCATCGACCTCTACTACCAGCACCGGGTCGACCCGGGCATCCCGATCGAGGAGGTCGTCGGCGCGCTGGCCGACCTGGTCGCCGAGGGCAAGGTCCGTCACATCGGCCTGTCCGAGGCCGGCCCCGCCACGATCCGCCGGGCGCACGCGGTCCACCCGGTGGCCGCGGTCCAGAGTGAGTACTCGCTCTGGACGCGGGATCCCGAGGCGAGGTGCTCCCGGTGCTGCGCGAGCTGGGGATCGGTCTCGTGGCCTACTCGCCGCTGGGGCACGGCTTCCTGACCGGGAGCATCCGCTCCCTGGACGGCCTCGACCCGGACGACTGGCGGCGCACCAACCCGCGCTTCACCGGCGGCAACCTCGAACGCAACCTGCGCATCGTGGACGAGGTCCGGGCCGTGGCGGCGGAGGCCGGAGCCACCCCGGCCCAGGTCGCCCTGGCCTGGCTCCTGGTACAGGGCGACGACATCGGTCCCATCCCCGGCACCCGGCGCATCGCACGGCTCGAGGAGAACCTCGGCGCCGACGAGATCCGGCTCACCCCGGACCAGGTCGGCCGGCTGAACGGCCTGCCCTCTGCGTCCGGCGACCGGCACCACCCCGACGACATGGCCGCCGTCGGCCGGTGAGGGACGACCCCGCAGGGGTCGATACAAGAAGTGACATGCGGTGACCACAGCAGACCGAACGGAGCAACACACCATGGCAAGCAACCCGATCCGTGTCGGGATCATCGGCGCGGACACGAAGGCGAGCTGGGCCGGCGCCTCCCACATCCCCGCACTGGCGGCCCAGCCGCAGCTCGTGCTCACGGCGGTGGCGACCCGGCGGGAGCAGAGTGCGCGGGAGGCCGCCGAGCTGTTCGGGGCCGACCGCTGGTACGCGGACCCGTACGAGCTGATCGGCGACCCGTCGATCGACCTCGTCACGGTCGCCGTGAAGGTCCCGGCGCACCGTGAGCTGGTGCTCGCCGCCCTCGCGGCGGGCAAGGCCGTGTACTCGGAGTCCCCGCTGGGCGCGAGCGTCACGGAAGCCGAGGAGATGGCCGCGGCCGCCGGATCGCTGCATACGGCGATCGGGCTGCAGGGCAGCCTCAACCCGTCGGTGCGCCGGGCGGTCGAGATCATCGCCCAGGGCCGGCTCGGGCGGCTGCTGTCGGCCCGGGTCGCCGCGACGACGTTCGGGAACGGCCCGGAGTCGGTGAGCGCCTACGAGTACTTCGACAAGGCCGCAGCCGGAGCGGGCTTCATGACGATCGCCGTGGGCCACGTCCTCGACGTCGTCGAGATGATCCTCGGTGACATCACGGAGATCGACGCGCGCACGGAGCTCCTCTGGCCCGAGGTGAAGCTGGTCGACACGGGCACCACCACCGCCCGTGAGGTACCGGATCATCTCGAAGCGATCGTCAAGACGGCTTCTGGTGCCCCGGTGGGAGTGCAGGTCCTGGCCGGGGTGGCGGCACCCGACGCCCGGTTCAGCCTCGAGGTCCGTGGTGTCGACGGGTGGCTCAGGCTGACCGGCGATCACCCTGCCGGCGTCCAGGTCGGCGACCTCACGCTGAGTTCGAGCGCGGACTTCGAGGATCCCGATCTCCCGGCTGCCACGGGAGTGGGCCCCGCCGCGGCCGAGATCTGGACCGGCGCCTCCATCAACGTGGGCGAGGTGTACGCGAGCCTCGCACGCGACATCGCCGACGGCACCCACCACACCCCGGGATTTGCCCGCGCCGTCCACAACAGTCGCCTGGTCGCCCGGGTCGAGCGGGCGGCGCGTACAGGCGTGCGGCAGTAGCCATGTCTCGGCCGGGCCGACGCGCCTCCCGCGACGTCGGGCGCTGTGCGGTGGTCGCGTCGGCCGGCGTCGGGGCGGCCTCCTGGTAGTCCTCCGTTCTCCTTGTGTCGGGCCTCGTGTCTCGACGTCGTCCTGATGTCGCTGCCACGGCGGGCCTCTGGTGCGCGTCGGTGGGGGCTGGTTACGCGGCGGGCAGAAGAACGAGCGGGTGTCAGTGGGTCCGTCTAGGATCGAACAAACGTCCGCTGCAATGGTGTGGCTGGAGTATTGATAAAGGCGGGGGAGGTGGTGGCATGGGCAGGCAGTGGTCGGACGGCGGCGGGGGCTCGGTACCCGTTGTGCGTGAGGATCCGTTCGTGGACGGCACCATGCCCGATGACGCGTGGCTTGCGGCGTTCTTCGCTGAGTGTGAGGCGCTGTTCGGTGACGATGACGGGCGGCATGGGCTGGATGTGCCGCCGGAGCCGGGGTGGTGTGACGCCGTGTCCGGCGGAGTGTCGGGCTCTGCTGCGGAGTTCGGGCCGGTGGGGTTGTGGCCGGTCGAGGTGTTGCAGGAGGCGCTGGCCGGGGCGCCGGGGGCTGAGCTGGCGCGGGTGGT
>NZ_JBIRYI010000001.1:718221-858354 GCF_044389675.1 Promicromonospora kroppenstedtii | reverse complement strand
GTTCGACTTGCATGTGTTAAGCACGCCACCAGCGTTCGTCCTGAGCCAGGATCAAACTCTCCGTAAAAGAGAAACATCCACACCCACCAAGTGGGCGCGAACAATGATACTGGCCAGATCAAAACCAAAACTGGTTTATAGTTGATCCGATCCAAAAACGACCCCATCATCCCCGACCACGCCACCATGTGATGACGCGACCTGAAACAAGAGAGTCAAATGATTGGCATTGACTATCAAGCACACTGTTGAGTTCTCAAACAACCGACGCACACCGTCAGACCTGCGACCCTTTTTCGTTCGCATCCCTGTCCGGGGCAGTTCCTCAAACTTACCAGGCCCTTTCGGACTTTTCCAAATCCCCGCCCGGCCCGAGAGCCGGCGAGAATTCTTCGAGAACCCGAAGGAATTCTGATCCCATTTTTCGCCGACCAACCCGATCCGAAAACCAAGGCGATCTGCAGAGGAAGGGAACCATCCGAGAGAACCGCGGCCTGACCGCGTCATCCTCGTTCGGAGGCAACCTCTGTAACTTACCCTACCACGCTCCCCAGTGCAAGCATCCTGTTCAGGATCCATACCTCGGGGTGCCTGTCCGGCAACCCCACCCTCGTTCTAGAGCGCACGAAGCCCTCTGAAGTCTTGAGGTGGTTTCCGCCCCGGGACCGGCCAGTCACGCTCTCCGCGCTCCTGTCCGTCTCTCCCTGTCGGGCGAACAACCGGAACAGTACACAGCCATCGCGGTCCGCGCAAAATCAGCTTGCGATGGGGCTCCCCGGACCCATCCCGGTGCCCGAGGAGCCCCACCAGAAGCCGGGGGCCCGTCACTCCACGGTGACGGACTTCGCCAGGTTCCGCGGCTTGTCCACGTCGTGCCCCAGCGACAGCGCCGCGTGATACGCCAGCAGCTGCAGCGGCACCGTCAGCAGCAGCGGGTCGAGCTCCCGCTCGTTGCGCGGCACCTCGATGCGCTCCGCACGCAGCTCACCCAGGTCCACGCCCGGGTGCGTCACGACCACCAGGGGGCCACCGCGCGCGGCGATCTCGTGGAGGGCGGCCACGTTGCGGTCGGTCAGCTCGTCGTCCGGCACGATCGCGACCGTGGGCACATCGGGCGAGATGAGCGCCAGCGGCCCGTGCTTCAGCTCGGACATCTGGTACGCCTCGGCGTGCCGGTAGCTGATCTCCTTGAACTTCTGCGCGCCCTCGCGCGCCACCGGGTACCCGCGCACCCGGCCCACGAAGAACAGGCTCTCGGCCGCCGCCAGCGACTTGGCGGCCTCCGCGATCCGCTCCTCGCCGTCGAGCACCTGCTCGATCTGGGCGGGCAGGGCCTGCAGGCCCGCCACGAGCCGGCGCCCGTCGGCCACCGAGAGGTCGCGTACCCGGCCGAGCTGGAGGGCCAGGAGCGCGAAGCCCACGTACATCGTGGTGAGCGCCTTGGTGGAGGCGACGGCGATCTCCGGCCCCGCGTGCAGGTAGATCCCGCCGTCACAGGCCCGGGCGATGGCGGAGCCGACCACGTTGACCAGGCCGATCACGCGGCCGCCCTTGCGCTTGATCTCCTCGACAGCCAGCAGCGTGTCGATGGTCTCGCCCGACTGGCTCACCGCGACGTACAGGGTGTCCGGCTCGATCACGGGGTCGCGGTATCGGAACTCGCTCGCCGCCTCGGCGTCGGCGGGCACGCGGGCGAGCTCCTCGACGAGCGAGGCGCCCATCTGGCCCACGTAGTACGCCGAGCCGCAGCCCAGGATCTTGACGCGGCGCACGGCCCGCAGCTCGCGGGCGTCCATCTCGAGGCCGCCCAGGTGCGCGGTCGCGAACCGCTCGTCGAGCCGGCCGCGCAGCGCGCGCTCCACGCTGGCCGGCTGCTCCAGCATCTCCGTGTACATGCGCGGGCGGCCGTCGATCTGCCCGTGCTCGTAGGCGCTGGGGTCGACGTCGACCTCGCGCGCCGTCGTCTGGGTGCGGGTCAGGTCGCGGCGGAACGTGGTGAAGCCGGCCGCCGTGACGGTCGCCAGCTCGCCGTCGGCGAGGTGGGCCACCGTGGTGGTGTGCCGTACGAGGGCGGCCAGGTCCGAGGCGATGAACATCTCCTTCTCGCCCACACCGACCAGCAGCGGGCTGCCGTTGCGCGCCACCACGACCCGGTCCGGGAAGCCCGCGTGCACGACGGCGAGGCCGTAGGTGCCCTCCACCGCGTCCAGCGCGTCGACGACCTTGCCCTCCAGGGTGTCCGCTCCCGACAGGGCCACGAGATGGGCGAACACCTCGGTGTCGGTGTCGCTCACGAGCTCGACCCCCTGGTCGGTCAGGCGGGCGCGCAGCGCGGCGGCGTTGTCGATGATGCCGTTGTGCACCACCGCCACCGTCCCGCTCGCATCGGTGTGCGGGTGGGCGTTCACGTCGGTCGCGGGACCGTGCGTGGCCCAGCGGGTGTGCCCGATGCCCACGCGCCCGGAGGTGCGCTTGGGCAGCACCTCGGCCAGGTCACGGACCCGCCCGGCGCGCTTGGTGACCTTCAGCTGCGAGCCGACGACGGCGACACCCGCCGAGTCGTACCCGCGGTGCTCCAGCCTGCCGAGCGCCTCGACCAGCAGCGGGGCCGCGTTCTGGCCCCCGACGTAACCGACGATTCCACACATGTTGGTGCTCCTTCGAAGTGATGGTCGGGCGGGCTCAGCCGTAGATCATCCGGCGGAGCTGCCGCTCGCTGAGCCGGGGCGCCGCGACGACCCGCTGCTCGAGCTCGGCGGCGATCCGCGCGAAGATCTCGGGGTTCTTGGCCCCGTGCGTCTTCAGCTCGGCGTGCCGCCGCCGGACGACGTCCTCCACCGGTTCGGCGTAGTAGGCGACCACGTCGCCGATCACGCGCGCCGCCTCGGCAGGCGTGAGTCCGGTGGTCGCCGCCACCTGGGCGACGAGGTCGGAAGACGTCCTCATGTCGCCGAGCCTCGCTCATCCTGCGACTGAACGACAACTTCTTGCCCGGAATCGGGCAAGATCCGACTTCACTGATTCGGGCGACAGATCAGGGCAGCTCGTCCGAGCAGACGAAACGGCGGCCGTCCGCTTCTCAGCGGGCGGGCCGCCGTCCGGCACCGGCAGGGCCGGTTAGGTGCCGGTCAGGAAAATCGGGAAGGGCTGGTGAGTTGGCGCTGACGATCTGCGGCTCCAGGATGCGCCCCAGATCGACCTCACCGATGAACAACTCACGCACGCCGTCTGCGAGGAACTCAGCGACAGGATCTCGCCAGTACGAGGGCTCCTGACCGTCGTTGTCGCGAAGCGCGGCAACCTTCTTGTGACCGATCGACGCTGTGAGCGCCAGCGCACGGGGGCGAGAAACCCCTGACCGCGACGATGTAGATGCCCGCGCCCAGGGGTCCCACCGCGCTATTCGAGACACACCGGAACCTGTTCGGACCCGCGACGCCGGACACCACGCACAACCCGCCGCGATCGCGTTCCGTGGCGACAGGTGCGCGCGCCGCCACGCAGCGATAGCGAACGACCACACGCTCAGGGCGCTGTGTCGTGCGCGTCGTGCGCAAGCGCGTCCTCCCGATGAACCACCGTGAGCGTTGGTGGCTGGATTCCGTGCGACCAACCTCGCGCCGCGGATAACCCAGTTGATTCATGGCCGAGGCCGCTATGTCGAACATGACGAACGACCCCAGCCTAGGGCGGGCGCATCCTCAGGAGGTCATCCATGGCGGCCGACCGCCTGGTCTGGATTTCTTGAACTAAGTCGCTAACCACGCGGCACTCTGGAGGGGGCGCCTGTCAGGAACTTGTTGAGAAGCCGAAAATGCTCGTGACCGCGTCGACGATCTCGCCGAGTGTCGCTTGCCCAGACAGCAGAAGGTATGCGGGAATCGCCAGGGCCAGACCGGCTCCTACCGAGACCTGCGCGACCGTCAGTGCCCTCCCCGTCAGATCGAGTGCTCCCGAGAAGCGGGATGTCCAGGTCGGTCTTTCGGACTCCGCGAGCACCTGCTCCTCAAGGTGGCTCAGGTTCGGTGCTATCTCCTGCAGGAAGGCGGAGGTTCCGCCGATGAGAATCGAGGAGATCCGCCGGAGAGCTTCTCGGACCTCATTAGGGACCTCCTCGTCAAGGGAGCGAGGTTCGGCGAGGTACACACGCAACTGCGCCGTCTCGAGGTCGAGCAGGTGGCCAAGCGGATGCCGCAGGCTGAGTTTCTGCGACCGATGAAGCGAACGGGCATACCACTCAACAGACGCAACCACACGGACAAGCCGGACACGGGCCGACCTAGTGGGCTCCTCTTTCTTTGGCTCACGCACCTTGCTGAAGGGCTCGTCCTCGATGAGGTCGAGGTACCACTGCCGCTTTGGCGCAAGGCCCTCAAGGAACGTGGCGATGAGAGCAATCGTTCGGAGCCGACGGTCGAACCACCACGGAAACCCTTGGAGAACGTTCGCTCCCTGGAAGAGAACTAGCAGGAGCAAGACGAAGTACCCGGTGGGAACGGCTTCCTCCATCACGCCGCCGGTGTGGACGGCAGGAACGCCCAGCAGCCCGAGCAGGGTGCCGTACATCGCGATGCGAACGAAGCTTCCGTGCAGGTAACGGTGGTACGACCGGATGGACTCCTTCCAGTGGGAACCTGGCGTGGTCGATCCGCCAATGTGAGCGATGGCGGGCGGCCACCCAGGTTTCGCCGACTCGTCCCCGAGCCGGACCAGCGCTCGCTTCAGCCCGATCGGCCCGACGAAGTACACGAGCGACAGAAGGAGAAGCGCGTAGGCGACTCCTTGAACGACGGTCTCCGCCTGCCTGAAGGACTGCATCATCGGCACAGCAAGCAGTACAACGACGGGCACCACAGCCAGGCTCGCACCGAACGCCTCCCATGCAGCTCGGGCATAGACACGCCACGTCGCGGTTCGTCGACATGCCGCGGACTGGTATCGACGGGTTCGAACGAGAATCGCGAGAGCACCACGTACGCCGTACCGGGCGACGAGCCGAGCCACTGGCTGACCGACACTCTGGACGACGGTGCTGAACATGGCGGCACTCACCATGAAGACACCGGCGATGACGGCGAACTTAGCGGTTACCCGAAGGACGAGTTCGAGCGTCACGGTGCACCCACCGGGACGTAGTCCGCAGTGAACATCCGAAGGATCACCGCAGAAGTCTGACAGCCGAAAGCGCCGCCCGTCATGTCTCCGCAGGTCAACACACTCGCAGAGGGATCACAGATTCCAAGCGAAATCGCGTTCTTCCCGACAATGATCCGGTCCAGGACTTCCCCGCCATCACGCCAGAGACCTCACCCGTCCCATCCGGACACGCTGTCCGCGCCGGCCAGGTATGCGGGGCCTTACCGCCCGTGCAAGCGGACACTACTCAGCGGCAGCAACAACCAGGGTCCTCCTCACCGCGACACAGCACGGCGTACTTGCATCCCAAAGGGCGCGATGGCGTCGAGCAGCCAAACGGAAACCTCGATCCGGTGCTGCTGCTGGTCCGGCTACGGTTCAGCCGTGGAGACACCAGGCGAGCTGTCGGCTGAGCAGCGAGTACCGATGAGCCCGTTGCCCTTCCGGGTCAGCGCGCTCCTGTCGCTGCAGCGGGCATTGTTGGATGAGGTGTCGCCGCATGTTCGCGGTGTAGCCGTCACGATCTCAGGCACGACGATCCGCGGCCGGGTGATCTTCGACCACACACCCACCGAGGACGAGATCGAGTCGTGCTCCCTCGTGGAGACGTACGTCCTCGCCGACATGGCGCCCCAGATCGTGGTCGAGCTGATCCCCGTCGGTGTCGTGCTCCCTGCGCCACGGGATCTTCTCCCTGATGAGGAGTGGGTCTTCCTCCGCAAGGAGGATCCTGTACCCCCCGACGGCGCACAGCGCGAGCCATTGATCCTGCTCGGCTACTGGCGCGGCCCGAACACCACGGAGCATCCCGACCCGCGCGACTTCGTGGACCCGTCGTGGGGCAGGTACGACCGTCGTAGGGTCCAGCAGTACCTCGAAGGCGGCATGGTCGCCCGCGTCTATCGCGGCAAGTCGTCCTGCCGGTTCTGTGGTGAGCTCGTCGGCCACCGCGAGCAGACCGATGGCATCTATCTCTGGCCTGAGGGTCTCGCCCACTACGTCGCCGACCACGACGTCCGGCTGCCCGCCGAGTTCGTCCGCCACGCGCTCGGCACAGTGCATGACCTGGAAGATCGTGACGTGGACACCGCCTGGTGGACCAGTCTCGAAGGGCCGGGACCGGCCCAGCGCTCGGTAGTGGTCAAAGCGGTCGGGGAAGGGCTGCCCGTGCCAGTTCTCGTCGAGACGCCGGCTGGCCTGCTCCGAGGTGCTTGGATGGCCACCCCTCCAGCAGTCGGGGACGTGGTCGACGTTGAGCTGGAGGTTCCTCACGACATCTCCTGGGACGAAGTCACCGTCGAAGGTAGGCCCACCGCGCGCCCTGCCGGTGCCGATGTCCAGCGGCTCTGGGGTGTCGTTGAGAGGGTCGAGCCCGACGGCGTCATGGTCCTGGGCTCAGGCGTGGGTCTCGTCCTCGTGGACATGATCGGCCGCGCACCCGACGGTGTCGTGGGGGCCACGGTGACCGTCCCCGTCAGCGAGCTCCGGTTCTTCCCGACCGGCACGTAACCGTCCTGGCACCCCGCGGTCACACCCCGCCATGAACAGCTCGTCGAACACGCCCGGCAAGTAGCGCCGTTATGCGTACCGAGGCCTCGCTATTCTCAGCCCGTGAAGCGCACGTGACCGAGTCTGTTGAGCTCTGCTGTTCTGCTCCGTGGTTCCGAGTCGGCGCACCCGACCTCACGGACCTGCGGACCTTCCGCGCGACCGGACGTCGCATCACGGGCGCCGAGCTTCTGCTCTACGTCGAGGCTGATCTCCAACTCTGCGACAACGGTGTGATCCTCTTCGAGGAGCCGCGGTTCGAAGTCGCCTCCCTTGCCCAGGCTCTGACCACGTGGGTGGGCGACGGCGCAGATCCAGATCACGACTTCGAGCACAGCCCGGACGCATACGAGGAGCCGGGCGTCGTCCGCATCGCCCGGAGTGGTGAGGGCTGGGTCGCTGGCTCCTGCTTCGCCGCCACGACGACCACCCCACACACCTGGGAAACCGTCAAGGACTTCGTCGGTGCGGTCGTCACGGAGATCCATCGGTGCACTGCACGGTCCCTGCTCGATGCCGGGTGGTCGATCATGGAGGCGATGGCTGCCCTGAGCCGCGGGTTTGGCCTCCCACTCGCTGTCTCGCGGACGATCGTCCTGGAGACGAGCGGCCAGGAACGTAAGTTCTGGGCGTTCCAGGAACAGGTCTGGGACGTGCTGGAAGCCCTCGCAGACGACGTCCAGCCCGGCAAAGAGACTCCCTGACGCGTCCGAGGCACCAGGCCAGCGTGTCGTGCTCGGCGACACCTCGGAACGACGAAGCAATGGCCCAGGGGACACGGCGAAAGGGCGGGTCAAGCTCCATCCAGGAGCCCGACCCGCCCTCGTACCTTCGGCCGGAACTACTCCGACGCAGCGACCGCCAGGGTCTTCTTGCCCCGGCGCAGGACCGCAAACCTGCCGTGCAGGAGGTTCTCGTCTGTCAGGGCCTGGTCCTCGGCGGTGACCTTGACGTTGTTCACGTAGGCCCCACCCTCCTTGACCGCACGGCGCGCTTCACCCTTGGAAGCGACGATCCCCGAACCCGCCAGCAAGTCCACGACCAGGTCCCCGGCCTTGGCCGTGACGCGCGGCAGCTCGGCCACCGCGCCGGCGAGCGTGCGGTCGTCCAGCTCGTCGAGCGAGCCGCGGCCGAACAGCGCCTGGCTCGCCGCGATGACCGCCTCCGTGGCCCCCGCGCCGTGCACCAGGGTGGTGACGTCGCCCGCGAGCGCCTTCTGCGCCTCGCGCGCGAACGGCCGCTCGGCGACCTCGCGCTCGAGCTCGGCGATCTCCTCACGGGAGCGGAACGTGAACACCTTGAGGTAGTTCACGACGTCGGCGTCGGCCTGGTTGAGCCAGAACTGGTAGAAGGCGTAGGGGCTGGTCATCTCCGGGTCGAGCCAGATGGAGCCGCCCTCGGACTTGCCGAACTTGGTGCCGTCGGCCTTCGTGATCAGCGGCGTGGTCAGGGCGTGCGCGCCGACGCCCTCGGCCTTGCGGATCAGCTCGACGCCGGCCAGCAGGTTGCCCCACTGGTCGTTGCCGCCGAGCTGCAGCGTGATGCCGTGCCGCCGGTACAGCTCCCGGTAGTCCATGCCCTGCAGCACCTGGTAGCTGAACTCGGTGAAGCTGATGCCCTCGTCCGAGGCCAGCCGCCGGGCCACGATGTCCTTGGACAGCATGGTGCCCAGGCGGAAGTGCTTGCCGATGTCGCGCAGGAACTCGATCGCCGACATGGGCGCGGTCCAGTCCAGGTTGTTCACCATGCGCGCGGCGTTGTCGCCGTCGAACGACAGGTGCGGCTCGATCTGGGCGCGGATGCGCTCGACCCAGCCGGCGACCACCTCGGGCGAGTTGAGCGTGCGCTCGCCCGAGTCGCGGGGGTCGCCGATGAGGCCCGTCGCTCCGCCGACCAGCAGGTAGGGCCGGTGGCCGGCGTCCTGCAGGCGGCGGGCGGTGAGGACCTGGACGAGGTTGCCGATGTGCAGCGACGGCGCCGTGGGGTCGAAGCCCACGTAATAGTCCACGGTGCCCTCCGACAGTGCAGAACGCAGCGCGGCCTCGTCGGTGGACTGTGCCACCAGGCCTCGCCATTGCAGCTCGTCGAAGATGTGGGTCACCGTGGATGCTCCTTCAGATGGGGGTAGACCGGCGTTGTCGGTCAGGTACCGCTCGGCGGGCTCGTCGGCCCGATGGTCATAGTCTGCCCGACGGCGGCGCCGGGCTCGCCCTCATTCCATGCCGCTGCGCTCCCGCGCCTGCGGGCTCACGGGCGTGAACAGGTTCACCAGGGTGCCGTCAGGGTCGCGTACGAGCAGCGACCTGTTGCCCCAGGGCATGGTGGTGGGCGGGGTCACGGTGTCCACCGTGTCGCCGAGCCCGGTGAACAGCGCGTCGACGTCGTCGACGAGGAACTCGACGATGGCCGTGCGGTTCGCCGCGGGGCTCGCAGAGCCTGGACCAAAGAGCTGGACCGTGCGTGTGCTGCCGATCGCCAGGGTGCCCCGGCTCGTACGCAGCTCAGCGAACTCGGGCGACGGCCGGTCCGCGGTCACGCCGGTGACGCGCTCGTAGAACGCGGTCAGCCGCTCGACGTCGTCGGTGATCAGGCGCACGGAGGCGAAGGTCGTGGGGCGCATGGCATGGTCCTTCCGGTCGTGGCCGCGGTCGATCCGCGGCTCCTGACCAGCGTGCCGTCGCTCCGCGACACCCCTGTGTCGCTGTTTCAGCCGAGCAGTGTCAGGGTGCGCAGGTCGCCGTCGGGCACCTGGACGTCCTCCGGCCGGACGGTCCGGTGGGGGGCGCGCTCGCTGGTGGCCGTGACCCGGTCGACGCGGTCGAGGCGGAGGGCGCGGATCCCGTCGCGCAGCCGGCACCAGGCCAGCAGGTACCACCCCGTGGACGAGCCGACGAAGCCGAGCGGCTCGACGTCGCGCGTCGTCGCGGTGCCCGCCCGGTCGGTGTAGCGCAGCCGCAGGACCCGGCGCGCGGAGATCGCGTCGGTGAGGACGGCGGGGACCGCCGGCACCCGCGGGGGCGCCCCGAGCAGGTGCACGCGGGCGGCGAGGTCGTGGGCGGCGGTCGCGTCGTCGTCGCGCATGGCCGCGAGGATCTTGCGGAGCGCCGTCGACCCCGCCGGCGCGAACGGCGTGCCGGCCAGGCCGCCCAGCGCCACCGCGACGGCGACCGCCTCGTCAGGGCTGAAGTTGACCGGCGGGAGCGTCCTGGCCCGGTCGAGGCAGTAGCCCCCGGTGCGGCCCGGCTCCGCCCAGACCGGGACCCCGGTCTGCTGCAGCGCGCCGATGTCGCGTTCGATGGTGCGGCGGCTGACCTCGAACCGGTCCGCCAGCCAGGACGCGCTCCGCGGGCGCGGGGCCACGGCTCGCAGCTCCTCGACGATCGCGTAGAGGCGGTCGGTCCGGTTCACCCGGTGAGCCTACGCGGGCCGGAGCAAGACGCACTTCCCAACCCAACGATTATCGATTAGCCTCCCTGAGACGTCACTCCCTAGCCGTACCGCACACGTCGTGGGTCACGCACAGCAGCGTCCCGCGGCACCCCCCGAGAGGATCAACGATGATCAAGCACCGCAACCTCGCGAGCGTGGGCACGCTCACGGTGGCCGCCCTCGCCCTGACCGGCTGCGCCGGGGACGGCGGCGACAGCGCCGGCGGCACCACCGAGCTGAGCCTGCTCGTCAACGTCACGCCCAACCTCACCGAGGAGTTCTGGAACGACCTCGTCGCGCCGTTCGAGGAGGCCAACCCCGGGATCGACGTCGTCGTGCAGAACCCGGGCGCCGAGGGTGTGGCCGCCGCGCTCCCCCGGCTGCTGACCGCGGGCGACGCGCCCGACGTCGTGCAGTCGCTGCCGCCCACGGTCGACCTGGCGCCCGAGCTGGTGGACCTGTCGCAGTACGACTGGGCCACGAGCGGCCCGCTCGCCGACCAGTACTCGATCGACGGCAAGTACTACATGGCGGGCATCGGCTTCCAGCTGCAGAGCCTGTGGTTCTACAACAAGACCGCCTTCGAGGAGGCGGGGATCACTCAGGCGCCCGCGACCGTCGAGGAGCTCACCGCGGCGCTCGGCAAGCTGAAGGACGCCGGCTGGACGCCGATCCAGACCGGCGGCGACTGGATGACCAGCCACTCGCTGCAGACCCTGGGCCTGCCCACGGTCGTGGGCGAGGACCCGGACTGGTTCGCGCGCATGAGCGCCGGCGAGGCGACCTTCGCCGAGACGTACGGCCCGGCCGTGGAGACGTACGCGGGCTGGGTGGCCGACGGCTACGTGCCCAAGGACGCCCTGGGCATCAAGTACCCCGACGCCGAGCAGGCCTTCCTGTCGGGCAAGAGCGCGATCTACCCGATGGGCAGCTGGTTCGCCGGAACCGAGGCCAAGGCCGAGGAGAAGGCCGAGATCGGCGTCTTCGCCGCCCCCGCGGCCGACGGCGTCGCGACCCCCGCGATGGGCGCCAACATCGCCAGCCCGTACTCGATCCTGAAGACCAGCGAGGACACGGACGCGGCGGCCAAGCTCGTCGAGTTCCTGGTGACCGACCAGACCGCGGTGGCCGACCAGCTCGAGGTCGACGGCAACTTCCGCGACGGCTACGAGTACGAGATGGACGAGCTGGGCCAGGAGCTGCAGCAGATCGTGGCCGACACCCCCGCCGAGGCCTACACCCCGACCGGCCAGGGCTACGGCGAGCGCACCCTGCCCACCGGCTACTCCGACGAGATCAACGCCCAGACTCAGGCCCTCATCGGCGGCACCGATGCCGCCGACGTCGAGAAGGCCATGGACGACTGGTTCGCCGCGACCATCGGCTGACCCCCCGCTAGCTGACAGGTGACCGACATGGCAGACACGCTCACCGTCGTGCCGCACCCCCGCCGCCGCCCGGCGGCGCGGGTGTGGCGCGACCGCCTCCCCGGGATTGTCATGGGCAGCCCCGCCGTCCTGGTGTTCCTGGCGATGTTCATCGTCCCGATGTTCCTCGCGTTCGTGCTGAGCCTGACCGACTGGAACGGCTACAGCCTGAACTTCACGTTCATCGGGCTCGACAACTACGCCGAGGCGTTCCGCAACCCCCGCACGGTCGACGCCGCGATCTTCACCGCCGTCGTGGCGTTCTTCGGCACGGTGCTGTGCAACGGCGTCGGGCTCACGATCGCGGCCCTCATCTCGGGCTCCGGCCGGGCGAACACGCTGATGCGCACGATCTTCTTCTACCCGTACATCATCAGCGCGCTGATCATCGGGTTCCTCTGGTCGGCCATGCTGGCGCCGGAGGGCGCCGTCAACGGCCTGCTCGGTCACCTCGGCGCACCGCCGGTCCCGTTCCTCACGGAGGTCGCGTTCGCCAAGGCGAGCGTGATCCTCACGATCGTGTGGTCGCACTTCGGCTTCAACATGATCCTGTTCCTGGCCGGCATCAAGTCCGTGCCACCCGAGTACTACGAGGCCGCCACCGTGGACGGCGCCTCGAAGTGGCAGCAGTTCCGCAACGTGACGCTGCCGCTGATCGCCCCCGTGTTCACCGTGAACCTGGTGCTCACGCTCGTGGGGCTGCTCAAGGTGTACGACATCGTGCTGGCCCTGACCGACGGCGGCCCCGCCGGGTCCACCCAGACGATCGTCTACCAGATCCTGCGGGACTCGTTCGCGCAGTCCGAGCTCGGGTTCGGCGCGGCGCAGTCCGTCATCCTGCTGCTGGTCACGGCCGTGCTCGGCCTCGCGGTGACGTTCGCCCGGCGCGGCGCGGAGCAGAAGGTGGCCGACTGATGCGTAGATACCCGACCCCACGGCGCCGGCTGCGTGCCCCCGGCGTGGGCACCGTGCTCAAGTGGGCGCTGCTCGGCGCGGCCGCCCTGGTCATGCTCGTGCCGCTCTACATCATGGTGATCAACGCCTTCAAGCCGCAGGAGGCGATCATCTCCTCGCCCCTGGCGATCGGCCCCGACACGTTCAGCCTGGAGTACCTGCAGGCCGCGCTGACCAGCGAGAAGTTCAACGTGGTGCGCGCCTACGGCGTCACGCTGCTGTTCGTGGCGCTGGTCAACGTGTTCGGCATCGCGCTGGCCGCGCCCGTGGCGTACGTGATCGCGCGCGGCCGGTCCAAGTGGCACCTGGGGCTGCTGCTCCTGTTCGTCTCCGGGCTGTTCATCCCGGGCCAGGTGACGCTGATCCCCGTCGTGTTCGTGCTGCGCGTGCTGGGCCTGATCAACACGATCCCCGGCTTCATCCTGTTCGAGACGGCAGCCACGCTGCCGGTCACGATCTTCCTGTTCGCCGCCTACCTCCGCACCGTGCCGCGGG
This sequence comes from Promicromonospora kroppenstedtii, assembly GCF_044389675.1. Taxonomy (NCBI): domain Bacteria; kingdom Bacillati; phylum Actinomycetota; class Actinomycetes; order Micrococcales; family Promicromonosporaceae; genus Promicromonospora; species Promicromonospora kroppenstedtii. The sequence continues at coordinate 845,365 of NZ_JBIRYI010000001.1, read as the reverse complement.
ACATCGACGAGGCCGCCGCGCTGGACGGCGCGGGCAAGATCCGGGCCTTCTGGGCCTGCATCTTCCCGATCATGCGGCCCGTGGTGGCCACGATCGTGGTGCTCAACTCGATCAGCGTCTGGAACGACTTCGTGAGCCCGCAGATCATCCTGGGCCCCGGCTCGGGCATCTACACGGTGACCACCGGCGTGTACGCGGCGGTCGGCGAGTTCTCGACGGACTACACCACGGTCTTCCCCACGCTGCTGCTCGCGGTGACCCCCGCGATCCTGTTCTTCGTCCTCATGCAGCGGCACATCATCGGCGGCCTGGTCGCCGGGGCGACGAAGGGCTGAGGCGATGCGGATCCCCACGACCCCCCTGGCCGAGGTGCCCGCCTGGGCGGTGCTCGAACGACGCCTGTTCGACGCGACCGAGGAGGCCTGGCGCCTGTTCGAGTCGCGCTACTGCGGCCCCGACGGCCGCATCCTGCACGCGGGCGGGTTCGAGCACCGCGACGGCGTGGACGACCTCTACGAGCCGTTCTTCAACTGGCCGGCCTTCTACGCCCTGGGCGGCAGCGACGACGTGCTCGACGCCGCCAAGCACCACTTCGAGGGCGTGACGGCGCAGCTCACCGAGGCCGGGATGCTCAGCGGCGAGTACGAGAACGGGTACGACTGGTTCCACCAGGGCGAGTCGCTCCTCTTCTTCTACGGCCTGTGCGCCGCCGACCCGGGCGACGAGCGGTTCGCCGAACGCGCCCGGCGGTTCGCCCGGCTGTACACCGACCCGGCCCACGGCAACTACGACCCGGCACGCAACATCGTCACCGCGCCGCACAACGGGGCCCGCGGGCCGCTGCCCGGCCTGGGCCCCGAGTGGCTCACCTATCCGGCCTCGCTCGACTACATGGCGGCCTACGGCCTCCCGCTGCACGGACTGCCGGGCATCACGCGCTGGTCCGACCTCGAGGACCCCGTCAAGGCCCAGCTCATGGGTGACGAGATGCAGCGTCGCGCCGCAGGCGACACCGCCGTCAACCTCGCGGCCACGTCCCTGGTGACCAACCGCTGGCTGTACGACGGCGACCCCGCGTCGGCCGAGTGGGTGGCCCGGTACGTCGGCGGCTGGCGCGAGCGGGCCGCCGCGGCGGGCGGGCTCATGCCCGACAACGTGGCGCCCGACGGCGCCGTCGGCGGGCTGCACGACGGCGCCTGGTACGGCGGGCACTACGGCTGGACCTGGCCCCACGGCCTGCACTCGGTGGGCATGAGCACCCTGATCGGCGCGATCAACGCGTCGTTCGTCTCGGGTGCGGCGGCCGGTCCGGTCGAGGCAGGTCCCGGCACGGCCGGGGTGCGCGACGACGGCCCGCTCGACCTCGTGCGCACCATGCTCGACACGGTGCTGGAGCATGCGATCACCGCGCCCGTCACGCAGACCCCGTTCAGCCTGCGCGGGAGCTGGCTGGAACGGCTCGGCCCGCACGCCGCCGAGCCCGCGCTGCTGGTGCCCTACCGGTACGGCGCCGAGGGCTGGTTCGACTTCGGCCCCCTGCAGCTCGACCTGCCGACCTGGTTGTGGTGGTGGACCCGCGACCCCCGCGACCGCGAGCGCCTGGACCGGGTGCTCGACGGCACGCCCGGCGCCCGCGAGGTGCGCCCGTTCCGGGACAAGGTGGAGGCGGGGCACGAGGGCCCGTGGCTCACGTTCCTCGACGGCGCGCTCCCGGACTACCCGGAGCGGGCGCTGTCGATGGCGCTCGGGCAGCTCGCCCGCCGGGTCGCGGTGATGGAGGCCGAGCCCGTGGACCCGGAGACCGTGCACCTGCACTTCTGGCAGCGGGCCAATCCCGTGGTCACGGAGGTACTGGGGCAGCTCGTCACGGGCACGCCGCAGACGCTCTACAACGGGGGCCTGCCGTTCGCCGCCGTGAGCTACTCCGACGCCGACCGGTCGCGCCCGGGCCTGCCGCCCGACGTCTCGGCCCTGGTCACGCGCCTGGACGGCAGCCCGGCGCAGGGCCGCGTGGAGCTGACGCTGGTCAACCTGTCCCCCACCCGCACCCGGCGGGTGCGGGTGCGGCCGGGACGCTTCGGGGAGCAGCGCCTGACCGGCGTCGTGACCCGGGGCGAGACCGGCGGCGTCTACCCGGGCCCGTCGACGGCGTCGGCCGGGCGGGCCGGGACGCCCACGTCGACGACCGTGCCGCTCGACGCCGCCGACCTCCTCGTGGAGCTGCCCCCCTCCCACCGCGCCGACCTGGTGCTGCTGACCGCCCCCGCCCCGACCGCGCCGCGCCATGAGCCCGCCGCGACCATCCACCCCCAGCCCCGAGAAGGAGCATCCTCATGACCGAAGCGCTCACCAGGACCGGCGCCGACGGCCTGCCCGGCGACCCCACGGCGGGTCTGGTCCGGCCGGACGTCACGCTCCCCGTGCGGGGTGAGCCGTTCGAGCGCGCCGACGCCGGCACGCTGGCCCGGCTGGGCGAGGTGTCCTCGGCCACGGCCTGCGCCAAGCTGCACGGGCTGGGCATCCGCCGCTCGTTCGTCGAGGGCCCGCGCCCCCTGTCGCCCGGGTACCGGGTGGTCGGTTCTGCCCTCACGCTGCAGTTCATGCCGCAGCGCGAGGACCTCGCCGCGGGCGACGAGCAGGAGTACGTGGAACGGCACACCGCCCTGTGGCACGTGCTGGAGACGGTGCAACCCGGCGACGTTCTGGTGGTCCAGGCGTTCGGCAGCCGCTTCTCGGGCTGCCTGGGCGACATCCTGGCCCGCTACTTCCAGCGCAAGGGCGGGGCCGGCGTCGTCGTGGACGGCCGGATCCGCGACTCGGGGAAGATCCGCGACCTGGGGCTGCCGGTCTGGTCCACCGGTGTCACGCCGCACTACGCCTCCCAGTCCGAGCTGTTCCCCTGGGCGTTCGACGTGCCCGTCGCCGTGGGCGGCGTGCTCTGCATGCCGGGCGACCTCGTGGTCGCCGACGACGACGGCCCCGTCATCGTGCCGCGCGCGATGGCCGACCAGGTGATCGAGTCGGCGCGGGACCACGAGGAGTGGGAGGTGTTCAGCCGTCAGCGCCTCGACGAGGGCGCGCGGTTGAGCGACTACTACCCGCTCACCCCCGACACCCGAGGGGAGTTCGAGGCATGGCGTTCCGCGCAGCCCTCCGCCCGCTGAGCCACGCCGGGCGCGAGCCCGGCCCCGAGGCGGCCGTGACGACCACGTTCGGCCTGGGCTGCGCGCCCATCGGCAACCTGTTCGTGCCCGTGGCCGAGGCCGCCGCCGAGGCGACCGTGGGCCGCGCACTGGAGCGGGGCGTGCGGTTCTTCGACACCGCCCCGCACTACGGCGAGGGTGTCAGCGAGCAGCGGCTCGGCGCCGCCCTGGCGGGCGTCGACCGCGACACCGTGGCGATCGCCACCAAGGTGGGGCGCACCATCGTGGACGCCGACGGCGCACCCGTGCCCGTCGGCGGCACCGGGGTCGGCACCGTCGGCGACCTGACCCGCGACGGCGTGCTGCGCTCGCTGGAAGGCAGCCTGCTGCGGCTCGGCACCGACCGCGTGGACCTGCTCTACCTCCACGACCCGCACGACGTCGACGCCGCGCTGCGCGGCGCCCTGCCCGCGCTCCTGGACCTGCGGGACCAGGGCGTGGTGCGGGCCGTCGGCGTGGGCATGGGGCACAACGCGCCGGTCGCCCGGCTGGTGCGGGAGGCCTCGGACGCCCTCGACGTGGTCATGCCGGCGGGCCGGGTCACGCTGCTGGACCGCACGGCCGAGGCCGACCTGCTCCCCGCCGCGCGCGGCCGAGGTGTGGGCGTGATCGCGGCGGGCGTGTACAACTCGGGGGTGCTGGCGGACCCGGTGGCCGCGCCGTTCTTCGAGTACCACGCCGCCAGCCCGGAGCAGGTGGACCGGGCGCTGCGCATGGCCACCGCGTGCGCGGCCGTCGGGCTGCCCCTCGCCGCGGTCGCCGCGCGGTACCCGCTGCGGGTCGCGGGGGTCGAGGCCGTCGTCGTGGGGGCGCGTACCGCGGCCGAGGTGGACGTCTTCGCCGACGCCGCGACGGCCGACGTGCCCGAGGACCTGTGGGCCGCCCTGGACGCGGCCCCGGCCCGGGCATGAGCGCCGCCCCGCCGGCCGGCGGGATCGTCGACGGGCACGTGCACCTCTGGGACACCGGGGCGATGCGGATCTCCTGGTTCGCCGAGCGCCTGGGCCTACCCCGGCGGGTCGGTCCGGAGGACCTGGCCCGTGCCGTGGCGACCGCCCCGGTGCCGGTGCGCGCCGCCGTCGCCGTCCAGGCCGCGGACACCGAGGGCGAGGCCCGCTGGCTCGCCGCCCACGCCGCGGCCCACGACCCGCTGCCCGGCCCGGTCGTGCCGCAGTACGACGCCCGCCCCGGCGACCCGGCCGCCTGGGCGGGCATGGCCCAGCCCCTGCTCGACGACGGCGTGCCCGTCGCCGGCCTCCGGCTCGCCGTCCCCGGGGGCGCCGCCGACCTGTCCGACGTCGCCGGGCTGGACGCCCTGTGCGCCGGGCTCGCCGGCACCGGCCGGGTGCTGGAGACGCTCGTGCGTCCCGCGCAGCTCCCCGCCGTCGCGGCGCTGGCCGACCGGCACCCGGAGCTGGACGTCGTCGTCTGCCACCTGGGTCTCGGCGCCGGGCAGCCCGACGAGGCGTGGCGCTCCGCGCTCGCCGCCGCCGCCGCGTGCCCGCGCGTGCACGCCAAGCTCTCCGGCCTCCACACGGCAGGCCCGGACGATGCCGGCCGGGTCGCGACGATCGCTCGGACCGCCGTGGACCTGCTCGGGCCGGAGCGCCTGCTGTTCGGCAGCGACTGGCCGATGTCCGCCAGGGTCGCGCCGTACGCGCAGATCGTTGCCCGCACGGCCCGGGCGCTGCCGGCAATGGGCGACGGTGCGTCGGCGGCCGTGTGGTCAGGGACCGCGGAGCGGCTCTACGGCCTCACGGACTGAAGGGAGCGCCGGGCGGGGACGGACCGCACCAGCACGATCGCGACGTCGTCGGCGACCGTGTCCGACAGCATGCCGCGCAAGGCCGTCTCGACGACGGTCCGCAGGTCTGCCGCGTGGGTTCCTTCGAGCACCCCGGCGAGCTTCTCCAGGCGGGTGCGCAGGCGGTCGTCCCGCGTCTCGATCAGCCCGTCCGTGTAGAGCATCAGGGTGTCGCCGGGCCCGATCTCGACCGCGTGGTCCCGGCGCGGCGCTCCGGGGTCCATGCCGAGCAGCAGGTCGTTGCGGACCCGGAGGATCTCGCACGTGCCGTCGGCCCGGACCAGGATCGGAGGCAGGTGCCCCGCACTGGACCAGCGCATCGTGCGGACCTGGTCCTGCCGTCCGGCGGCCTCCTCGACGCGTGCCACCAGCGCCGTCGCCGTCGCCGAGCTCCCGAGGCCGAGTCCGTCGATGGCCGCGTCCACGCGCTCCAGCACCCGCGCGGGCGTCTCCTGGCTGTCGTACCCGATGGCGCGCACGAGAGCGCGGACCTGGCCCATCGCGACGGCCGCGTCGAGGTCGTGCCCGATCACGTCGCCGATCACCACGGTCGTCGCGCCGTCACGCGTCCGGAACGCGTCGTACCAGTCGCCCCCGATGTCCCGCTCGGCCGCCGCGGGCTGGTAGTGCACGACCACCTCCAGACCGTCGAGCTGCGGCGGGTCGGTCAGCACCGCCTGCTGCAGTGCGAGGGCCACCTCGGCGGCCCGGGCCCGTTCCTGTTCCGAGTGCACGGCCCGGAACCGCAGCGCGTCGTCGTGAGCCCGGCGCTGGACGACGTCGCGCAAGGCCGAGGCGACCGTCTTCGCCAGGACCACCATGAAGCGGGCGTAGTCGGCGTCCCACGGCCGCACCGGCGTACCGCACAGCACGAGCGCGGCGATGACACCGCTCCCCTGGCCCGACCGCACGGGCTTGACCACCATGCCGGGGACCACCTGACGACGGCCCGAGCGCAGCGCACGGACGACGAGGCCCAGCTCCGCGTGCCCAGCGGCCGCCCCCGCCTCCAGGACGATCTCGGGACCGCTCGCGGCGTAGACCGCTACCCGGGAGACATCTGCGCTCGCCGACAGCACGCCGACCACGGGCTCGGCGAAGGTGCGCAGGTCGGTGAACGTCGCGGGCAGCACCCCGTGCACCTCGCCGAGCACGGCCAGCCGCCGCTGGTTCACCACCTCGCGCGTCGTCTCGGTCGCGATGTCGAGCACGCCCACGACCCGGCCGTCGTCGTCGGTCAGGGGGCTGTAGGAGAAGGTGAAGTACGTCTCCTCGGCGTACCCCGACCGGTTCATCAGCAGGTACATGTCGTTGCTGAACGTCGGCTCCCCCGTGGCCAGCACGGTGTCGAACAGCGGGCCGATGTCGTCCCAGATCTCCGCCCAGACCACTCGTGCGGACGCACCCAGCGCGGCGGGGTGCTTGTCGGTGCCGAGCATCTCGCGGTAGCCGTCGTTGTAGATCAGCGTGAGGTCCGGACCCCAGACCATCATCACCGGGAACCGCGTCGAGAAGCACAGCCGGACGGCGTGGCGCAGCGACTCCGGCCAGGCGTCCGGCGGACCGAGCGGGGTGGCCTCCCACGCGACGGTCCGGGCCTCGTGGCCCACCGCGCTGCGTGCCGTCGCCTCGTCGAACCACCCCGATTTCACATGCGAATCGTAGCGAGGATGCCTCGCCTGGCTAGCCTTCGCAGGGGGTGAGCCTGGCTTGTCCGGTTTTGTTCGTGCGCCCTCTCAGCCGCCGTCGGTGCTGCCGGCGTCGTGAGGCGCGCCGTCCCCCTCCGCGTCGAGCAGGGTCCCCGCCGCGTGCGCCTCGAACAGCGCCGACGCGGCGTCGGCGTCCCCGGCGTCCAGGACGTCGAGCAGGCTGCGGTGCCAGTCCGCCACCTGGTGCCAGTCGCCGGTGAACTCGGGGTCCCCGAGCAGGTGCATCGAGCGCAGGCTCGGCTCGATGATGTCCCACATGCGCGGCAGGTAGGTGTTGCCGCTCGCCTCGATGATCGCCCGGTGGAACCCGAAGTCGAGCTCGCGGAACGCGGGCAGGTCCTGGGCGTCCACCGCGGTGTGCATCGCCGCGATCACCTCCTCGAGCCGGGCCCGCGTCTCCGCCGTCAGGCGACCGCAGGTGAGCCGGCCCGCGAGCGCCTCCAGCGCCACGCGGGCCTGCTTGGCCTGCTGGGCCTCCTCGTCGGAGTGCTTGGTCACGAAGTTGCCCTGGTGGCGCACGTGCGTGACCAGCCCTTCGTGCGCGAGCTGCTTGAGCGCGTCGCGCACGGGAGCCTGGCTCACCCGCAGGCGGCGGGCGAGCTGGGACTCCACGAGCTGCTCTCCCGGGGCGAGCTGCGACGACTTGATCATCGACTTGACGAGGTCGTAGATCTGGTCGGACAGCAGCCCGCGCTCGAGACCCGGGATACCGCTCAGCGCATCAGTCATCCGGCCAGCCTAGCGCCATTATCGACAATCGTTTGTGTGCCGGACCAGTAGGCCGCGAGCCACGCGTCCGCGATGGCGCGCGAGCCCGTGGGCGTGGGGTGCACGCCGTCGGGCGCGAGCGACTCGGCCCCGCCGGGACCCGCCGCCTCGGCGGCGGCGATGAGCAGGCCGTGCAGCGGGACCAGGGCGGCCCCGGTCTCCGCGGCGAGGCGTGTGACGACGTCGCGCTTGCCCGCGAGGTCGTCGAGCCAGTCGTGCTGCTCGGCGCGAACCGGCAGCAGGAACGGCTCGATCAGCACCAGGCGCGGGGTGCCGGGCACGCGGTCCAGGAGCCGGCGGTAGGCGGCCTCGAACTCCGCGGCGGTCGTGGGGTCGTCGCGGTCGAAGCGGCGCCAGGTGTCGTTGACGCCCACGTACAGCGTGAGCACGTCGGGCGCCGAGGGGGCGACGTCCCGGTCCCAGCGGGCCTCCAGGTCGACGGCGCGGTCGCCCCCGATGCCGAGGTTGCGCACCTCCGCTCCGGGCAGGTCCCCCGCGACGAGGCTGACATAGCCGTCGCCGAGCGACGCGGCGTCCGCCCGGTCGCGGCCGGCGTCGGTGATCGAGTCGCCGACGAAGACGAGCCGCCCGACGCCGTTGCCGCTCGTCATGTCGCTGGTGATACCGCTGGTCATGAGCACTCCTTCGTGTGATGAACAGGTCCGACCGTACCGGGAGCACCGGCACCTCATTGTCAGCGATTATCGATTAATGTAGCATCGCTCCCGCTGCCAGCCGTAGGTCGACGTCGACCCGCAGTCCGTGACCATCACCGAAGAGGTCGGAGCACTCGCAATGAAGCGACAACTGTCAGCCCTGCTCGCCGCCGCCGTCGCCACGTGCGTCGTCGGCGCGGCAGCCACCAGCGCGGCCGCCGCGGCGGTCCCGCAGACCGGGGCGCAGCACGCGCCCGCCATCACCACCGACGACAGACCCGACAGACCCTCCCCCGGTAAGCAGGACGGCAAGGGCCACGGGAAGCCGGGCAAGCCCAAGCCCGGGAAGCCCGGCAAGGGGCCGCACGCCCCCGGGGCCCAGGGCACCATCTACCTCGCGCCGGACGGCGACGACGGCGCCGCCGGCACCGAGGCCGCCCCGCTCGCCACGCTGGAGGCCGCCCGCGACGCCATCCGCGCCCTGCGCGCCGCGGACAACCTCCCCGACGACGGCGTCACCGTCTACCTGCGCGAGGGCACCTACGAGCGGTCGGCGTCGTTCACGCTCGGTGCCGAGGACTCGGGGACCGCCGACGCGCCCATCACCTACCGCTCCTACCCGGGCGAGACCGCCACCGTCTCCGGCGGCAAGGAGCTGCCGTACGACGGCTTCTCCCCCGTGACCGACCAGGCCGTGCTCGACCGGGTCATCGAGACGTCGGCGCGCGACGACATCCTGCAGATCGACCTGGGCGAGCTCGGCATCGACGACTACGGCCAGCTCAGCCGGCACGGCTACTGGAAGGCCAACGACGTCAGCACGACCCCGCCGATGGAGCTGTACGTCGACGGCCAGGACATGACGCTCGCCCGCTGGCCCAACGCCGGCGCGGTGGCGGACACCGTGCAGATGAACAAGATCATCGACGCCGGCCCCACCAAGGACGACGCCGACCTGCAGGACCGGGGCGGCACGTTCAGCTACTCCTACGACCGGCCGCAGCACTGGGGCCAGGCCGACGACATCTGGCTGGACGGCATCTTCGGCCAGAGCTGGGAGTGGTCGTACAACAAGATCGAGTCGATCGACACCGACGCCCGCACCATCACGCTGCGCTACGGCGAGATGTCGGGCCTGATGAAGACCTGGTACCCCGACTTCCACTTCGCGCAGAACCTACTGGAGGAGCTCGACGCCCCCGGCGAGTACTACATCGACCGCGCCACCGGCATGCTGTACCTGGTGCCGAACGCGTCGTTCCTGGCGGAGCGGGGCGCGCCGGTGGTCACCACGCTCGACGAGCCGATGATCCGCACGGACGGCACCTCGTACGTGACGTTCGACGACCTGGTGCTCGACTACGGCCGGGCCAACGCGGCCGTCATCCTCGGCGGCAGCCACGTGACCGTCTCGAACAGCGACATCCAGAACTTCACCGACGGCGGGGTGCTCATCAACTCCCCCGGCCGGTACACGTACGACGGCATCCCGGTGAACCGCGGCGGCACGGACCACGCCGTCGTCTCCAACGACATCCGCCACGTGGGCGGCGTCGGGGTGGTGCTGCAGGGTGGGAACAAGACCACGCTGGCGCCCGGCAACAACCGGGTCGAGGACTCCCACATCCACGACTTCGCGTACTACCACAAGGCCTACAACCCGGGCGTGATGTTCGACGGCGTGGGCAACGTGGCGCGCGGGAACGAGATCAACGACGCCCCGCACCCGGGCATCATCGTGCACGGCAACGACCACCTGTTCGAGCAGAACGAGGTCTACGACGTCTGCAAGACGTTCCAGGACCTCGGCGCGATCTACATGAACTCGGGCGAGACGCCGCAGCAGCGTGGGCACGTGTTCCGGCAGAACTACTTCCACGACGTGGGCCTGACGAAGCACGGCGTGGAGGGCATCTACGCGGACAACTTCACGTGGGACCTGAACATCGAGCAGAACGTGTTCGTGAACATGGGCAACGACGCGATCAAGTCCGGCTCGGCCGACTACATCGACGCCGTGAACAACGTGTTCGTCGACACCACGGTGCCGTACGACAACTACACGCAGTGGATGGGCGACGGCGAGGGCAACACCGTCGACCGCGTGTACATGCCCAAGTGGGAGAAGGTGTTCGCCGACAACGACGACTTCGTCGGCACGCCGTACCTGACGAAGTACCCCGAGCTGGGGCACTTCTTCGAGGACAACCACTACTTCCCGAACAAGAGCTCGTTCGGCCGGAACGTGATCTGGAACCCGAACCGCACCCGTAACCCGGACGTCAACGCCGAGGGCGCCCTCGACACCAAGAACCTGCTCAACTACGGGGACAACTGGGTCACGGACACCGACCCCGGGTTCGTGGACGCGGAGGGCGGCGACTACACCTTCCGGGACGACGCCGCCGTGTTCGACCAGATCCCCGTCTTCGAGGCCATCCCGTTCGACGAGATCGGCACCGACGGGCACGTGGGGCACTCCCAGACCCCGGACGAGGTGGCGCTGGAGTCCCTGGCCCTGCCCGGCGACCAGCTCACGATCACGCTGGGCGACGAGCTCTCGGTGGCGGCCCAGGCCGTGCCGTGGAACGCGACCGACCAGGCCGTGACCTACGCCTCGAGCGACCCGGAGGTCGCGACGGTCAGCGCGTCCGGCGTGCTCACCGCCATCGGGCCGGGCGAGCTCGTCGTGACCGTCGAGTCGAAGGCCGACCCGGCCATCCGTGACGAGATGACGGTCACCGTGGCCGCCGGCGACGGCGTGCTGCACCGGACCGACTTCGAGTCGGGGGCGAACGGCTGGCCCACCGACGCCAACCGCGCGATCGTCGACGACGGCACGGGCGATCACGTGCTCCGCGTCAAGAACGGCGCCAACACGCAGCTCGACCGGCAGTTCTCCCAGTACGCGCTGGACTTCACCGTCACCACCCCGGCCGAGGTGCCCGAGGGCGGGCAGCTGCTCGTCTACGACCGCACGGGCACCACGCCGGGCGGTTACGTCCGGTACCGGCACGCGGCGGCCGGGTCCACGTGGACGATCTTCGACTCCGCGTGGGGCACGGTGAAGCAGGTGACGCTGCCCGCGGGCGAGGGCCTGGCGCCGGGCACGCAGTACGCCGTGCGCGTGGTCGTCACGGCCGACGGTGTGCGGGTGCTGCTCGACGGCGAGGAGGTCGTGTCGGGGGCCAACCCGGCACCGTCCGCGGCCGGCAAGGTGGGCTTCTACGTCCAGGGCTTCACGGCACTGGACTTCGACGACGTCACGTTCTCGCTGGTCGGGGTGGACCCCACGAGCGTCACGCTCGCGCCGTCGGCCGCCACGATCGAGCCGGGCGAGACCTGGGAGCTCGACGCCACGTTCACGCCGGCGGACGCGACGCGCACGGGCCTGGAGTGGTCCTCCAGCGACCCGGCGGTCGCGACCGTCGGCGACGACGGCGCCGTTCGCGGCGTCTCGGCCGGGACGACGACGATCACGGCCACCTCGACGGCCGTGCCCGGCCTGTCGGCGTCGTCCACGGTGACGGTGCAGGCGGCCGACCACCCCGTGACCGACCTGGGCGCCGAGCTCCTCGACGCGGCGGCGTGGGCGCCGTCCGGCGGCGTGACCGTCGCGGACGGCGCGGCGCATCTGGCACCACGCAGCGCCTCCGGGTTCGCCCCGGCGACGTTCGGTGACGAGCTGCTGCGGTTCGACACGTCGTTCGGCGACTTCAACGGCGGCTGGTTCGGGTTCTCCGTCCGCTCGAAGACCGCGGGCCTGCCCGTGTGGACCAACAGCAACTCGGGCTACCTCGTGGTGATCAAGGAGGACGTCATCGAGATGCAGCGGTGGAAGCCGGACGTCTTCATGATCGACGTCTTCCCCAACACGGTGATCGAGCCGGGCTCGACGCACGAGGTCACGTTCGGCACCGTGGCCGTCGAGGGCGGCGTCCGCGTGGTGCTGCGCGTGGACGGCGAGCCGGTGTGGAGCTACCTCGACGACACGCCGGACAACCCGCTGGCGGCGCCGGGCTACTTCACGGTCTACCGCCAGGGCCCTGCGGGCGAGATGAGCATCTCCCCGATCAACTGACCACCTGGTTCGTTGAGTGCGGGCTATTTGTTGAACCAACGCGCGATATGCAACAAATAGCCCGCACTCAACGGGTGGGGGTCAGGTGAGGGAGGTGAAGGTGTGGGTCTGGCGGCCCAGGTGCTCGATCTCCAGGGTGACTTCGTCGCCGTCCCGCAGGTACGGGAAGCGGCCCGACAGGGCGACGCCCTCGGGCGTGCCCGTGCAGATCAGGTCGCCCGGCTCCAGCGCCATGTACTGCGACAGGTGGTGCACGATCGCGTCGACGCCGAAGATCATGTCCGCCGTCGACGAGTCCTGCCGCGGCTGACCGTTGACGAAGGAGCGCAGGCGCAGACCACCCGGGTCCACCTCGTCGGCGGGCACCAGGGCGGGGCCGGTGGGCAGGAACCCCGGGCCGCACTTGCCCTTGGACCACTGGCCCAGGGAGTCGTCGAGCTGCCAGGCACGCTCGCTGACGTCGTCCACCACGGTGTAGCCCGCGACGTGCTCGCGCGCGGCCTCGACCGACGGCAGGTAGCTCGCGCGCCGGCCGATCACGACCGCCAGCTCCACCTCCCAGTCGACCTTCTCGGCGCCGGGCGGCAGCGGCACGGCGTCGTCCGGCCCGGCGACGGTGTTGGGGTGCTTGAAGAAGATGATCGGCAGCCGCGGCGGCTCCGCGCCCGACTCGCGCGCGTGCGCGGCGTAGTTCTGCCCGACGCAGACGACGGCGGCGGGTCGCGCGATCGGCGCCCCGCGGCGCAGCGTGTCCGCGCCGTCGAGCACGGGCAGCTCCCCCGCGGCCAGGGCGGCCCGGGTACGGGCCACGCCGTCGGCCGCGAGGAACGCGCCGTCGACGTCGGCGGTCAGCGGGCGCAGGTCATGGGTGGCGCCGTCGGAGGCGACGGCGGGGATCTCCTGGCCGAGGGGGCCCAGGCGGAGCAGGTGCATCGTGTCCTCGTTCTCGGTGGGGTGAGCATGGTTCGGGTGGGCGCGCGCGTGACCGCGCCCGCGTCAGGCCTGCTCGGGCGGGCGCACACGCAGCTCGTGCATGCCGCCGTCGACCGCGAGCGCCGTGCCGGTGGTGGCCGTGGCGAGCGGGCTGGCGAGGTAGCAGACGGCGTGCGCGACGGCCTGGGGACTGACGAGCTTGCCCGTGGGCTGCCGGGCCTCCAGGGCGGCGCGCTCGGCGGCCGGGTCGGCGGCGGCGTCGAGCAGGCGGCCCACCCAGGGGGTGTCGACGGTGCCGGGGTTCACGCAGGTCACGCGGATGTTCTCGCGCACGTGGTCGGCGGCCATGGCGAGCGTGAGCGCCTGCACGGCCCCCTTGCTGGCGGAGTACAGGGCGCGCTGCGGCAGGCCGGTCCAGGAGGCGATCGACGCCGTGTTGACCACCGCGGCGTGCGCGGACTCGCGCAGGTACGGCAGCGCTGCGCGGGTGACGCGCACGATGCCGAGCACGTTGACGTCCAGCACGCGCAGCCACTCGGCGTCGTCGTTGTCGGCGACGGTGCCCTGGGCGCCGATGCCGGCGTTGTTGACGACGACGTCGATGCCACCCAGGCGCTGGGCGGCGGCCTCGACGGCGGCGCGGACGGCGGCGTCGTCGGTCACGTCGGCGACCTCGCCGCTCGCGCCGTCGGGCACGCCGTCGGCCGAGCGGTCGATCGCGACGACCTGGGCGCCGCGCTCCAGCAGGGCGGTCACGACGGCGGCGCCGATACCGGACGCCCCTCCCGTGACGATGGCGCGGACGCCGTCGAACTCAAGGGCTGTGGTCACGGGAACTCCTCCTGGAAAACGGCTGCGATGACGATTCATCCAATCTATAGCACCGATCCGTGCCGATTCGTAGGACTGGATCACGTTCTGGACCCGCTAGGCTCGACCCACTCGGAGCAATACGTCATACCTATTCCTGCTCCGGGACCGTCCGCTCGACGAGGAGTGATCCGCACATGACCCAGCCGGCCGATTCCGCCCCGCAGCCCCACCCGGACCGGGCCTGGTTCACCGAGGCCAGGTTCGGCCTGTTCGTGCACTTCGGGCTCTACTCCGCCGCGGCCCGGCACGAGTGGGTGATGAGCAACGAGCGCCAGACCGTCGAGCAGTACGAGCGGTACGCGGAGGTGTTCGACCCCGACCTGTTCGACGCCCGGGCGATCGCGCGCGCGGCCAAGGAGGCGGGGATGCGGTACGTGGTGCTGACCACGAAGCACCACGACGGCTTCGCCCTGTGGGACTCCGCCGTCAGCGACTACTCCGTCGCGCGCACGCGCGGGCGCGACCTGGTCGCGGAGCTGGCCGAGGCCGTGCGCGCCGAGGGGCTGCGCCTGGGGCTGTACCACTCGCTGATCGACTGGCACCACCCGGACTTCACCGTGGACTTCGTGCACCCGCGCCGGGACGACCCGGACGCCCACACCCTGAACGAGGGGCGCGACATGGCGCGGTACCGCACCTACCTGCACGCGCAGGTGCGCGAGCTGCTCACCGGGTACGGCGCCGTCGACTACGTGTTCTTCGACTACACCTACGCCCACGACCGGGACGGGTGGCGCGGCAAGTACCCCGAGGACTGGGACGCGGAGGGGCTGCTCGCCCTGGTCCGCGAGCTGCAGCCGCAGGCCGTGGTCAACGACCGCCTCGGCATCCCGGGCGACCTGGTCACCCCGGAGCAGTACCAGCCGGACCAGCCCATGCGCGACGACGACGGGGCACCCATCACCTGGGAGGCCTGCCAGACGCTGAACGGCAGCTGGGGGTACGACCGGGACAACACCCGGTTCAAGGCCCCGGACCTGCTGGTGCGCATGCTCGTGGACACCGTGGCCAAGGGCGGCAACCTGCTGCTGAACATCGGCCCGGACGGGCGCGGGGCGATCCCGGCCCGGGACGCGACCACGCTCGCCGCGCTCGGTGCCTGGACGCGGCTGCACGGCCGGTCGGTCCACGGGGCGGGGCCCGCGGAGCCCGCTCTCGCGGAGGCGGTCGCGCCGGGCCTGCCGCCCGGCGTCGTGCTCACCCAGCGTGCCGACCGGCTGTACCTGCACCTGTTCGCGTGGCCGTTCGCGCACGTGCACCTGCGCGGGCTGGCCGACCGCGTGCGGTACGCCCAGCTCCTGCACGACGGCTCCGAGCTGCGCGCCACCCGCACCGACCCCGACCAGAAGGCGTGGAACACCACGCCCGGCGGGCAGCCGCCCGGCACCCTGACGCTGCACCTGCCGACGGCACGACCCGGCGTCGCCGTTCCGGTGGTCGAGCTGTTCCTGCGATGAGTTCGGGCGGGCTCCGTCGTCGGACGTCACATGAACCTGAAAAAGCATCGGCGGGCCGCCCCCACGTCAGGCAGGGTTGAGCCATGAGCGACGTCGACGTGCCCCGCTGGAAGCGCAACGTCGGGCTGTTCCTCGCCGGCCAGACCATCTCCCTGTTCGGGTCGATGGTGGTCATGTACGCGGTCATGTGGCACCTGACCATCGAGACGCGGTCCGGGTCGGTGCTCATGCTGAGCATCGTGTTCGGCATGCTGCCGCAGGCATTCGTGTCGATCTTCGGCGGCGTCTGGGCGGACCGGCACCACCGCAAGTTCCTCATCATGGGCTCGGACACGGTCATCGCGCTCGCGACACTGGGGCTGGCGCTGCTCATGGTCAGCGGCGTCGACTCGCTGTGGGTCATCTACGCGGCGCTGGCGGTGCGCTCGGTGTTCGCCGGCATCCAGACGCCGGCCGTGAGCGCGATGATCCCGCAGATCACCCCGACCGACCAGCTCATGCGCGTCAACGGCATGTTCCAGTCCATCCAGTCGGGCATGATGCTGCTCGCCCCGGCCCTGGCGGCCGTGATCTACGCGTCCTTCGACATCGTCACCGTCTTCTTCGTGGACGTGGTCACCGCTCTGCTCGGCGTGGGGATGCTCGCCCTGGTCGCGGTGCCGCGCCTGGTGCGGTCCGACGACGGCGAGCAGGTCAGCTACTTCGGCGACCTCGCGGCGGGCGTGCGGTACATCCGCTCGAACGCGCCCGTGCGGTGGCTCATCACCCTGTTCGCGCTGGTCATGTTCCTGGTGGGCGCGCCGAGCTACCTCACGCCGCTCATGGTCACGCGCACGTTCGGCGACGAGGTGTGGAAGCTGACCGCGAACGAGCTGTTCTGGGGCGGCGGCATGCTGCTGGGCGGCATCATCATGGCGTCGGTCGGGCCGCGGATCACGCGCCGGGTGCGCCTGATGGTCGGGTCGGTCCTCGCCACGGGCGTGCTGGTCGCCGGGCTGGGTGTGTCCACGAACATGTGGGTCTTCTTCACGATCGGCCTGGTCATCGGCGTCATGTTCGCCGCGCTCAACACCCCGGCGCTGACGATCATCCAGGAGCGCGTGGAGCCCGAGATGCAGGGCCGGGTGTTCGGCTTCGTCGGCATCGTGATGACCGTTGCGATGCCGCTGTCCATGGTGGTGTTCGGTCCGCTGGCCGACCAGTTCTCCGTCCAGGCGCTGCTGGTCCTGGCCGGCGTGCTGCTGGTGGCGGTGCTGGGCGCGATCCTCGCGTTCCCCGGGGCGCGGCGCTCGCTCGGGCAGGTCGACGCGGCGCCGGCCGGTGCCCCCGAGGACGCTGTCGTGGCGGAGAGCCAGGAGACGTCGGCTGTGCCGCAGGACACAGCCGACCTGCGCTGACGGCGTGAAAGTATTACCGGGTCCCCTAGCCGTCAGCCATACGTGCGGAAGGTTCCTGTGAGCGCTCCGAAGATCTATGCCCTGCACGAGAACCCCGAGTGGTTCCCGCCGTTCGCCGAGGCCTTCGCGGCCGAGGGCGTGGACTTCGAGGAGTGGGTGCTCACCGACGGCGTCCTGGACCTGGACGAGGCGCCGCCGGAGGGCATCTTCTGGTCGCGCATCTCGGCGAGCAGCCACACGCGCGACCACGGCCTGACCAAGGACTACTCGCGCGCGGTGCTGTCCTGGCTGGAGGCGTACGGCCGCCGCACGGTCAACGGCCGGCGCGTGCTGGAGCTCGAGATGAGCAAGGTGGACCAGCTCACCGCGCTGCGCGCGACCGGGATCGACACCCCGCGCACCGTGGCCGCCGTCGGCCGCGACCAGGTGCTCAAGGCCGCGCAGGGGTTCCCCACACCGTTCGTCACCAAGCACAACCAGGGCGGCAAGGGGCTGGGCGTGCGCAAGTTCGACTCGTTCGAGGACCTCGCCGCGCACGTGACCTCCGACGAGTACGAGGAGCCGGTGGACGGCATCACGCTGATCCAGGAGTACGTCGTGGCGGCGGACGGCGGCATCACGCGCGTGGAGATCGTCGGCGGCGAGATGGTGTACGCCGTCCGCGGCGACACCGAACGGGGCGGGTTCCAGCTCTGCCCGGCCGACGCGTGCGCCGTCGACCCGGTCACGGGCCGTCCCGTCCCGCCGGTCGGCGCGACCATCTCCATGGCGCCCGACGACGAGTGGGGACTGTTCTCGGAGCGCGAGGGCTACGACGACCCGGTGGTGGCCAAGTACCTGGCGTTCACGCAGCGGCACGGCATCGAGGTGGCCGGCATCGAGAACATCCGGACGGCGGACGGCCGGGTGCTGACGTACGACGTGAACACCAACACGAACTACAACAGCGACGTCGAGCAGGGCACGGCGAGGTCGGGCCCACGAGAGATCGTCCGCCACCTGGCGCGGGTCCTGCAGGAGACGTACCCGAAGGCCTGAGCCGCTCCACGAGCGCGAGATCGGTCGGGGGGGGGGGGGGGGGGGGGGGGGGGGGGGCCGCCCCGGGGGGCCCCCCCCCCCCCCCGGCGGGGCCCCCCCGCGCCCCCCCCCCCGCGCGCCGCCCCCCCCCCCCCCCCCGCGCGGGGGGCGGCCCGCCGCCCCCCCCCCCGCCCGCCCCGCCCCCCCGGGGGCGCCCGGGGGGGGGGCCCCCCACCGGGGTCGTTCAACCGACCGATCTCAGGTCCACCGACCGATCTCGTTCTGGACCGTCAGGCGAAGCCGAAGATCGGGCCGAACGCGACCACCACGATCGCGGCCCAGGCGGCGTAGACCGGCAGGTACTGCGTCTGCCAGCGCTCGATCGCGCCGAACGTGCGATGCCCGCGCACGAATCCGGTCGCCAGCCACGCCGCCCACGCGAGGTGCACCAGCAGCACCAGGTTGAGCCCGAGCGCCGCGACCTTGTTGGCGGTGAAGCCGAACTCGGCGATCCGGGTGAGCATCGCGGTCAGCGCCACGGCGTCGACCGCGAGCGCCGCGCCGACCAGCACGAGCTGCAGCCAGTCGAAGATCCCGGGCGGCGCGAGCGGGTCGCGGGCCGAGATCGAGTACAGCAGCAGGAACAGGACGAGCACGAGGATCGCGTCCATGAGGATGAGCAGGTCGCGGTCGACGTCGGTGAGCGGCCCGTTGACGAGCAGCACCACGAAGATCGCGACCAGCATGACGATCGTCAGCGGCGTGAACACCCGCGTGAGCACCGGGGCGATGTTCTCCACGACGTTCTTCTTGGCCTCCACCAGCCAGGCGCCCACCAGGAGCGCGCCGGGAAGGGCGAACGGCAGGAGCCAGTCGCCGAGGAACGGCTCGAAGTCCACCCCGACCAGGCTGAGCGTGCCGATGGTGAGCCCGATGAGCAGCCCGCCGCCGAGCGCGATGAGGGCGAGGTAGATGATGAGCTCGCCGGTGAACCGGACGAAGTCCATGCGGCGCGCGCTCGACCGCCAGGCACCGCCGGCGTACACGACGCCGAGCAGGAGCCAGAGCACCACGGGGGTGTGGCTGATCGCGAGGAACTCGGTCATGCCGGGCTCGTCGTACGGACCGGACTCGAACGGGTAGAGGTTGACCACGAGCGCGAGTGCCGTCGTGATCGCGAGCAGCACGGCGCTCACGCGCCATGGCGCGCGCCGCTTCCACACGAAGTACCCGGCCAGGAACGGCAGGACGGCGAAGACGCCGTTGCGCACGAGCACCAGCTCGTTGCCGACGGTCGCGGCGAGCAGGACCTTGAGCACGATGCCCGCGCCGACCGCGAGGGCCAGGACGACGGCCAGCTCGCGCCAGCGCCCGCCGTCGCCGGGCTCCTCGGGCACGAGCACGAGCTGCTTCCAGAGCCGGTCGGAGTGCTCGCGCGCGAACTCGCGGGACACCTCGTCGAGGTTGCCCATGCGCTTGACCGCGACGAGGAAGGCCTCCTCGTCCTCGAGCCCGGCGGCGGTCAGGTCGCCGACCTGGCCGCGGAGGTGGTCCTCCATCTCGTCGACGTCGGCGGCCGAGATCGCCCGACGGCGCTGGACGTAGCCGCGCCACAGGTCGATCTGCTCCTCCAGCACGACGTGCTCGGCGGGCTCCGTGCGCTGGGCGGGGCCGGCGTCGTTTCCGTTCTGGTCGCTCATCAGGCCCACCCTTCGGCGACGGCGGGGCCGGGCTGGACGTCCTGCCACACCTGCTTGAGCGCGTCGGAGACGACGGCCCACTGCTGGCGGCGCTCAGCGAGCGCCTCCTTGCCCGACGCGGTGATCGCGTAGTGCTTGCGGCGGCGCCCGACGTCGGACGTGCCCCACGTGGCCTTGACGTACTCCAGGCGTTCGAGCCGGTGGAGCAGGGGGTAGAGCATGCCGTCGGTCCACTCCATGCGGCCGCCGGAGAGCTCGTTGACGCGCTTGAGGATCGCGTAGCCGTACGACTCGCCGTCGGCCAGGATGCCGAGGACGAGCGGCGTGGCGGACGCCGCGACCAGATCCTTGTCGATGTGCACCTGCACTCCTATGCCTAGTGCTGCTAGGGATACCTACCCTAGCAGCACTAGGCATAGGAGTCCTAGGTCAACGCCGGCGCGGGGTGGCGGCGCGGTAGGCCGAGACCGTCGGCTCGCCGTCGAGCCAGAACCGCCACGGGTACAGGTCCGCACGACCGCCGTCGCCGCTCACACCCACGCGCGGGCCGGACAGCACGGCGCCCGACGACGTCGTGGGGACTTCCAGCGCCACGGCACCGTCCGGGTCGGTGACGTCGGCGCCGTCGTCGGCCAGGTCGAGGCCGAGCGCGACGGCGAGCCGGGCCGGGCCGCGGGCCAGGTCACGGTCGGAGCGCGCCACACCCGAGGCGAGGCGCCGTGCCCGGGCGAGCGCCACCCCCTCGGGCCCGGGTCCCGTCACCTCGCCGGCGCGCAGCAGCACGGCCGACGCCGTCCCGTCAGGCCCGCACACCACGTTGGCGCAGTGGTGCAGGCCCAGGTGCCGGTACACGTACAGGTGCCCGGGCTCACCGAACATGGTCTCGTTGCGCCGGCTCGGCCCGCGGAAGGCGTGGGAGCCGGGATCGTTGGTGCCGTCGTAGGCCTCGACCTCGGTGACCCGGAGGGTCACGGTGCCGTCGGGCGTGCGGCGGGTCAGCGTGGCGCCGAGCAGGTCGCGGGCGACATCGACCACGGGGCGGGCGTAGAACTCGCGGACCGGGACGGTCATGGGTGCGTCGCTCAGGTTGACTCCTCGATTCTCACCGGGCGGACGGCACGGGGAGAACCCATCCGCCCGGGCCGTGTCACCGACAGTAGACATTGTCTACAGAGAGCAACCGACCCCGGCGAGAAACACATTCCTGCCGGCCGATCCACCACGCGGTACGACGCGCGTCAGCGCACGAGGAGCGTCACGTCGGCCGGCTGTCGCTGGGCGCCGAGGTCAGCGCACCGAACCCGTCGAGCCGCAGGTCAGCGCGCTCGCGGGTACGCTCCCGCGCGTAGTGCCCGGCCTCGTCGGCCATCCACCGCAGCCAGTGTTCGCGCGCCTCCTCGCCGTCGCGCTCCAGGCCGCGGCGCAGCCGCTCGGCGTCGTCCGCCTCCACCCAGATGCGGAACGCGCCCAGCGCGTCGACCTGGCGCGCGCCCGCGCCGCAGCCCTCGACCACCAGGTGGGGCGACGGCGGCACGTCGTGCCACTCGGCCCATTCACCCGCCACCCAGTCGTAGCGCCGGTAGCGCACCCGCTCCCCCGCGGCCAGGGGGTCCAGGACCCAGCGGCGGAGGTTGGCGGCGCCGCCGTCCGGGCCGGCAGCCCAGCCCTCGTAGAGGTCGTCCATGTGGATCACCGCCGCCTCCAGCGCGTCCCCTAGCTGGGCGGCGAGCGTCGTCTTGCCCGACCCGGCGGGGCCGTCGACGCAGACCAGCCGCGCGTCGGCGACCCGGATCCGCTCCAGGACATCACCCAGCACCCCTGGTGTGACGGTCATGCCGCTCCCCTCGTAGGTCTACCCGGCGATTGTGCCCGCTGACCGACGTGTCAGACACCCAGGTCACCGGAGGGACCTGGGTGTCTGACACCTCCGGGGTGCAGCGTCAGGCTTCCGGCTGGGCCCAGAAGCGGAACTCGGTGGCGCGCTCCTTGGCCGCCTCGATCTGCTCCGCGACCCGCACCGGGGCGGTGCCGCCGACGCCGTCGCGCGAGGCGAGCGAGCCCTCGACGGAGAGCACCGAGCGCACCTCGGGGGTGAGGTGCTCGGAGATCTTGGCGAGGTCCTCGTCCGACAGGTCCCACAGCTCGATGCCGCGGGCCTCGCACTCCTGCACGCAGGAGCCGGCCACCTCGTGCGCCACGCGGAACGGGACGCCCTGCTTGACGAGCCACTCGGCGATGTCGGTCGCGAGCGAGAAGCCCTGCGGCGCGAGCTCGGCCATGCGGTCGGTGTCGAAGACCATGGTGCGCACCATGCCCGTGAACGCGGGCAGCACCGTGGTGAGGGTCGCCACCTGGTCGAAGACCGGCTCCTTGTCCTCCTGCAGGTCGCGGTTGTACGCGAGCGGGAGGCCCTTGAGCGTGGTGAGCAGGCCGGTGAGGTCACCGATCACGCGCCCGGCCTTGCCACGCGCGAGCTCGGCGATGTCCGGGTTCTTCTTCTGCGGCATGATCGAGGAGCCCGTGGAGTACGCGTCGTCCAGGCGGACGAAACCGAACTCCTTGGTGTTCCAGAGGATGATCTCCTCGGAGATCCGCGACAGGTCCACCCCGATCATCGCCGCGACGAAGGCGAACTCCGCCGTCACGTCGCGCGACGCGGTGCCGTCGATCGAGTTCTCGACCGGCCCGCCCTCCAGGCCCAGGTCGGCGGCCACGGCCGCGGGGTCCAGGCCGAGCGACGAGCCCGCGAGCGCGCCCGAGCCATAGGGCGACCTCGAGGCGCGCACGTCCCAGTCCAGGAACCGGTCGACGTCGCGCAGCAGCGGCCAGGCGTGCGCCAGCAGGTGGTGCGCCAGCAGCACGGGCTGGGCGTGCTGCAGGTGGGTGCGTCCCGGCATGGGCGCGCTGCCCGCGGCCTGCGCCTGCACGATGAGCTCGTCCACGAGGTCGAGCACCTGCGTACCGATCGTGCGGGCCTGGTCGCGCAGGTACAGCCGCACCAGCGTGGCGATCTGGTCGTTGCGGGACCGGCCGGCCCGCAGCTTGCCGCCCAGCTCGTCGCCGGCCCGCTCCAGCAGGCCACGCTCCAGCGCGGTGTGCACGTCCTCGTCGTCGAGCACCGGGAGGAAGGCGCCCGAGGCGACGTCCTGCTCCAGCACGTCGAGCGCGTCGATCATCCGCGCGAGCTCCGGCTCGGTGAGCAGACCAGCGGCCGCCAGGGCGCGGGCGTGCGCCCGCGACCCGGCGATGTCGTACCGCGCGAGCCGCCAGTCGAAGTGCGTCGACTGCGACAGCGCCGCGAGCTCCGGCGAGGGACCGCCGGCGAACCGGCCGCCCCAGAGGGCGACCTTCGGCCCGGTGTGCTCGCCGACGGTCCGCGGGGTCGCGTGGCCGACGTCCTTGCCGTCGTGCTCGCTCACAGCGCGCCGGCCGTCAGGCTCGCCGAGGTGCCGAGGTCCACGCCGTTGCCGAACTTCTCGTCGCGCGCGGCGGCGAGCTTGGCGGTGAGGCCGTAGATCTCGATGAAGCCGCGGGCCTGGGACTGGTCGAACGCGTCGCCCTCGTCGTAGGTGGCGAGGTTGAAGTCGTACAGCGACTGCTCCGAGCGGCGCCCGGTCACGGTGGCCCGGCCGCCGTGCAGCACCATGCGGATCTCGCCGGAGACGTACTTCTGGGTGTCGTCCACGAACACGTCGAGCGACTTCTTCAGCGGCGAGAACCACATGCCGTCGTAGACGAGCTCGCTCCAGCGCTGCTCGACCTGGCGCTTGAACCGGGCCTGCTCGCGCTCGATCGTGACGTTCTCGAGCTCCTGGTGCGCCGTGATCAGGGCGATGGCACCGGGGGCCTCGTAGATCTCGCGGGACTTGATGCCCACGAGGCGGTCCTCGACGATGTCGATACGGCCCACGCCCTGCGCGCCGGCGCGGCGGTTCATCTCCTGGATGGCCTGCAGCGGGGTGACGGGCACGCCGTCGATCGCGACCGGGATGCCCTGCTCGAAGGTCAGGTAGACCTCGTCGGCAACAGGCGGGAACGTGGGGTCGTCCGTGTAGGAGTAGACGTCCTTGGTGGGCTCGTTCCAGATGTCCTCGAGGAAGCCCGTCTCCACCGCGCGGCCCCACACGTTCTGGTCGATCGAGAACGGGTTCTTCTTGGTGGTCGCGATGGGCAGGTCGTGCTTCTCGGCGTAGTCGATGGCCTTCTCGCGGGTCAGTGCGAGGTCGCGCACCGGCGCGATCGACTTGAGGTCGGGCGCGAGCGAGGTGGTGGCCACCTCGAAGCGCACCTGGTCGTTGCCCTTGCCGGTGCAGCCGTGGGCCACGGTCGAGGCGCCGAACTGGCGAGCTGCCCGCACCATGTGCTTCACGATGACGGGGCGCGAGATGGCGGAGACCAGCGGGTAGCGGTCGAGGTACATGCCGTTGGCCCGCAGGGCGGGCATGCAGTACTCGGCGGCGAACTCGTCGCGCGCGTCGGCGACGTACGCCTCGACGGCGCCGCAGTCCAGCGCGCGCTGGCGGATGACGTTCATGTCCTCGCCGCCCTGGCCGACGTCGACGGCCACGGCGACCACCTCGGCCCCGGTGGCCTCGGCGATCCAGCCGATGGCGACGGAGGTGTCCAGGCCGCCCGAGTAGGCGAGCACGACGCGTTCAGTCATGATTGACGATCTCTTTCCGGTGGTGGTGTCAGGTGCAATTCTTGTGCGTTCTCAGGCGCTGAGCGCGAGGAAGCGTTCGGCCAGCGCGGAACCGTCGGCGTCGCGGGCGATCACCAGGATGGTGTCGTCCCCCGCGATGGTCCCCAGCATCCCGGGGAAGACGGAGTGGTCGATGGCGGAGGCCAGCAGGTTCGCGGCCCCCGGCGGGGTACGCAGCACGACGAGGTTGCCCGAGGACTCCGCCGAGACCAGCAGCTCCTTGGCCAGCCGCGCGAGCCGCGCGGACAGGTACTCCTCGCTCGCGTCCGACTGCGCGCTGCGGTCGCCGCCCTCGCCGGGCACGGCGTACACGAGCGTGCCGTCCGAACCGCGCACCTTCTCGGCCTGCAGCTCGATCAGGTCGCGCGAGAGCGTGCCCTGGGTGACGCTCACGCCGTCCGCGGCCAGGGCGTCGGCGAGCTCGGCCTGGGAGTGGATGGCGTTGCGCGTCACGATCGCGGTGATCCGGGCGTGCCGGGCCGCCTTCGTCGTGGCGGTCGTCGCCGTCTGGCGGACGACCATCAGCCCTGCTCCAGCAGGAAGGCGAGCAGCGCCTTCTGCGCGTGCAGGCGGTTCTCGGCCTCGTCGAAGACCACGGACTGCGGCCCGTCGATCACCTCGGCGGTGATCTCCTTGCCGCGGTAGGCCGGCAGGCAGTGCAGCACGAGCGCGCCGGGGGCGGCGGCCGCGAGCAGCTCCGCGTTCAGCTGGTAGTCCCAGAACAGGTCCGCGCGCTGCTCGGCCTCGGCCTCGTCGCCCATCGAGATCCAGGTGTCGGTGGCGACGACGTCCGCGCCGGCCACGGCCTCCTTGGCCGACGTCGTCAGGGTCACCGAACCGCCCGTGGAACCGGCGATCTCACGCGCTCTGGCGACCACCTCGGCGTCGGGCAGGTAGCCCTCGGGGCCACCGATCCGTACGTGCATTCCCGCCGTGGCTCCACCCAGCACGTACGAGTTGCCCATGTTGTTCGCGGCGTCGCCCACGTAGGCGAACGTGGTGCCGGGCAGGGCGTCCAGCCCGCGGTGCTGCGCCACCGTGAGCAGGTCCGCGAGGATCTGGCACGGGTGGAACTGGTCGGTCAGCGCGTTGACCACCGGCACCCGCGAGACGGAGGCCATCTCGTCGATGCGCTCCTGGCCGAACGTACGCCACACGATGGCCGAGACCTGCCGGTCGAGCACACGCGTGGTGTCCACGACGGACTCGCGCACGCCGATCTGGGCGAGCCGGCCGTCGACGACGAGGGGAAAGCCCCCGAGCTCGGCGATACCGGCCGCGAACGACACCTGGGTGCGCAGCGTGGGCTTGTCGGTGATGAACGCGACGGCGCGCGGGCCCTCCAGCGGGCGCTTCGCGTACCGGTCGGCACGCAGGGCGAGGCCCAGCTCCAGGACGGTCTTCTGCTCGGCGGGCGTCAGGTCGTCGTCGCGCAGGAAGTGGCGGGTCATGCGAGATCCTCCGGGAGGGAAGCGAAGAAGCGGGCGGCCTCCATGGCCTGCTCCGTGGTCAGGATCAGCGGCGGGGCCAGCCGGATCGCGTCGGGTGCCACCGCGTTGACGATGAACCCGGCCTCCAGCGCGGCCGTGGCCACCTGCGGCGCCACCGGCTCGTTCAGCACGACGGCCAGCAGGAGCCCGCGACCGCGGACCTCCTTGACGATCGGGCTGCCGCACATCTCGATCTCCTGGCGCAGCAGCGCCCCGACCTCGCGCACGTTGGCCAGCAGGCCGTCACGCTCGATCACGCCGAGGGTGGCGAGCGCCGCGGCCGAGGCCACGGGGTTGCCGCCGAACGTGCTGCCGTGCTGGCCACGGCCGAGCAGGTGCGCGGCCTCGCCGTAGGCGATCACGGCGCCGACGGGGAAGCCGCCGCCGAGGCCCTTGGCGACCGTGACGACGTCGGGCACGATGCCGCCGCCGATCTCAGGCTGCTGGTAGGCGAACCACGAGCCGCACCGGCCCACGCCGGTCTGCACCTCGTCGAGGACGAGCAGCGCGCCGTGCGCCCTGGTCAGGCGGCGGGCGGCCGCGAGGTAGCCCGGCGGCAGGGGCCGTACGCCGGCCTCGCCCTGCACGGGTTCGACGACCAGGGCCGCGATCTCGCCGTGCTCGGCGACGGACTGCGGCGTGAACGCGGCCTCCAGGGCGGCGAGGTCCCCGAACGGCAGGTGCTCGACGCCGCCCGGGAGCGGCTCGAACGGCGTGCGGTAGGCGGCCTTCGCGGTCAGGGCGAGCGCGCCCATGGACCGGCCGTGGAAGCCGCCCTCCAGGGCGAGCACCCGCGTACGCGTGCCCACGCCGGACGACGTCGCCACGCGGCGCGTCATCTTGAACGCCGCCTCGACCGCCTCGGTGCCCGAGTTGGTGAGGAACACGCGCGACCCGTCGGGTGCCTCGGCGACGCGCAGGAGCGTCTCGGCGAGCGCGATCTGGGCGGGCGTGCCGAAGAAGTTCGAGACGTGGCCGAGCGTGCCGAGCTGCGCACTGATCGCGGCCGTCAGCGTGGGGTGCGCGTGGCCCAGTGCGTTGACCGCGATACCCGCGAGCAGGTCGAGGTGGCGCTTGCCGTCGGCGTCCCACACGTAGGCGCCCTCGCCGCGCACGAGCACGCGCTGCGGCGGGCCGAACGTGTCCATGACCGCGCCCGAGTACCGCTGGGTCCAGGCGGCGACCGAACCCTCGGCCGCGAGCGCCGAGCCCTCGTCGGCGGGGATCACCGTGCTCATTCGTTCGTTCCTTCCTGCGGTCCCGCGACCACCATGGTCCCGTTGCCGCGGGTGGTGAAGACCTCCAGCAGGGCGCTGTGCGGCTGCCGGCCGTCGATGACGGTCGCGGCGCCCACGCCGCCCTCGACGGCGCGCAGGCACGCCTCCATCTTGGGCACCATCCCGGACTCGAGGCTGGGCAGCAGCTCCGCCAGCTCCGGCACGGTGATGCGCTCCACCAGCGTGCCCTTGTCGGGCCAGTTCGTGTACAGGCCCTCGACGTCCGTCAGGACGATGAGCTTCTTGGCGCCGAGCGCCACCGCGAGCGCCGAGGCGGCGGTGTCCGCGTTGACGTTGAGCACCTGGGTCGGGTCGTCCTTGTCGGGCGCGATCGTGGAGACCACGGGGATGCGGCCGGCCTCCAGCAGGTCCTCGACGGCGCGCGGGTCCACCTGGACGACGTCGCCGACGAGGCCGACGTCGACGGGCACACCCTCGACGATCGCGTGGCGGCGCTGGGCGCCGAGCAGGCCGCCGTCCTCCCCGGACAGGCCGACGGCGACGGGGCCGTGGGCGTTGATCAGGCCCACGAGCTCACGGCTGACCTGGCCGGTCAGGACCATGCGCACGATCTCCATGGCCTCCGGCGTGGTGACGCGCAGGCCGCCCTTGAACTCCGACTTGATGCCGAGGCGGTCGAGCATGGCGTTGATCTGCGGTCCCCCGCCGTGCACGACGACGGGCCGCAGGCCCACCTGCCGCAGGAACACCATGTCCTGCGCGAAGGCAGCCTTGAGCTCGGCGTCGATCATGGCGTTGCCGCCGTACTTGACGACGACGAGCGCGCCGGAGAACTCCTGCAGCCAGGGCAGGGCCTCGATAAGCACCTCGGCCTTCTGGTCGGGCCGCAGCCCGTTCACGATGTCGCTGCTCATGAGCTGTAGGCGCTGTTCTCGTGCACGTAGTCGTGCGTCAGGTCGTTGGTCCACAGCGTGATCTCGGCGTCGCCGGCGTGCAGGTCGATCGTGAACGTCACGTCGCGGGACGCCGCCATGTCGACCTTCTCCGGGTCCTCGTGCGCGCCGCCGGCCTTGCAGACCATGACGCCGTTGACGCTGACATCGAGCTGCTCCGGGTCGAACGGCGCGACGTCCTCGGGCACGGTGCCGACCTGGGACAGGATGCGGCCCCAGTTGGGGTCGTTGCCGAACACGGCGGCCTTGACCAGGTTCGACCGGCTGACGGCGCGCGCGACGGCGAGCGCGGCATCCTCGGTGGTGGCGTTCGTGACGGTGATCGCGATGTCGTGGGACGCGCCCTCGGCGTCGGCCACGAGCTGGCGGGCCAGGTCGGCGCAGATCTCCGTGACGGCCGCGGTGAGCTCGTCCAGGCCGGGCGTGACCCCGGAGGCGCCCGACGCCATGAGCACCACGGTGTCCGACGTGGACATGGCGCCGTCGGAGTCGACACGGTCGAAGGTGACGCGTGTGGCCGCCCGCAGGGCGGCGTCGGCGTCCGCCGCCGGGACGACGGCGTCCGTGGTCACCACGCACAGCATCGTCGCCAGGGCGGGGGCGAGCATGCCGGCGCCCTTGGCCATGCCGCCCACCGTGAAGGTGCCGGACGGCGTCTCGACCGTGCGCACCGCCGTCTTGGCGACGGTGTCGGTGGTCATGATCGCGGTGGCGGCGGCCTGCCCGGCGGCGTCGTCGGCCGCGAGCTCGCCGACCGCCACGGGGATTCCCGCGAGCAGCTTGTCCGCGGCCAGCCGCACGCCGATGAGGCCGGTCGAACCGACCAGCACGTCGATGGCACCGATCCCGAGCTCGTCGGCGACCCTCTCCGCGGTCGCGTGGGCGTCCTGGAACCCGCCGGGTCCGGTGCACACGTTCGCGCCGCCCGAGTTGAACACCACCGCGCGGGCGACGCCGTCCTTCACCGCCTGTCGGGACCACAGCACCGGCGCGCCGACCACGCGGTTGCTCGTGAACACCGCGGCCGCGGTGAACTCAGGACCGTCGTTGACGACAAGAGCGAGGTCCGGGTTTCCGGAGGCCTTGAGGCCGGCGGTGACACCGGCAGCCCGGAATCCTTGTGCCGCGGTGACGCTCACGGTGCGACTCCTTCGGTGATGAGGCCGGCGGTCTCCCGCAGGCCGAGGGCGAGGTTCATGGACTGGACCGCGGCGCCCGCGGTCCCCTTGACCAGGTTGTCGATGGCCGTGACCGTGACCACCCGGCGGGCGGCGGCGTCCACGGCGACCTGGACCAGGGCGGTGTTGGCGCCGAGCGTCATCGCGGTGCTCGGCCACTGCCCCTCGGGCAGCAGGTGCACGAACGGCTCGTCGGCGTAGGCGGCCTCCCAGGCGGCGCGCACCTGCTCCGGGTCGGCGCCCTTGGCCAGCGGGGCCGTCGCCGTGGCGAGGATGCCGCGCGCCATGGGCACCAGGGTGGGCGTGAAGCTGATGGTCACCTCGGGCGCGCCGGCGGCCCGCAGGTTCTGCCGGATCTCCGGGATGTGCCGGTGCGTGCCGCCCACCGCGTACGGCTGGGCCGAGCCGAGCGCCTCGCTCGCCAGGAGGTGCGGCTTGAGCGCCTTGCCGGCGCCCGAGTAGCCGTTGGCCAGCACCGCGACGATGTCGGTGGGCTCGACGACGCCCGCCGCGACCCCCGGCTGGAGGCCCAGGGTCACCGCGGTGACGTTGCAGCCGGGCACGGCGATCCGGCGCGCGCCGGGCAGCTTGTCCCGCTGGCGGGCGGCGGTGGCCAGGTCGGTCGCGGCCCCGTCGGCGGCGGGAGCCGCGGCGTGGATCAGCTCGGGCATGCCGTACGGCCAGGTCCCCGCGTGGGTCGAGCCGTAGAACTGCTCCCAGTCGGCCGCCGACTCCAGCCGGTGGTCGGCGCCCAGGTCGATGACCAGCACGTCGTCGGGCAGCTGCGCGGCCACCTGGCCGGACGCACCGTGGGGCAGGCCGAGCACCACGACGTCGTGGCCGGCGAGCGTGTCGGGCGTGGTGGGCTCCAGGATCCGGTGCGCGAGGCTACGCAGGTGCGGCTGGACCTCGCCGAGGCTGGACCCGGCGCTCGCGTGCGCGGTCAGGGTGCCGATCTCGACGAAGGGGTGGGCCGCCAGGAGGCGCAGCACCTCCCCGCCCGCATAGCCGGAAGCGCCTGCGACGGCGACACGGATGAGCTGGCTGCTGGACATATTCGGCACTATACATAGTTATGCAGCGAGGGCGAAACCCGTCTCGTGGTCGCGACGTAGGCTCGGCCCATGCACGCAGTCGTAGCCCGTGAGGCGGGCGGCCCCGAGGTCCTGCAGTACACCCAGCTCCCCGACCCGGCGCCGGGACCAGGGCAGCTCCTGGTCCGCGTCGCCGCGGCAGGCGTGAACTTCATCGACACCTATCGCCGCTCGGGCGTGTACCCGATGCAGTACCCGCACACGGTGGGCGCCGAGGGCGCGGGCACCGTGGAGGCGGTGGGCGAGGGCGCGACCGGCTTCGCCGTCGGCGACCGCGTGGCCTGGCACGACGGGCCGGGCTCCTACGCGGAGCTCGTCGCCGTGGACGCCGCCGGCGTCGTGCACGTGCCCGACGGGCTCGACCTGACCACCGCCGCCGCGCTGCCGCTGCAGGGCATCACCGCGCACTACCTGGTGCGGTCCACGTTCGAGGTGCAGCCCGGGCACGACGTGCTGCTGCACGCCGGCGCGGGCGGCGTCGGGCTGCTGGCCACCCAGCTCGCCGTGGCGCGCGGCGGGCGCGTGATCACCACGGTCTCCACCCCGGAGAAGGCGGCACTGTCCGCCGCGGCCGGCGCCGCGCACACCATCGACTACGCAGCGCTGGACGACATCACCACCGAGCTGCCCGCCCTGGTGCGCGAGCTCACCGACGGCCAGGGCGTGCACGTCGTGTACGACGGCGTGGGCCGCACCACCTTCGAGGCCTCGCTCGCCTCGCTGCGCCCGCGCGGCATGCTCGTCCTGTTCGGCGGCGCGTCGGGCCAGGTCCCGCCGTTCGACCCGCAGCGGCTCAACAAGGGCGGCTCGCTGTTCCTGACCCGGCCCACCATCGCGCACTACACGCTCACGCGCGGCGAGATCGAGTGGCGCACCTCGGAGGTGCTCTCGTCCGCGGCATCGGGTGACCTCGACGTCCGCATCGGGGCCACCTACCCGCTGGCCGACGCCGCCGAAGCACACCAGGCGCTGGAGTCCCGGGCCACGACGGGCAAGGTGCTGCTGGTCCCCTGAGCTCGCCAGAGTCGTCGGCAGTTGGCATCGAGATCGGCACAGGCCTGGACCGATCTCAATGCCAACTGCCGAGTTTGCCGGGCAAACTGCCGACGCTGCCCCGCCGTCGGCCGCGACAGCCAGCCGTCAGATCGGTTTAACGTTGGACCTTTTTCGCCCTCGCCGCCGCTCAGGTCTTTACAGCGATCCGCGCGGTGGCGACAATTCACCCGACCGGTTCGTTCCAGCTCGGAGGTTCAACGTGGTACTTCCCCGCTTCTCCCGTGCCCTGGCCACGGGGATCGCCGTCGCCGCACTGGCGCTCGGCACCCTCACCACCAGCTCCGCCGTCGCGGCACCCGCGGACGACGCGCCCGCCGGCGACGTCTCCGTCCAGACGACGGTGCGGCCGAGCCTCGTGCTCGACCGCGACTTCCCCGACCCCGACGTGTCCAAGTTCGGGAACACCTACTACGCCTACGCCACCAACCAGGGCAAGAACCTGCCCTGGGCCAGCGCGCCCGACCCGGACGGCCCGTGGACCTTCCAGTCCACCGACGCCCTGCCGACGCTCGGGGCCTGGGCCAAGACCGGCCGGACCTGGGCGCCCGACGTCTCCCAGCGTGCCGACGGCAAGTACCTGCTCTACTACACGGCCTGGCACAACGCGTCCGGGCGCCAGTGCATCGGCGCCGCGCTGGCCGACTCCCCCGGCGGCCCGTTCGCCCCGGTCGGCAGCGAGCCGCTCATCTGCCCGCTGGGCGACGGGGGCGCCATCGACGCGTCCAGCTTCGTGGACAGCGACGGCACCCGGTACATCCTGTGGAAGAACGACGGCAACGCCATCGGCGCCACCACCTGGATCCACGTGCAGCGCGTGGCCTCGGACGGCATCACGTTCCAGGGCGGCGCCGCCCAGGTGCTACGCAACGACCGGGCCGACGAGGCCGGCATCATCGAGGCACCCGTGGTGACCAAGGTGGACGGCAAGTACGTGCTGTTCTACTCGGCCGGCCCGTACAGCACCAACTCGTACGGCACCAACTACGCCGTCGCCAGCTCCATCACCGGGCCGTACACCAAGGCCTTCCGGTTCCTCATGACCACCGACTCGCTCGACGGCGCCGTGGCCGGCCCCGGCGGCGCGGACGTGCTGCGCGACTCCGGCGGCGACAAGCTGATCTTCCACGGCCACCGGGACGCGGGCGGCCGCGGCATGTACGTGGCCGACCTCGGCTGGGCCGGCTCCAACCCCGTGGTGCGCGGCAGCCGGGTGCGCTACGAGGCCGAGCGCGGCACCCTGAACAACTGCTCGGTGCGCGAGAACGCGGCCGGCGCCTCGGACGGCAAGGTCGCCGCGTACATCGACCACGCGGACAGCTCGGTCGACATCGGCGCGATCTACGTGCCGACGTCCGGCAGCTACACCCTGCACGTGGGCTACGCCAACGGCTCGGCAGAGACGGCGTCGCACACGGTGACCGTCAACGGGACCTCCGCCGGGTCGATCAGCTACCCGATCACCGGCTGGGACAACTGGCAGCAGGTCAGCAAGGACATCACGCTGCAGGCCGGCTGGAACACCATCCGCCTGGGCAAGGGGACGGCGTTCACGGAGCTCGACTACATCGAGGTCGCGTAGCCGCCCCGCCCCAGCGAGTCGACAGCCCAGCGATCACGCCCGAACCGCAACCGTTCCGGCGCAATCGCTGGGCTGCGGCGTGCGCGGGGCACGATCGCCGGGCCATGGCGCACATCAGGGCCAGTACCGCGGCCCGCCGTGATGTATCTTGATATCAAGATACTCGACGGCGAGGAGTTGTGATGGCCGACTGGAACCCCGGCGCATACCTGCAGTACACGGACGAGCGGTCCCGGCCGTTCACGGAGCTGGTCGCCCGTGTGCCGGGGTCACCGACCACGATCGTGGACCTGGGCTGCGGCCCGGGCCATCTCACCCCGGTGCTCCGTGCCCGGTGGCCCGAGGCGCACGTGACCGGCGTGGACGCCTCCCCCGCCATGATCGAGCGCGCCCGGGAGGCGGACCCGGGCACCGAGTACGTGCTGGCCGACCTCAGCACGGACGAGCACCGGGCCGACCTCGTGATCAGCAACGCGGCGCTCCAGTGGGTGCCGGGACACCGCGACCTGCTGACGACGCTCGCCGACCGCGCCGCGCAGACCTTCGCGTTCCAGGTGCCGGGCAACCACGACGCGCCGAGCCACCGGCTGCTGCGGGAGGTCGCGGCGCGCGCGCCGTACGCCGACGTCGTCGGGCCGGTGGAACGGCGGGCCACCGCCGACCCGGGCGAGTACCTGGAGATCCTGGCCCGGCCGGGCTGGTCGGTGGACGCGTGGGAGACCACGTACACCCACGTGCTGCACGGGCCGGACCCGGTGCTGCGCTGGATCTCGGCGACCGGAGCCCAGCCCACGCTCCAGGCACTGGAGGCGAAGGACCCGGCCCTGCGCGCCCGGTTCGAGGAGGAGTTCGGGGCAGCCCTGCGCGCGGCCTACCCCGAGCACGCGCACGGGACGCCGCTGGCGTTCCGCCGGGTGTTCGTGGTGGCCACGCGGGTCTGAACCGGTACGGCGCCGAGCGCCGGTGCCAGGCCCGGCGTCAGCCCTGCCGGGTGACGCGGGCCTCGAGCCCGGCCAGCTCGGTGTCGACGTACTCCCGGGTGCGCTTCCCCACCAGACCGCCGACCAGCCACGCCAGCGAGCCGGTCTGCGTGATGGCGAGCGTCACCCTGGAGCGACCGTCCGGCAGCGGCTCGACCAGGTGCTCCGCCTGCGTGGTCACACCTGGCGCCTCGGTGATCCACGCGAAGTGCCGCGGCGGGTCCCACTCGTCCATCAGCCAGACCGCGAGCGGCAGCTCCGGCTGCTCGATCCGCACCTGGGTGCCGACGTCGGGCGGGTTGGGCCCGTCGATGATCTCGACCGACCGCATGGACGACGTCCAGTCGGGCATGTGCTCGACGTCGGACAGGACCGCCCACACCTCCTCGGGTGTCGCGTCGATCTCGGCGGAGGTGCTGTAGTTCGGCATCGGTGCTCCTGTCCTCGGGTCGGCGCCGTCGGCGGCGTCACCCCTAGTCTCGGCCTACAGAGGTGGCGTCGGCCAGGCGGGGCGGGTCAGGCCCTGCTCGAAGAAGAGGTACTCGTGCACCGACGAGATCTCGAAGGCCCGCAGCATCCGTTCCCGCTGGTCCGGGGAGACCCAGCGGGCGGCGGCGTCCGCCAGGGCGCGAGCCTGCCGGGTCGCTACCTGGAAGCCCTCGTCGCCGTAGGTGCCGATCCAGGCCGCGTAGGGGTGGCCGGCGAGGCCGCCGGGGCGACGTCCGGCCAGCTCCACGAGCACACCGCCGACATGGGCGTAGAGCCAGTAGCAGGGCAGCAGCGCTGCGATGGTCTCCGCGTAGCTGCCCGACGCCGCGGCATGCAGGTGACCGGTGTAGGCCGCGGTCACGGGTGAGGCCTCGACGGCGGCGACGTCGGCCGCGGCGAGCCCGGCGTGGGCGCCCAGCCAGTCGCGGTGCAGCGCCGTCTCGACCTCCAGCGCCGAGACCGACGACCGCGCGAGAAAGCCCTGTGCGGCCGGGTCTGGCGCACTCTGCGCGGCCCGTGCCAGGACGCGCGAGTACTCGCGCAGGTAGGCGGCGTCCTGGGCGAGGTAGAACGCGAACGCCTCGGCGGGCAGCGAGCCGTCCGCGAGCGCCACGACGAACGGCATCCGGTCGACGGCGTCGCGCCAGCCCGCGATGCGGTCCCAGGCCTCCTCCGTGAAGGGGCGGACGGCGTCGTCGTCCGGCGTGGTGCGGGTCTCGGCACGGGCAACGACGGGTGTCTCCGCGGAGACGGGTACGACAGAGGTCACGATGGACATCCCTTCGCCAGCATGATCTGGATCAGGTTCGACGGGTGTGGTCTCAGCCCTGGCAGGGCACCCCGTGTCACGTGCCGCCGAGGCTACCGGATGGAAGACGTGCCGGTCGTAGGCTGCCACCATGACAGACCGCCCCATCCGCATCGGAGTCCAGCTCCAGCCCCAGCACGCCGACTACTCGCAGCTTCGGGACGCGGTGCTCCGCGCCGAGGACGCCGGCGTCGACATCTTGTTCAACTGGGATCATTTCTTCCCGCTCAGCGGCGACCCCGACGGCAAGCACTTCGAGTGCTGGACCATGCTCGGCGCGTGGGCCGAGCAGACCGAGCGGGTGGAGATCGGCGCGCTGGTGTCGGGCATCGGCTACCGCAACCCCGACCTGCTGGCGGACATGGCGCGCACGGTCGACCACATCTCGGGCGGGCGGCTGATCCTGGGCCTGGGTGCCGGCTGGTTCGAGAAGGACTACGACCAGTTCGGCTACGAGTTCGGCACGGCTGGTTCCCGGATCGCGAGCCTGGCCGACGCCGTGCCGCGCATCAAGGCCCGGCTGGCGGCCGGCAACCCGGCGCCCACCCGCGAGATCCCGATCCTGATCGGCGGTGGCGGGGTGCGCAAGACGCTGCGGATCGTGGCCGAGCACGCCGACATCTGGCACGCGTTCGGCGACGTGCCCACGCTGACCGGCAAGTCGGCGATCCTCGACGAGCACGGCGCCGCCGTCGGGCGGGACACCGCGAACCTGGTGGAGCGCTCGGTGCAGGCGCAGGGTTCGCCCGAGGAGACGGGCGAGGCCCTGGTGGCGGCGGGGGCCACGCTGTTCACCGTGGGGGTGACGGGGCCGGACTACGACCTGTCGACCGCGGAGCGCTGGATCGCCTGGCGCGACTCCCACGGCTGAGACTCGGCCGGCACGGCGACGGTGCCGGGGTCGGCGGCACGCTCGCCGTCGACCTCGGCACCGGCAGCAGGCACGGCGAGGCCCTGGCCGAGCCGCAACGCGCTGTTGACCAGGCCCAGGTGGCTGAACGCCTGGGGCGTGTTGCCGAGGTGGCGCCCGGTGCGCACGTCGTACTCCTCGCTGAGCAGCCCCACGTCGTTGCGCAGCGTGAGCAGCCGCTCGAACAGGGCGACGGCCTCCTCGACGCGGCCGATGCCGTGCAGCGCGTCCACGAGCCAGAAGTTGCACACCAGGAACGTCGCCTCGGCGCCCGGCAGGCCGTCCACCTGGTCGTCGGCCGCGTTGTGGTAACGACGCAGGAGCCCGTCCTGGCCGAGCTCGCGCTGCACGGCATCGACCGTGCCGACCACGCGGGGGTCGTCCCAGGGCAGGAACCCCACCTGCCCGATGAGCAGCAGCGCGGCGTCGAGCCCGTCGGAGCCGTAGAACTGGGTGAACGTGTTGCGCTCGACGTCGAACCCGTTGGTGCAGACGTCCTCGTGGATGCGGTCCCGGACGGCGCGCCAGCGGTCCACGGGCTCGTCGACCAGGCCGTACTTCTCGACGGCGCGCACCGCCCGGTCGAACCCGGCCCAGGCCATGACGCGCGAGTGCACGAACGCCCGGCGCGGGCCGCGCACCTCCCACAGCCCGTTGTCGAGGTCGGCCCAGTGCTCCTCGAGGTGCTCCAGCAGCGCGCGCTGCAGGCGCCACGCCTCCCGGTCCTGCTCCAGCCCGGCCTCCCGGGCCTGGTGCAGGGCGTCCAGCGTCTCGCCCCACACGTCGATCTGGAGCTGGTTCGCCGCCCCGTTGCCGATCCGGACCGGCGCGGAGCCCTCGAAGCCGGGCAACCAGTCGATCGTGTACTCCGGCAGCCGACGCCGCCCGTCGAGCCCGTACATGATCTGCAGGTCGGCGGGGTCGCCGGCGACGGCGCGCAGCAGCCATGCCCGCCAGTCCCGGGCCTCGTCGATGAAACCCGTGCCGATCAGGGCCTGCAGGGTGAGCCCGGCGTCGCGCAGCCAGCAGTACCGGTAGTCCCAGTTGCGCTCGCCCCCGATCTCCTCGGGCAGCGACGTCGTGGCCGCCGCCGCTATGGCACCCGTCGGCGCGTAGGTCAGCGCCTTCAGCGTGATCAGCGACCGGTGCACGGCGTCGGACCACGGGCCGGTGTAGGTGCACCCGCCGACCCAGGACCGCCAGAAGTCCTCCGTGTCGGCGAGCGCCGCGTACGGGTCCACCGGGTCCTTCGTGGCCAGGTGCGACGCGTGATAGTTCAGGACGAACGGCACCCGCTCCCCCGGCCCCACGGTGAACTCCGCGCGCAGCACCGAACCCTCGTTCGCGCCCGCGTGCTCCAGCGGCACCGGCGAGTCGATCCGCACCGAGTCCGGGCCGGCGACGGCGCGCAGCGCGTCCCGGTCCCAGGTGATCCACGGCACGATGTCGCCGTAGTCGAACCGGAGCCGGAGCTCCGTGGTCATCGGCACGTGCCCGCTGATGCCTTCGACGATCCGGACCAGGTCTGCCTCCTCGCCGCGCGGCGGCATGAGGTCGAGCACCCGCACCCGGCCCTCGGGCAGGTCCCACTCCGTCTCCAGGATCAGCGTGTCGCCCCGGTAGCGCCGGCTCGTGCACGCGCCGCCCGACGTCGGGCCGAGCCGCCACGACCCGTGCCGCTCGTCGCCGAGCAGCGCGGCGAAGCAGGCCGGGGAGTCGAACCTCGGCAGGCACATCCAGTCGATCGAACCGTCCCGGCCGACCAGAGCCGCGGTCTGGAGATCTCCGACCAACCCGTAATCCTCGATTCGGCGCGTCACCGTCAAAGACTAGGTTCGCCGCGACCCGGACACCATGGATCGACGTGTCAGACGTACAGGCCGATCGGGTGACCCGTACGTCCGACACGTCAGGCAGCACTCAGAACGACGAGGCGTCCGCCGCGTACACCCACCGGTGACCCGGGTACTCGCCGAGCGACCACAGGTAGTCCCGCGTCGGGTCGTAGGACAGGTCCTCGGCACCCACGGTCAGCGCGTCACCGTGCCGCACGATCGCGCCCGACGGCGCGACGAACGTGTGCAGGTCACCGTCCGAGTTCGGGTTCGAGAAGTCGTCGCCGTCGCTCTGCGAGAAGAAGAACTCGCCGTTGATCGCCGTCGAGCCCTGCACGCTCTCCAGGTCCGTGCGGTACGCCTCGGTCGCCTTGATGACGCCGTCCGCGGCCGGCTTCAGGTACCGGTTCGTGTAGTCGATCGGCACGCGGATGGTCCGCACCTGGGCGCCCGCCGCGAGGTCGTCCTTGCTGCGGTACTCGCTGACGACCACCGAGTCCGGCGAGCTGCTGCGGTCCAGCGACACCGACGAATGCTGCAGCTGCGCGTAACCACCCGCCGTCGAGTCCGTGAACCTGGCCGTCTGGGGCAGCACGTACTTGTAGTCGAACGCGTGGTACGAGCCGTCGGACTGCCGCCCGATCTTCGACGCGCTGCCCGTCGAGACCTGCCACAGGTGGTCCAGGTCGAACACCCGGAAGCCGCCGCCCGTGTCCGCCACGTACAGCAGGTTGCCGTACCACATGATGCCGCCCGCGTGGATGTCGATCGGCTTGAACGACGGCGTGGCCGTGGTGCCGCTCGGCTCCACCAGCAGCAGGTGCCGGTACGGCGGGGCCGAGGCGCTCGCCGACAGGTTCGACACGCTGATGCGGACGCCCTTGTCGATGCCGTCCTCGGCGTGGTCGTACCAGCTCACCAGGTTGATGCGCTTGCCCTCGTAGGTACCCGCGGCGAACGCGTCCGAGCTGGTGGTGATGCCCTGCGGGTACCAGGCGCTCGTGTCCTGGTCGCCGTCGTTCCAGCAGTAGTACGCCGTGCGGTGCGTGACCGAGGGGGCGCTGCCGCAGCTCGGGGTGCGGTTGCCGTCGTCGGCCACGGTACTCATGGACACGTTCGGTAGAGCGGAATCGAGGGCGCCGATCAGGGACGACGACGTCTCGGACAGGGTGTAGCGGAAGTTGCTCGCGGTGAGCGGCGTGGCGGCGGCCGCGAGGGACGACCCCTGTTCGCCGGAGGCCTGGCTCGCGGTGGCCTGGCTCGCGGTGGCCTGGCTCGCGGACACGAGCAGAGCGACCACCCCCAGACTCGCTACGACAAGTGCGGAACGACGACGGCGCATGGTGGTCTCCTTGCTCGAAGGGACTTTCGCCCGCCCACCGTAGGGACCGGCCGCCCGCGGATGCGAGCAAAAAGCGGCTTCGACCGCGATGACAGCGTTGACAGTCGGATGCCCGGGTCATACGTTCCGTGCGGCGGATGTTTTGTCCGGTGTGGCGCACGGGGTGCCATGCCGCGTACTCGATCAGCGACGACTCGAGCAGCGAAGCAGGTGGACCGATGGAGTTCCGAGACCTTGCACGTACCGTGATCACGCTCGTCACCGCGGCCGGGATAGCGGCCGGTGGGGCGGTTGGCGCGAGCGCGGCAGCGCCCGCCGAGCCCGTGGCTGCCGGACCGATGATCGCCGAAGTGGCGGACGGCGGACCCTCGGACGGCGAGGCGGCCGCCGTTCCGCCTGGGCCGGACGCCGACACGTGGTCGACGTCGTGGACGCAGTCGCAGCAGCGCAGCTCCGGGCTGAGCCCGGAGACGTTCCAGAACCGCTCGGTGCGGGTCGTGACCCGGCTGACGCAGGGCGGATCGGCGCTGCGGGTGCGACTGCAGAACCAGTTCGGCACCGCACCCCTGGTGGTGAACGCCACCACGGCCGGCTTGAGCGCAGGTGGTGCGGCGGTTCGCCCCGAGAGCCTGCGCGAGGTCACTTTCGGCGGTTCGGCCTCCGTGTCGGTGCCCGCCGGCGGCGAGATCTGGAGCGACCCGGTGCAGCTCGCCACCGGCGCCATGGACGATCTGGCCGTGAGCTTCTACCTCGCGAACCCGACCCGCATGATGCTGCACGACCTGGCCGGCCGCACCAACTACTTCTCGGCCGTGGACGGCGGGAACACGACCGCCGACACCTCGGGCGGCGCCTTCCCCGACACGCACGGCTGGACCTACCTGGTCAGCGCGGTGGACGTGCTGGGTCCCGACGGCGCCGGCACGGTGGTCGCCTATGGCAGCTCGGTGGTCGACGGCGTGGGGGCGGACAACTGCGGCGCGGGCTGCCCACCGCCGGCCGTCTTCCAGCGCTGGACCGACACGCTCGCGCAGCGCGTCGTGGACGAGCTACCCGTCGACCGGCAGTTCGCCGTCGTCAACGAGGGGATCGCCGGGACCACGGCGGCGCCCGCGTGCGGGGGCGGGGGGCTGGACGGCGTCTCGCGCCTGGACCGCGACGTGCTCGCGCTGCACGACGTGCGGGCCGTCATCTACTACTACGGCACCAACGACCTCGCGAACAACTGCGCCGCGGAGACCATCCTCGCCGCCTACCGGGACACGTTCGCCCGGCTGCGCGCGGCCGGGATCAAGGTCTACGTCACGCCGATCACGCCCCGGCCCGGTTACACGGCCGAACAGAACGCGCGCCGCGCGGTCGTGAACGAGTTCGTCCGCGCCGGGGGCAACTGCTCGGGGACGTGCGACGGCGTCTTCGACTTCGACGCCGTGCTGCGCGACCCGGCGAACCCGAACTCCATCTACCCGCCGTACGACACCGGCGACGGGGTCCACGCGAACATCGCGGGACAGACGGCGATCGCCAGGTCAGTGCCGCTCGGTCGGCTCTG
Source organism: Promicromonospora kroppenstedtii (assembly GCF_044389675.1). Lineage (NCBI taxonomy): Bacteria > Bacillati > Actinomycetota > Actinomycetes > Micrococcales > Promicromonosporaceae > Promicromonospora > Promicromonospora kroppenstedtii. Next base: position 804,561 of record NZ_JBIRYI010000001.1, on the reverse strand, counting down.
GCGGGGCGTGCTGGCGGTGCGCTGACGAGGCGGGCCCGATGGTCGCAGGCCCGATGGTCCCCGGCCCGGGTCGCGTCCCGCCGATCTCCTTTGAGGCCTAAGTTTCTTCGCTTTGAGCAGGCTCAAAGCGAAGAAACTTAGGCCTCGAAGGAGAAGGTGCGTCCCGGGTCGGGCCGGGACTGCAGCCAGTGAGCGGCGACTTCAGCGGCCCGTGAGGGCTCCCGTCAGGGGGTCGGTGCTGCCCGCCGGCAGCACGCGGAGCCGACGCGCCGTCCGCTGCGTGCCCTCAGCCGCGACCTGCGCCGCGCGCTCCTTGAGCGAGGCCGGGGTGTCGTGCGTGACGCGCAGGAACCAGCCCGAGCACTCGTCGAGCTCGCCGGCCGCGATCGCGTTCACGACGTCGGTGACGCGCTCGACCGGGGTCCACTCCGTGCGGTTCTCGTGCAGGGTCATACCCGTCGACATGTCGGTCTTCACGACCCCGGGCGCCAGCTCGAAGACACGGATCCCGTGGCGGAAGCCCTCGTCGTGCAGGTTGGCACCCATCCGCACCAGGGCGGTCTTGCTCGCGTTGTACGCCGAGCTGCCGCCGGACATCTCGTGCGAGCTCGCGCCCGAGGCCAGGTCGACGACCCGGCCCCCGCCGCGCGCGATCATGCCGGGCACCGTGCTGCGGCTGAACAGGAAGGGCGCGCGCACGTTGGTCTCGAAGACCGACCACCACTCGTCGGGGTCGGCCTCCCACAGCGGGTGCTCGGACTCGATGGCGCCTGCGTTGTTGACCAGCAGGTCGATCGACCCGAGCGCTTCCTCGGCCTGCCCGACGGCGGCACGCACCGCCGCCGGGTCGGACACGTCCGCGCTGAGCACCACGACCGCCGCGGCCCCGGCCGACCGGGCCTCGGCGGCCACGGCCTCGAGCCGCGCCGCGTCCCGCGCGAGCAGGGCGATGCCCAACCCCGCCTGCGCGAGACCCAGCGCGATCTCGCGCCCGATGCCGCGCGAGGCGCCCGTGACGAGCGCCGTACGCGCGGGCGGCACGGCGGCGGACACCTTCGCAGAGGTGTCCGCCGCCGTGGCGCCCGCCGCGGACGCGTCAGCCACGGAGCACCGCGCCGACCTTCTCCGACGCCGACTCCACGACGGCGTCGCGCACCGCGCGGACCTCCTGGGCCGACAGCGTGCGGTCCGCGGCGCGCAGGCGCAGCGAGTACGCGAGGGACTTCTTGCCCTCGCCCACCTGCTCCCCCGTGAAGACGTCGAACAGGGCGACGTCCTCCAGCAGCTCCCCGGCACCGGCCACGATCGCCGAGCGCACCGCTTCGGCCGGCACGTCACCATCGACCACGAAGGCGAAGTCCTCCTTGGCCGCGGGGAACGCCGACACGGGCGTGGCGCTGACTGGCTCGCCGGAGGCCGCGCCGACCAGGACGGTCAGGTCGACCTCGAACGCCGCCGCGCGGGCGGGCAGGCCCAGTGCCTCGACGACCTTGGGGTGCAGCTCGCCGGCGTGGCCGACGAGCGTGCCGTCCGCGAGCTCGAGACGCGCGCAGCGCCCCGGGTGCCACGGCATGCGGTCGGTGTCGGCGGTGACGACCAACCCGACACCGGCGCGCTCGGCCACGAGGCGGGCCGCCGCGAGGGCGTCCGCCCAGCCGGCGGCGCGGCCCGCGCCCCACCAGCCCGCGAGCTCCCGCTTGCCGGTCAGCACACCGGCGACCCGGCGCGGCTGGTCCGGGACCGCCGCCGCGAGCGCGGCGAGCTGCTCGTCGGTGGGGCGCACGCCTCCGGGCAGCGCGGGCGCCGCGGGCGCACCCGGCACCGGGCGGGTGACGAGCCCGATCTCGTAGACCGCGAGGTCGGTGAGCCCGCGCGACACGTTGCGCCGCACGGTGTCGAGCAGCGTGACCAGCAGGTTGGTCCGCATCAGCGGCTTGTCGTCGGCCATCGGGTTGACGAGGCGGAGCGCGTTGCGGCGCTCGTCGTCGGCGGGCAGACCGAGGGCGTCGTACTCCGGCATGCCCACGAACGGGTAGCTGAGCGTCTCGACGAAGCCCGCCTCGGCCAGGGCGCGCGCGACGGAGCGCCGCGTGCGCTGCTCGGCCGTGAGCCCGCGTCCGCCCGAGGCTGCCGGGAGAACCGACGGGATCTGGTCGTAGCCCAGGATGCGCACGACCTCCTCGACCAGGTCGGCCGGTTCGGTCAGGTCGGGCCGCCAGGACGGCGCGGTGACGGCGAGCACGCCGTCACCGGACGCCTCGACCGTGGCGCCGATCTCCTCGAGTGTGCTGCGCACCTGCTCGGGGGTGTACTCGACGCCCGAGAGCCGCGTCGGCTCGGTGACCTTGAGCGAGATGGGCCGGCGGCTGGTCTCGGCCGTGTGGTCGAGGTCGCTCACCGCGGCGTCGGCGGTGCCGCCGCCGAGCTCGACGAGCAGGTCGACCACGCGCTGGGCCGCGACCGCGGGCAGCAGGGGGTCGACGCCCCGCTCGAAGCGCTTGGCGGCCTCGCTGGAGAGCTTGTGCCGGCGGGACGTGCGCGCGACAGTGATCTGGTCGAAGTGCGCAGCCTCCACCAGCACGTCCGTCGTGGTGTCGCTGACCTCGGACGACGCCCCACCCATGACCCCGGCCAGGCCGAGCACGCGGCTGCCGGGTCCTGCGGGCGAGTCGGTGATCAGCAGGTCCTCGGTGTTCAGGGCACGGTCGACGTCGTCGAGCGTCGTGAGGCGCTCGCCCGCCGCGGCCCGGCGCACCACGATCGGCGCCGCGACCTTGGCCAGGTCGTACGCGTGGAGCGGCTGCCCGAGGTCGAGCATCACGTAGTTCGTGATGTCGACCGCCAGCGAGATGGACCGCATGCCGGAGCCCTCGAGGCGGTGCTTCATCCAGGCCGGCGTGGGCGCGGCCGGGTCGATGCCGCGCACGATCCGAGTCACGAACCGGTCGCAGCCCGGCACGCCGTTGATCGGCGCGTCGTCCTGCACCTGCACCTCGAAGCCGTCCGGTGTGGCCGCCGGCTCGGCGCCGGTGGCCAGGCCGTGGTCGGTGAACTTGGCGCCCGTGGAGTGGGCGTACTCGCGCGCCACGCCGCGGTAGCTGAACGCGTACCCACGGTCGGGGGTCACGTTGATCTCCAGGATCTCCTCCCCGAGGCCGAGGAGTGCGATCGCGTCCTGGCCGGGGGTGAGGTCCTCGGCGGCGAACCCGTGGCGGGTCAGCACCAGGATGCCGTCGTGGTCGTCGCCGATCCCGAGCTCGCGGACCGAGCAGATCATGCCGTCGGACACGTGCCCGTAGGTCTTGCGAGCAGCGATGGGGAACGGACCGGGCAGGACCGTGCCGGGCAGCGAGACCGCGACGAGGTCGCCGACGCCGAAGTTGTGCGCGCCGCAGACGATGCCGCGCGCGCCCTGCTCGTCGTTGTGCTCCGGGCCCACGTCGACCCGGCACCAGTTGATGGTCTTGCCGTTCTTCTGCGGCTCGGGTGTCATCTCGAGCACGCGGCCCACCACGAGGGGGCCGGTGACGGCGGCCGGATGGATCGCCTCCTCCTCCAGGCCCACCTTCACGAGGTCGGCCGCGAGCTGCTCGGCGGTCAGGTCGGCGGGCAGCTCGACGTGGTCGGCGAGCCAGTCCTTAACGATGAGAGGCACTTCAGATCTCCGTCCCGAACTGGGTGGAGAAGCGCACGTCGCCCTCCACGATGTCGTGCATGTCCGCGATCGAGTGGCGCAGCATGAGCGTGCGCTCGATGCCCATGCCGAAAGCGAAGCCCGTGTACTCGTCCGGGTCCACGCCCGCGGCGCGCAGCACGTTCGGGTTGATCATGCCGCAGCCGCCCCACTCGATCCAGCCGGCCCCGCCCTTCTTCTGCGGGAACCACAGGTCCATCTCGGCCGACGGCTCGGTGAACGGGAAGAACGCCGGGCGCAGGCGTGTCCTGGCCTCCGGGCCGAACATGGCCCGCGCGAAGGCGTCCAGCGTGCCCACCAGGTTGGCCATGGTCAGGCCCTTGTCGACGGCGAGGCCCTCGACCTGGTGGAACACCGGCGTGTGGGTCTGGTCCAGCGCGTCCGTGCGGAACGTCCGGCCGGGGCACGCGATGTAGAGCGGCACACCACGCTCGAGCAGGGAGCGCGCCTGGACCGGGGAGGTGTGGGTGCGCAGCACGAGGTTCGAGTCGGTGCCGCCCTGGCCCGCGACGTAGAAGGTGTCCTGCATCTGGCGGGCCGGGTGGTCCGGGCCGAAGTTCAGGGCGTCGAAGTTGAACCACTCGGCCTCGACCTCGGGCCCGTCGGCGATCTCCCAGCCGAGGCCGACGAAGAAGTCGGCGATGCGCTCCTGGACCAGTTCGATCGGGTGCCGCGCGCCGGTCGTCGTGCGCTGCACGGGGAGGGTCACGTCGACCGTCTCCTCCAACAGCACGCGCGCGTCACGGTCGGCCTCGAGCTCCGACTGGCGGGCGGCGATCGCCTGGTTGATCCGGCCGCGGCGCGGGCCGACGAGCTTGCCGGCCTTCGCCTTGTCGGGTCCCGGCAGCGCGCCGATCCCGCGGTTGGCGAGGGCCAGGGCGCTGCGGTCCCCCGTGTGCTGCGTGCGGACGGCCTTCAGCGCGTCGAGGTCGCCGGCCTTGGCGATGTCGTCGAGAGCGGACTTGACCGCGGCGTCGAGTGCCGCCTCGTCGAGCGGATCGATGGGTGCCTTCTCTTCGGGCGTGGACATGCTTGCCTTCCTGGCGGATTCGGGAGCCGGCCCGCTCCCCTGCTCGGGGACCCGTACCGGCATGTGAAGTCTAGGTGCCCGCCAGGGCTCAGGACGCGTTGTCCACAGGGCAGCTCAGTGCCCGCGCGCAGCGCTCGCCGCGCGGCCCGTGGCGGGCCGCATAAATCGGCGGGTGAGTGGCTGCATGCCGTCATCATTCCATGCGTCGGCGAGCCCGGGCAACGTGAATGCGGGGCGGCACGATTCCGCTTGGCACACTTTTTCCGGCTGTCGGTAGGCGGGCGTAGCCTCGCACCATCCGCCGAGTGAACGCTGCCCTTTTTACGGCTTTGGGCTTGATTAGGAACGGCCAACCCTGGTTGGCGACATGCGGTGGCATATCACGAAGCGATGCGTTAATGTAAAACACATGTTCGAATCTGGTGGGAGTGAGCGAGGCGCGTCGGCTGGTTCACCAGCCTCTTCCCTGGGGCGCCCGCCGCACTGCACACCAGCGCTTCGGGCAGTCATGTCTCCGTGGCCGGGGCGGCCCTGGTCCCGGCCACGGAGGCGGGGCTCGACGGCCCCGGGCAGGTCAGTACCCGCGCGCTCAACCCTCGAGCGACCAGGTCTCGACGATCTCGTAGCGCGGACCGCCCTGCGGCCCCTCCCCCGGATGGGACTCCAGGAGAGCGAACGAGTCCGCGGTCCAGTCCGGACCGGCGTACACGGAGAGCGCTTGGGCGGCAGGTTCCAGGGCCGACCGTGGCTCGGACCCCGCACGCTTGCCCCAGCGGTCCCGTCCGCGCGGCGGCTTCACCTGGCCGGCCCGCGCACGGGCGACGGTCACGTGCGCCCGGTGCGGCTTCACGTCGTCGGGCACCTCGCGGGGCGAGGCCGCGAGGCAGTCGGTCGCCAGGTCCTTCAGCGCGGCCGTGCCGCCGTCGACGCCGATCCACAGGACGCGGGCGCCGAACGAGCCCGCGCCCCGCAGACGCAGATCGATCGGCCCGTGCTTGCGCGCGACGTCGGACAGATCGTCGCGCAGCTCCGGCACCGTTCCTTCCGGGAGGTCGGCGTAGAACGCGAGCGTGATGTGCAGGCTCTCCCGGGGTACCCACCGCGGAGATGCCGGCACGCCGTCGATGGCAAGCCCGAGATGGTCAAGGACGCTCTGGGGCGGGATGACCGCCGTGAACAACCGCACCCGACGATCCTAGGGGCGCGCCCCGCGCTCCGGGGAGCCATTTCTCACGGGCGACGGCGACGGCGCGTGAGCGCCCACGCGACCGCGGCGGCCGCGAGCACGAACGCGATCTGGCCCCCGAGCACGATCCGGTTCACGTCGACCGCCGGCACCCAGCGCACACCCTGGTCGTCGACGACGAGCGCGCCCGCGGGCTCGGCGCGCCGGCCGAAGCCGAACCCGCCACCGCCGCCCTCGGCGAGAGTGCCCGACTCGCTGTCCGACCCGGGATCGGTCCCGGCGTCACCGCCGGGCCCGGCTTCGCCCTCGGCCTCACCGGCCCGGGCGTGGTGGCCGCCCGGCTCGGTGCCGCCTCCGCCCCCGGAGCCACCCCCGGTCGCCACCCGGGCGGCCGGGATCACGAGGGTCCCCTCGCGCTCGATCGGCTCGCCGTACACCTGCCGAACACCGAATGCCTCGGTCAGGGCCTCACTGATGCGGTTCAGATCAGGCATGTACCTCATACGATCACCGTAGGGGACCGTCCATCGGGGCGACACAGCAGCAGCATTTGTCACCCGCTCGCCCGGCTCCCGCGCGGCGAGCGCGCGGCCCACCATCTGCGGGAGCACAGCGCCGCCAGCAGGCCGCCGGCCGCGTTCACCAGCACGTCGTCCACGGAGGTGACGCGCCCGAGGCGGAGCACGTGCTGGAGCAACTCGACGGTCACGGACACTGCGACGAGCACACCGGCGACCCGGACCAGCACCGCCGCGGTGCGTGGTTCTGGTCCGGCCGCGAGCGGGAACCGCACCGGAAGGAAGAAGCCGAGCGCGGCGAGCGCGAGCAGGTTGCCGCCCACCTGGACGACGGCCACCGAGGCCGGGCCCGAGAGCTGGGCCGCGAGGTCCTGGAACGGGACGAGCGACAGGCCGCCCGCGCCGGGACGCGGCGTGAGGATCATCCACAGCCACGGCGCCGTCCCGACCACCATGCCGACCTCGGCGACGGAGTACCGCCACGCGAGCGCATGCGGTACGCCGCGCAGGCGCCGCACCCGCGCGAGCAGGCGGATCGCCAGGACGGCGACCAGCAGGCCCAGCACAGCGGGGCGGAGCACGTGGCCCCACGCACCCCACACGTCGGAGGCGGCGTCCGGCAGCCTCAGCGCTGCGCCCTGCTGCTCGCGTACAGGCAGACCGTCGCGGCCGTCGCCAGGTTGAGCGACTCGGCCCGGCCTCGGATCGGCACGCGCACCACGGCGTCGGCCAGGTCCCGGTCGGCCTTGGGCAGACCCCAGGCCTCGTTGCCGAACACCCAGGCGGTCGGCCCGGCGAGGTCCGGGGTGGTACCGCTCCCGGCGTCGTCGAGCAGCTCGTCCAGGTCGAGCGGCCCCGTGCCGTCGGCGGCCAGGACCTGACAGCCCGTGTCGCGCAGTTCCGTCAGGGCGGCGTCCAGCGGGAGCCCCGTGACGACGGGCAGGTGGAAGAGGGATCCGGCGGTCGAGCGCACCACCTTGGGGTTGTGCACGTCGACACTCTCTCCGGCGAGCACCACGAGGTCGGCTCCGGCGGCGTCCGCGGCGCGGATGACCGTCCCGGCGTTCCCGGGGTCGCGGACGGTGGCGAGCACCGCCACGAGCAGCGGCCGCCCGGCCCGCTCAGGAGCACGCGCGGCGAGGGCCTCGGCGAGCGAGGGCGCGCTGGAACGCACGACGGCGAGCACGCCCTGGGCGTCAGGGCTCATCGATTCCAGCACCTCGGGCGCGCCGACGTGCAGGTACAGCCCGGCGGCGCGGGCGTCGTCGACGATCTCGGTGTAGCGCGCCGCCGCCGCGGGCGTCAGATAGACGTCCCGGACCGACGACGCGGCGTGCCGCACCGCCTCCCGGACGCTCTGCGGCCCCTCGACCAGGAACTGGCCGTGCCGGGAGCGCGCCGAACGCCCGGCCAGTGCCCGCACCTGCTTGACCCGGTCGGCTCGCGGATTCGCGAGCGTCACGTCAAGCGGCGCGGAGGCCTCCGAGGAGGACACTGTCCGGGCGTCCGGTGAGATGCTCAACCTCAGGCAGCGGCCGGGGCGTTGACGTCCGCCGGCAGCGCATCCTTGGCGACCTGGACGAGGGCGTTGAACGCCGCCACGTCGTTGACCGCGAGCTCGGCGAGCATGCGGCGGTCGACCTCGACACCAGCGGCCTTGAGGCCCTGGATGAGGCGGTTGTAGGTCAGACCCTGCGCGCGGGACGCAGCGTTGATGCGCTGGATCCACAGCTTGCGGAAGTCGCCCTTGCGCACCTTCCGGTCACGGTAGGCGTAGACGAGCGAATGGGTGACCTGCTCCTTCGCCTTCCGGTAGAGGCGCGAGCGCTGGCCGCGGTAACCGGCGGCGCGCTCGAGGGTCGTACGGCGCTTCTTCTGGGCATTTACTGCCCGCTTCACGCGTGCCACGTGAGACTCCTTGTTACTTCGGGCTGGAAGGGTTCCTGGCGGCGCACGTCAGGCGCGCGCCACGGGGGTCACTTACCGAGCAGCTTCTTGATCTTCTTGACGTCGGCCGGTGCAACGACCTGGTCCACGGCCAGACGGCGCGTGCGACGGCTGGACTTGTGCTCGAGGTAGTGGCGGGCGTTGGTCTGCTCGCGCATGACCTTGCCGCTACCCGTGACCCGGAACCGCTTCTTGGAGCCGGAGTGCGTCTTGTTCTTCGGCATGACTGCCGTCTCTCCTCATGTCGGTCGACCGCTGCTGGAACGGCGACGTTTACCTGGGCCGGTAAGCCGGCCCGGTGTCGTGGTGGTCTTGTGGACCTGGCCTCAGCCGGCGTTGCGTGGCGCACGCGGCTTGGGGGCCACGGGCTTCGGCACCGGCTTGGGGGCCGGGGCCGGCTTCGGAGCTGCCTTGGCGGCAGGCTTCACTGCCGGCTTCGAGGCAGCCTTGGCCGCGGGCTTCGGCGCCTCCGCCGGGGCGGGTGCCTCCGCGACCGGCTCGGGCTCAGGCTCGGGCTCCGGCTCGACGACGGCCTCCTCGACGACCGGCTCCTCGACCGCGGGCTCCTCGACGGGCTCCGGCGCGACGACTGCGGCCGGCTCCTCGACGGGGGCCTCAACGGCTTCGGTGACCTGGTCCTCGGCGACCTCGTCGCTCTCGGGCGACTCGGCCGCACGGGCCTGTGCCTTGGCCTCCGACTTGGTCATCCGGCCGGCGTTGATCTCCGTAGCGCGCTTGCGCTGCTCGACCTTGGCGTCAGCCTTCTTCTTGACCGGCCCGAGGACCATGGTCATGTTGCGGCCGTCCTGCTTGGGCATGGACTCGACGAAACCGAGCTCGGCGACGTCCTCGGCCAGGCGCTCCAGCAGACGACGACCCATCTCGGGGCGCGACTGCTCGCGGCCACGGAACATGATCATGACCTTGACCTTGTCGCCGGCCGAGAGGAAGCGGACGACGTGGCCCTTCTTGGTCTCGTAGTCGTGCGGGTCGATCTTGAGGCGGAACCGGATCTCCTTGAGGACCGTGTTCGCCTGGTTGCGCCGGGCTTCCCGCGCCTTCATGTCGGACTCGTACTTGAACTTGCCGAAGTCCATGAGCTTGGTGACAGGCGGGCGGGCGTCCGGCGCGACCTCGACGAGGTCGAGGTCAGCGTCCTGGGCGAGCTTCAGGGCGACCGCCGTGGCAACCACGCCGACCTGCTCCCCGCCAGGACCGATGAGACGGACCTCGGGGACACGGATCCGGTCGTTGATGCGAGGCTCGGTGATGGTGATGCTCCTTGGAAGTCGTTGATCGACCACCAGGAACGGGAAATGGCCCCCGCCCTGAACACAGGTGGAGGCCATCACGAGGAAAGGACACGCTGGCCCGGCAACAGCACCGCCGGACCTTCGTACCCGACCAAGGACCCGGACTCTGTCGGCATCTTGCGATGCGCTGTCGTGACTCGGGTGGGATGGAATCCACTTTGCGCACCCGGCTCACACCGGGTCGGTCGTGCCTACACGGTACCAGCAGGAGGAGTCCACGTGCCAGGCGGGCCGGTGCGAGGTGGGCCGCCTCACATTCCACCGGGCGAAATCTGTTGCTCCACTCAACTGGAATGATTCCAGTTTAGGGCCTAGGCTCGGGTGCATGACGTCGACCGCCCCAGCCGCCGCGACGCCCGAGGACCTCCTCCGCGGCGCCGGCCTGCGCGTGACCGCCGCCCGCGTGGCGGCATTGCACGCCGTGGGCGAGAACCAGCACGCCACGGCCGACGCCGTCCTGAGCTCGGTCCGCGCCGAGCTCGGCACGGTGTCCGTGCAGGCGGTCTACGACGTCCTGCACGCGCTGACCGACGCCGGGCTCCTGCGCCGCATCGAGCCCGCCGGCCACCCCGCGCGTTTCGAGCGCCGCACCGGCGACAACCACCACCACATCGTCTGCCGCCGCTGCGGCGCCATCGGCGACGTGGACTGCTCCGTGGGCCACGCGCCCTGCCTCACCCCGAGCGACGACCACGGCTTCGTGGTCGAGACCGCCGAGGTGACGTACTGGGGGCTGTGCCCCGGCTGCCGCGGCCAGGGCTCCGGCGCCGATCCCAGCGTGCAGCCCTGACCGCAAGACCTTCCAGCACCGCTGGAACCCCGCAAGAACCCCCGCAAGCAGCAGCAGAGGAAGGCACGTCTGAATGACTACTCCCTACACCACCACGCAGACCGGCACCCCGGTCGCCAGTGACGCGCACTCGCTGACCGTGGGCGCCGACGGCGCCACGGTCCTCCACGACCGCTACCTGGTCGAGAAGCTCGCGCAGTTCAACCGCGAGCGCATCCCGGAGCGGATCGTGCACGCCAAGGGCGGTGGCGCCTTCGGCGAGTGGGAGATCACCGGTGACGTGTCGCAGTACACGCGTGCGGCGGCCTTCCAGCCGGGCGCCAAGGGCGAGGTCGCGCTGCGCTTCTCGTCGGTGGCCGGCGAGATGGGCTCCCCCGACACCTGGCGTGACGTGCGCGGTTTCGCGCTCCGCTTCTACACGACCGAGGGCAACCTCGACATCGTCGGCAACAACACGCCCGTCTTCTTCATCCGCGACGCGATCAAGTTCCCGGACTTCATCCACTCGCAGAAGCGCCTCCCCTGGTCGGGCCTGCGCGACGCCGACATGCAGTGGGACTTCTGGACCCTGTCGCCGGAGTCGGCCCACCAGGTCACCTACCTCATGGGCGACCGCGGCCTGCCGGCGTCGTGGCGCGAGCTGAACGGCTACGGCTCGCACACCTACCTGTGGACCAACGCCGCGGGCGAGAAGTTCTGGGTCAAGTACCACTTCCACTCCCGCCAGGGCGTCAAGTTCCTGAGCGGTGAGGAGGGCGAGAAGATCGCCGGTGCGGACGCCGACTACTACCGTCGCGACCTGTACGAGGCGATCGAACGCGGCGACAACCCGGTCTGGGACATCAAGGTCCAGGTCATGCCGTACGACGACGCGAAGACCTACCGGTTCAACCCGTTCGACCTGACCAAGGTCTGGCCGCACGCGGACTACCCGCTGATCCACTTCGGCCACTTCACGCTGAACCGAAACCCGAAGAACCACTTCGCGGAGATCGAGCAGATCGCCCTGTCCCCGGCCAACCAGGTCCCGGGCACGGACATCTCGCCCGACAAGATGCTGATGGCCCGCGTGTTCTCCTACCCGGACGCGCAGCGCTACCGCGTGGGCACCAACTACCAGTCGGTGCCGGTGAACCAGCCGCACGCCGCGCCGGTGCACAACTACTCGCAGGACGGCTCGCAGCGCCACCACTTCAACGAGGTGGGCACGCCCAACTACGCGCCGAACTCGTTCGGTGGCCCCGTCGCCGACCCGGCCCGCGGGCACGACGGCTCCTGGGCGCAGGACGGCGAGCTGGTGCGCACCGCGGCCACGCTGCACAGCGAGGACGGCGACTTCGTCCAGCCGGGCACGCTCTACCGCGAGGTCTACGACGACGGCGCCAAGGCCCGTCTGCTGGAGACCCTGACCGGCCAGGGCCAGTCGATCACGATCGACGAGATCCGCGAGCGCTTCTTCCAGTACTGGACCAACGTCGACGCCGAGCTGGGCGCCAAGCTGCGCGCGGCCGTCGCGGCCTGAGCCAGCAGCAAGCAGCCGAGGCCGGGCTCCCGTCGGGGAGCCCGGCCTCGGCCGTTGAGCGAAGTTCAGCAGGCCGGAGGCGACCGGAACCGGGCTGGTCGCAACCGCCTGTCGCCTGCTGAACGTGGCTCGGCCCGCGGCATGAGGGATTTCCACCGGGATGACGGCGGGTCCTTGTCGGGCGGCACCGGCGGCGGATAGCGTCCCGAGGTGCTCCACAGCGCTCCGGCGCCGTCCGAGATGCCCATCGCACCGAGAACAAGGGAGCCGACCATGTCCCGCTCGCTCGCCCGAATCGGCGCCGCCCTCGCGGCCGGCCTGCTGGCCCTGACCGCGGCTGCCGGCCCCGCCGCCTCCGCGCCGGACCCCGCCCCGGACCAGGCGCAGACCCCGACCGCCGCCGACCACCGGGTACTGGCCTTCTACCAGACGATCTACGAGACCGGTTCGGACGGCGTGCGCCGGTACGTCGACCCCAAGCCGCTGCTCGGCTCGGTCACCGACGTCAACGTCGGAGCGATCCACCTGAACGCCGACGCGTCCCTGACGGTCAACGACATCCCGGCCGATCACGCGGAGCTCGGCGTCATGTGGGACGACCTGGCCACGATGCAGGACCAGGGCGTCACGGTCAGCGCCTTCCTCGGCGGGGCAGCACCAGGCACCTATCGCTACCTGCGCGAGGACTTCGACCGGTTCTACCCGGTGCTCCGCGACTTCCTGCGCACCTACGGCCTGGACGGCGTGGACCTCGACATCGAGGAGACGTTCTCGCTGGCGGACACGGTGCACCTGATCGACGCACTGCGCGCCGACTTCGGCCCGGACTTCATCGTGACCCTGACCCCCGTGGCGACCGACATGGCCGGCCGGACGAGCTTCTCCGGCGGCTTCTCCTACGCCGAGCTGGAGCGTCAGGCCGGCGACCGCATCGACTGGTACAACACACAGTTCTACTGCGGCTGGGGCGACCTGCGCACCACGACGGTCTACGACCAGATCCTGGCCAACGGCTTCACGCCGGACCGCGTGGTGGCCGGAACGGTCACCAACCCCGGCAACTGCAGCGGGTACGTCGACTGGCCCACCTTCGACGCCACGGTCGGCTCCCTGGTCGCGGCGCACCCGGACTTCGGCGGCGTCTTCGGCTGGGAGTACTTCAACTCCGTGGGGTACGACGGCGGTGGCCGGGCGTCCTGGTTCTCGCACGTGCGGGACGTGGTGGGCGGTCGGTAAGACGTCGCGGCTCCTGCGGGCGGCCACGTACGAGGGAATCAGTCGCGGGCTCTGCTAGTTCTTCGTGGCGGGACCTGGCTCGCGTGCCTTCGGCGCGACCAGACAGTTGAACCCGTTGCGAGGAGCCCATCCATGACGTCACCGACCACGACCACGACCGCGCCCGGACCCACCGTCGTGGTCGTCCCGGTCGTTGCCGGAGCGGAGGTCGCGCGATGACCGCCGAGAACGTCGACCTGTCCGCCCTCGAGGAGCTCTTGGCCCAGCAGGACGAACCCCAGCTCGGCCCCGACGAGTTCAAGGCCGTCTTCCGCCACCACCCCGCCGGTGTCGCCGTCGTCGCCCTGCTGCACGAGGACCGGCCCGTCGGCTTCACCGCCACCTCGGTGATCTCGGTGTCGGCGGCGCCCCCGCTGCTGGCCTTCTCCCTGGCCTCGACGTCCTCGTCCTGGCCCGCGATCTCCGAGGCCGGCACCCTCGCGGTCAGCTTCCTCGCCGACCACCAGGACCACATCTCCGCCCGCTTCGCCACCAGCGGCATCGATCGCTTCGCCGACGGCGGGTGGTCGCCCCTGCCCACCGGCGAGCCGATCATCGACGGCGCCGTGTCCTGGTTCCGCGCGCGGATCGTGCAGCGCACGCCGGTCGGCGACAGCTACCTCGTTTCGATGCGCGCCCTGGCATCCAGCCTGACCGAGGGCAGGCGCGATCCAGCCGCCTCCCCGCTGGTCTACAAGAACCGCGCCTACCACCGCATCGGCGACGACACGGAGATCTGACCGGGGCGGGACCGCCGGGCGGCCCCGCCCCTCCTCACGGACGGCGAGAGGTCACCAGGACGGTAGCCCCAGCGCCGCCAGCGCCGAGCGCAGCCGCTCCCGCCCCCGCAGGGAACCGTGCCCGCGTAGCCGGGTCAGCACGCGACCGACCCAGCCGCCGTCGAGCCCCTCGGCGCGGTAGAACTCGGCCATGCGCCGCTCGTAGGCGGCCAGCGGCCGCAGCTGCCGCGCCGTGTCGTAGGTCTCGTGGTGCAGGACGACGGCCTGCGGCAGGCGCGGGGTCACCCGGCCGGCGCGGGCAGGGTCGGGCCGGCCGACGAGCAGGCCCACGACGGGCGCGGTGCCCCGGGGCAGCCGGAGCTCGGCCCCGAGCGCCTCGGGCCGGTCCCGGACACCATCGAGGTAGACGGTGCCCAGGCCCAGCGACTCGGCGGCGACGGCGGCGTTCTGGGCCGCGAGCGCCGCATCGACGAACGCGGTGACCGTGGTCTCCAGGTATCCGGTGGCGTGCACGGCCGTGTCGCGCCGCTCGGCGAGGGCGCGCACGCGGGCGACGTCGGCGACCCAGACCAGGAGGAGAGGAGCGTCGCGCACGCACTCCTGTCCGCCGGACAGGTCGGCGACGCGAGCCAGGCGTGCCTGGTCGGTGACGGCCACGACGCTCCAGAGCTGCAGGTCGGAGGCCGTGGGTGCGGACTGGGCGGCCGCCACCAGGGTGGGCAGCACCAAGGGTGGCAGGGGCCCGGGCAGGAACCGCCGGACCGAGCGGTGCCCGAGCTGGACGTCCAGCACGGACCGCGGGAGGTCGGACGCCGCGGCGACGGCAGCGGCGACCTGGGGCGCGACGGTGTCGGCCCGCCGGGCGGTCACGCCGTAGCGGGCGGCCACCTGGGCGCGTGCCGCCGCGAGCCGGCCGGCCTGCTCGGGTGACATCGAGTCGTGCGCCTCGTCGCGCACTGACTCGGGCGTGTGGTGGTGCGTGGGTTCGGGCTGGTGGGCCCGGGGTGCTCGGGTGATCCGGGCCGGCACGCGGGCCGGCGGTACGGGAGCGGTCTCGGTCGGGGTGGTGACCAGAAAGGCGTCGATGGCTGTCATGAGTGCTCCGTGGGGTGGACGGAAGGCCAGACACTCATGTCAGGGGCCCTTCGTCAATGCCCCAGTTCGGCGTCTCACATGCCGGTCACTCGTCGAGTGCGGCTGTCCCGCCTGCTCACAGGGTCGCGGGCGCAACCTGCCCACTATGTGGACTTTTTGTCAGATCGACCGACTCATCGGATTTTTTCCCGTCCAGCGGTATCCCGGGCTCGGACGACCGTGGCTCCCCCGGCGCGGTCGTACGGCGTGCGCCCCGCGCCCGCGAACAGGGTGACGACCCAGGCGATCGGCAGCACATAGGCCGCCGCGGTGAGGACGATCAGCCCCGGCTCGACCGTCGTCGACCCGACGAGGCCGATCGCCGCGGCGTGCCCGATCGTCCAGGGCAGCGCGACCTTGAGCGCATTCCGGAGCAGCGCCCGGGCGAATGTGAGCCGACCGCCGTCCCGGGCGCCCACCACCTGGAGTCCCAGCGCGCGCTTGCCGATCGTCGCCTGCCGCGGGCCCGACTCGAGGACGGCAAGGAAGGTCGTCAGCGGCACAGCTGTCAGCAGGGCGGAGACCACGTTGGTGGTCGCCGCGGACCACCCCGTCGTCACACCGGCGAGGTACAGCGGGATACCGATCGCGGCGAGCACCACGAGCCACGCCAGGAAGCAGAGCCAGTCGACGAGCCACGCCGCGATGCGCCGCCAGGCTTCGGAGTTCACGGCGCCGACGCTACCGCGCCCCACCTGTCAGAGATGCGGCGGCACGGCTCAGAACGCCCGCAGGTTGGCCCGCAGGCCGCCGTCGGCCCACTCGGTGCGCAGGATGCCGCGCCGCCGCAGGATCGGGACCAGCTCGTCGAGCGTGCCGTGCACGGTGACGGGGTGCAGGTCGCCCCACAGCAGCACGCCGTCGTTGCCCCACTCCCCCAGCTCCTCGATGAGGTCGGCCAGCTCGCCGGCCGTACCCACCCAGCCGGAGTGGTCGGCGATGCGGCCCAGCCGGGCGAGCCCGCCGAGCAACACGCGCAGCGGTGTGGTGGCCAGGTCGTGCTCGCCGACGAGCCGCTTGATCGACCCCTGCGAGACGTGGTCGCCGAACAGGCCCGTGGGCAGCGGCTTGTCGAGGTCGAGCGCCGTCAGGTCGGTCTCCAGGTCGCTCGACCGCTGCTCGGCGATGCGCAGCAGCGTCGCGTCGTCCGGGTTCGCCGCCTGCCCGCTGGCCAGGAACAGCGCGTCGGCGCCACCCTCCAGGGCGGCGATCCGCTGCTCGACGGCGGCCGTGGTCGGGTTGCCGGTGCGGGTGTAGGCGAACGCCTCGCCCGCGCCGAAGTGCCCGGCGGCCTGCTCCCACTCCTCGAACTCGAACCCCGCGGTGAGGTAGACGGGCGTGGCCCGCGGGACCACGCGGGCCGACGGCGCGGTGCCGGGCGCCGGTGGCACGCCCGGCGTCGTCCCGGCCTGCGCTGCGCGCGTGCACCTGCCGGCTGGCGAAGCCGGTCATGGCGCGGCGCTCGGCTCGGCCTCGGTGGCGGGCAGGCCGGCCTCCTTCCAGGCGGGGAAG
Organism: Promicromonospora kroppenstedtii; assembly: GCF_044389675.1. Taxonomy (NCBI): domain Bacteria; kingdom Bacillati; phylum Actinomycetota; class Actinomycetes; order Micrococcales; family Promicromonosporaceae; genus Promicromonospora; species Promicromonospora kroppenstedtii. The sequence goes on along the minus strand of NZ_JBIRYI010000001.1, from coordinate 787,900 downwards.
CCGCCGTCGACGTGCGAGACGTCGGTGTAGCCGCGGGCGGCCAGCGCCTCGGCGACCGGGCCGGATCCGTTGATCGAGCCGCACACGATCACGACGGGCGTGTCGAGGGTGATCGCCGGGTTGTCGGACGGGCCGAACAGCGCGTCGAGGTCGTTCTGGTCGGCGAGCGTGGCGCCCGGGATCTCGCCCGCGGACGCGCGGCCCGCGGCGGAGCGGACGTCGATCAGCAGGGCGCCGCCGGCGACCTTGGCACCTGCGGCGACGGGGGTCTGCAGCTCAGGGGTGGTCATGTTGTCTCCTCGGGGTTCGTGGTGGGTGGTCAGGCGCTCAGCAGGCGGCCGGTGGGCAGCTCGCGGGCGGCCGTCGCGGCGTCGGGTAGACCGAGCGAGCCGCGCAGCGTGGTCTTCGTCCGCTCGGTGCGGAACAGGCCCGCGTGCTGGAGCGCGGGCACCAGGTGGTCGGTAATGGTGTCGAGGTCGGAGCTGAGCGAGGAGGGGCGCAGCAGGAACCCGTCGACGGCGCCGACCGTGGTCCAGTCGGCGATGAGGGTGGCCAGCTCGTCGGGTGTGTCGGCGACCACGAGCCCGTCGCCCATGGAGGCAGTGCCCTCCAGCGCCTCGACCAGCTCCAGCCGGGCACGGGCACCGGCCCGCTCGGTGGAGAGCACCACGTAGACCTCGGCGAGCACCCGCACGTCCTCGGGGTCGCGCCCGGCGGACAGCGCCGCGTCCCGCACGAGGCGGCGCAGCCGGACCGCGTGCGCGGCGTCGGTCACGGCGATCCGCGCGACGTCGGCGGTGCGGCCGGCCAGCGCCGCGCTGGCCTCGGAGCGCACGCGCACCACGACAGGCGGGGGCGTCCGCGGCAGCGGGGCGCCGCCGGCGGGACGGCCGCGGACGGCGAACCGGACGCCGTCGTGGTCCACGCGGAACCGGCCCTCGGCGTCGAGCTCCACGGCGCCCGCCCCGCCGCCGGGACGCCCGGTCCACACCCGCGTCACCGACTGGATGCCGAGCTCGACGCGGGTGGCCCAGGCGTCGTCGGACTCGGGCAGGGTGCCCTGCCGCACGGCCTGCCAGCCGGCCCGGCCGCTGCTCGCGCGGTCGATGCTGCTCAGCGCGAGGGCGGCGTGGGCCGCCTCGACATGGACCGTGTCGACGGCGGCGACCAGGCCGATCCCGGCCGTGACCCGTGCGGCGCGGGCCGCGGCGACGGCCGTGTCGAGGCGGCCGGTGACCTGGCTGCGGCCGGGGTGGAGCAGGAAGCCCTCGTCGAGGCTCACGAAGTCGAGCAGGCCGCGCTCAGCGGTCCGCACCAGGTGCAGGAACCGCTCGCCGTCGAACGGGCACGGGGCGATCGGGCCGCGTGCCCGGTGGGCACCGGGGCGGGCGCCGGCGGAGGTGAGGTCCACGCCGAGCACGACGGGACGGGACGAGAGGGCGGTGGCGGTCAGGGACGTGGGCTGCGGCGGGTACGGCACGGCGGGGCTCCGTTCGGGCTGCGGCTGCGCGACGGCACCCAGGTGGTCCCCGGGCTGCGTGCGGGTGCACGACGGCGACTGGGGTCGCCCGAGGGGCGTGGCTGCCGGAAGGCAGGAAAGAGACGTCCGGTCAGGAACGTGAGGGCCGGTTGCGGCCAGGGCTCGGCGCGAAGGCCGAGAGCAGGTCCGGGCGGCTGGCCGGTTGGGGCCGGTCAGCGCGCGGGGGTGGTGCGCGTCAGCGACAACACATGCTCGGGCGCGGGGCGGCACTCGCCGGCGCGCAAACGTTCCGGGTCGGCAGGGGCACGTGGACGGCGGGGGCAGCGCTCCGGGTCATCGTCGTTCTCCTCACCTGCTCGCCCATCGGCGAGCGACGCGTGTTGTCATCCGCCGACGGCGGTGGACCTGGTCCTCACCCGGGGCACCCACCCGCGCGGGGGGTTGCCGTCCGACCAGCCGGGGCTTCGTGTCGGAACTCATGACCTGCCGAAACTATCCACATTTTTCCGATCGGATTGATGCGGTAAATCTCGATGTCCAAGAAGATACGAATGGAACCCATAGAAGTCAACGATCTTTGCCCAGATCTCACATCCCGGGATCTGGTGGCTCGCGAAGGTGCGCTTCTACCCAGCCATCGGGCCGGTAACCTGCTGTGCTTCCCGGCCCAATGGCTGGGTAGAAGCGCACCTTGGGCCGGCACCCGCCAGTGGATGATCGGTCGCGCCGACGCGGTCGGGCCTCGTCGCCCCGGGGGCCTCGTCGCCCCGGACCAGCAGGCGACAGGCCAGTCCGACGGCGGGCGGGACCCGCGGCCGCACCCACGCCCCCGCCCCGAGAACGCGAAGTGCGCTTCTACCCAGCCATTGGGCCCGGAATCACGAGGTTTTTCGGGCCCAATGGCTGGGTAGAAGCGCACTTTCGCGCCGGCTCGCCGCGACTACGTCGTCAGCGCCCCCGCGGCGACGTGAGGAGCTCGATCTGGGAGAAGGCCCCTTCCTGGAGGAGCTCCAGGCGGACGGACGTGAGCGGCACTGGCTCGTCGAGCACGAACGGACGGAGCTGGCCCGGCCAGGGCCACTCCTCGCCGGAGCGCTCGTCGAGCACTCGGCCGTCGTCCCCGACCAGGCGCCATGCCGACGGCGGGGCCGTGCCATCCGTGCCCGAGGTCAGCGTGTAGGCACGCAGCAGCACACCCTCCGCGACGTCGGCGGCGGGCTGCCACTCCAGCGTGCCGTGGACGGCGGACGACGTCGCCAGCTCGCCGTCGGTCAGGCTCGGCAGCGCGCCCTCGGCCCCGTGCCAGGACCCAGCCGCGCGCAGCCACGGCCGAGGGCTGCCGGTCCCGGCACCGACGCCGTCGGACGAAGCCGCCGACGCTCCCTCGTCCTCGGCCCCGACGCCCTCGGACACCGCACCCCACCCCGTCGGCACGTCCGACAGTGTGAACCGCAGGGTCGCTCCCCCGACCAGGTCGCCGTTGTCGACCGACGGCCCGGCCACGGCCCGGCCGGCACCGGCACCGGCACCGGCACCGGCACCACCGACCTCCAGCCCCGCGACGTACCACCGCTCGGCGGCCCCGGGCGCCTCGATCACCAGGTCGCCGTCGGGCCGGTGCACCACCGCGCGCTCGAAGAGCGGCGACGTGACCGCCCACCGCGACGACCCGATCTCCAGCGGGTACAGCCCGAGCGCGGCCAGCACGTACCAGGCCGACATCTCGCCGTTGTCCTCGTCGCCGTGGTACCCCTGGCCGATGTCGTTGCCGGTCCAGAGCCGCGTCAGGATCTCGCGCACGACCTCCTGGGTGCGGTCCGGCCGCCCGGCGACCGACCACGTCCAGGCGATGTGGTGCGACACCTGGTTCGACTGCCCGAGCTGGCCCAGGCGCACGTCGCGCGCCTCGAACATCTCGTGGATCGGGTTGCCGTACGAGCCGGGCTTGTCGGCCCGCTCGGGCGCCGCGAAGAACCGCTCCAGCAGGCGTTCGAGACCGGCCCGACCGCCGTGCAGGGCGGCCAGCCCCGCGCCGTCGTGCACGGGGTGGAACAGGAAGTTCCACGCGTCCGACTCGGTGTAGTCGCCGCCCCACGCGTCCGGGTCGAACGGCGCCGGGTCGAACGCACCGTCCCGGCCACGTCCCCGGAAGAACCCGGTCGCGGCGTCGAAGAGGTGCACGTACCCGGCGGCGCTCTGCCGCAGGTAGGCGGCCTCGGAGCGCAGCGCGCGCCGGCGCTCGTCCGGGGTGCCGGGCGCGTCCGCGAGCGCCTGCGCCATCCGCGCCAGGCCGGCGTCGTTGATGTAGCCCTCCAGGCTCCACGACACCGACTCCTCGACGTCGCGCGGCACCCAGCCGTTGGTCAGCGCGAACTCCTGGCCCTTGCGGCCGACGCCGGAGCGGGTGGGCAGCGCCGTCGCGTTGCGCAGCCCGGCGTCATAGGTGCCGAGCGGGTCGGGCAGGTCGACGCCGCGCAGGTACAGGTCGGCGAAGGCGACGTCGGACGACGTGCCGGTCATCAGGTCGGCGTAGCCCGGCGACGACCAGCGGGCCACCCAGCCGCCCTCGCGGTACTGCTGCACGAACCCGTCGGCGAGCCGGGCCGCGATCTCGGGGTAGAGCAGCGCGTAGGCGGGCCAGCAGGTGCGGTAGGTGTCCCAGAACCCGTGGTTGACGAACATCTCGCCGGGCACGGCGGGTGCGCCGTCGAGCACGGGCGAGGCGTGCACGGGCGCGCCGTCCGCCCCGACCTCCGTGTAGGAGGACGGGTACAGGTTCAGCCGGTACAGGTTCGAGTAGAGCGTGACCTGCTGCTCCTCGGACGCGCCGTCGACGTCGAGCACGCCGAGCCGGTCCTCCCACTGCGTGCGGGCGGCGTCGGCGACCTCATCGAAGGCGCCGGACACCTCGCGCTCCAGTGCGAGCCGGGCCAGGTCCTCGCTGATGTACGACGTCGCCACGCGCACCTCGACCGTGCGTCCCGCCTCCGCATCACCTCCGGAGCCCAGCGCGACCGTCGCGTACGTCGCGTGGTCCCGCCCGCGGGCGCGGCCCGTGCGCAGCACCGGCGCGGAGATGCGGCCCACCACGTACATGCGGCTGCGGCCCACCGACAGGGGGCTGCCGTGGTCGCTCCAGCCGGTGAGCGTGCCGTCGTCGTGCACGGTGATCGACACGGGTGCGCCGTCCGCACCGGAGTCGCCCACGGCGTCGAACAGGAGGTGGCCCGTGCTCGCGTCGGGCGGAAAGGTGAAGCGCAGGACGCCGCCGTGGTCGGACGCCGCGACGGCCACGCGGGCGCCGCCGTCCAGCGCGACGTCGTAGCGGTGCGGGCGGGCGGTCTCGTCGTCGTGCGAGAAGCCGATCGAGCGGGCGGCCAGCCCGGCGTCGGGAACCTCGTCGCCGTCGGGCCCGGCGGGCACGAGGTGGAACGTGAGCTGGTCGCGGTCCCCCATCCAGGGGCTGGGCTCGTGGGAGATGCCGATGCCCTGCAGGCGCGGCCGGTTGTCCGGCCCGTTGTGCGCGGCCCAGGAGTAGAGCCAGCGCTCGGAGGCGCCGTCGGTCAGGGGCACCCACATGGTGAAGCCGTTGGGCACGGCGGCGGCGGGCACGTTGTTGCCGCGCGAGTACTCGCCCGAGGAGTGGGTGCCCCGGCGCGTGTCCACGAGGTCGGTGCGGCCGGTCACCACCCGCTCGGCGCGCGGCCCCACCGAGACCGTGTCGAGCCAGACCTCGCTCACGCCGCCGTCCGGCGCGGCGGTCACGACGGCGGCGGCGGTCACGCGGCGGCCCGGCAGCGCCTGCGCCACCGGGCTCAGGTCGACGCGCACGAGGTTCCAGTGGTCCGGCACCAGGATGCGCGCCTCCCCCTGGCCGAGGGCGGTCGCGAGCATGCCGTGCTGGTCGCGCAGCGCACGCCCGGACCCGGTCTGCGAGAGCCAGGTGCCGTCGTCGAGCCGCAGGTCGAGGGCGACGTAGGTGGAGCGGTAGGTGAGCTTCTCGTCAAGCACGGGCAGGACGGCGTAGCGCAGCTCGGCGCCGGCCTCCAGCGGCACGTCCAGGCCGTCGAGCAGCACCGTGCGGGCCGCGCCGTGGTGCCGCACCAGGTGGGCGTTCTCACTGGTCAGGCCGGCGCCGGGGCGGCCGGCGGGGACATGTGCGGGCCCGGTCACGCGGCCACCTCCCCGATCGGGTCGAGAACGGGCACGGGCGGTGCGGTGACGGCCGCGGGCGCGGCGACGTCGGTGTCGTAACGAATTGCGGTAGGCCTTTCTTCGTGGGCGGGGACCGCCCTGGTGTCGTACGGCTACGCGGACGCCGTCACTGGTCGGCGAGCAGCTTGTTGCACTCGCCGACCGCCGCGTCGAGGGCGTCCTGCGAGGTCAGGTCCCCGGCGATGGCCGCCGCGAACTGCTGGTTGATGATGGTGGTCATCTCCTCGCTGACCTCGACCGGCTGGAGCACCCGTGCCGTGGTGAGGTTGCTGAACGCGATGGCCTTGGCGTCGCCCTGGGGCGTGCCGTCGCTCTGGGACAGCTCCGGGTTCTCCTGCGAGGACGCCGTGGAGGGGAACACGCCGGGCACCTCGGCGGAGAACGCCTCCTGGTTGGCGGCGTTCGTGACGAACCTGGCCAGGGCCACCGCGGCGGGCAGGTGCTCCGACTCGTTCGAGACCGACAGCCCCTGCACGTACAGCGGGATGTCGCCCATGTACGGCGAGGCCACGATCTTGCCCTCCAGCGACGGGTTGCTCGCCACCGCGCTGTTGATGAAGTTGCCGCCGCCGGTCGACCAGGCCACCTTGCCGTCGGTGAAGAGCTGGCCGTTGCCGAGGTAGGCGTCGGTGAGCACGTCGTCCGGCAGGAGCCCCTCGGCGTAGGCGTCGCGGTAGACGTCCAGGAGCGCGGCCGCCTCCGGCGTGTTGAACGTGAACTCGGTGCCGTCGTCGGACAGCACGGGGATGCCGGCCGCCGCGAGGTCGCCCAGGCCGGGCTTCCGGCTCATGAGGTACCCACCGGTCGTGTCGTGCATGATCCGGGCCTGCGCGACGAGCTCGTCGAGGGTGGTCGGCGGGTTCGCCGGGTCGAGCCCCGCGTCCGCGAACAGCTCGGTGTTCCAGTAGTTCACGTCCGTGGTCAGGTACCAGGGGAACCCGTACGTGCCCTCCAGGCCCGCGTACCGGTAGGCCGCGAGCGCCCCGGGCACGTAGGTCTCCGCCAGGGCGTCGTCGACGGTGGTGACGTCGGTGAGCAGGCCTTCGCGCGCGAGCGAGAGCGCGAAGTCCGGCGGCAGGTTGATGACGTCGGGCAGCTCGCCCGCCGCTGCCTGTTCGAGCACCTTCTCCGAGTAGTTGTCGCCGGGCTGGTCGAGCCAGGTGACCTCGGTGCCGGGGTACTGCTTCTCGAAGGCGGCGATCACTCCCTCGACGTACTCCGTGTAGCGGGGCTGGAGCGCCCACGTCTGGAGCGTGACCGCGCCGGTCACGTCGCTCGTCGTATCCGCCCCGCCGTCCGGGTCCGTGGTGGCCGTGCCGTCGAGGCCGCAGCCGCTGAGCGCGGCCAGCATGGTCAGGGCGACTCCCGCCGCCCCGATCCTGGTGATGCTCATGACTGTTCCTTCCGGCAGAGGCGACATCGCCCCTGGGCTCTGTCCGGTGGTGCACGTGGTCGCCATGGCTCGACGAGCTCGCTCCAGCGAGGACCAAAGAGTCTTCGGCGGTTCCCTCCGGTGTCAAGACCGGAACGTCGCTCGTGTCAGACCTACAGTTCCCCGGCGTGAACTGTAGGTCTGACACGTCGCGGGCAGCGCGGGTGGGTTACGCCGGCGTGAAGCGCAGCGTGCGCACCTCGAACGGGCTGAGCTCGAGCGTCACCGTGCCGTCGGCCGTCAGGTCGACGGCGCCACCGTCCAGGTCGTCCTCGATGAGGGAGACTGTCCGGGCGCCGGTGACCCGCGCCGCCACCGTCACGGTGCCCGACGCGCGGCGGCCGTGCGCCTCGTAGACGCGCACCACGAGGTCACCCGACCGGTCGTCGGCGAGCTTGACGGCCGACAGCGTCACGCCGCCGCCCACGTGCACCAGCGGCTCGAACCCGGCAGCACCGCGCAGCTCCCGCGGACGCGCGCCGAACGTCGCGCCGGCCTCGGTCGCGACCGCGGTGTCCGCGCCGACGACCAGGCCGTACCGGTGGGTCTGGAGGCCCTGGTCGGTCTCCGGGTCGGGGAACCGCGGCGCGCGCAGGAGCGAGAGCCGCACCGTCGTGGTCACGCCCGGCACGCCCGGCGCCGGCGCCACGCCCTGGTCGGACACCTCGCGCGTGACGTCGTACGCGTAGGACGAGTCGTTGACGAACCCGACGCCGAAGCCCGGCTCCTCCGCGAGCACCCACCGGTGCATCGACGTCTCGAACTTGGCGGACTCCCAGCTCGTGTTGGTGTGCGTGACCCGCTTGTGGAAGCCGAACTGGGTCTCGGCGGCCACGTGCTCGGCGCGCACGTCGAGCGGGAAGGCGACCTTGAGGAACTTCTCGGTCTCGTGCCAGTCGGTGCGCAGGTCGACCTCGAGCGTCCGGCTGCCCGGCGCGAGCGTGATCACCTGCTCCAGGCTGGAGGCCGAGAACTGGCGGTGCACCGTCACGACGGCCACGCCGTCCTCCACGGCGGCGGTGACCTTCTGCGCCTCGCGCAGGTCGGTCACCGAGTTGCGGTAGAACCGGTCGACGTCCCAGGCGTCCCACTTGTTCGGGAAGTCCTGGTGCAGCTGCAGGACGTTCGCCTCGCGGCCGGGCGCCACGGCGTCCCGGCCCGTGGCCAGGTCGACGGCGGACGTGACGTGGCCGGCGGCGTCCAGCGTGATCCGGACGAGGTCGTTGGCGAGCACGTAGCCGCCGTCGGGCAGCTCGGTGACCGTGCTGGCGGCCGCCGCCGGGGCGGACGCCGGGGCCACGCCCAGCGCGGGCACCCCCGCCTGCGCGAACACCGCGGGGTTGGCCCGCAGCGGCACGTCGCCCTCGCCGACCAGTGCCCGCAGGGAGCGGTCGATGATGGCCTGCACGCCCTCGGTGATCGCCGCGTGCTGGGCGACGGCCTCGCGGTGCACCCAGGCGATCGACGTGCCGGGCAGGATGTCGTGGAACTGCAGCAGCAGCACCTGCTGCCACAGGGCGTCCAGCTCCTCGTAGGGGTAGTCAGCCCCGGTCCGGGCGGACGCCGTGGCCGCCCAGGCCTCGGCCTCGACCAGGAGCTGCTCGTTGCGACGGTTGCCCTGCTTGGTCTTGTGCTGCGACGTCAGCGTGGCCCGGTGGAGCTCCAGGTAGAGCTCACCCACCCAGACAGCGCTGTCATCCGTGCCGGACGCGAGCAGCTCCCCGCGAGCGCGCTCGAAGAAGGCGTCCGGGTGCTCCCAGCGCACCCTGGCGCTGCCCTCGAGGTTCGCGAGCCGCTTGGCGCGGCCGGTCATCTCGCGGGTGGTGCCGCCGCCGCCGTCGCCGTAGCCGACGGGCGCGATCGAGCCCGTGGCGCGCCGCGACTCGCGGAACTGGCGGGTCGCCTTGCCGAGCTCCTCGCCCGAGAGCTGCGAGTTGTAGGTGTCCATCGGCGGGAAGTGTGTCAGCACGCGCGACCCGTCGATGCCCTCCCACCAGAACGTGTGGTGCGGGAAGACGTTGACCTGGTTCCAGGAGATCTTCTGCGTGAAGAACCAGTCGAACCCCGCGCGGCGGACGAGCTGCGGCAGGGCCGGCGAGTAGCCGAACGAGTCGGGCAGCCAGACCCCGTGGGAACGCAGGCCGAACTCCCGCTCGAAGAACCGCTGCGCCTGCGAGAACTGGCGCGTCAGCGCCTCGCCCGACGGCATCACCGTGTCGGACTCGACCCACATGCCGCCCAGCGGCAGGAACCGGCCCTTGGCCACGGCCTCCTTGATCCGCTCCCACACCTCGGGACGGTGCTCCTTGACCCAGGCGTACTGCTGCGCGGACGACATGCCGTAGACGAAGTCGTCGGTGCGCTCGATCAGGTCGGTCATGGACGACGTCGTGCGCGCCACCTTGCGGATGGTCTCGCGCACGGGCCACAGCCAGGCGGAGTCGATGTGCGCGTGCCCGACGGCGGAGATCTCGTGGGCGCTGTGCTCGGCCGGGCTGGCCAGCACGTCCGCGAGCGCCGCCCGGGCCGCCGCCGCGGTCTCGGGGATGCGCTGCAGGTCGAGCACGTCGAGGGCGTCGTCGAGCGCCTGCAGCACGCGCATGCGCCGCGGGCCGGTGGGCAGCTCGGCCTGGAGCTCCAGCAGCACCTCGACGTCGAGCGCGAGGTCGTACACCTCGGACTCGAAGACCGCGAGGTCGATGCGCCGGGTCGTGTACAGCGGGTCCGGGGACGACGTCGTGGTGTCACCCTCGGTGGTGCGCTCGAACACGTTGTGCCCCAGGAGCACCGGGTTGGACGCCGCCTCCAGGAACAGCTCGACCCGCTCGCCGCCGGCCGCGGCGTCGGCCACGACCACGTGCTGGTTGCGGGGGTTGATGGACTTCACGGGGCTGCCGTCGGGCCGGTAGACCAGGGCCTCGGCCTGGAAGCCGGTGCGGTCCACGTCGAAGCCGAGGTCGACCACGGCCTCGACGGTGCGTCCGGCCCACTCGGCGGGCACGGTGCCCGTCAGCCGGAACCAGGTGGTGCCCCAGGCCGGGCCCCACGGGGTGCCCACCTCGTACGGCTCCATCGCGAGGGCGAGCCCCTCGGCCGGCGGGATCGGCTCCCCCGGCAGGGCATGCCACTCGACGTCGAGCGGGACCGACGTCTCGTGCACCGCCGGCCAGATCCTCTCGGTCAGGACCCGGTGCGCGCGCCCGGTGGTCAGTGTGATGTCGTCGTGCATCGAAAGGGCCTCCCCTGTTTCACCGTTGAACGCACGCAGGCTAACCCAGACTCCGGCCGCCGTCCGGAGGGTGTTCGGTGGGCGTCCGCACCCCCGGGGGGATGAAAGGATGGTGCCCATGAGCACGAGCGACGAGACGACCACCGGATACGACGCCCCGGTGGGCTCAGACCAGGCCACGCGGGACATCGCGGAGGTCGCCGCGGTCGAGGTCATCACGACCGCCGCCGTCCACCTGATGAGCGCCGCGGCGGTCAAGTGCGGACTGGCCGAGGGCGAGGACGCCGAGGACCTCAAGGACCTCGACGAGGCGCGCAAGCTGATCACGGCGCTGGCCGCGCTGGTCGTCGCGAGCGCCCCCGACATCGGCAACCAGCACGCCCGCTCGCTGCGCGACGGCCTGCGCAGCCTGCAGCTCGCGTTCCGCGAGGCATCGGTGATCCCCGACGCCCCGGGCGAGGGCCCGGGCGAGAAGTACACGGGCTCCGTCGTCTGATGACCGAGGCTCCCGTCGTGGTGGCGCCCGGTCCGGACCGGGCGCCGAGGCCCCGCCGGGCCTCTCGCGTCCTCGCGCTCGTGCTGGTGGCGACGATCGCCGTCGGCGCGTACCTGTGGCTGACCACCGTCCGCTGGCAGCGCACCGCCACGGAGTGGGAGGCGAAGGCGCAGGAGTACGCCGACGAGGTCGGTTCGCTGCGGATGCAGCTCGACGGCGCGAACTCGGAGCTGCAGGCCGCCCGCGACCAGCTCTCCACGGCGACGTCGCGCATCACGGACCTCGCGAACGAGAAGGCGCAGCTGGGTGACGAGAACGTCGCCTCCCAGCAGTACCTCGACTACCAGACGCAGGTCAGCGGGGCCGCGGCCACGGTGGCCTCGGCCCTGGGGCAGTGCGTGTCGGGCCAGGAGCAGCTGGTCGGCTACCTCAAGGAGGCCGACCAGTACGAACCCGCTGACCTGGTCCGGTACGAGAAGGAGGTCAACGCGCTGTGCGCCGACGCCGAGGACGCCAACCAGGCCCTGCAGCAGGAGCTGCGCCGGTGAGGCAGACGGCTCGTCGGCGCGCCGGCGGTGTCGCGCTGACGCTCGCCCTGACGGGCGCGCTGGGCGGCTGCGGCGTGCTGCCGCCGCTGCCGGACCCCGTGCCGAGCGACATCGTGCCGACCTCTCCGGCGGACCTGTCCCCCGCCGCGGGCGGCGACGCCCTGAGCCCCGACGGGTTCGACGCCGTGGAGCGCATGGCGGTCCGCATCCGCAACGTGGGCTGCGAGGAGCTGTCGACGGGTTCGGGCTTCGCGATCGACGAGCACACGCTGATCACCAACAAGCACGTGGTCGCGGACTCGAAGGACCTCGAGGTCAGCACCTACGACGGGCACGACATCACCGTGGGTGCCACCTCGACGGCCGGCCTCGCGGACCTCGCCGTGGTCCGCACGACCGACCCGCTGCCGTCGCACCCGGAGCTGGCGAAGGCCGACCCCGAGCCGGGCGACCACGTGACCGTGGTGGGCTACCCGGCGGGCGGCGAGCTCACCGTCACGGAGGGCGAGGTGAAGGGCTCGACGCGGGACCCGCTGAACGCCAACCTCGGCGAGGTGCTGCTCACGGACGCTCCCGTCGAGCCCGGGTCGTCCGGGTCGGCGGCGCTGGACGACAAGGGCCGCGTGATCGGCGTGGTCTACGCCAAGACCGGGGACGACAACAGCCTGCTCGTGCCGCTCTCCACGCTCCAGGAGATGCTGGACGACGACACGGCGTTCACCCCGGCGTCGGGGTGCTGAGCGGGTTCGCTCAGCGCGCCGCGCCGATCCGGAGCTCCAGCGAGTCCACCCGCGACGAGATGACCTCGGACGCCGCCAGGCGCGCGTTGACCTGACCCAGCACCGTGTCGAGCCCGGCGCGGTCCAGGCCCGGGTCCAGGGCGAGCACGACCGCCACCTCGGCCTTGCGGCCGGGCTCGGCGTGCGCCCGCACCACGTGCTGCACCGGTGCCGCGGCGACCGCCACCTCGGAGGCGACCTCCGGGTCCACGGCCAGCCCGTCCTCGTGCGGGACGACCGCGGGCTGCCAGGGCTTGCCCTGCGCCAGCGCCCACACCGCCGGACGCGGGACCAGCGCCGTCGCGGGACCGGCCGGGTCCACGACGATCAGCGCCCAGTTCTCGCTCACCGCCGACAGGGCGGCGCGGGTGGCCTCGACCGGGACCGGGCGCGCGTCGGGCCGCCAGGCCTGCATGGTGGCGACGGAGGTGAACACCGGCAGCGCCCGGCGGCCGTCGGGGGCCTCCAGGGCGACGACCCCGGACGACGCCTCCTTGTCGACGGCCAGCCCGTCCGGGTTCTGCTCGACGACGCCGGCCTCGGCCAGCACCGGCACGAGCACGCGGGTCTCGGCCAGGCGCGCGACGACCTCGCGCAGCGGGACCGCGCCGGTCGAGTGGCCCGCGAGCAGCCGGGTCAGCTCGGCGTCGGCCGACCCGTCGTCGCCTGCGAACTGGCTGGAGGGCTGGATCGACTTCACTCGGCGGCCTCGTCCGGCGCCGCGTCGCCCGGGCGTCCCGCGACGTCGAGTGCCTCGGGGAGCGTGAAGGCGCCGGCGTACAGGGCCTTGCCGACCACGGCGCCCTCGATGGTGCCCAGGGCGCGCAGCGCGCGCAGGTCGTCGAGCGACGAGATGCCACCCGAGGCGACGACGTGCGCGGGGGTGCGCGCGGCGACGTCGGACAGGAGGTCGACGTTGGGGCCGCGCAGCGTGCCGTCCTTGGTCACGTCGGTGACCACGTAGCGGGCGCAGCCGGCCTCGTCGAGGCGGCCGAGCACCTCCCAGAGATCGCCGCCCTCCTTGGTCCAGCCGCGGGCGGCGAGCGTGGTGCCGCGCACATCGAGGCCCACGGCGACGCGGTCGCCGTGCTCGGCGATGACCTTGGCCGTCCAGGCCGGGTCCTCCAGGGCGGCGGTGCCGAGGTTGACGCGGCGCGCGCCCGTGGCCAGGGCGCGCTCCAGCGACTCGTCGTCACGGATGCCGCCCGACAGCTCGACCTGCACGTCCAGCTCGCCGACGACGCGCGCGAGCAGCTCCGCGTTGGAGCCGCGCCCGAAGGCGGCGTCGAGGTCCACGAGGTGCACCCACTCGGCGCCGCCGGACTGCCAGTCCAGGGCGGCGGTCAGCGGGTCGCCGTACGAGGTCTCCGAGCCGGCCTCCCCCTGGACGAGGCGGACGGCCTGGCCGTCGGCGACGTCCACGGCGGGCAGGAGCACGAGTCGGTCGGTCATGTCTCTCCAAGTTCTGTCTGTCGAAGCGTTGAGTGCTGGGTATTTGTGGGCTGAGCGGCGTCTGCGCAACAAATACCCAGCACTCAACGAGTGGGGCTAGGCGAGGGTACGGAGCCAGTTCTCCAGGAGCTGGGCGCCGGCGTCACCGGACTTCTCGGGGTGGAACTGCGTCGCCGCCAGGGGGCCGTCCTCGACCGCCGCGACGAACCGGCCGCCGTGGTCGGCCCAGGTGACCTTCGGGGGCGTGAACCGGCCCACCGCGTTCTCGTCGTACCCCTTGGTGAAGGTCTGGGCGGCGTAGGAGTGCACGAAGTAGAAGCGCTCGTCGGCGATCCCGGCGAAGAGGGCCGAGCCCTCTGGCACCTCGACCGGCGACCAGCCCATGTGGGGCACCACGTCGGCGTGCAGCCGCTCGACGACGCCGGGCCACTCGCCGATGCCGTCGGCGCGCTCGCCGTGCTCGACGCCGGCGTCGAACATGACCTGCATGCCCACGCAGATGCCGAGCACGGGGCGGTTGCCGGCCAGGCGGCGACCGACGACCTCGTGGCCGCGCACGGCCGTGAGCCCGGCCATGCACGCCGCGAAGGCGCCGACGCCTGGCACGACCAGGCCGTCGGCGTCCTGCGCGAGGGCCCGGTCGGCGGTCAGCGTCACGTCGGCGCCCACGCGCTCCAGCGCGCGGACGGCCGACCGGACGTTGCCGAAGCCGTAGTCGAGGACGACGACGCGGGCGCCCACGCTCAGATCCCGCCCTTGCTGTCCGGGCCGGTCTCGCCCTTGCCCATGGACTTGCGGGCCTTGCGCGCGGCGGAGGTCAGCATCCGCACCGCCTTGAACTTGCTGATCGAGTCCGACCCGACCACGCCGTCGACCTCGGCCAGGGCCGTGGCGCCGGTCAGCAGGTCGACGACGCTCTCGGGCGCGCCGCCCAGCACGAGGCCGGGGGCGAGCTCGTCGCCGCGCACGCCGTCACTGAACCGGACGGCCGTCATCTGCTCGCCCGTGCGGGTGACCAGGACGAGCGGCACGCCCCGCACGAGCTGGGAGATCGCGGCGGCGGCCCGCTCGGGCGCGTCGCCGGAGCGGTCGCGCAGCACGCCGACGGCGCCGACCGAGGTCGGCACGGCGTCGAGGTCGAGCTGGGCCAGGGAGCTGGCGGCGGCCAGGGGCTCGGCGCCCGCGATCTGGGTGATCAGCGCGGCGAAGTCGGGCTCCCCGGAGCCGGTCAGGGACGACAGGTCGTCCGGGATCTCGAGGTCCCCGAGATCGAAGTCGGGCAGGTCGTCGCCGGCAGGCGTGCTGTCGGACCCGTTGTCGGGCCTGGGGCTGTCGGACATGGCTGCTAGAGCGCACCCTTCGTGGACGGGATGCCGTCGACCCGCGGGTCGACGGCCACGGCGGCGCGCAGCGCACGCGCCAGCGCCTTGAACTGAGCTTCGACGATGTGGTGGGGGTCGCGGCCGGACAGGACGCGCACGTGCAGGCAGATGCCCGCGTGGTGCGCGACGGACTCCAGCACGTGCCGCGTCAGCGACCCGGTGAAGTGGCCGCCGATCAGGTGGTACTCCTGGCCCGCGGGCTCGCCCTCGTGCACCAGGTACGGGCGGCCGGAGACGTCCACGACCGCCTGGGCAAGCGCCTCGTCGAGCGGCACGAGCGCGTCGCCGAACCGGGAGATGCCGGCCTTGTCGCCGAGGGCGATGCGCAGCGCCTCGCCGATGCTGATCGCGACGTCCTCCACCGTGTGGTGGGCGTCGATGTGCGTGTCACCGGTCGCCTGCACGGTGAGGTCGATCAGCGAGTGCTTGCCGAGCGCCGTGAGCATGTGGTCGTAGAACGGCACGCTCGTGCTGATGTCGGTGCGCCCGGTGCCGTCGAGGTCGAGCTCGACCAGCACCTTGGACTCGGACGTGGCACGCTCCACGCGGGCTGTCCTGCTCATGCCTGTTCCTCTCCCTGCTCCTGCAAGACCTCGGTGAGCGCCGCGCGGAACGCGGCCATCTCGGACGACGTGCCGATCGACACCCGCAGCCAGCCGTCGGGGCCGGTCTCGCGGATCAGGACCCCGCGGTCGAGCAGGCCCTGCCAGACGGCGTGCCGGTCGCCGAACGTGCCGAACAGCACGAAGTTGGCGTCCGTATCGGCGACGTCGAACGGTAGCCCGTCCGGGAGCCGCTGCTCGCGCAGCCACGCGACGGTCGCGTCGCGCTCGGCCCGCAGCGCCGCGACCTGGGCCATCAGCGACTCGCGGTGGCGCAGCGCGGCACCTGCCGCGGCCTGCGTGACGGCGCTCAGGTGGTACGGCAGCCGCACGATCCGCAGCGCGTCCACGAACTTCGTCGACCCGACCAGGTACCCGAGCCGCATGCCGGCCGCGGCGAACGCCTTGGACATGGTGCGCGAGACGGCCAGGTTCGGGTACCGCTCCAGCAGCGCGACGGCCGACGGCGTGCCGGGCCGCCGGAACTCCGCGTATGCCTCGTCCACGACGACGACCGGGCGTGCCCCGTCGAGGTCGACCGTGAGAGCGGCCTCGCAGACCGCCTCGATGGTGGCCGCTGGCAGCGCCGTGCCGGTCGGGTTGTTGGGGCTGGCCAGCAGGATCACCGACGGGCGCACCTGACGGATCAGCTCGACGGCGTGCGCCGGGTCCAGCGTGAAGTCGTCCTCGCGCCGGCCGACGACCCACTCCGTGTGCGTGTCCCGCGCGTACTCCGGGTACATCGAGTACGTGGGGGCGAACGAGAGCGCGGTGCGGCCGGGGCCGCCGAACGCCTGCAGCACGTGCAGCATGACCTCGTTGGACCCGTTCGCCGCCCAGACGTCGAACTGCGCCAGATGGACGCCGGTCTCCATCTCCAGGTAGTCGGCGAGGTCACGGCGCAGGACGGTGGCGTCGCGGTCCGGGTAGCGGTTCATGCCGCGGGCGGCACGCGCCACCTCCTCCGCGATGGTCGCGACCACGTCCTCACCGGGCGGGTACGGGTTCTCGTTGACGTTCAGCAGCACCGGCACGTCGAGCTGCGGCGCGCCGTACGGCTCCTCGTCCGCCAGCTCGGGGCGCAGCGGCAGGCGCACCGAGGACGCCGAGGCGCTGCCCCTCACGCTCTGCTCGTCGACGGCGTTGGTCATCACCGCACCAGTCTACGAACCGCGGGACACGGACCGGACACCAGTCCGCCCACCGGGCGGGTGGCCCTGGTCACCCGCCCGGCGCTGCCCGTCACCGCACGCCCAGCACGAACGGGTACACCGCCGCCGCGCCGGCCTCGCGCAGCAGCCGGGACGCCACCGTCAGCGTCCAGCCGGAGTCCGTGTAGTCGTCCACCAGGAGCACCGACCGGCCCGGCAGCCCGCGGAGCGCGCCGTCGCCGAGCTGGAGCTGCAGACGCCGGACCACGCCCGCCAGCCGCATCGCGGAGTTCACGTCGTGCCGGCCGGGCTCCTCCTGCCCGGCGACCGGTCCGACCGCGCCGATCATCGGCACGCCCAGGTACTTCGCCAGCCCGGTGGCCAGGTGGAACGACAGCTGCGGCCGGCGGACGGAGCGGATCGCGACTACCGCCTCCACCACGAGCGGACCCGCCTGGGGGCCGCCCTCCGTCCCGTCCTCGGAATCCTCGGCGCTCTCCACCGGCGGCCGCAGCGCCGGCCACTCGTCCAGCACGCGTGCGGCGGCCCGGCGCAGCGGCACGGGCAGCTCGCCGTCCTGCGCGTTCGGGGCGAGCAGGTCGCGCAGCGGGCCGGACCAGCCGAGGCCGTCGAGGCGGGCGACGGCCCGGCCCGGCTCGGCCAGCTCGGCGGGCGGGATCTTGCCCTTGAGGTCCAGGCCGATCGAGGCCAGGCCCGTGGGCCACATCTTGCGCGGCTCGACCTCCATGCCCGGGCGGTCCATCTCGGCGCGCGCGGCGGCGACCGCCTCGGCGTCGGGCGCCTCGGGCAGGGCCATGTGACCGCACCGGTCGCAGCGGCCGCACTCCCAGCCCGGCGTCAGCTCCGGGTCGTCGAGCTGGGCGCGCAGGTACGCCATGCGGCAGCCCGGGGTGTTCACGTAGTCGACCATCGCCTGCTGCTCGGCGGCCCGGGTCGCGGCGACGCGGCCGTACCGCTCGGCGTCGTACGACCACGGCCGGCCGGTCGCCTCCCAGCCGCCCTTGACCCGCCGGACTGCGCCGTCGACGTCGAGCACCTTGAGCATGGTCTCCAGGCGGCTGCGACGCAGGTCGACCTGTGTCTCCAGCACGGCCGTGGACATGGTGCCGCCGCCGCTCAGGGCGTCGAGCGTGGCCCGCACCTGCCCCTCGGCGGGGAACGCCTGCTCGCCGAACCAGTCCCAGATGGCCTTGTCCTCGGTGCCGGGCAGCAACACCACCAGCGCCTGGTCCACGCCTCGGCCGGCTCGGCCGACCTGCTGGTAGTACGCGATGGGCGACGAGGGCGCGCCCAGGTGCACCACGAACGCCAGGTCCGGCTTGTCGAAGCCCATGCCCAGCGCGGACGTCGCGACCAGCGCCTTCACGTCGTCGTTCTTGAGGTCCGCCTCGAGCTGCTCGCGCTGCGCCGGCTCGGTGCGGCCCGTGTAGGCGGCCACCGCGAGGCCGTATCCGCGCAGCTGCTCGGCCACCTGCTCCGCCGCCGAGACGGTGAGGCAGTAGACGATGCCGGAACCCTCGATGTCCTGGAGCGCCTCGGCCAGCCACGCCACGCGGGTGGGCTGGTCGCCGAGCTCCAGCACGGCCAGGTGCAGCGACTCGCGGTCGAGCCCGCCGCGCAGCACGAGCACGTCCTCCCCCGCCGCCTGGTCTCCGTGCACGGCGAGCTGCTCGGCCACGTCCTGCGTCACGCGCTCGTTGGCCGTTGCGGTCGTGGCCAGCACGGGGATGCCCGCCGGCAGGTCGGCCAGGAGCGTGCGGATCCGTCGGTAGTCGGGCCGGAAGTCGTGGCCCCAGTCCGAGATGCAGTGCGCCTCGTCGATGACCACGAGACCGGCGTCGGCCGCCAGGCGCGGCAGCACCTCGTCGCGGAAGCCCGGGTTGTTCAGGCGCTCCGGCGAGCACAGCAGCACGTCGACCTCGCCGCGCGCGATCGCCTCGTGCACCTCGTCCCACTCGGTCATGTTGGCCGAGTTGATGGTCACCGCCCGGATACCCGCGCGTGAGGCCGCCGCGATCTGGTCGCGCATGAGCGCCAGCAGCGGCGAGACGATCACCGTGGGACCCGCGCCGCGGGCCCGCAGCAGCCTGGTGGCCACGAAGTACACGGCCGACTTGCCCCAGCCGGTGCGCTGCACCACGAGCGCCCGCCGGTGGAACGCCGCGAGCGCCTCGATCGCCGTCCACTGGTCGTCGCGCAGCCGCGCGTCGTCGCGGCCCACCAGCTCGCGCAGCGCGGCCTCGGCCTCCTCGCGCAGCGAGGCGCCGGGCGCAGCGGGGATCGGGCGGGCGGTCTCCTCGGCCTCGACCGCCCCGGTCTCCTCCGGCGCCTCGACCCCTTCGACGTCCTGCTCCACCGGCTCGGCCGGCGGCCACCGACGGACCGGCGCCGCGGCCGCCACGCCGCCGTCGGGCAGCAGGCCACGCAGCATCTGCAGCTTGGCTGCCTGCGCCTCGGGCGTGTTGCGCGCGGACGGCGGCAGCCCCGGGTCACCGACGTCGGTCAGGTGGGCGTCGTCGGGCGGCTCCTCCATGGCGAAGGGGAGGTCTGCGAAGGGGTCCTTGGTCACGTCATCGATCCTAGGAGCAGCCACCGACACCGCGAGCCGGTTATCCACAGCCGGGTGCGCTTGGCACACTATTCGTGAGCGATCCCCTGCGTCTCCGCACGTGCCGTCGCGACGTCGTCGGGCACGTCCGCCGACGCCGCCAGCGACGCGAGCAGGGCGAGCCGCTCCCCGCTCGGCGAGTCCGGCGCGGCGTGCAGCAGCACGACCATCTGCCGGTCGGTCCCGGCGATCGACAGCTTCTCCATGTCGAGCTCCAGCTCACCGACCTGCGGGTGCAGCATGCGCGTGACGTGCGGCCGCCCCAGGTTCACGTCGTGCCGCGCCCAGAGGGTACGGAACCGCTCCGAGGCGAGCGAGAGCTCCCCGACGAGCCGTTCGGCGCGCTCGTCCGTGTCCGTGCCGACCGCCTCGCGGAACCGGGCGACGATCTTGGGTGCCACGTCGGGCCAGTCCGGGTGCATCGCCTGCTCGGCGGGGTCCAGGAACAGGTCGCGGAGCCGGTTGCGGCCCACCCGGAGGGTGGGCGACAGGGCCTCCGCGAGCCGGTTCACCGCCAGCACGTCGAAGTACCGGCCCTCGATGTAGCCCGGGATGCCCACCCGCTCCAGGAGCCGCAGCGTCCCGGCGGGCGCCACCTCCCGCCGGGGCCGCCGGGACCGCCGGCGCGGGGCCGGGGCGGCCAGGTCGAGCAGGTGCCGGGTGGCGGCCTCGTCCAGGAGCAGGACGCGGGCGAGCGACTCCAGGACCTGGACGGACGGGTTCCGGTCCCGGCCCTGCTCCAGCCGCAGGTAGTAGTCGGCGCTGATACCCGCGAGCAGCGCGACCTCCTCGCGCCGCAGGCCCGCCACCCGGCGCACGCCGCCCTCCGGCAGCCCGACATCGGCGGGGCGCACCAGCTCGCGGCGCGCCCGGAGGTACTCGCTGAGCTGGGTCTCCCGGGTCATGCCCACCACGGTAGGCCGGGCGGCTCGCGCGTGCCTGGTCCCCGTACTCCCAGGATCGTCCGGGCACTGCCTGTCCGCGCCGGGCCGGCGGACGGTGGAGCCATGACCACACAGACCCTCCCCGGCGGCACCTTCACGCTCGCCGAAGACCTGACCGTCAACCGCGTCGGCTACGGCGCCATGCAGCTCGCCGGCCCCGGCGTCCTCGGGCCGCCCGCCGACCGCGCCGCGGCCGTCGCCGTCCTGCGCGAGGCCGTCGCGCTCGGCGTCAACCACATCGACACCGCCGACTTCTACGGCCCGTATGTCACCAACGAGATCATCCGCGAGGCCCTGCACCCCTACCCCGCGGACCTGCACGTCGTCACCAAGGTGGGCGCGGTGCGCGACGCCGAGGGGAACTGGGTGCTGGACCGCGAGCCCGGCCGGCTACGGCGCCAGGTGGAGCAGAACCTGGAGCACCTCGGCCTGGACCGGCTCGACGTCGTCAACCTGCGGATGGGCGGGGTCGGCGCCCCGGAGCCAGGGTCGCTGGCGCCGCAGTTCGCCGCCCTGGCCGAGCTGCGGGACGAGGGCCTGATCAAGCACCTGGGGGTCAGCACCGTCACCGCGGAGCAGGTCGCCGAAGCGCAGTCGATCGCGCCGGTCGTCTGCGTGCAGAACATGTACAACGTCGCCAACCGCGGCGACGACGAGCTGATCGACTCGTTGGCGGCGCAGGGCATCGCCTACGTGCCGTACTTCCCGCTGGGTGGCTTCTCGCCGCTGCAGTCCGCGGAGCTGGACGCCGTGGCCGCCCGGCTGGGCAGTACCCCGGCCGCCGTCGCGCAGGCGTGGCTGCTGCGACGGTCGCCCAACATCCTGCTGATCCCGGGGACGTCGTCCGTGGCCCACCTGCGCGAGAACGTCGCCGTGGCCGACCTCGTCCTGCCCGACGACGAGGTCGCGGTGCTGGACTCGATCGGCGGCTGAGGCCTGGAGCACGCGCGACGGCGCCGGGCGGACCCGAGGTCCGCCCGGCGCCGTCGCGCCCGAGCCGCAGCCCTACCGGCCCTGCAGCGCCTTGACGTTGTCGCCGAAGGTCCAGCCGCGCGACCCGTCCCAGTTGATCGACCAGGTCATGAGGCCCTTGAGCGCCCCGTTGTACGAGCCGTACGCCTGCGAGACCAGCGACGGCGCCATGTAGCCGCCGCCCGCGCCCTGCTGGGCGGGCAGGCCCGGCACCTGCTTCTCGTACGGCACGCGGATCGTGGTGCCCTGGATGACGAGGCCGTCGTCCAAGCAGTCCGTCTGTGCCTGGAAGCCGGCCACCGTCCCGGCCGCGTACGAGTTGCCGGAGCAGTCGTACATCGAGCCGTTGTAGTACTGCATGTTGAGCCACCACAGGCGGCCGTTGTCGGCGTACTTCTTGATGATCGGCAGGTAGGAGCCCCAGATCGAGCCGTAGGTGACGCTGCCGCCGGTCACGTAGGCGGTCTCGGGCGCCATCGTCAGGCCGAACCCGGCCGGCATCCCGGCGAGCACGCCGTCGATGATCCGGATCAGGTTGGCCTGCGACGTCGAGAGCTGGCTGATGTTGCCGCTGCCCGTCAGGCCCGTCTCGATGTCGATGTCGATGCCGTCGAAGTTGTAGTCGCGCAGGATCGGCACGATGGTCTCGACGAACCGGTCCGCGACCGCCTGCGAGGACAGGTCGATCCCGGCCGTCGCGCCGCCGATCGACATCAGGATGGTCAGGCCCGCCTCCTTGGCGGCGCACATCTCCTCGGGGCTGGGCACCTGGACGCCGGAGTCCATGCCGTCCTCCCACAGCACCGTCCCGTCGGAGCGGATCACGGGGAACGCGAGGGTCGCCACGTTGTAGCCGTGCTGGGTGATCCGCGAGTCCGTGATCGGGATCCAGCCCATGCCGGGGTGCACGCCGTTGCTCGCGCCGTCCCAGTTCTCCCAGTAGCCCTGCAGCACCTTGCCCGACGGGCGCGGCCGCTGGCTGCAGTCCGCCGGTGTGGGCTCGGGGTCCGGGGTCGGGTCCGTGGGGTGGGGCGTCGGGTCGGTCGGGTCGGGGTCCGGCTGCGTGGCGCACGCGCCGTCGTCGGTCCAGAGGGTGGGCGTGACGTCGGGGCTCCAGCCCGCGCCGACGTGCGCGGTGTGCGCCACCAGCGCGGTGTAGGCCCGGCCCCGGTGGGTCACGTGGGCGCCGGCGGCGTACGTGCTGCCCTCCGTCCAGGCGGACGCCGTGCAGTCGGCCGCGGCGGCCTGCGCCACCGGCCCGGTCTGCGCCGCGACGACCGGTATGGCCAGTCCGGTGACGAGCAGGGCGGTGACACCCGCCGCCAGGAACGATGTACGCCGTCTCATGGCACTCCCTAGGGCCGTGGTATTTGTCAGGAACGCTAGCCAAATACCGGACCCCCGGGGAATACGGGGAACCCACAACCCGACCACACGGCGGGGCCGGGCGCTCGCCCGCCCCGACCTAGACTCACGGCGTGATCCGACTCAACCCCGAGCAGCTCGTCTTCGTCACCGAGCGCCACCTCGCGACCCTCACCACCCTGCGCCCCGACGGCACACCGCACGTCGTCCCGGTCGCCTTCACCTGGGACGCCGACGCCGGGGTCGCGCGCATCACCACCAACCGCTCGTCCTTCAAGGCCCGGCACGCCGTCCCGGGACCCGACGGCGGCGAACCGCGCGCCGCGCTGTGCCAGGTGGCCGGCGGCCGCTGGATCACGCTGGAGGGCACGATCGCCGTCAGCGAGGACGCCGACGAGATCGCCGACGCCGTGGCACGGTACGCGCGCCGCTACCGCCAGCTGGGGCCGAACCCGGACCGGATCGTGCTGCGCGTGACCGTGGACAAGGTGATGGCGTCGACGTACATGGCGTCCTGAGCTAGCCGACCTTCGCTGATTCCTCGCCGGCAGGCATCAGCACGCTGACGCGGTCGCCGCGCACGAGCTGGCGGCCGCGGCGGGTCTCGACCTCGCCGTTGACCCGCACCTCGCCGTCGGCGATCAGGTCACGGGCCTGCGCGCCGTCCTCGGCGAGGTCGGCGAGCTTCAGGAACTGGCCGAGACGGATGACCTCGTCGCGGATCGGGACCTCGGGGACGTTCGACTCAGAGTTGGACACCACAGCATTGTCTCCCGTCCGCCGCCATAGACTGGCCGGGTGATCCAACGTATCGACCTGCGCGGCCGGTCCCTGGGCCGCCGCGCCCTCCTCGACGTCCTACCCCGTGCCGAGGTCGGAGTGGACGAGGCCGTCCATGTGGTCGAGCCGCTCCTGCGCCAGGTCCGCGAGGGCGGCGCCGCCGCCCTGCGCGAGATCGCGCTGCGGCTCGACGGGATCGCACCGGAGCACCTGCGGGTTCCCGCGAGCGCCCTGACCGACGCGCTGGACAGCCTGACGCCGTTGGTCCGGTCCGGTCTGGAGGAGGCGATCCGCCGCGTGCGCCGGGTGCACGCCGAGCAGCTCCCGCCGAACCACGTCACGGAGCTCGCTCCGGGCGCCGTCGTCCGCCAGCGCTGGATCCCGGTCCAGCGGGTGGGCCTGTACGCGCCGGGCGGGCTGGCGGTCTACCCGTCGTCCGTGGTGATGAACGTGGTCGCGGCGCAGGAGGCGGGCGTGCCCGGCCTCGTGGTGGCGTCCCCGCCGCAGAAGGACAACGGCGGCCTGCCGCACCCGACCATCCTGGCTGCGTGCGCCCTGCTGGGCGTCGACGAGGTCTACGCCGTGGGCGGCGCGCAGGCCGTGGCGATGTTCGCGTACGGCGCCGCGGGCAGCGCGGAGCAGGACGGCGAGACGCTGTGCGAGCCGGTCGACGTCATCACCGGCCCCGGCAACGTGTACGTCGCGGCGGCCAAGCGCCTGGTGCGCGGCATCGTCGGGATCGACGCCGAGGCCGGGCCCACCGAGATCGCCGTGCTCGCCGACGGCACCGCGGATGCCGGGCACGTGGCCCTCGACCTGATCAGCCAGGCCGAGCACGACCCGATGGCGGCCTCGGTGCTGGTCACCGACTCGGTCGAGCTCGCCTCCGCGGTCGAGGCCCGGGTGGTGGACCTCGCGTCGGCCACCAAGCACTCCACCCGCGTGGCGCGTGCCCTGGACGGCCCGCAGTCCGCGATCGTCCTGGTGGACGACGTCGACGCGGGGCTGGCCGTCGTGAACGCGTACGGCGCGGAGCACCTGGAGATCCAGACGGCCGACGCCGCCCGGGTGGCCGCGCGCGTGCACAGCGCGGGCGCGATCTTCGTGGGCCCGTGGTCGCCGGTGTCGCTGGGTGACTACATGGCGGGCTCCAACCACGTGCTGCCGACCGGGGGCACCGCGCACTTCGCGAGCGGCCTGGGCGTGCACAGCTTCCTGAAGTCGGTGCAGCAGATCGAGTACACGCGCGACGCGCTCGAGGAGCTCGCCGACCGCATCGTCGCCGTCGCCAACGACGAGGACCTGCCCGCGCACGGCGAGGCGGTCCGGGGCCGGTTCCACTAGCGGCACGGGCGGCGCCTCCGCCGTCGGCCCTTCTCTTTCGAGGTCTAGGTTTCTTCGCTTTGGTCCGTCCCAAAGGGAAGAAACTTAGACCTCGAAGGAGAGGACGCGCTCAGGCCAAAGGCGAGATCACGCTGACGGCCGCGGCGCGCGCAGGTGCGCCCGCTCCGCGAGCTCCGACTCGGAGACGAGCTCCAGCATCGGCTTGCCCGGCGCGCACATCATCGTCACCACGAACTCCGTGCGCGCGTCGTCCAGCGCGTTGCCGTCCTGGTAGTGGATGGCGTCGCCGCCCGGCTCCCAGAACGTCCCGCCGGCCTCGACGACCCGCTCCGGCTCGCCCTCCAGCTCGAACCGGACCGCGCCCTGGATGACGTACCCGAAGGCCGGCCCGGAGTGGCGGTGCGGCGGGGTGCCGGGGTCGCCCGGTTCCCACTCGACGTGGATCGTCATCGCCGAGGCGCCCTCAGGCACCGTGATCGGCGAGGCGTCCTGCAGCATCGTGGCCGCCGTCATCCAGCTCGCCACCGGTCCGGCGTGCTCGGCCGCCGGGTGCACGTGCTCGGCGTGGTCCTGTGTGTCGGTCATGTGCCGCACCCTTCGTCGTCGTTTCCTTGCTACGACGTCTTGACCGGGCGGCCTCCGGATCTGTGACCTGACCTGTGTCCTGATCTTGGACTGGGTGAATCCTGTACAGAAGCATTGACATCGCACCGCGCGGTAAGCGAGGAATGTCGCACAACTGCACGTGCTCGTTCCATCGCTGCCGTACCGAGGGAGCCGTAATGTCAAACCGGTCCAGAACGCCCCTGCTCGCCGTGGCCGCGGTCACGGCACTAGCGGCGGCGTTCACACCCGCGGCCGCTGCCGTGACCCCAGCCGCCCCGCCGTCCGCGGACAAGGTGGACCCCCGCGACCGCCTCGCCGAGAACCTCGTGCCGGCAGAGACCACTCCGCAGGCCGGCGTCGAGCGGGACGCCGGGATCCAGAAGCTCGCGCTCGGCCGCGGCAAGGCGGAGC
Source organism: Promicromonospora kroppenstedtii (assembly GCF_044389675.1). Lineage (NCBI taxonomy): Bacteria > Bacillati > Actinomycetota > Actinomycetes > Micrococcales > Promicromonosporaceae > Promicromonospora > Promicromonospora kroppenstedtii. Next base: position 762,083 of record NZ_JBIRYI010000001.1, on the reverse strand, counting down.
GCACCTACCTGATCCGCCTCACCGACGCCGCCGTGCCCACCTACACCGGCGGTGTCGAGGGTCTGGCGGCCACGGCACCCCGCGCGGGCCGGACGCTCGACCCGTCGACCACCCGCGTGCGCGAGTACACGGAGTTCCTCGAGGCGGAGCAGGACGACTTCGTCACCCGCATGGAGCGGAAGGTCGGCCACGACGTCGACGTGCCCTTCACCTACCAGTACGCGGCCAACGGCCTGTCCGCCGTGCTGACCCCGGCGGAGGCGCGGGAGATCGCGCAGGACCCCGCCGTCGCGCACATCGCGCTCGACAAGGAGCACGAGCTGCACACGGACGCCGGTCCGGCATGGAGCAACGCCGACGCGCTGTGGAACGCCGTCGAGGAGCTCGACCTCCCGGAGAACTACAAGGGCGAGGGTGTCGTGATCGGCACCATCGACACCGGCATCCACCCCTCCAGCCCCTCGTTCGCCGAGACCGGTGACGACGGCTACACGCACACCAACCCGCTCGGCGCGGGCAACTACCTGGGCGTCTGCGACCCGGCGAACACCGACCAGTACGACCCGGACTTCCCGTGCAACGGCAAGCTCATCGGCGCCTACGGGTTCCTGAGCGCCGCCGACCGCAGCGCCCTGGACGAGGACGGGCACGGCTCGCACACGGCCTCCACCTCGGGCGGCAACGTGGTCGACGACGTGACGCCGACGGCGCCGGAGGGCACGAACCCGCCGACGTTCGACGTGTCCGGCGTCGCCCCGCACGCGAACGTGATCAGCTACCGCGGCTGCTGCACCACCGCAGGCCTGACGGCGTCGATCGACCAGGCCATCGCGGACGGCGTCGACGTCATCAACTACTCGATCGGCTCCTCGTCGCCGTCGGACCTGTGGAACGACTTCGACGCGCTCGGCTTCCTCAACGCGCGCGCCGCGGGCATCTTCGTCGCCACGTCCAACGGCAACGACGGCCCCGGGTTCGCGACGACGGGCTCCCCCGCCGACGCCCCGTGGCTGACGTCGGTGGGTGCCTCCACGCACAACCGGCACATGCTCAACGCCCTGGAGAACCTCACCAGCAGCGCGGGCCCGCTGCCGGACCTCACCGGCAAGTCCCTGACCGGGCCGCTGCCCGCGACCGGGATCATCGACGCGGGCTCCGTGGGCGACCCGCAGTGCACCACGACCACGGGCCACGAGGCGGACTACGCCGACAAGATCGTGGTCTGTGCGCGCGGCGGCAACGGCCGCGTGGAGAAGTCGGCCAACGTCGCGGCGCAGGGCGCCACCGGCTTCGTGCTGACGAACGACGAGGTCAACGGCGGCTCGCTGCTCGGTGACGCATTCGCCGTGCCGGGTGTCGCAATCAGCTACGCCGACGGCGAGACCCTGCGGGACTGGCTCGCGGAGGGCTCGGACCACACCGGCACGATCGCCGGCACCACGTTCATCACGGACGACGCGCTGGGCGACACCATGTCCAGCTTCTCCTCGCGCGGCCCCAACCGGGCCGTCGACACGATCGTCCCGTCCATCACCGCCCCCGGCGTCGACATCCTCGCCGCGTACGGCGTGGCCGACGGCGCGTACGACCACGTCGAGTACGGCATCATCTCGGGCACCTCGATGTCGAGCCCGCACGTGGCCGGCGCGGGCGCCCTGCTCACGCAGGCCCGCCCCGACTGGACCCCGGCGCAGCAGCAGTCCGCGCTCATGACGACGGCGCGCACCAGCGTCAAGGACTTCGACGGCTCGCCCGCCACCCCGTACGAGCAGGGCAGCGGCCACATGGACATCGGGGCCGCCGTGCAGGCTGCCCTGCTGTTCGACGAGACCGGCGCCAACTACCTGGCCGCCGACCCGGAGCAGGGCGGCGACCCGAGCACGCTGAACCTGCCGTCCTTCGCCGACACCCAGTGCCTCGCGAGCTGCTCCTGGGAGCGGACGGCGGTCGCGCCGCCGTCGGCCCCCGCGGACGTCACGTGGACGGCGTCCGCCGTCTCCGACGACGGACTGTCACTCTCCGTCGACCTGTCGACGGACACCGTGTCCCCCGGTGACTCGCTCGGCATCTCCGTCACGGCGGACGTCGACGGCGCCCCCGACGGCGAGACGCTGTTCGGCCGCGTCACGCTCACCCCGAGCAACGAGGACGTCCCCGCGGTGACCCTGCCGGTCGCCGTCGTCCCGTCCGGCGCGATCCTGCCGAACGAGATCGACGTGACCACGCGCCGGGACACCGGCTCGCAGGCCGTGACCGGGCTGAAGTCCATCGCGGTCAGCGACTTCACCGGCTCGGTGCAGGGTCTCGTCGAGGCCGACCTCCACGAGGGTTCGCTCAGCCAGGACCCGACCAGGGACGATGCGTTCGACGACCTGAGCCAGGTCGAGGTCACCACACTGGAGGTGCCGGACGGCGCCACGCGGCTCGTGGCCGAGATCACCGCCGCCGAGGCGCCAGACCTCGACATGTTCGTGGGCACCGGGGACACGCCGAGCCCGGCGACCCAGGTGTGCGCCTCCACGACGTCGTCCGCCGCGGAGTACTGCGACGTGCCCGACCCGGAGGCCGGAACCTGGTGGGTGCTGGTCCAGAACTGGCAGGGCACCGACGACCAGCCCGACGCCCACACGCTGGCGACCGCCGTGGTCCCGGGCGAGGACCTCGGCAACGCCGGGGTGGCCGGGCCCGACGGCGAGGTGCCGGTGGGCGAGCCGTACGACGTGCGGCTGCACTGGAACCTGCCCACGGCCGCCGAGGGTGACCTGTTCTTCGGCACCGCGGTGCTCGGCAGCTCGCCGGACAGCCCGGGCGACATCGGTGAGATCCCGGTCCGCCTGTCCCGCATCGCCGACGACGTGACCAAGACGGCCTCGGTCGAGGAGGCCGGCCTCGGCGACACCATCGGGTACGACATCACGGTCCAGCCGAACGCGACGCCGGAGGACCTCACCTACACGGTCACCGACACGGTGCCGGACGGGCTGAGCATCGACGAGGCGTCGGTGACCGGTGACGGCGTCGTCGACGGGCAGACGATCACGTGGGAGGTCGACCTGCCCACGCTGGTGGGTGCGACGGGCTCCTACGAGGCGTCGACGCCGGCCGACGACCCGCAGTGTGCGGCGTGGGCCGGGTTCCAGGACCTGGCCACCGTCAACAACGGTGCCGGCATCCCGTTCAGCGAACTCGACGGCGACACCGTCGCCGTGAACACGTTCGCGAACATCGGCCCGTTCTCGCACTACGACCAGCAGTCGCCGGGTCTGGTTGTCTCCGACGACGGCCTGATCACGATCACCGGTGGATACGCCGGACGTCCGTGGGAGCCGCAGGAGCTGCCCAGCGCGACGGCGCCGAGCGGGGTCATCGCGCCGCTCTGGTCGGACCTGTCGCTGTCACTGGCGAACGACCGCGGTGTCCGGCTCGCGGCCACACCCGACGGCCAGGCCGCGGTGGTCCAGTGGGACGACCCGTTCCCGTACGGCGCCGACCCGACCGACCTGTCCAACTCCGTGGGCACGTTCCAGGCCTGGATCTACAAGTCCGTGGCGGACGACCGGCCCGAGATCACCTTCGAGTACGGCGAGGTGGGCGAGCTGCCAGACCTGGCCACGATCGGGATCGAGAACCTCGCGGGCACGCTCGGCACCGCCGTCGTGAACGCGGGCGACCCGTCGTCCGCCCTGACCGATGGCGGGTCGATCTGCCTCGACTACGTGGCGCCCGACGTCGACCCGGTCACCCTGTCGTACGACGTCACGGTGGCCCCGGACGCGGTGACGGGCACGTACACCAACTCCGCAGAGCACGTCACCGACAACCCGTTCGACGAGCCGGCCGTGGCCTCGGTCGACGTCGACGTGACGGGCGTGCCGGACATCCCGGCCTGGGACCGCAAGGCGATCTACACTGCCGGTGACGAGGTCCTCTACGACGGCTCCGTGTGGGTCGCGCAGTGGTGGACCCGAGGCCAGAAGCCGGGCGCCTCTCCGTACGGCCCGTGGGCCGAGGTCGGTGCCGACGTCGTCTGCGGCGACGAGACGTACCAGGCCTGGACCGACTCGTGGATCTACACGGGCGGCGAAACCGTCGAGCACGAGGGCAAGCTCTGGCGGGCCAAGTACTGGACCCGCAACCAGGAGCCGGGCACCTCGCCGTGGGGCCCCTGGGAGAAGGTGGGCACCTGCTGACCTGACGGCGTAGACCAGCGGGCCTGCCGGTCCTGCCTCCGCACCCGCGGGCAGGACCGGCAGGCCCGTCGTCGTAGGACCTGCATGTCGTTCCCGTCCCACGGTCAGCCCGTGGAGCTCACGAGCCCGTTCTGGTAGGCCCAGATCACCACCTGCACCCGGTCACGCAGACCGAGCTTGGTCAGCACCCTGCCCACGTGTGTCTTGACCGTCGCCTCCGCCAGGAAGACCTGGGCACCGATCTCCGTGTTGCTCAGGCCCTGCGCCACGAGCCGCACGATCTGGAGCTCGCGCTCCGTGAGCAGGGCCGCTGCGGTGGCCTGCTTTCCCGGATCAGGGACCGCTGGGAGCATGAGCTCGACGAGACGGCTGGTCGTCGACGGCGACAGGACCGAGTCGCCCCGGTGCACCACGCGGATCGCGGCGGCGAGCTCCTCGACCGAGGAGTCCTTGAGCAGGAACCCGGACGCCCCGGCCCGGAGCGCGGCGAAGACGTACTCGTCGGCATCGAACGTGGTGAGCACCAGGACCCGGGTGCGGGGATGACGGCCGAGGATCTGGCGAGTGGCGTCGATGCCGTCGAGCTGGGGCATGCGGATGTCCATCAGCACGACATCGGGTACGTGGAGCATCGCCTGGTGCACTGCCTCGACGCCGGTCGTGGCTTCGCCGACCACTGTCATGTCTGGCTGAGCGCCGATGCTCGCCACGGCGCCCGCACGCACGAGATCCTGGTCGTCGACCACGAGCACCCGGATCATGCCCTCTCCTCCGCCCGTGCGGGTACCGTCGCGGACACGACGAACCGCTCGCCGCCCGCGCTCTCCGGGTCCGTCGTGACCAGGGCCCCTCCAACAGCCATCAGCCGTTCCCGCATACCGGTCAGCCCCATGCCGACGTCGGACCCGGCCGGGCGCCCGGTCCGGAGCCGATCGTTCGCGACCGTCACCGTGAGGTGGTCGGCACCCCACCGCAGGGCAAGGTCCACGGCCGCTCCGGGATGCGCGTGCTTCGTCACGTTGGTGAACGCCTCCTGGACGAATCTGTAGACAGCAAGCTGCGCCGTCACCGAGACGACGGACGGCGCGCCGTCCGTCGTCTCGGTGACGGCGCAGCCGAGCGAACGTGCTCGGTCGACGAGCTCCGGGAGGTCGGCCAGACCGGGCTGGGGCCGGGCCTCCGCGTCCCCTTCCCTGAGCAACCGCAGGATGCCGCGGATCTCGTGGAGGGATGCGCGCGCGGTCTCCTCGATCGTCGCGAGCGCGGGTGCGGTCCGGGACTCGTCGAACCGCGCCACCCTGGCCTGGCCGATGATGGCCGACAGGGAGTGGGCAAGGACGTCGTGCATATCGCGCGAGATGCGGCCACGCTCCTGGGCGGCGGCGAACTCCTCGCTCCGCATCCGGTCGCGACGCTCGGCCTCGGCGCGTTCCTCGGCGAGCCTGGTCGCCACGACCTGCGCACCACGCAGCCGACCCATCGTCCACGAGCAGATCAGCACCGCCGCGAACAGGAGGAAGAGCAGCCACGACGCCGGCCCGAACCCTGAGCCGACGACGTCCGGATCGACCGCATGCCGCCCGGCCGCGATCCCAGAGCCCACAAGGCCCAGGACGAGGAGCCACCACCGTGCGGAATACGCGGCGGCGGCGTACAGAGCCATCGGGAGCACCAGCGTGGACGGCAGCAGGTAGAACAGGCCTGTCACCGCGACCTCGCCCCCGACGACCACGCCGACCAGGAGCGCCGAGGCCAGCGGCCGGGAGCGCCGCCAGGCGAGGGCGACGTGTGCGATGAGGGCGAGCACCGACACGGCCCACGCCTGCGGCGCGGGGAGCGAGGCGATCACCACCAGCACCGTGAGCGGGTAGAGCACGAGCGTGGCCGCGCCGGCGATGAGGACGTCCGCCCTCGTCGGCCCCGTGCTCACAACACTGCCCCCCCGCGCCCGTCACTGAGCTGCCGGTCCATGAGCCGGAGCGTCGCGGCCAGCACGACCACCCCGAGCATGAGCCAGGTGCCGTAGACGCACAACACCATCAGGCTCGCACCGCCCGAGGTGAAGCGTACTTCGGCCCCCGCGACGCCCGTCAGCTGCGCGAGCATCCCGAAGACCATGAGAAAGCCCATGCTGAGCAGAACCATCGAGGCACCCCAGCCCGCGACGACGAGCACCCGGCCGAGGACACGGGGCGTGCGCGACGAGAGCATCAGCAGCACGAGGACGAGGGCCGTGCCGAAGGCGAGCAGCTCCATCGCGGGGAACGGGTGTTCCGGCCCGGCCGCCGGGCTCGCGGCGTCCTGGGCCCACCACACGAGCTTCAGCAGCGGGTACGGGACCACCAGGGCGACCGCCGCACCGGTCAGCGCCCTGCGGCCCCAGGTGCTCGGTGCCGGACGGACCGCCCGTGGCGCGTCGGCGCCGAGCCGCCACGTGTGGTGGACGGTGATGAGAGCGGCGGCCAGGCTCACGGCGCGGGCAGTGGCCCCGGGCCAGTCGACGCGGGCGAAGTCCCCCGCCGGTATGCCGGTCGCCCAGAAGAACGCCCGGAACGCGTCGAGGACGACCCCGCCCGACCCGCCCAGAAAGAAGATGGCAGCCGCCCACCCGAGGGTCGTTCCCGCGCGGCCTCGCGGAACGAGGAGCGCGGCAAGCAGGAGCCCGACAGCGATGATGGTGACCCACGGCGGCGGGAAGATCCGGGCGTACTCCTCGGCCGGTCCGACGAGGAGAGCGATCGTGGACATAACGGCGGCGAGTACCGCCGTGCCGATCTCGATACCGGTCCCGGGCCGGCCCGTTGCGCGGCTGGTCGTGTGCGGGGAAGAGCTGGGCGTCGTTGTCATGTCGGCAGCGTCGCGCGCGGCCGCTGGTGACCACATCCGACGCAGGTCGCGCGGCGACGCGACCTGGGTCGCGCCGCCTGGGCGCACACCAGGGGCGCGGGACCATCAGGCAGTCAGAATCCGTAGGGCAGGATGCGCGGCATCTCGGTCCCGTGACGGCCCGCGTCGTGCACCGCGCGCAGGACCGCCAACTCGTGCGGCACGACCGGGTCCGGCAGCCCCACGAACGGGAACCACGCCAGGTCGGCGGCCTTGTCGGGCTCCTGGATCGACGGCGTCCCGGTCCAGCGGGTCACCTCGAACATGAAGTCGACGCGCTGCTCGATCGCCGGCCCGCCCGGCTCGCCGCGGTGCAGCACCGTCAGCGGCCGGACGTCCTCGGGCGCGACCTCCACGCCGAGCTCCTCGCGGGCCTCCCGCACGGCGGCGTCGATGACCGACTCGCCCTCCTCGACGTGGCCGGCCGCCGCACAGGCCCAGAAGCCGTCGCGGTAGCCGGTGCCCTGGCGGAGCTGGAGCAGCACCTGCCCCTCACGCCGGAAGTAGAGGTAGGCGGCGGGCACGAGCGTGAACCGCTCGTGGTCACGCTCGTCGTAGCGGTCTGCGCCGACCGGCGCCACGTCCGGAGCCTCGGTCACGACAGGCACCCCTGGCCGAGGAGCGCCTTGAGGTCGCCGAACAGCGCCGGAGACTTCTCGACCCGGAGGCTGTCGGCAGCGCGGATCACGGTCCGCTTGCCCGGCTCGGCCACGGCGACGTGCACCTCCGCCGACCCGGGGTGAGTGGCCAGCACCTCGCGCAGCCGCACGATGATCGGCTCGACCGCGCGGGTGTGCGGCACCGTCACGGCCAGCGGCGAGTCGGAACCCACGGTGACGTCCGGCAGGGCTACCTCCATGGCCTGCAGCGACATCGACTCGTCGCGGCGGCGCACCTTGCCGCGCAGCACCACGACCTGGTCCTCGGCGAGCATCGTCGAGTACGCCAGATAGGTCTCGCCGAAGAACATGACCTCGACTGCGCCCTCCAGGTCCTCGACCGTGACGGCGGCCCAGGGGTTGCCGTTCTTGCTCATCTTGCGCTGCACCGAGGTGAGCAGGCCGGCCACGGTGACCACCGAGTTGTCCGGCCGGTGCTCGTCGGCGAGCAGCGACGCGATCGAGGTGTCGGCGGCCCGCTGCAGCACGTGCTCCAGGCCCGACAGCGGGTGGTCGCTCACGTACAGGCCGAGCATCTCGCGCTCGAACTGGAGCTTCTGCTTCTTCTCCCAGTCCGGCAGGTCCGGCACGTCGACGGAGAAGCCCATGCCCTCGTCGTCGGCGCCGCCGCCGAAGTCGGCGAAGAGGTCGAACTGGCCCTCGGCCTCCTTGCGCTTCACGCCGATCACGGAGTCGACCGCCTGCTCGTGAATCACGAGCAGCGAGCGCCGGGTGTGGCCGAGCGAGTCGAACGCACCGGCCTTGATGAGGGACTCGATGGTGCGCTTGTTGCAGACGGGGGCGGGGACCTTGTCCAGGAAGTCCTGGAAGGACGTGTAGCTGCCCTTCTCCTCGCGCGCCTCGACGATCGCGTCCACGACGTTACGGCCCACGTTGCGCACACCGGTGAGCCCGAACCGGATGTCGCCGCCGACAGCGGTGAACTTGGCCGCGGAGTCGTTGACGTCCGGTGGGAGCACCGTGATGCCCATGCGACGGCACTCGTTGAGGTAGAGCGCCATCTTGTCCTTGTTGTCACCCACCGACTGCAGCAGGCCCGCCATGTACTCGGCCGGGTAGTTCGCCTTGAGGAACGCGGTCCAGTACGCGACGAGGCCGTAGCCCGCGGAGTGCGCCTTGTTGAAGGCGTAGCCGGCGAACGGGACCAGGGTGTCCCAGACCGCCTTGATCGCGGCGGCGCTGTAGCCCTTCTCCTTGGCGCCCTTCTCGAAGTTGACGTACTCCTTGGCCAGCACCTCGGGCTTCTTCTTGCCCATCGCGCGACGGAGCAGGTCGGCCTGGCCGAGCGAGTAGCCGGCCATGATCTGGGCGGCGCGCTGCACCTGCTCCTGGTAGACGATCAGGCCGTAGGTCTCGTCCAGGATCTCGGCGAACTTCTCCTTGACCTCCGGGTGGATCGCCTCGATCTGCTGCTGCCCGTTCTTGCGCAGCGCGTAGTTGATGTGCGAGTTCATGCCCATCGGCCCCGGCCGGTACAGGGCGATGACGGCGGAGACGTCCTCGAAGTTGTCGGGCCGCATCTGCCGCAGCAGGGAGCGCATCGCCCCGCCGTCGAGCTGGAACACGCCGAGCGTGTTGCCGCTGGCGAGCAGCTCGTAGGTGGCCTTGTCGTCGAGCGCGACGTTCTCGATGTCGACCGGGTCCTTGCCGTTCATCACGATGTTCTCGAGCGCGTCGTCGAGGATCGTGAGGTTGCGCAGGCCCAGGAAGTCCATCTTGATCAGGCCGAGGCCCTCGGACGTGGGGTAGTCGAACTGCGTGATGATCGCGCCGTCCTGCGGGCGCTTCATGATCGGGATGATGTCGATCAGCGGGTCGCTCGACATGATGACGCCGGCCGCGTGCACGCCCCACTGCCGCTTCAGGCCCTCGATACCGCGCGCGAGCTCGACCACGCGCTGCGCCTCGGGATCGGCCTCGTGCACCTGCCGGAACTCAGCCGCCTCCGAGTACCGCTTGTCCTTCGGGTCGAAGATTCCACTCAGGGAGATGTCCTTGCCCATGACGGCGGGCGGCATGGCCTTGGTGAGCTTCTCCCCCATGGCGTACGGCATGCCGAGCAGCCGCGCGGAGTCCTTGAGGGCCTGCTTGGCCTTGATGGTGCCGTAGGTGACGATCATCGCCACCCGGTCGTCGCCGTACTTCTCCGTGACGTACCGGATGGCCTCACCGCGCCGACGCTCGTCGAAGTCGACGTCGACGTCGGGCATGGAGACGCGCTCGGGGTTGAGGAAGCGCTCGAAGATCAGCCCGTGCTCCAGCGGGTCGAGCTCGGTGATGCCCATGAGGTAGGACACCATCGAGCCCGCGGCCGAGCCGCGCCCCGGTCCCACGCGGATGCCCTGCGCCTTGGACCAGTTGATGAAGTCGGCGACCACGAGGAAGTACCCCGGGAAGCCCATCTGGATGATGACCTCGACCTCGTAGTCGGCCTGCTTGCGCACCGCGTCCGAGTAGCCGTTCGGGTACCGGCGGAGCAGGCCCGCCTCGACCTCCTTGATGAACCACGAGATCTCGTCCTCGCCGTCCGGCACGGGGAAGCGCGGCATGTAGTTGGCCGAGGTGTTGAACGAGACCTCGCACTGCTCGGCGATGAGCAGCGTGTTGTCGCACGCCTCGGGCAGCTCCTTGAAGACCCTGCGCATCTCTGCGGCGGACTTCACGTAGTAGCCCGAGCCGTCGAACTTGAAGCGGTTCGGGTCGTCCAGCGTGGAGCCGGAGTTGATCGCGAGCAGCGCCTCCTGGCTGGTCGAGTCCTCCTCGCGCACGTAGTGCAGGTCGTTGGTGGCGACCAGCTTGGCGCCGATGACCTTGGACAGTTCGAGGAGCTCCTTGGTCACCCGGGTCTCGATGTCGAGCCCGTGGTCCATCAGCTCGACGTAGTAGTTCTCCTTGCCGAAGATGTCCTGCAGCTCGCCCGCCTGGCGGACCGCCTCGTCCCACTGGCCCAGCCGGAGCCGCGTCTGGATCTCGCCCGACGGGCAGCCGGTCGTCGCGATGAGCCCGTCGGAGTACTTCTCCAGCAGCTCCCGGTCCATGCGGGGCCACTTGCCCATCTGGCCCTCCAGGGAGGCCAGGGAGGACGCCCGGAACAGGTTGTGCATGCCGGTGTTGTTCTTGCTCAGCAGCGTCATGTGCGTGTAGGCACCACGCGCCGAGACGTCGTCCGACTCCTGGCCCGCCTCGCCGTAGCGCACACGCGTCTGGTCGAACCGGCTGGTGCCCGGCGTGATGTACGCCTCGACGCCGATGATCGGCTTGATGCCCGCCTTCTGCGCCTGCGCCCAGAACTCGTGCGCCCCGAACAGGTACCCGTGGTCGGTGGTCGCGATGGCGTGCTGCCCCTGCCGCCCGACCTCCTCCATGAGGTCGCCGATTCTCGCCGCGCCGTCCAGCATCGAGAACTCGGTGTGTACGTGGAGGTGGACGAAGTCGTCGCTCTTCGAGGCGGTGGCGGAGGGCATGTCCATGATCTTAGGACGGCTCTCCGACACTCCCGCCCAGCAACGCCGAGCCACTTCTCACATCACGTGTACGCGCCCCGCACGACCTCGAGAGCGGCCTCCAGGTCGGCCGGGTACGGCGACTCCACCTCGACCCAGCGCCCCGTGACCGGGTGCTCGAAACCCAGCCGGTGGGCGTGCAGCCACTGCCGTGTCAGCCCCACCCTGGAGGCCAGCACCGGGTCCGCGCCGTAGGTGAGGTCGCCCACGAGCGGGTGGCGCAGCGCAGCGAAGTGCACCCGGATCTGGTGGGTGCGCCCGGTCTCCAGGTGCACCTCCAGCAGCGACGCCGCGGACAGCATCTCCAGCGTCTCGTAGTGCGTCACCGACGGCTTGCCGTCGGCGGTCACCGCGAACTTCCAGTCCGAGCTGGGGTGCCGCCCGATGGGAGCGTCGATGGTGCCCGACGTCGGGTCCGGGTGCCCCTGCGCGAGCGCGTGGTAGACCTTGTCGACCGTGCGCTCCTTGAAGGCGCGCTTGAGCCCCGTGTACGCGACCTCCGACTTGGCCACGACCATCAGGCCCGAGGTGCCGACGTCGAGCCGGTGCACGATGCCCTGCCGCTCGGCGGCGCCCGACGTCGAGACGCGGTAGCCCGCGGCGATCAGCGCGCCGACCACGGTGGGTCCGGTCCAGCCCGGCGACGGGTGGGCGGCCACGCCGACCGGCTTGTCGATCACGACGAGGTCGTCGTCGTCGTAGACGATGCCCATGCCCGGCACGGGCTCGGCCACGACCTCGACGGCGGGCCGCTCCTCCGGCATGTCCACCTCGAGCCAGCCGCCCGCGACCACGCGGTCCGACTTGCCCACGGGACGCCCGTCGAGGTGGACGGCGCCGGCCTCGGCGAGCTCGGCGGCACGCGTGCGGGAGAACCCGAGCATGCGCGCCAGCGCCGCGTCGACCCGGTCGCCGGCGAGCCCGTCCGGGACGGGCAGGGTGCGCAGCGCCATCAGGCGGGGTCGCTCTGCTCGCCGTCCGCCTTCGCGACCGGCTCGTCGCTCTCGTCCCCGGTGTGCCGCTTGCCGTCCAGGCCGATGCCACGCAGCGACAGCAGCGCGATCAGCACGGCCGCGGCGACCACCGCGATGTCGGCCACGTTGCCCACGAAGAAGCCGGCGTAGTCGATGAAGTCCACGACGTGGCCGCGGGCGAACCCTGGCTCACGCGCCAGCCGGTCGATGAGGTTACCGACGGCGCCGCCGAGCAGCAGGCCGAGCGCGACGGCCCAGCCGCGCGACCCGAGCCGGCCGATGGCGCGGACGATGAAGACCACGACCACCGTCACGACGATGGTCAGGATCCAGGTGTAGCCCGAGGCGATCGACAGCGCGGCGCCCGGGTTGTAGATGAGGCGCAGCCCCAGCAGGTCGCCGACGAGCGGGATGGGCTCGGCGTTCACGGTCAGCGCGGACTCGGCCCACCACTTCGTGAGCTGGTCGACAGCCAGGACGAGGGCCGCGAGCACGCCGGTCCAGACGACGAGCACGCGACTGCCCGACGGTGCGGGCGTGGCGGGGCTCGTCTCGTCGCCGGCCACGGCGGAGGGTTCAGCGGGAGTAGACATCAGGCAAAGTCTCCCATGCCGCGGGCCCTCCCCGTCCCAGGCTCTGGCGGGCCGCCGGAAAACCCGCCAACGCGAGGCACGACGCGCCGCCAATTACTGAGCCCACGAACAAGAGAGCGCGCATTCCCCGCCTGCGACGCGAAAAGAGACGAGGCCCTTTCCCGGAGTTCCGGGAAAGGGCCTCGCCTGGTGCGACATCACCGCCGCGTCACCGCACGGCGAGAGTCAATCGACGTCAATGCGTCAGCAAGCGGCGTAGCCGGTCACGTTGCCGGTCTGGAACAGGTTCAGCGGGCCGTCCCAGTGCCACGGCGCGACGCACACGTTGTTCAGGACGTTGATGGAGTCCTCGCCACCGATGACGGCGTCGCCCTCACCGCAGGCCTGGTAGTCGGTCAGGTTGGCGGTGCTGCCCACGTTGCCCGGACCCTCCCAGTACCAGGGGGCGACGCACACGTTGTTCAGCGCGTTGAAGCTGCCGTCGCCACCGATCTCGACGACGTCACCAGCGGTCGCGACCTCCTCGGGGACCATCACGCCGTCGATCCCCTCGGGGAGCTCCGCGTTCTGGGTCGCACCGAGCACGTCGAGCGCACCGTCCGCACCGACGACGCCGACAGCGCCCTCGACGCCGCCGAGCACCGCGCTGGCCTCGGACGGGCTGACCACGAGCGCCTCAGGCGCGTCGCCGAAGGTCAGCGCGCTCGCGCCCGTCGCAGCGGCGACGACCAGCCCGGCCGACATGGCCACGGCAGCGCCCGCACGACACGTTGCACGGAATCCTCGGATCATTGTGTTTCCCCCTTGAATAGCGTCCGTCAAAAGAGCGATGAACCACACTTGTGTGATTCACCTGGACGAGCATCCGGGGAGAATTTCACCCTGTCAATCGGAACGTGACCCGCCGCACAGAGTGCCTGGAGACCTAAAAACGACATTCCAGGATCGAACTCCATACCAATGCATCAGGTATGCACGTAACTCAGACATCACAGCGTTGATATCCGGTGCGGAACCCGGAGCGCGATCCGGCGCGGCACCCTCGCCGCGCCGACCGCTCAGGCGCCTCGGCGCTCCTCGCGCGCCTTGGCCTCGACGGACAGCGTGGCCCGCGGGAAGGCCTGGAGCCGGGCCTTCCCGATCGGCAGGTCCGTGAGCTCGCACGTGGCGTACGTGCCCTTGCGGATCCGGTCCAGCGCATGGTTCGTCTGGTCCAGGAGATCCCGCATGTTGTTGACGAGCGTCAGCTCCTGCTCGCGCTCCAGGGCGCTCGAGCCGTAGTCGGCCTGGTCGTCGCCGGCGCCGTCACCGGAGTTGCGCAGCAGGTCGGACAGCTCCCGGTCGGCGACGTGCAGCTCACGCTCCAGCCGCTCCTTGTCCTCGAGGAGCAGTGCCGCCAGCTCCTCGGCCTCGCGAACGGTCCAGGGCTCCTCCCCGTCACGGACGGGAAACTTCTTCACGTCACGTGTCAGGTTCGGGAACTCCTGCTTGATCGCCGCTCGCGTCGCAGTCGAGATCTTGGTCATGGGTTCCCCTTCGCGGTCGCCCCCGGTGGTCAAGTGCACGAAGCGTAAGCACAAGCGGCCAGACGCACAACGGGGCGCGCCGGTGTGGCGCGCCCCCCATGATGCGGGTGTCTGGCACGACACGCACGACGACCGGACGTGAGGTGGGGACGTCCGGTCGCCGTGCGTGTCAGATGGTGCTGTGCTGTCAGATGCCCTGAGCCATCTCGGCCGGCCGGCCGGACTGCTGGTTGTTGCGCGGCGGCAGGGCCGAGCCACGTGCGTCCAGGTCGCCCAGCAGGTTCTGCAGGAAGCTCTTCAGCCGCGTGCGGTAGTCGCGCTCGAACAGGCGCAGCTCGTCGATCTTGCGCTCCAGCAGCGAACGCTCCTGCTCGAGCTGGGAGAGCGTGCGGTGCGACGTCTCCTCGGCGTCGCGCACGATGCGCGCACCCTCGGTCTTGGCCTCCGTGATGAGGCGGTCGCCCTCCTCCTGGCCGGAGCGCACGTAGTCGTCGTGCAGCTTCTGGGCCAGCTGGAGCATCCCGGTCGCCGACTCCGGCTCGGGGCCGTTGCCCTTGGGGCCGGCGGGGCCGGTCGGCATGACGGGGGCCGCGACCGGCGCGGCCTGCGGGCGGGCGGGCGCGGCGGCGTCGCTGCGCGACAGCTCCGCGATGCGACGCTCGGCGGCGGCGACCTTCTGCCGGAGGCCCTCGTTCTCCTCCTGGACGTTGGTCAGCGTCCGCACGACCTCGTCGAGAAAGTCGTCGACCTCTTCGACGTCATAGCCCTCGCGGAACTTCGTCGCGGAGAACTTCTTGTTGAGGATGTCCTCTGCAGTAAGCAGTGCCATCGTGTCACCTCGAAAGTTGGAACGGAACGCTGAACTCGGACGTCGGCGCTAGCAAGCCGCGCGCCCTTCGCCGAAGCCCACGGTAGCGGACGACATCGGCGCGGGACACCGGGAGCACCCCCGGGCACGATTTCCTCACAGAGTGTGCCGGGTCACCCCAGGCCGTTTCCATGGGTAGGTCAATGTTTTCGCACACTTCGCCGTCGGCAGCTCGACCAGGCCTGCCGCGAACCGGCACACATTCACCACGTGGCCCGGACGTGTCAGACCCTCGCCGCCCAGGCCCCGACCAGCTGCGAGAGGATCGAGACGCCGAAGAACAGGACGATGAAGGCCAGGTCGAGCTGCACCTGACCCAGTCGCAGCGGCGGGATCAGCCGGCGCAGGAACCGCAGCGGCGGGTCCGTCACCGTGTAGACCGCCTCGGCGATCACGAGCAGCACACCACGCGGCCTCCAGTCCCGGGCAAAGAACTGCACCCAGTCGAAGATGAGGCGGCCGATCAGGAACAGGATGAAGAGCCACAGCAGAAAGCCGATGAACTGCAGGATCAGATTCACAAGGCACAACCTAACGCGTCCGGCCCCTGGACCACACGAGCCACCACGAACATGCTTCCCGATTCACTCGTCCGTGCACCGGGGCCCGGGGACAGACGTGAGCGGAGGGCGTCCGCCGTAGCGACCGCCCTCCGCCCAGGTCTCGTGATGCCGGTGTTCAGCTCTGGTTGTAGAAGCCGCCACGGCCGTTCGGCTTCTCGGTGGCGACCTGCTCCTCGGCCGCGATCTCAACATGCTCGGGAGAGAGCAGGAAGACCTTGTTCGTCACCCGCTCGATCGAGCCGTGCAGACCGAAGATGAGGCCGGCGGAGAAGTCCACCAGGCGCTTGGCGTCGGCGTCGTCCATGTCGGAGAGGTTCATGATGACCGGGGTACCGGCGCGGAACGCCTCGCCGATGCTCCGGGCGTCGTTGTACGACCGCGGGTGCACGGTCGTGATGCGGCGCAGGTCCGAGGAGGACAGGGCCTCGCGGGGAACGCCGTCGCGGTGCAGCGGCGTGACCTGTGCGTGCCGGTGGTCCTCCACGTTTTCCTCCAGGCCCTCGTCGTACTCGTCGAGGTACTCCTGCTCGCCCTGATCGTCGGCGAGGCCCAGATACAGCATGGTCTTGCGAAGCGCTCCGGCCATCGCACACTCTCCGTTCGTCGCCTGCTGTGCGTCCTTCTGTCTGTGTCCAGCGGGCCCGTACAACAGGTCCGACCTTGACCTCTCGTCGAGGTCGCCTTGACAAAAGTAGCCCGGCGCAATCCGACCCGGAAGTGCGACACGCCGTGCCACGAACAACTTTGCCAAAGTTGTTCAGCGATTGCTCGCTAAAAACGACATCCGTGTGATTTCGCAGGTCAGGGCCTTGTTATCGGCGTGTCGCGGAGTTGGCGCAGATCGGCCACGGACGGTCAGAGAAGCGCCACGACGCCCGCCTGGCGGCCGGTCGTGACACCCGTCACGGTCGCCCGCCGGTGCGAGAACAGTTCTTTGTCCTCCAGCGTGCATCGCCCCACGAGCGTCGCTTCGACGCCCCGGGCGGCGAGCTGGGCGACCACGCCGGCGGGCAGGTCGAGGCCCGGCGTGCCGTCGTCCGTGGTCGCGAACGTCTCGGGCACGACGGCGGCCACCTCGTCGCGCATCGCGGCCGGCACCTCGTAGCACCGCCCGCACACCGCGGGCCCGACGGCGGCGCGTACGCACTCCGGATCCGCGCCCCGGGCGACCATCGCGTCCAGCGCCCGGTGCACCACGCCGGCCAGCACCCCCTTGCGCCCGGCGTGCGCGACGGCGACCACGCGCGCGACCGGGTCGGCCAGCAGCACCGGCACGCAGTCCGCGACCAGGACGCCGAGCCCCAGCCCGCGCTCGGCGGTGACCAGCGCGTCGCCCTCCCCCGCCGACGCCGGCGGCCGGTGCGCGGCCCACTGCTCCCGCTCGGCCGCACCCAGCCCGAGCACCACGTCGCCGTGCACCTGGGTGGCGAACGCCACCGGCGCGCCGAGCCGCTCCGCCACCCGGGACCGGTTGACCGCGACCCGTGCGTCGTCGTCGGACACGTTCAGGCCCAGGTTCAGGCCGCCGCTGCCGTCGGCCGCGGCCCACGGCGCGGGCGAGACGCCGCCCGCGCCGGACGTGAAGAAGGCGTGCACCCCGTCGCCCAGGTCGACGGGGTGCACGCCTGCAAGAGTCCGGGTTTCGCTCACGGGTGTGAGGCTACCCGGCCGATCACTTCAGGAAGTCCGGGACGTCCAGGTCCTCGGCCGAACGACGCGGGTTCTCGTCGTACAGCGGCGGCACCTCGACGCGCTCGCCCTGCTCGCGGCCGACGTCCTGCCGGTTGAACGAGCCCTGCACGACGACGGCCGGCTCGTCCAGCGTGCGCGGCACGTCGTCCGAGGTCTCGTCGTCGATCACGCGGGGCAGCGTGGACACGGGCGACGGCTGGTGCGTCGGCGGGACCGACGGCGGCATGCCGTTGACCCCGACCTGCTCGGGCGCGCGGCGGGCCGCGTCCGACACGTCGGGCAGCGGGACCGGCGCCGTCGCGGGGCTGCGCGAGCCCGCCCCGACCGCGCCCGCGACCTGACCGAGCGCCCGGTTGTCCTTGCGCTCCTTGGGCAGCCCACCGTCGAAGCCCGCCGCGATGACGGTCACGCGCACCTCGTCACCCAGGGCGTCGTCGATGACCGTACCGAAGATGATGTTCGCCTCCGGGTGCGCGGCCTCCTGCACCAGGCGCGCGGCCTCGTGCACCTCGAAGAGGCCGAGGTCGCTGCCACCCTGGATCGAGAGCAGCACGCCGTGGGCGCCGTCGATCGACGCCTCCAGGAGCGGCGACGAGATCGCCAGCTCGGCGGCCTGCACCGCGCGGTCCTCGCCGCGGGCGGAGCCGATGCCCATGAGCGCGGACCCCGCCCCCTGCATGACCGACTTCACGTCCGCGAAGTCCAGGTTGATCAGGCCGGGCGTGGTGATGAGGTCGGTGATGCCCTGCACACCGGAGTGCAGCACCTGGTCGGCCGAGTGGAAGGCCGCGATCGCGGACACGTTGCGGTCCGACATCGACAGGAGCCGGTCGTTCGGGATGACGATCAGCGTGTCGACCTCGTCACGGAGGTTCTCGATGCCGCTCTCCGCCTGCACCGCTCGCCGGCGGCCCTCGAACGTGAACGGGCGCGTCACCACGCCGACGGTCAGCGCGCCGAGCGAGCGCGCGATCCGCGCGACGACCGGGGCACCACCCGTGCCGGTGCCACCGCCCTCGCCCGCGGTGACGAAGACCATGTCGGCGCCGCGCAGGACGTCCTCGATCTCCTCCGCGTGGTCCTCGGCGGCCTTCTTGCCGACCTCGGGGTCCGCGCCGGCACCGAGGCCGCGCGTGAGCTCCCGGCCGACGTCGAGCTTGACGTCGGCGTCGGACATCAGAAGGGCCTGTGCGTCGGTGTTGATCGCGATGAACTCGACGCCCTTGAGGCCGACCTCGATCATGCGGTTGACGGCGTTCACACCACCGCCGCCGATGCCGACCACCTTTATCACTGCCAGGTAGTTCTGCGGAGTTGCCACGTCGTCGCCTTTCGATTCGGGTCCCGAGTCCCGACTCTCGTCCCTCCCAAAGTCTCAGGTTGAGGTAGAGGGTTAGAGTTATGTCAGGTTGCTGCTGAGTTCGACGGTAGGTGTGCCGCCGTGGTGTGTCGAAGACATCGTCGCGCGTGTCGCGCAACGATGCACTCGAGAAATCACAGCGATGTTATTCCTGCTCGGTGCGTGAGTCGGTGCGCGACGCGCGCAGTACCTGACCGGCTCAGTGCGTGACCGGAAGGCCGGGCGACGAGACGTCGATGGTGGTCGCCGTCGGCTCCGCCCGCAGCAGCGTCTGGGCGACCTTCGTCTTGAGCGGCACCTCCGCGCCGCTCCCCCACCGGATCACGCGCCCGTCCGACAGCGTGGTGCGGACGTCGTCCTGCGTCGCCGCGCTCACGGTCTTGACGTCGGACGCGAGCTCGGTCGGCAGGGCGCCGAGCACCGCGAGGGCCGCGTCCAGGGCGCGCTTTCCCGCCCCGGCGTCGGACAGGGAGGTCACGATCGCGGGCAGACCCTTCGGCACCTTCTCGACGGTCGCGACGCGGACGCCCTCGGCATCCATCAGGGCGTAGACGTCGCCGGGCTGCGGCACCGCGGCGACCGGCTCGCGCGACGTGAGCGCCACCGCGAGCCCGTCCGGCCAGCTCCGTGTGATGCGCACGTTCTTGACCGCGTTCATCGCGAGGATCTCCTCGCGGAGGCCCACCGTGTCCAGGCGCGGCAGCGGCACGCCGGCCTCGGCGGTGGCCGCGTCGCGCACCTCGCCGACGTCGACCGTGGTGCCCTCGCCCGTCACCCGGACCTGGTCCGGGTCGAGCGCGAACAACGGCGAGAAGAACGCCGCCCACACCACTCCCGCCACGACCGCGACGGTGAGCGCGGTCCAGCCGATGCGGCGCCACACGCGGTAGCGCGCCATCGCGGTGCGCTCGGCGAGGCGGTCGGCGAGCTGGTCCGAGACCACACCCACCCGGCCGCCCGCCGACGGCGTGGTGCCGGTCGCGGGACGGTCCTGGCGGGCGGGACGGTCCGGCCGGGACGGCCGGCTCGGCGGATCCTGTGGGTCCTGCCGCGGCCGGGCCGGCACCCGGCCGGCCGGCCGCGGGCGGGCCTCCTCCTGCAGGTCCCGGCCGCGCCGGTCCGGCTCCTGCGCGCCCCGCTCCTGCCGTGCCGCGCCCTCGTCCGCGGGGCGCGGCCGTGCCGTGCCCGCGGCGCGAGGGCGCGCGGGCGGGCGCATCAGTCCTCGCCCAGCCCCGGCGTGCCGGGCGTCGCCACGCGGGCCGCGAGGCGCGCCAGGACGGCGGGTCCGAGCTGGGTCACGTCGCCGGCGCCGACGGTGAGCACCACGTCGCCCGGCCGGGCGAGGTCGGCGATCGCGTGCGCGGCGTCGAGGCGGTCCGGCACCGCGTAGGCGGCGCCGTGGTCGGTCATGAGGTCGACGATCGTGCTGGGCGTGACCGTCGGGTCGAGCTCCTCGCGGGCCCCGTAGATGTCGGTCACGACCACCTCGTCGGCGGCGGACAGCTCGGCCGCGAACCGGTCGGCGAACGTCTTGGTGCGCGAGTACAGGTGCGGCTGGAACAGCACGAGCACGCGGCCGCCGTCGGCGATCTCGCGGGCCGCCGTCAGCACGGCCTTGATCTCGGTCGGGTGGTGCGCGTAGTCGTCGACGACGAGCACGCCGTCGGCCTCGCCCTTCTCCTCGAAGCGACGGCCCGTGCCGATGAACGCCTCGACCCCGGCGACCGCCCGCTCTGCGGGCACACCCAGCAGCACCGACGCGATGACGGCCGCGGTCGCGTTGAGCACGTTGTGCTTGCCCGGCACCGACAGGCGCATTGGGATGCCGGGCACGTCGCCGGACACGCCCGCGCCGTCGGCCACCTGCTCGTTGGTGCCGAGGATGTCGCCGCGCAGCACCGCCGTGGTGCCCTCCGGCGTCGTGGAGATGTCGGTGACCCGCACGCGCGCGGTGTCGTTGGTGCCGTAGGTGATGACGTGGCCGCCGGTGGCGCAGATGGTGGCGCCCACCGAGAGCGAGCCCTCGTCGTCGGCGCACGCGACGAGCCAGCCCTCGGGCACCAGGCGGCGCGCGAACCGGATGAACGCGCCGTTGAACGCCTCCGGGGTGCCGTAGTGGTCCAGGTGGTCGGCCTCGACGTTCGTCACCACCGCGATGGTGGGCGTGTAGTTCAGGAACGAGCCGTCCGACTCGTCGGCCTCGGCGACGAGCACGTCGGACGAGCCCAGGTGGCCGCCCGGCGTCGAGCCGTTGGCCGTGCGCACCGTGCTGCCGATCGCGTACGACGGGTCCAGACCCGCCTCGCGCAGGATGGTCGCGACCATGGCCGACGTCGTCGTCTTGCCGTGTGCGCCCGCGACCGCGACGCCGCGTGAGCCCTCCATCAGGGCGGCCAGCGCCTGCGACCGGTGCAGCACGTTCAGGCGGCGGGCGCGGGCCGCGGAGAGCTCCGGGTTGTCCTCGTGCACGGCGCTGGAGATCACCACGGTGTCCGCGCCGCCGAGGTGGGCGGCGTCGTGGCCGACCCACACCTGGATGCCCTCCTCCCGCAGCGCGGCCAGCGCCTCGGACTCCGCGGCGTCGGAGCCCTGCACCGGGACGCCGCGACCGGCGAGCAGACGGGCGACGACGGACATGCCCGCCCCACCGATGCCGATCATGTGGACGCGGCCGAGCTTCGCGACCTGATCCGCCATCTGATCCGTGACCGTGGTGCTCATGACCTGACCTCCGTGGTGTCGGTACCTGCTGACCGTACGGCTTGCTCGACGAGATCGACGACACGAGCCGCGCCGTCGCTGGTGCCGGCCGACCCCGCGGCCTTCGCCATGACACCGAGCCGCTCGCGGTCCGCGAGCAGCGTGGGAACGTTCTGGGCCACCCAGGCCGGTGTGACGTCCGCGTCGTCCACCAGGAGGCCGCCGCCGGCCTCGACCAGCGGGGCGGCGTTGAGCCGCTGCTCGCCGTTGCCGATCGGCAGCGGCACGTAGACCGCGGGGATGCCGAGCGCGGCGAGCTCGGCGACGGAGCCCGCGCCGGAGCGGCAGACCACGAGGTCGGCCACCGCGTAGGCGAGCTCCATCTGCTCGAGGTACTCGCGCACCTGGTAACGCTGGAGGTCGACGCCGGCGACGGTCTCGCGGACCTCGTCGCCCTTGCCCTTGCCCGTCAGGTGCAGCACCTGGGCGCCGGCCGCCAGGATCTGGGCGGCGGCGCCGGACACGGCGCGGTTCAGGCTCAGGGCGCCGAGCGAGCCGCCCGTGACCACCAGGGTGGGCAGCGCGGCGTCGAGGCCGAGCTCGGCGGCGGCGCGGGCGCGCAGGCCGGCGGCATCGGCCTCGCGTTCCTGGACCAGGGCCGCGATGGCCTGCCGCAGGGGCAGGCCCGTGAGCACGCCGCCGCGCAGCGGCGTGCCGGCGAAGGTGAGACCCACGCGGGACGCCCACCGGGCGCCGAGCCGGTTGGCCAGGCCCGGGCGCGCGTTCTGCTCGTGGATGACGATCGGCACGCCCTTGCGCTTCGCGGCGAGGTAGGCCGGGGTGGCCACGTACCCGCCGAACCCGATCACGGCCTGCGCGTCGATCTCGTCGATCGCGTCCTCCGCGGCCCGGACCGCCGCCGTCAGCCTGCCCGGCAGCCGCAGCAGGTCGGGGCTGGGGCGACGCGGCAGCGGCACGCGCGGGATCGGGCGCAGCTCGTAGCCGCGCGCCGGCACGAGGTCGGCCTCCAGGCCGGTCGTGGTGCCGAGCGCGAGCACGCGCGCGCCGGGCTGGCGGCGCCGCACCTCGTCGGCCACCGCGAGCAGGGGGTTGACGTGACCGGCGGTCCCGCCTCCGGCGAGCACCACCGACACAGCTGCTGAGCTCATCATCACCTTCTGGTCGTCGCCCGGTACCCGGGCGAATCGATCGCGCGCCGGCCCGCTGTGGAGGATCTGGCCACAGATCGAACCGCCGTGCACATTTCTACCGTCTCCGGACCGCGCCGCCCAGCACGGCCAGTGACTTGCGGACGACGCTACCGCGTGCAGCGAGGGCCTTGGCAGCCCCCGGCTCCGTCCGGGCGAAGGATATGACCATCCCGAGCGCGGCCATCGTGGTGATCAGCGCCGAACCGCCCGCGGACACCAGCGGGAGGGGCACGCCGATCACCGGGAGCACCCCGATCACCACGCCGATGTTCACGAACGCCTGGCCCACGATCCAGCAGCCGACGGCGGCCGTGGTCACCTTGACGAACGGGTCCTTGTGCCGCTGGATGACGCGGCTCATCGCCAGGCCCAGCACGGCGAACAGCGCGAGCACCAGCACCGTGCCGAACAGGCCGAGCTCCTCGCCGATCACGGCGAAGATGAAGTCGTTGTGCGCCTCGGGCAGGTAGTTCCACTTCTCGCGGCTGCCGCCCAGGCCGACGCCCCACAGCCCACCGGTGCCCAGCCCGAACAGGCCGTGCAGGGACTGGTAGCACTCCGAGGCGGCGTCGCACTCCGCGCCGTAGGTCGCGATGATGCGCCGCAGCCGGTCCCCCGAGCCCTGCTGGAGGATGAACACGTAGCCGACGACGAACGCGGCGATCGCGCTGCCGAGCCCCATGAGCGACAGCGGCACGCCCGCCACCAGGAACGCGCCCGCGACGAGCAGGCCGATCACGAGCGCCGTGCCGAGGTCGCCCCCGCCGAGCACCAGGCCCATCACCACGACCGCCCCGGGCACGGCGGGCATGATCGCGTGCGACCAGCTGCCCAGCAGCGCCTGCTTGCGGCCCAGCACGGTGCCGAGCCAGACGGCGAGCGCGAGCTTGGCCAGCTCGGAGGGCTGGAAGCGGACGGGCCCGAACGACAGCCAGTTCTGCTGGCCGTTGGTGACCTCACCCATGAAGATGACGGCCACCAGCAGGACCAGCGCCACCAGGAGCGCCGGGAGCGCGAGCCGTTTGTACCAGCGGATCGGCAGGTGGGCGGCGACCACCAGCACGGGCAGGCCCATCAGCGCGTACTGCGCCTGGACCAGGAACGCCGCGTACGGCGACTGCCCCTCCGCGATGGAGGTGACCGTCGAGCTGGACAGCACCATGATCAGGCCGATCACCGTCAGCAGCCCCGTGGTGCCCACCAGCAGGTAGTAGCTGGTCACCGTCGAGTTCCACTCGCCCAGCCACGGGCGGTCGGGCGCCTTGCGGCCCGTGGTCGTCGTGGCCATCCCCTGCCCCTCCCGCGCTCAGTGCGTGGTGGTCAGGTCACGCACCACGCGGACGAACTCCTCGCCGCGGTGGGCGTACGAGGTGAACTGGTCCTGCGACGCGCCCGCCGGGGCCAGCAGCACGGTGTCCCCGGGCTGTGCCAGGTCCCGCGCCGCCGTCACCGCCCGGCGCATCACGGTCTCAGTGTCACCGGGATCGATCACCACAACCGGGATCTTGGGCGCGTGTCGGGCCAGCGTGTCGGCCAGCGGGCCGGGCTCGGCGCCGATCACGACGGCGGCGCGCATGCGGTCCGCGCGGGAGGAGACCAGGTCGTCGAACGTGGCGCCCTTGGCCAGCCCGCCCGCGATCCACACCACGGTGCCGTGCGCGAAACCGGCCAGCGAGGCGGCCGCGGAGTGGGCGTTCGTCGCCTTGGAGTCGTTGACGTAGGTGACGCCGCCCGCCTCCGCGACGCGCTGGATGCGGTGCTCGCCCGGGCCGAAGGACCGCAGCCCGTCGCGGACGGCGGACGCGGGCACACCGTGCGCGCGCGCCAGGGCGGCGGCGGCGAGGGCGTCGGCCACGATGTGCGTCGGCACGACGCCGTTGTGGTCACCCAGCTGCTTCAGGTCCGCGAGCGTGCCGAGCTCCGCGGCGCTCTTGCGGCGGTCCGGGTCGTCGTGGGCGGCGTGGAAGGCGCGGTCGACGAGCACGCCGTCGACCAGGCCGAGGTCGCCGGGGCTCGGGGTGCCCACCACGAAGCCGACGGCGCGGGCGCCCTCGACCACGTCGGCCTCGCGCACGAGGTCCTCCGTCGTCGGGTCCGCGACGTTGTAGACGCAGGCCACCTGGACGCGCTCGAAGATGCGGCCCTTGTCGCGCGTGTACGACTCGAGCGAGCCGTGCCAGTCCAGGTGGTCGGCCGAGACGTTGAGGACGGCGCCCGCCTGCAGCGACATCGTGTGCGTGAAGTGGAGCTGGAAGCTCGACAGCTCCACCGCGACGACGTCGAGCAGGGGGTCCAGGGCGGCCTCGACGAGCGAGCGGCCCACGTTCCCGACGGCGGCCGTGCGCAGGCCCGCGGCCCGCAGGATGGCCGCGAGCATCTCGACGGTGGTCGTCTTGCCGTTGGACCCGGTGATGCCGAGCCACGGGGCCGGTGCGTCGGTGCCGAGCCGGTCGACCCGTAGGCGCCACGCGAGCTCGACCTCGCTCCACACCGGCACGCCCGCGGCAAGCGCCGTGGCGACCAGGGGGTGGTGCGGCGGGAAGCCCGGCGAGGCCACGAGCAGGTCGGCCTCGGCCAGCACGGCGGCCGCGCCGTCGGCGTCGAGCCGGCCGTGGTCGGCGTCGTCGGCCCTGTCGTCCACCGTGACCAGCGAGGCCACGCGCGGTTCGAGCACGCGCTGAAGAGACCGTCCGGTGACGCCGAGCCCGGCCAGGACCACGCGCGCCTCCGCGAGGGGGACGCGGGGCTCGACCGTGCCGTACGTGTCGGCCTCGGTCACGAGGCCACCCACTCGGCGTAGAAGATGCCCATGCCGAGGCCCGCGAGCAGGCCGGCGATGAGCCAGAACCGGATCACGATGGTGACCTCGCCCCAGCCGGACAGCTCGAAGTGGTGCTGCAGCGGCGCCATCTTGAACACGCGCCTGCCCGTCAGCTTGAAGGAGCTGACCTGGATCACGACGGACGAGACGATGAGCACGAACATGCCGCCCAGCAGCACGGCGAGCAGCTCGGTGCGGCTCAGGATGGACAGGCCGGCCAGGGCGCCGCCCAGGGCGAGCGAGCCGGTGTCACCCATGAAGATCTTGGCGGGGTTGGCGTTCCACCACAGGAAGCCGACGCAGGCGCCCGTGACGGCGGCGGCGACGATCGCCAGGTCCTGCGGGTCGCGCACCTCGTAGCAGCGTGGACCGGCGGTGGCCAGGAACTGGCAGGACTGGTTGAGCTGCCAGATGCCGACCAGCACGTAGGCGCCGAAGGTGATGATGGAGACGCCGGTGGCCAGGCCGTCCAGGCCGTCGGTCAGGTTCACCGCGTTGGACCAGGCCGAGACCAGCAGGTTGGCCCAGATCACGAACAGGATCAGGCCCACGGTCGCGCCGGCGAACGCGAGGTCGAACTCGGTGTCGCGCAGGAACGAGATCTTGGTGGACGCCGGGGTGCGCGAGTTCTCGTTGGGGAACTGCAGCGCGAGCACGGCGAACGAGATGCCGACGATGCCCTGGCCGATCAGCTTGGCGCGCGCGGTCAGGCCGAGCGAGCGCTGCTTGCGGATCTTGGTGAAGTCGTCGAGGAACCCGACCAGGCCCAGGCCCGCCATGAGGTACAGCGCGAGCAGCGCCGACACGCTCGGCAGCCGCCCCGACACCAGCATCGAGGCCGCGAACCCGATGAGCGTGGCCGCGATGATGACGACGCCGCCCATGGTCGGCGTGCCGCGCTTGGTGAAGTGCCCCGTGGGGCCGTCCTCGCGGACGAACTGGCCGTAGTTCTTGTGGACCAGGAACCGGATGAAGACCGGAGTGCCCAGCAGGGCCACGAGCAGCGCCACCGAGGCGCTGACCAGGATCGCGATCACTTGTTGTTGTCCTTAGCGGTCAGAGCCATCGACAGGTGGTCGCCGAGCTCCCAGAGTCCGGAGCCGAGCGAGGACTTCACGAGCACGACGTCGCCGGGCTCCAGCGACTCGTCCAGCATTGCGCGGGCGGCGTCCAGGTCGGGCACGAAGATCGACTCGGACCCCCAGGACCCCTCCTGCATGGCGCCCTCATGGATGTGATAGGCGCCGTCGCCGACGACGACGAGCTGCTTGATGTTCAGCCGTACCACGAGGCGGCCGATCTCGTCGTGCGCGGCGCGCGCACCGTCACCGAGCTCTCGCATCTCGCCGAGCACCGCGACGGAGCGGCGGGTGCGCCCGGCCATGACGGCGAGGGTGCGCAGGGCGGCCTTCATCGAGTCGGGGTTCGCGTTGTACGCGTCGTCGATCACGGTGACGCCGTCGGGCCGCTCGGTGACGGCCATGCGGTGCGGGCTGCGGGCGGTGGCGGCCGTGAGCCGCTGCGCGACGTCGGGCAGGGTCACCCCGAGGCGCAGGGCGACCGTGGCCGCGGCGAGCGCGTTGCTCACGTGGTGGGGCCCGACGAGCTGGAGGGCGACGTCAGCGCGCTGCTCGGTGTCGCCGGCCGGGGCGGCGGACGGCGCGATCCGGAGCGTGAAGCTGGCGCGGCCCGTGGCGTCGACCGTGATGTCCTCGGCGCGGACGTCGGCGGCGGGGATGGTGCCGAAGGTCTGGAGGGTCGTGCCGGGCGCGGCCTGGCCGGCCATGGCGGCGACGCGCAGGTCGTCGGCGTTGAGCACGACCGTGCCGCCGTCAACGACGCCGGAGACCATCTCGGCCTTGGTCTTCGCGATGGCCTCGACGCTGCCGAAGTGGCCCACGTGCGCCACGCCCACGGCGAGCACGACGCCGACGTTCGGCGGCGCGATGCGCGTGAGGTAGGCGATGTTGCCGATGCGGTCGGCGCCCATCTCGGCGATCAGGTACCGGGTCTGCTCGGTGACGCGGAGCACCGTGAGCGGCAGGCCGATCTCGTTGTTGAACGAGCCGGTGGGCACGATGATGGCGTCCTCGCCGCTCACCTCGGGGGTGAGTAGCTGCCCGAGCAGGTCCTTGGTGGTGGTCTTGCCGACCGAGCCGGTCACGCCCACGACCTTGGGCCAGCCGTCGCCGCCCTCGCGGACCGTCGCCAGGACGTACCGGGCGAGCTCGCCCAGGGCCGCCTGCGGGTCGTCCACCACGACGGTCGGCAGGCCGTCGAGCTCGCGGGCCGCCAGCACCAGCGCGGCACCCGCCGCGACGGCCCGGCCCGCGAAGTCGTGCCCGTCCACCCGCTCCCCCGGCAGGGCCACGAACAGCGCACCGGGCCCGGCCTCGCGCGAGTCGATGATCACCGCCCCCGTGACCGTGACGTCCGGGTCGGCGTGCAGCCGCCCGCCGGTGGCTGCGGCGACCTGTGCCGCAGTCAGCTCGATCATGCCTGTGTCGTCCTCTCCTGCGTGGGTCCTGCTGGGGATGCTGCTGCGCCGTCGGCGTTCCGCCCGGCGCGTCCTGCTCGGGTCACGCGCCGCGGGCCGCCAGGGCGGCGCGCGCCTCGACCCGGTCGTCGAGCACGTGGTCCACGCCGGCGATCTCCTGGATCGTCTCGTGCCCGCGGCCGGCCACCAGCACGGTGTCGTCCGGGCCGGCCGCCAGGATCGCGGCGCGGATCGCGTCCGCGCGTGGGGCGACCTCGTGGACCTCCACCGTACGCGAGGCGCCGTCGTCCGCGGTCTCCACGGTGCCGGGCGTGCCGCTGCCGGGGGTGCCGTCGCCGGGCGCGTCGACGCCGGTCCCGGCCAGGACCTCGGTGCGCACCTTGGCGGGGTCCTCGTCGTGCGGGTCGTCGTCCGTGACGTAGACGACGTCGGCGCCGTGCACTGCGGCAGCGCCCATGAAGGGGCGCTTGCCGGGGTCGCGGTCGCCGGTGGCGCCGAAGACGACAGCGAGCCGGCCCGTCGTCGTCGGGCGCAGGGCCGCGAGGGCGAGCTCCAGGGCCTCGGTGTTGTGCGCGAAGTCGACGACCACGCGCGGGGCCGTGGCCAGCACCTCCATGCGGCCGGGCACGGTGGCGCTCAGGCCGTCGGCGGCCGCCAGGGCGTCGGTGACGTCGCGGATGTCGGAGCCGCCCTCCAGCACCATCGCGACGGCGAGGGCCGCGTTGGCGACGTTGTAGCCGCCCGGCAGCGAGGTGGAGGTGCGCAGCGTGCGCCCGTCGTGGTGCGTCAGCGTGAAGGCGGACCCGGTGCCGTGCGGCGCGACATCGGTCACGACCCAGTCGGCGGCCTTGTCCGGCAGGGTGGTGAGCGTCGCGACGGGGATCTGGGCCTCGTTCGCCATGCGGTCGCCCCAGGCGTCGTCGACGGTGACGACGCCGCGGCGCGCGCGGGCGGGCGTGAACAGCTCGGCCTTGGTGGCGAAGTACGACTCGAAGTCGCCGTGGAAGTCCAGGTGGTCCTGCGTCAGGTTGGTGAACCCGGCGACGCCGAACACGACGCCGTCCACGCGGTGCTGTGCCAGCGCATGGGAGGAGACCTCCATGGCGAGGGTGCGCACGTGGTCCTCGCGCATCGCGGCCAGGAGCGCCTGCAGGTCGGCGGCCTCGGGCGTGGTGAGGGTGCTGGCGATAACGCGGTCCCCGGAGCGGGTCTCGACCGTGCCGATCAGGCCGCCGATCCAGCCCAGCGCCCGCAGCAGGTGGTCGAGCTGGTACGTCGTGGTGGTCTTGCCGTTGGTGCCGGTGACGCCGAACGTCATCAGGTCCTCGGCCGGGTTGCCCAGCACCCAGGCGGCGACGGAGCCGAGGATGGCGCGGGGGTCGTCGGCGACGATGACCGGCGTGGTGCTGCCGGCCCCGATCAGCTCGGCCCCGCACGCGTCCGTGAGGATCGCGGTGGCCCCCCGCCGGACGGCGTCCGCGGCGAACTGCGCGCCGTGCGCGCGGGCGCCGGGCAGGGCCACGAACAGGTCCCCGTCCTGGACCACCCGGTTGTCCGAGGCCACGCAGGTAACCGCGGCGTCAGCGGGCTGACCTGGGACGATGGTGAGGCCGAAGGCGACTGCGAGGTCCGAGACCTGACGCGCTGTCGTGGCGGCCGGTCGGATCCGGTCGATCGGGGATGTCACGGAGAAGAACCTACCGTCTCGCGGGGGTGGGTCTCGTCCTGGGTGTGGGCCTTGGGTGGTGGTTGTGGGGTGGTCCGGTCGCGAATCGTTGGGTCAGCGACTAGTCGCACTCACGCAAATGGTTGCCAGCCCAGAACTATTGACCCGCCCGACTCGGCAATACAGGCAACGGATTTCCACACATCGAGCCCGTGGCGAGTAAATCATCAACGCCGAATTGAAACTCACAGCGCCGGATGCAGCAGGTTACAGCATGAAAAAACAAGCACTGCGGCCCTTCGAATCATCAAACTTCCGCCTCAGCTATCACTTGAGGCATAACACCTCGAACCAGGTGAATCATAGCAACAGGCATCCGACCAAAGGTCGCCACCCAAGCTTCCACTGAATAGAGCTCGGAGTTTTCGTCCATCCCCAAGAACGATCGCCCACCGTCCAGTATGCCAACCGGCACGATCTGACGACCAAGATCCTGCGACCACTCGACGAACCTGTCTCCCTCACCTACACATTCCTGGGGGTCGATAGCGAACGACTCGCGAGCGCGCGTGATGCCCGGACCTTCGCGCTTCGTTACA
Organism: Promicromonospora kroppenstedtii; assembly: GCF_044389675.1. Lineage (NCBI taxonomy): Bacteria > Bacillati > Actinomycetota > Actinomycetes > Micrococcales > Promicromonosporaceae > Promicromonospora > Promicromonospora kroppenstedtii. Next base: position 731,754 of record NZ_JBIRYI010000001.1, on the reverse strand, counting down.
ATGCCGCCAAATTCCGCGAGAAACACGGCAGCAGCTTGGTGCACCTCGACCCCCTCGCTGCGCAACGTCTCCACCCAAGAATCAATGGGCACAGACCGACCAGGGAACCAGCCATATTTGGCGAGTGTCGAGTCGGTAACCTCGTCGAACATCAGCCCTCTCCCGTCACAAAATTCAAGCCAAACCCATCCCTAAGGACCTCGCAACTCGGGCACGGGCCGATCCCCTTACCGACACTCGAACTGTTCGGTGATCGGACAAGTATAGCGGCTGCAACGCCGTTCGTTGGGTCGTCCCCTTCATACAGCGCTTCGGAAAGACAGAAAACCATTCCACACCGGCCATGCCCCTCTCCACGATTCGTCACAGTATCCAGCATCCCCTGAACCCTGGGATGAATTGGGGGAACCGTGGATCCCTTAACACTGTTATGCCTATAAAGATTGCCCGCAGGAGTAACCAAGGATTCGCTAACGCCAGGCCGCGCCTTTCGAGACCCGGCGTTCGCCGCAGCATCGGCGGTGTCTCGTGCGGCTACGAGAGCCCTCTCTGCAGTCGCGACATCGACGGCACCTTTTGCGCCCTTTGCGATAGTAAAGGCAGAGCCAGCGACGGGGATTGTTGCTCCGCAGGAGAGGCCCGCATTGACTGCGTCGCCTTCAAGACCGTAAGCAGCACAGTTGAGTGCATCGGCTGGCTCGCCGACGACCGGTGCGAGGCCAATGAAGTCGAGCACTGTGTGCGCCCAGTCCGGAAGGACCTGGCCCTGGGCAGCTGCCACAGCGTCCTCCAGCGCCCGCCCTTCGGGAGTAATGCCTGCCCAGTACTGGGCAGTCCGTTCTGCCTTTACGGCCTCGGCGAGCCTAGAGCCGGCACCGTCCCGGAAATAGCGGTCCTCAAACTCACCTCCCGTGTTAGTCCCGTCGCATGAGGCGTATCGACATGAAGGTCCGCCAGCGATGCCATTAGAGGTACTTGCGGGTGCAACGGTCCCACTGTTCTTGACCATGTTGGAGACCGGCAGCGCCTCCCACCACAGGCCCGTTGGGTCGGAGTACGTGGTGGGGTTGTTGTTGGCGTAGGAGTACGCGTTCCACTGGTCCGGGTCGGTCAGGTCCATGACCGGGTCGACGGTCAGGAACTTGCCGACCGTCTCGTCGTACCAGCGCGCCCCCACCAGCGTCAGGCCGGTGGCCTCGTCGCGGACCTTGCCCAGGAACTCGTGGTCGCCAGGCGCAGAGTCCTCACCGCGCTGCTCACCGAACGGCAGCGTGTAGTGCTTGGCGACGCTCGCGGTGGTCCAGTTGGTGTTGTGCACCGACGCCAGCGACGTCCCCTGCGGGTTGTTGATCAGCGACGTCACACCACCGAGCCCGTTGGCGGTACGCATCGCGACCGTCTGCCCGGCGAAGCTGTAGTACCGAGCGGCGGTGACGCTGCCGTTCGCAGCCTTGGTGATCTCCTGACCACCGAGATACACCGTGATCGAACCGTCCGGCGCAGTCCGCACGATGCGGTCCCCGTCAGCGGTGTACAGGTTGCGGCCGACGGCCGTCGTCGTCGTGCCTGTGCCACGGTCCGGCCCCGTGCCCGAGGACTGGTCGCCGTCGCTGTCGTCGTCCCCGGAGCCCGGCTCAGGTTCCGGGTACACGGTGGTGGCGAGGCTGGTCGAGGCCAGCTCGGTCTCGTGGTCCCAGCCCAGGGACAGCTTAGTGGTCAGGTAGTCGCTGTCCTGGGTCTGGGTCAGCGTCCGGCCCGCGTTGTCGTACGTGAACGACCTTTCCGTGCTGCCACTGGGCCCGTCCGTCGTAATGGCCGTGACCGCGTGAGGCCCGGCGAACTCGCCCACATCCGTAGAGTCGCCGTCCGCGTTGAGGTCCCGGCTGCCCGCGTACGCGTAGCCGATCTCGGTGGTCTCCCCACCATCGATGTCACCCGCGAGGCCGCGCGTGCGGTAGGTCTCGTCGGTACGGTTGCCGATTGCGTCGTACTTGAACGACGTCCAGTACGGGGCAGCTCCACCCAGCGCGGGGATCGATCTCGCCAGCCCGCAGTCGCCGGAAGCCGGCGTCCATGCTTCGGCCAGACGTCGCATTGCTTCGTACTGGTAGCACTGCTTGTCCGCGGCGCGGCCCACCGCCGTGGGTTTGTCCTGGGCGCTGAGCACGTTGCCGGCGTCGTCGTACGCGTACCTGATGTCGAGCTCGGTACCACCGATCCGCTCGCGGTCGAGCTTCACGTTCGTGAGCCTGCTGGTGCCGACCTCGTAGGCGTAGGACACTACGGTGCCGTAGGTGTTGCCGAGGTCGAGGTAGGACAGCCGGCCGAAGACGTCGGTACGGCTGGAGGCGACGTACGTGCCCCATCCGAACCCACCACCCATCCACTCGGCGACGCTCGTCTCGTCGTCGAAGTGGTTGGTGACTGTCTCCTTTCTCAGTCCACCGGCGGCCGGGTATGTGGTCGAGGCGACCTGCCCGTCCGCGGTGTAGGTGACCTTCTGCTCGTAGGTCCCCGAAAGGCCCGCCATCTTGGTGTTCGTGGTCGGGATCACGGTCACCGTGCCGGTCGGACGATAGGCCGCGTCGAACCCGGTCAGGGCCGTGACGAACTCGCCGCCGCCATCAGCCGACGACGCGAAGCGCGTCGAGCTCGTGACCTGACCCTTGGCCGACGGCGGGTTCGTGCCCGCGTGGGAGGTCAAGACGTCATAGGTCCATTTGGCGCGCAGCGCGCCAGTCTCCGTGTCCTGCCGTACCGTCGTGCGACGCCCGAGCTGGTCGTAGGTGTAGAACACCTTCTGGTTCGCGCCATTCGTCACCGAGGTGACCTGACCCGCGTCGTCGTACTCCGTCGTCGTCTTGCCGGCATCCGGGTCGACGGCCTCGTACTGTCGGCCGAGCTTGTCGTACTTGTAGGCCCACTTGTTGGTGTCGGTGTCCTGCACCTCATCCAGCCGACCGGCCCCGTCGTAGTGATACCGGGTCGTCTGCTCGTCCAGGTCCAGCACGCCGGCCAGCGTGCGAACCGAAGCGTCCTCCACCGGGTCACGCAGGAAGTGGCTCAGCTCCACGGTCCGGCCGCGGGCGTCGACGACGGTCTGGGTCGGGGTCGCGCCGTCCGGAGGGATGACGGTGGTCGTGGCACCGTCGTAGTACGAGGTGGTGCGCCACCGCTCGTAGGACGGGTTCGAGAGCGTCCCCGCGAACAGGGCCTCGGTCCGGACCCGTCCCAGTCCGTCGTACGTGAAGACCGTGTTGGACTCCGGCTCGACGGCGGCGCCCACCAGGGTCGTGCTCGGGCTGCCGGTCGCGAACCAGGCAGAGGTGGTGAGCGCGACCCGGCCGTTGACGTCGTACTCCGTATCGGTCACGAGGCGGCCATTGACGGCCTCCTCGTTACCGTCCCGCGACTCCGTCTGCGTCTGAATGGGTCGCAGCAGCCCGTCGTACAGGGCCACGGAGACGTGGTACTTGACTCCGTCCGCGGCGAGCGTCTTGGTGGTCACCGTGTTCACGCCGTTACGCGACGTCGAGTACGCGTACGTGACGTTCGCCGACTTGCCCTCGCGGTCCGGGTAGGTCACCGAGAGCAGGCGTCCGGCGGCGTCGTAGGTCGCCTTCGTGGGACGTTGATTCGCGTCACTCACCGTCGTCTGGACGCCGAGCAGCGGATCCAGAGTGGTGGTCGAGACATGCTCGGTCAGTGTGACGCCGTCACCGTCTCCATCGCCCGGGCCATCGGGGTCCGGGCTCTTGGTGGTCACCGTGGCAGGGACGCCATGAGTGGTCTCTTCGTAGAGCGTCTCAGACACACGCCCCAATGGATCGGTCGAACTCTTGATACGACCTCGGCCGTCATAGACCGTGCGGACGGTCGGGGAGTCGTCGTTGAGAACGCCGTCCTTGTCGTTCGTCTTCACGCTCGTCGGCAGACCCCTGGTGGGCGCCGAGCCGTAGGTGAGCCCGTCATAGCTGATCTGCGACACGCCGACCAGGTCGGCCGGCCGGCTCGGCGTGACGGAGCACCGCACGCTCACCGTCTCGGTCTGCTGAGGCACCACGAGGTGCTTCTCGTCGTTGGTGAGATACGTGGTGCGAGTGCACAGGTCGTCCGACGTCGTGTTGTCCTCGGCAGTCTCGGAGAACGCCCCGTAGTCGTCGACCTGGGTCACCTGGCCGTTCTCGTCGTACCGGGTGTCGGTACGCGTCACGTACTCCTGCGAACCGTCGGCCTTGTACGACGCGGTGTAGACGTCCATCCGGCTGGTTCGGGTGGCGACCAGCAGGTCGTCCGTCCCGGTACTACCCGTTCTCGCCGTCTCCTCCGCCTCGGGGATCGTGATCGTCTTGGAGACCTCGGTCTGCCCGTTGACCACGGTGCTCGTGACCGGCATCCCGGCGAACCGCTCGTGGTCGGTGACATGACGGGTGGTGACCGAGTCCAGCCCCAGGTTGATCTCCTCGCCGGTGCCCTGCAGGTACCGGGTCCTCGTCTTCGCGGCGACCGAGCCCGACCCCGTGGTCGTGGTGACGGTCTTGTACCCGCGGTTGACCGAGTACGTGCGGTCCTTCTTCGGCGTCAGCGGGTCGTCGATCCGCGCCCACTCGATGCCGTTGCCGTACGAGTACGAGGTGACGACGGGAACGCTGAACGCACCGGTCTGGCCCGCCGACTGGGTCACCTTGGACACCATGTAGGCGTGGAAGTACTCGCTCCGCGGCTCGGGCATGCCCCACGGGTGCCACACCACTGGGAAGCATCGTGACTGGTTGTCCTGCTGTTGCTTGAGATCCAGGTAGCCCTGTGGCTTCGGCTTGTAGACATCGGCCGTGCACTCCGTCGGGGTGTACTCGATCGAGATCGCCGCACCGGTCTCGGTGGTGATCCCCGCGACCCGGATGCGGTTCATGACCGGCAGCCCGTCGACGACGGTGTCCGCAACCCGTCCGGGCATCTGGTCGCTGCCTGTGAACCGGATCGGGTCGAAGACGACGTCGTCCGACGTCGAGCTGCTGGGGCCGTTGGCCGTGCGCTTGATGGCGTCGAGCCACAGGATCCGGCCCGTGCCGTCGCCCGGGTCGCGCCACTTCTGGGTCAGCGCGACCGTGTCCTTGGCCGTCAGCGTGCCGCCGACGTTCACCTTCGTCACCACGGTCGTCAGGCGCTTGGTCGAGAAGAACGCCGGGCTGCGGACATCCGGGCAGCTGGTGCTCGACGAGCACTCCAGGTCCACGGGGGTGTCGTGCCAACGCACCGCGCCCGCCGTCGTCCCGCGGTCGGCGGTCTCGCAGTCCGTCGACGCCGCCAGGCAGCGCTCGGCGACGGCGAAGTCGACCAGGTTCGGGACGCTCCCCCCGTTCGCGTCCACCGGCTCGGACCCGGCGCGGGTGCCATAGCTGATCCAGTCCAGCGTGCCGCCGCGGGTGTAGGAGCGGGTCGCACCCGTGTTGTTGTTCGCGCCGTACCGGTTGCTCTCGCTCGCGTACCGGTAGGTCATCGTGTTGTCCGACGTGTCGCGGACGTAGTCGAGGTTGAACCGCCACCCCATCACGCGGCCCGAGTCCTTGAACGCGGTCTGGTACCCGGGCTCGTTCGGGTGGTTGGAGTACACCGGCACGGTCCAGCGGGAGTTCTGCGCCAGCGTGTCGCCGGAGTACCGGTGGTCCTTGCCGAAGTAGTACCTGGTGCCGTCGGTGGTGGTGACCTCCCAGTACTCCCCTGCCCAGCCGGCGTCGGTCTTGGCGGCGTCGCCCGTGGGGCGGCCGAACTGGCGCACGCGGGTGCCGTCGTCGGACTCCGGCCGCCACTCGATGGCGTCAGTGGTCGCGGAGTTGTCGTCCTTCACCAGGGCCGAAGACGTCCCGTTGAACACCAGGAAGGCGTTGTCGCTGTCCCAGCACAGGTCGCCCGTCTTGCGGTTGGCGTTGTTCGGGTTCTGCCCGCCGGACTCGTCGCGGTCCTCGGAGCACGGCACGTACCGTCGCTCCACGAAGCCGCTGGTCATGTCCCACCCGTCCCCGACCCACGAGGACTGGTTGTTCGTGCTGGACACCCGCCCGTCGAGGGAGGCGCTGGAGTACCCGATCGCGAGCTCAGGCGAGGGTCCGGCCGCCGGGGACGGAACCTGGATCGGGTACGACCAGCCCAGGGAGCCCGTGCCGCCGCTGACCGACCAGGAGGACGCCGACGACAGCGGGGTGGCACCCCAGTCGCCGGCCCCGGAGCTGGTGCCGGCCGTGACCGCGAAGGTGTCGCCACCGGTGGCTGCGAGCGTGCTCACCTGTGCCTCTGCGGCGTTCTCGTCCGCGGCGGCGGACTTCTCCGCACCGGCCACTGCGGTAGCCGGGGCACCAGCAGCGGCCAGATCGAGCGTCGCGGTGACGGTGCCCTGCTCGACGTCGTTCGTCGAGTCGACCGGCGTGGGCGAGCACTCCTCCAGGTCCGGGGTCGTGGCGTGGCACTCCGGAATGCGGACGATGCCGAGGCGACCGGACCAGTCGGCGCCCGCGAGGTCGGTGAACTCGTCGTAGTCCACCTGCACCTCGACCTGCCGTACTCCGCTCTCCGGCGGGGCCTCGGCGGAGGTGTCGGTGACGTCGAGGAGCACGCCGGAGATTCCGGCGCCGACGGCCGTGGCCTGGTCGGCGACCTCGACGTGCACCTCTGAGGAAGCCTCCGGCGTACCCGCGGCAGGAGCTGGGGCGCCGATCTTCAGGTCGAGTCCGCCCAGTGCCGAGTCCGGGACCGCGGTCAGCGTTTCGGGCACGGGGAGCGTCGCCTCGGCGGCCTCCGGTGCGTCCTGCACGGGGACGAGCGCCGGGTCGGCGGTCGGCTCCGGCGGGGTCGCCACCGGCTCCGCTGTCGGCGTGACAGCGTCCGGCGCCGCGTCGTCCGCGGCCTGCTGGGCCGGGTCGAGGTTCTCCGTACGTGCCGCCAGGTCGGAACCCTCGGCGTCCGGCGAGACGGCCGGGGGCTCGTACTCGACGGTGAGCTTGGCGTCGTGCCGGTACCTCTTCCACCCCAGCGTCATGTCGGTCTCGTCGAGGGTCACGAGGCCCAGGCTGAGCGTGCCGGTATCGGTCGAGGCCAGGTTCTTGGCACCGGTCGTCGCGTCGAAGTCGACCCATCCGGCGTTGTCGCACGCCTCCTTGTGCGCGACCGTCACGCGGGACAGCTCCGTACCGAACGGGGGCTTGCCCCAGGTCTCCCAGTTCGACGCCGCGTCGATCGGCTTCGTGCCGTACAGGCGGATCGTGCGCGCCGTGCAGTCCCAGCTGTGCTCGCCGTAGACGCTGAACGTGGCCGACGAGATGTCAGCCGGTTCGAGGAGCCCGAGATGGTCGAGGTCGGCGAACTGCCAGCCGAGCCGGTTCCGCGTCGTCTCCACGCAGGAGGCGACCACCGCGACGTCGCACAGCCCGACGCCCCGGTTGCCCTCGAACATGTACTCGCTGGCGCCGACGGTGCCGTCGTGGGTCATGATCCACTCGTTGCCCGCGGAAGTCACCGTCGGGTCGATCAGCGCGGGAAACACCGTGTCCGGGTCCGACAGCAGGAAGTCGCGGTCCGGGCGGATCCGCACACCGACCGTCGAGGTCTCGGTCGAACCCGCGGAGCCGAAACCACCCGCAGTCTCCAGCGGGTCGCCACCCACGGACAGACCACCGGAGAGGTCGACGCCGGGCGCGGCGGCGCCGCTGAGGGTGTCCGCGTCGGCCGACGACGCCGGAGCGGGCTCGCCGGTGGTGTGGCGGGCCCTGGCCGGGACGAGGTCCACCGGCATCGACATCTGCTCGTCCCCGAGGAGCGGGGCCGTCGCGCGGGCCGCCGGGTCGGCGGCGTCCTCGTCGCTGATCTGGTCCCACCGCGCGGCAGCCGTCGGCCCCTCAGAGGCCTTGGTGTCCGGCTGCGTGGCACCTGAGCTGAACAGACCGGATTCCGCAGCGCTCTCGTCTGGTGCGCCGGAGGCAGAGGAGTCCCACATCTTCGGCTCGGGAGCGCGGAAGATGTCCTGCCCGAAGGCGTCGACGACGTCGAAGCCGCCGGCGGCGTTCCGCGTGACGGTCAGGCCCGCCGAGGTCGTGACGGGAAAGGTGAGCTCGCCCAGGCCGAGCTCGTCGTCCGCGCGCTTGGCCGCGGCGCGGTCGGCCATCCGCAGCGCCGTCGAGATGCCCGTGCCGTCCTGGTTGATGGTGACGACCAGGTCTGCGCCCTTGCCGGCGACGGCGGGATAGGTCACCGTGTCGCCGTCGACGACCGGCTCCGTCAGGTCGAACGGGCTGTCGTAGGTGAGCTCGTGCCCGTCCTTGGTGATCGTCGCGAGCGGCACCCCCTCGGTGCCGTCCGACAGGATGATCGGGTAGACGGGCGCCGCCACGGAGAGCACGCCGTCGGTGGGGTCCGCGTCGACGACCCGGGTCGAGACGGGTCCCCAGGTGCCGGTCACCGCGGTGCGCGAGGCGGTCGCGGTCATCTCCTGGATCACCGTGCCGTCCTCGGTCGCGGTGAACGTCGACCACGGCGAGAGGGCCGAGGTGATCTCCACGTCCTGCCCGCAGGCGTCCGCCAGTTCCAGCGCCGTTTCCTGGTCCACCGCGCTGATCTGGCAGTCGATGCCCACGTGCGGGCCGGCCGCGAGCGCAGGCTCGACGACCAGGGCGAGGGCCAGACCGCTCGCGACGGTCACCAGACCGGCGCGGCGCGCTCCGGTGCGCCATCCCGACCGGACCTTTCGTGCCGTGCCGACCGTGGCCCTGGTCAGACCGTTGTGCACCCGCGCACCCATCCTCGTCACCGCTGTTCCCATCTGGTTCGTCAGCTTCCGCACGTCTCCACCCGCTCCTCGTGCGGTCACTGGCCCAGCTCCTCGACCGACTTGTCCTTGAGGGTCGGGTCCAGCGTCGGAGCGCCGCCCTCGAAGTCGGTGTCGTCCGCCCCCTGGCACAGCCGGCGGATCTTGTTCTCCGCCACGACCTGCCCGTCGAAGACCCGGACGTTGTCCACCTGACCGTGCCAGTAGTTGTCGGACACACCCGCGATGGTGCGGCGGCCCACGTTGAAGGAGCCGGTCGACGCCCACGGCGCGGTCAGTGTGGTGGACGAGTCGGCCCGTACGGGTTCTGCCGGCGACGGGACGTCGGGGGTGCCGATCTCGCACACCCACAGCGAGACCTTGTCCGTGTCGGCGTCGTACGCACCGGTCAGGTGGACCCACTCGCCCCGCACCGGGGTGATCCTCGACTGCGCGGCGACGTTGGACAGGTTCGAGGTGTCCGACTGGTACATCATCATCGACCAGCACGGCTGGTTGCCCGTGGCCGCGCACGACGTGCGGTAGCCGAGGGTGAACGCCGGATTGGTCGTCCCGTTCTGCGAGAGCGCCACGTGCTGCAGGTTCGTTGCCGCCGCCGGGTCGAGCCGGACGTGCGCCGAGACGACGAAGCTCTTGGCGGACGAGACGACTGCGGGCCCAGCAGCCTGGCTGCTCACCCCGTTGAGCCCCAGGGCCCGGTCGCCTGCCCGGGACTCGAAGAGGGTGTGCGGGCCGTCGCCCCAGGTGGTGCCCGTCCCCAGGGTGAGATTGCGCAGCACCTCCGATCCCGAGGCGTCGTACGCCGTGGTCCCGCTTCCCTCGTCGAACCGCCAGAGGCCCGTCGACTCCGGGTAGGCGACGTCGATCACGTGCTCGCGGTCGGCCGCCGACTGGTTGCCTGCGCGGTCGTAAGAGCGCACCCACAGCGTCTGCGGACCGGAGGTCTTGGGCGTGAACGAGATCGTCGCGGTTCCTGAGGCCTGCGCCTTGGCGGTCTTGTCGAACGACTGGGACCCGAACGAGTAGGCGTACTTTGCGACGTCGGTCGAGCCGTTCGGCCCCAGGCGGAACTTTCCGGTCAGGCCGACGCCACCGGTCTCGACGCCGTTGAGATAGGCCGCCTCGACGCCCTCGCCCGACGTGAGGACGGAGACGGTGGGCTGGTTCGGCTTGCTGGTGTCCACCCCGAACTCGCACCACTGCGACCACGAGCCTTCGCGGCCCGTCGAGTCCTTGGCCAGCGCGCGCCACCTGTAGACCACGTTGTTGCCCAGTCTCCCCGTCGGTACCTGGATGGTGTGCGTCCTCCCGGAGAACTGGAACGACGACATGTAGGCGCCCCAGACCTGCGTGCTGCTGTTGATCCGCCAGATCTGGAACCGCGCCTTGGTCGTGTTCCCGTCCGGGTCGCGGATGAAGACGGACAGCTTGGGGATCGTGGTGCGCAGCATCGGGCGGTCGGTGCCGGTCTTGCAGGAGAACTTCTCCGTGCCGTGCCACGTCGTCAGGCTCGTCGGGACGCCGGGCGCACGGTTGTAAGTGACCGACAGGGTCGCGCGCGCACTGGTACTACCGTTGCCGTCGTTGCGGCCGATGTACCGCTTCCAGCCGACCATCGTGGTCTCGTTCGCCGACCGGACGCCCAGGGTGAGCGACGACCAGTTCGACGACGCGACCTTCTTCGCGCCCGCCGTGACGTCGAACCCGACGGACCGCACCATGCCGGTGCAGCCCGACCGGTGTGTCACCAGTGCCGAGGCGAGGCGGGTCGACCAGGAGCCGGGGTTGTGCCACGTCGTCGAGCTGCTGACGGCGTTCGAGCCGGACTGGTACACCCAGACCCCGGTCTTGTCGCAGTTGTACGAGAACGTGCCGTTGATGTTGAAGACCGCCTTGGTGACGTCCGCGGACGCCAGGCTTCCCACACTGCTCAGGCCGCCGAACTCGTAGAGGATCCGGTGCGTGCTGGTCGAGCCGCACTGGTAGCCGGCGTACGGGTCGGGCGCCGAGCAGCGGCCGACTCCCGCGTCGCCGTCGAACTGGTACGAGGACGCGCTGTCCGGCCACGCGCTCCGGATCGCAGTGACCTCGGACAGGGTGCCCGAGACCGCCAGGGCCGCGAACATCGGGAAGGCGGTCGACTCGTCCTGCGCCGCGGCCTCGATCGCAGCGCCCACGGCATCTGGCTCGGTGTCCGCGCCGTCGTCCGTCGGGATCTCCACCACCGCCTCCGGGGTGAGTGGACCCGCCAGCGGGTCGGTCTCGTCGAGCGCCGCCGAGGGAGACGGGTCGGCGGACCCGGGGGCCGCTGCCCGTCCTGCCGTCGCGGCGGCTGGCTGCTCCGCGGGCGCCTCGGAGGTCCAGACCAGCGGGCGGGACGACCGGAACACCTCGGGGTCGGCGCCGTCGGTCTCGGGCTCGGCCGCGTCTGGGTCGGTGACGGTGAACGCCCCGTGCTCACGCGCGACCTTCAGGCCGGTGCCGGAGGCGTTCTTGGCGCTCACGTCGTAGCCGAGGTCGGCGTCGAGCTTCGTCACGTGCGGGTTGCGTGCCGCCGCCTCGTCGGTGAGGCGCAGCACCTGGCTGAAGCCGGACCCGTCAGCGTTCACCGCGACGACCAGGTCGACACCCGACGGCTTGCCGCCGGTGGACAGGACGTCCGGGTAGACGATGCGGTCGTCCTCGACAATGGGGTCGGTCAGCTCGAACGGCGCCTCGACGTCCACCACCTGGCCGTCGGCGGAGGTCATCCGCGCCAGCACCTCCGGGTCGGTCGCGGCGTCCTCGCCGCCCGCCGAGAAGCTCATGGCCACCGCGGGAGCGGCAGGGCTCAGGCGGCCGGACTCGTCCTCGGCCACCGCGGTCTCGATCGGCTCGAACTCGCCGTCGCCGTCGGCGTCGGACGCGTCCGCGCTGCTGCCGACCTCGAGCCGCACCTGGCCGGACGGCTGACCGAAGGACGACTGCCAGGGGGTCTTCTCGTCGAGCGCCTCGACCTCGTGACCGCATCGGGCCGCCGTGGCCAAGGCCTCCACCAGATTCGGCTCCTCGACCGGGCACTCCAGCACGGGCTCGTCGCCCATGGCGGCCAGCACGCCGTCCGCAGCCCCGGTCGCGACGAGGGCGGAGGCGCCCGTCGCCAGGACCACCAGCGCCGTCACAGCGGCGACCACAGTACCCGCGCGCGTCCGGATCCCCCGTGCCGCACGCCCCCACACCGTCGCCGCCGATCGGCGCACCCCACCAAGGTCCGGAATGTCCACGAAGAGGAGAGTATGGGTAAGAATCACCAGTTCTTGACGAAACAGCGGGTGATCTTTCCGGTCACGTGACGAGGTTCGCCCGGTGGCAGGCGTCAGGCGGCGCCTTGGTCATGACCTGCGCACTCCAGTGGGAGGCCCCTGCACGGCACGCACGTGAGGTCACCGATCAGCAGCCGTTTCGTCAACGGCTTCAGGCATGACTCCCAGAACCAGGCGATCCATGGCAAGCGGCATCGGGCCGAAAGTGCTCACGAAACCCTCAACCACATACAGTTCAGAGCGTTCATCGAGCCCCAGGAAGAATCGCCCATGGTCCAGCACGCCTACCGGGACGATCTGGTGGCCCAGATCCTGCGACCAATCGAGGAATCTGTCCCCCTCGCCGACGCACTCCTCAGGATCGAGTGCGAACGGCTCACGAGCGCGTGTAATACCCGGGCCGCCGTTCTCGACCGTCAAGCCGCCGAACTCCGCGAGAAACGCGGCGGCAGCAGCGTGCACCTTGACCCCTTCAGCCCCTAGCAGCGCGGTCCAGTGATCGATCTGAATCGACCGCTCAGGAAGCCAGCCGGCCTTGGTGAGCGTCACCACCGTCACATCATCAAACAATTCTCCTGCTTTCTACGTGATTTCAGCTACCAGCTCGGAAAGCTCGTAGCGATACTGTCCGGTCCGGACGAACTCTTGAAACACGGCAACCAGCGCATCGACTGTTCCCGTGCTCAGAACCAGCAGATCAGGGACCGGAAGAACGCGCCCGACTGACAGTCGCCGGACTCCCGGTAGGTGTCCATCAGCCTGGCGATCTCGCCGAGCGTCAGCACTGTCGCCGCCCCCCGAGAGCCGTCAGAAACTGTCAGCTCGACGTCGGCATTGACCACCGAACCGCCGTCGTCCATGCCGCGGACGACAATCCGCGCACCCTCACCGAGGTCGATTTCACGGTCCATGGGGCGTCATCAATTCGTTCATCGCGGTCCACTGATCGGCTCGCGTCTCATCGTGCGGAGGGTGGTGGCCCAGCAGGCGTCTTGGCGACGAGTTCGTCAAGCCTCTCGACCGAGCGCATCGAGTCGAGCACCCCGGCAGTGGCAACCAACCTCGCATGGAACCGCTCACTGATCTCACGCGCATCCTCGTAGATCCACGAGCACATCGTGTCGAAGGCGAGACGCTCTTCGCCGACCACCATCAGGTGGTGCACGTCTTCGATCACCGACTCGGATGTCAGCGGTGAGTCGGCAAGAAGTTCCGAGATCAACGCTCGATGGCGTTCGTATTCTTGCATCGCATGTCCTGTTCGAGCGGCCACGAGGACACATCCTGGTTGCGTACGGGGGCCTTGGAAAACGCACGCGCACGGGGTGTGTTGGGGGGGGGGGGGGGGGGGGGGGCCGCCCCCCCCCCCCCCCCCCCCCCCCCCCCCCCCCCCCCCCCCCCCCCCCCCCCCCCACG